>NZ_JBFAIQ010000016.1:0-147506 GCF_040654755.1 Streptomyces sp. NPDC050625
GCGGGGGAGCCCCGCCGCGGGCACGTCGGCGTGTGCCTGGAACGCGCTCAGCCGGCCGGCTCCACCGTGCTGCCGGCGGTCCTGAGCCGGGCGATCTGCTCGGCGAAGGCCGCCCGGTCGTTGCTGCGCGGGAAGGGCTCGTCGGGGACGGGCACCCCGAGGAACGCACACAGCGGCTCCCAGCCCTGGCCGACCTCGAAGACGAGCAGCCGTGCGGGGTCGAGTTCCTGCTTGACCGCGGCGATGTGCGTCTCGTAAACCTCCAGTGCGTGCTGCCGGTCGGTGAACCGCCCGCCGAAGACGCCGTCCCAGACGACGTCGAGCGACATCTGCCGCACCTGGGCGAACAGCGGATCGGCGTCGTCGGGCAGCGGTGCCACGGCGGCGGCGTGGATGCTGCTCTCGGCGCTGGCGTACCAGGCCTCCGGGTCGCGTTCGGTCAGGATCACCTTCGCCTCGGGGAAGGCGGCGGTGATCTGCCGCCAGAAGGCGGCTCCCGGCCAGTCGACGCCCGACCGGTAGCCCTGGTACATCCGCGTCCAGTCGACCGGCTCCCCGCGTGCGGCGGCCTGCCACAGCGCTACCGTGTCCGGGTCCTCGAACAGGCCCAGCATGTGATGGCACGGGTCGAACCCGAGCCGCTCCAGGGCCTTCTTGAGCGACAGGGTTCCGGTGCGCCCGAAGCCCACGCCGAAGATCTCCAACATCGTCTCTCCTCAAGTCGTACGGGTCTTACGGGTGCTCACGCTCCGCGCAACAGCACCGCCCAGATGGTGGCGCCGGGCCCGAAAGCCAGGACGACGCCGTGCTCTTCGGGGGCCAGCGGCCGGGCCGTCTGCAGCCGCTGCAGCACGCCGAGGACGGCCGGGGCCGCGGTGTTGCCGTACGCGCGCATCGCGGCGCGGGCCACCGCCATGGAGTCCTCGGGCAGACCGATCGCATCCTCGACGCGGTCGAGGATGCGCCGGCCGCCGGGATGCACAGCCCACCAGACCACGTCGCCCCACGCGAGACGGTTCCTGGCCAGCAGCGCCTTCGCCGGGACGCCGACGGCCGAGGCCACGACGTCCGGCATGGTGGGGGCGAGCCGGATCCGCAGCCCGAGGTCGCCGACGTGCACCTGAAGGTCCTCGGCATGTGCCGGGACGGTCAGTTGCTCGGCGTCGACCACCTGCGTCCCCGAGGCGCCCCGCTTGTCCTTGTCGGGCAGCAGCACGACCGCCGCCGCTCCGTCGCCGAAGAGTGTCCACACCACCGCCGCCTCCTTGTCGTACGGCGGCGGCTGCATGTGCGGCGAGAACAGGTCCACGGCCAGCAGTACGGCGGGCTTGCGCCGGGCCGCGACCCAGTGCGCGCAGGTGGTCAGGGCCGGCAGGGCCGCGTAGCAGCCCATCGGACCGAGGGAGAGGATCTCGACGTTCTCGCGCATGCCGAGTGCCGGGGCGAGGGCGTCGAGGCCGGGTGCCGAGTGGGTCGTGGTGGTGACGGTGGCCAGCAGCCCGACGTCCCGTGCGCGCAGTCCGGCCCGGCCGAGCGCCTCCAGCACCGCCGCCCCGCCCAGCCGGGAGGCCTCGGCGAGACCGCGGTCCATCCGCTGCCGGGTGGACCACCACCGTGGGTCCTCGGCCAGCATGTTGACCGCCATGCCCTTGGTGGAGATGGCCGAATTGCCGACAACCTTGGCGATGGCGAAGCCGCCGACGTCGGAGGCGACATGACCCGCCAGCTCCGCCATCTTCACCAGCGGCGGCGTCCGGAAGGAGAGCGCCGCGATCCGTGCGTGTGTCATCCCGGCCCCCGCTCAGCGGCCGCCGGACGCGGCGGCGCCGATGGGTGTGACGGGCGAGCTGTCGATCACCTTGCCCCGTTCGTCGAGGGCCTGGACCTGGAGCCGCGCGGCGTCGCGAGCGTCGGCGGGCAGCTTGATCGGCGTGTCGAACCCGTCCCAGGACGCGGTCGCGACCGGCTTCAGGGCGCCCTGCGACCCACCGGCGAGCAGCCGCCAACGGGCCACGTCCGAGGCGCCGTTCCAGTTGGCCCTGACCACACCGGAGGCGGCATCGTCGACGATGAGGTCGGGCTTGGTCAGCGGCCGGCCCTCCCAGCCGAGCCGGTAGGCGCGGTAGCTGCTGCCGTTGTACGGGAACGTGGCGTCGAACAGCAGCCTGCCGTCGCGCGAGAACTCCGACATACGGCCTGGCCCCGCCACACCCCAGCTCACGAAGGTGTCTCCGTTGGTGAGCGCCTGACTGTTGCCCTCCACCGGGCTCGACATCAGTTTCGGGTGGACCTGCTGGCGTATCAGCTTCGACGTGCCGTGAGCGGGGTCGATCCTGATCCACGCCACCCGCGACTCATAGCCCTCCAGACCGCGCCGCGTGCCATTGTCGAAGACGCGGTACGTGTTGTGGCCGACGGACCGCACATCGTGCTGCCAGCTGAAACGTACGCCCGCGCCGAGCCGGAAGTCGCTGTGCCGCCCGCCCAGCCGCCAGATGATCCTGCCGGTGCGACGGTCCACCTTGTAGACCGTGCTGGCCCCGTTGCCGGAGATGAGCAGGTTCCCGTCGGTGTCGACGTCGACGGAGTTCACATGCAGGTAGTCGTAGGGGACGGTGCTGCCGGGGGCGGGCCGGAAGTCGGAGTCGGTGAGCGGCACATGCGCCAGGCTGCTCCAGTTCATCACCTTCCTGCCGGTGGCGATGTCTATCTCCTGGACGACACTGTCGACGACCGAGCCGTCCTTGGGCCCGCCGTACTCGCTCAGGTCGTACGGCTTCTGCTGGTAGCTGACGATGAGCGCGGTCCCCTGCGGAGTCAGCAGGAACTCGTGAAGGTCCATCACCTCGCCGGGATCAGGGGTCTGCACCGTTGCGATGATCTCGTAGTTCTGGTTGGCGATGTATCCGATGCCGGAGCCGACACCGGTGTTCGTGGACTCGCCCTCCCACCACGTCAGCACTTTCTGCCCGTGGTACTCCTGCACACGGAAGTCGCTGGCGAAGTTGCCGTCCGGCACCTTGCGGAACCAGATGGGGCGGCCGTGGTCGTCCATGATCTGCGGCCCGCGCGGGAACTCGGTCTGCCCCTGGGCCGTGACGAAGAGGTCTCCCTGGGCCAGCCCTGGGCGATGGACCAGCACGTCGACGGGCGGCGGCTCGTCCACCGCCGAAGAGGCGACGTCTCCCGGGTGCAGCGCGGAGTCCGGGCGCGCGGCGGTGGGGGCATGGGTGGAGACGGCCGACGTGGCAGCTGTGGCGGCTGCCGCCCGCACGGCCGGGGTTCTGCCAGTGCTGTTGGACACGACCACCATCAGGGCGGTCGCTGCTAACGCGGTACAGGTCCGGAGCCGATGAGCCATCCGCTTGATCTCCTGTGTCAGAGGGGGTGGCGGGCGGGTGTGCGCTGATCTACCGGCGTTGCACGCTGTCGCGCTGTCGCTCCTGCGCCGGCTCGGCAGGAGCGCCGCGACGGTCCCGAACGTTCTATCCGCTCTTCGGTCACCGGACAGTCATGAGCTCTGTGACCGCTGGGTGACCGTGGCCGACCGCCGACTCGTGTGACGGCGGTCCCGCTACTCCTGGGACGTTGCGGCGGTCCGTCGCGTCGCGCGGCGCCAGATGCGGCGTTGCAGACGCAGGGTGAGGACGCCGACGACCACGAGGACGACGATGTTGAGGAGGAGCTGGACCAGCGAGCCCCATGCCTCGTGCCAGTCGGCGAAGGCGATCGAGACGGCGATGTCCGAGGCGGCGGGGATCGTGGTCACGGAGATGAAAACACCCAGCAGGGCACTGCCGCGAGCCTCGGTGAGCGAGACGATGCCGACGACACCGGCGAGGGCGGCGACGACCACCGAGAAGAAGTCGGGCGTGTTGATGAGGTGGGACACGGGCCGCAGGCCCAGCTCGAAGGCTTCGGACTGGAAGCCGGCCCCCCGCGCGAGCGCCGCGAACCCCAGAGTGACCACGATGGCCAGCAGGAAACCGAGCGTCAGCGCGCGCAGGCCGTCCCGCACCCGGCGACGGTTGCCCCGGTCGAGGCCCAGGGCGATGCTCGTGATCGCGCTGTACTCCGGGCCGACCACCATGGCCGCCACGATGAGGATCTGCGAGTTCGTCATGATCCCGACGGAACCGATGAGTCCGGCGATGACCAGGAACAGATAGAACGACGGCAGATAGGTTCCCTCCGCCCGGATGTGGGCCTCGACAGCCGCCCACAACGGTGTGTGCACGAGCGTGCGTGGCTGATCCGCCTCGATCCGCTCCGCGCGCTGGGAGAACATCATGTCGACATCGTCGACGGCGATCGATCCGCCGCGGTCGATGCCCAGCCTGTGCAGGCCGGCCAGCACACCGTTCGCGGCGCCCCGCATGACATCGCACTCGAGCGCGTCCCCGACCGGCTCCTGAGCCGCCGACTTCACGACCACGAGGTTGAGCACGCGGCCGTCCGCGGTCAGCAGGTCCACGGTCTGCTGGGTGAGCGCGGGCGGTGTCACCATCCGGAAGTGGACCAGATCCATCCGAGCCTCCTGACCGCATGCTAGGCAGCCCTGCCGACCGCGGCCGCGGTACAGCGCGTGGCGTTCATCCGATCGGGCACGGTGTTTGCCGCATGGGTCCGTGCATCACCTCAATGGGCGACTTCCGGGCTCGATTCCGTCGCCGGTCATGTGTCCCGCTTGCTCGGTCCCGGTGCGATTCGCACGCTCGACAGGTGCACGAGAACCAGACCGGACGTCAGCTGACACTGCGACACCATGACCACATGGCCGTCGTGGTGGAACTCGGGGGCACACTGCGGTCCTACTCCGTCGGCGAGCGGCAGGTGCTCCACGGGTTCGGCGCCGACGACCGGATCACCGGCGGCCGTGGCCAGATCCTCGTGCCCTGGCCGAACCGCATCAGCGGCGGACGCTACCGGTGGGACGGCGAGGACCTCCAACTGCCGCTGTCCGAACCGGAACACGGGAACGCCATTCACGGGCTGCTCCGCTGGACCTCATGGCAGGTGACCGAGTCCGATGGGCACCGGGCCGTGCTCCGGAGCACCCTGTGGCCCCAGCCGGGCTACCCCTTTCACCTGCGGGTCCACGTGGAGTACGCGGTCGGCGACAGGGGCCTGGAGGTGGCCGTGACCGCGTGGAACAGGGGCGACAGCACCGCGCCCTACGGGGTCGGCCAGCACCCCTATCTCACGGTCGGTACGGCGACGGTGGACGAGGTTCTGCTGACCGTCCCGGCGGAGACCTGGCTGAGCACGGACGACAGGGGCCTCCCGGTGGCGGAGGAACCGGTCGCCGGCACGCCCTACGACTTCCGCACGGCGCGGGCCATCGGCCGCGAGCAGTTGGACACGCCGTTCGGCTCACTCGTACGAGACGCACACGGACGCACGTCGGTCCGCCTCGCCCATCCCACCGGCGAGCGCGGCGTGGACCTCTGGCTCGGCGAGGGCGCGGACTACCTGCAGATCTACACCGGCGACACGCTCGCGGAGCCGGAGCGGCGCCGGGCCATCGCCGTCGAACCGATGTCGTGCCCGCCGAACGCGTTCGCCAGTGGGACCTCGGTCGTCGCCCTGGAACCCGGCGATCGGCACACCATGCGCTGGGGGATCACCCCGTGGGGCCAGTGACCGCACCGCCCCAGGAGCCGGACCTACGCGTCCGGCCGGGTGAGCCGGCGCAGCGCCGCGTCCAGGATGTCCGCGGTGCTGAGCGATGCGTCGACCGTGAGTCCGGGCTCGTCGGCCTGCAGCGGCTCCAGGGTCTCAAGCTGGGAGTCGAGCAGTTCCGGGGGCATGAAGTGCCCCTTCCGGTTGGCGATCCGCCGTGCCGCCACCTCAGGGTCCAGGGCCAGATGGATGAACTGCACGTTCGCCCCCGTGCGGCGAAACTGATCCCGGTACGTGCGTCTGAGGGCCGAACACGACACGACCCCGCCCCGCTCCTCGCCGGCCGTCCGGATCCAGGCCGCGAGGGCTGCCAGCCAGGGCCGGCGATCCGCCTCGTCGAGAGGGTGCCCGGAGGCCATCTTGGCGCGATTCGCGGCCGGATGGAGATCGTCACCCTCCAGGAACGGCACGCCGAGACACTGCGCGAGCCGCGTTCCGACCGTGGACTTCCCGGACGCCGACACACCCATCACGACCACCACCGGCACATGTCCAACGGACCTGGTCAACGGGCCTCCCTCGCGACACTCCGGGAACCGGTCCCCGTCCACCATCGCCTCTCACCACCTGGCCGACACCTCGCCGTGACGGTGCCGCTCACAAACGTGGGGAAGGCCTAGCCGCCCGGGGGACGACCCGCCCAGGTGTACGGGTCGTGCTGGACGTCGATGGCCGCGCCGATGAACGGCCGTTCGCGGCGGATGCCGCGGGTGAACGCCAGCGCCCAGGTGAGGATCGCACCCACGCGGTTGCGGTAGCCGGTGAGAAACGCGATGTGGATGAAGAGCCAGGTCAACCAGCCCGGCATGCCACCGAACTGCAGACGGCCGACGCTGACCACCGCCTGGCCCCGGGAGATGTACGCCGCCGAGCCGAGGTCGAGGTACCGGAAGGGACCGGGGGCGTCGTGCCCGTTGGTCAGCCGTCTGATCCGGTGTCCGGCGTACAGTCCGCCCTGCATGGCGACCTCCGCCACGCCCGGCAGCTTGTCCAGGCTCATCAGATCGCCGACGACCGAGATCTCCGGGTGTCCCCGCACCGTCAGGTCGGGTTCGACACTGATGCGGCCTGCTCGGTCGCAGGAGGCGCCGGTGGCCTTCGCCAGCGCGCCGGCGAGGGCGGGAGCCTGCACCCCTGCCGTCCACAGCACGGTTCCCGCGTCGTAGCGCGTTTCGTTGCCCTGCCGGTCCCGCGCGATCAGCCCGTCGGCGTCGACGTGGGTCACCAGAGCGCCCATGTGCAATTCGACTCCGAGAGCCCGCAGAGTGCGCGCCGCCCTGGCGGCGAGTTTGGGTCCGAAGGCCGCCAGCGGCTTCCCGGCGCCGTCGAAGAGCAGGACACGCGCGTCCTCGGGCTCGATGGCGCGGAACTCGGACCTGAGCGTGTGCGTGGCCAGTTCGCGCAACTGCCCGGCGAGCTCCACACCCGTCGGTCCTGCCCCGACCAGGGCGAAGGTGAGCAGTCGCCTGCGTTCGACGGGATCCGCAGCCGTCTCGGCCTGTTCGAAGGCGCCGAACACGCGTCGCCGGATTTCCAGTGCGTCGGCCAGGGTCTTCATACCCGGTGCGAAGCGCGCGAACTCCTCGTGCCCGAAGTACGACTGATGGACACCGGCCGCGACAATGAGGTGATCGTAGGGAAGCTCGATCTCCTCCCCGCCCGGCCGTCGCGCCAGCACCTTGCGGCCCGCGAGGTCGAAATCGAACACCTCGGCCAGGACCACTTCGGTATTGCGGTGGCGTTTGAACAGGTCACGCAGCGGCACGGAGATCTGCCCCTCGGACAGAATTCCGGTGGCGCACTGATAGAGCAGCGGCTGGAACAGATGATGGCCGGCACGGTCGACGACCGTCACGTCGACCTCTGCGCGGCGCAGCTCGCGGGCCGCGAACAGCCCGGCGAAGCCGCCGCCGATGATCACGACCTTCGGCCTGGTAGCGATACGGTCCATGTCGTCGGGCCCGTCTTCGTTCAGCGGTAGCTGTGCAGGTCAAGGGTATGAGCACGGCATCATCCGGGCGACCCGGGCGCCGTGAATCACTTGAATGGGCCAACTCGCCGGAAATACAGCCCGGAGATACCTTTGTGTGGGAGTCCAGGACCTGAGGGCGGTGGCCGAGATGACCGAAGCGCAGCACTACGACGTCATTGTCATCGGTACAGGTGCGGGCGGTGGCACGATCGCCCACCGGCTGGCGGACACGGGAAAACGGATCCTCCTTCTCGAACGCGGCGACTATCTTCCCCGCGAACGCGACAACTGGGATTCCACCGCGGTCTTCGTCAAAGGGAAATACCGTGCGCCGGAATTCTGGTTCGACAAAAACGGGAACCAATTCCCGCCCGAGGTGAATTACTACGTGGGCGGCAATACCAAGTTCTATGGCGCCGCGCTCTTCCGGCTGCGCCCCGAGGACTTCGGCGAACTCCGTCACCATGACGGCATCTCGCCCGCCTGGCCGCTGCGCTACGAGGACTTCGAGCCCTACTACACCCGGGCCGAACACCTCTACCTCGTGCACGGTCGGCACGGTGAAGACCCCACCGGCGGTCCCACCAGCGCCCAGTACGCCTACCCGCCGGTCCAGCACGAGCCCCGCATCCAGCAGCTCAGCCACGACCTGGAGAAGCAGGGCCTGCACCCCTTCCACCTCCCGATCGGGGTGAACCTCAGCCAGGACGACCGGGGCCGGGCCGTGCACACCAGCGCCTGCATCCGGTGCGACCGCGTCGACGGCTTCCCCTGTCTGGTCGGCGCGAAGTCCGACGCCCAGGTCATCTGTGTCGATCCCGCCCTCGAACGCCCCAACGTCGAGATGATCACTCATGCGGATGTGCGGCGCCTGGAAACCGATGCGAACGGCCGGAGCGTCACCTCGGTCGTCGCCACCGTGGGGGACGGCGACCCTTCGACCGTGAAGTTCAGCGCCGACGTCGTGGTCGTGGCCTGCGGCGCCGTCAACTCCGCGGTCCTGCTGCTGCGTTCGGCCAACGACCGGCACCCGCAGGGCCTGGCCAACAGCTCGGACGTGGTGGGCCGGAACTACATGCGGCACAACAACCTGGCGCTGATGGCCGTGTCCAGAGAACCGAACGACACCAAGTTCCAGAAGACCCTGGCGCTGCACGACTGGTACCTGGGATCCGAAGACTGGGAATACCCCCTCGGCGGCATCCAGATGCTCGGCAAGTCCGACGCCGAGCAGATCCACGGCGAAGCACCCCGCTGGGCCGGCGCCGTGACCCCCGACATGCCGTTCGAGGTACTGGCCCACCACGCGGTCGACTTCTGGCTGTGCGGGGAGGACCTGCCGACCCCCGACAACCGCGTCACCCTGGACCGGGACGGCGGCATCCACCTGGCCCTCGACGAGAAGAACAACATCGCCGGGCTGCAACGTCTGCGGCACAAACTGCAGGACATGCTCAGCCACTTGGGCATGCACGAACACCATCTGCTGTCGCGCAGCATCTACCTGCACAAGGGGATGCCCATCGGTGCCACCGCGCATCAGGCGGGCACGGTCCGCTTCGGCAGCGACCCCGCAAGCTCGGCCCTGGACGTCAACTGCAAGGCCCATGACCTCGACAACCTCTACGTCGTCGACACGAGCTTCTTCCCGAGCATCGGGGCGGTCAATCCCTCCCTGACCGCGATGGCCAACGCCCTGCGCGTCGGCGACCACATCGCGGAGCGACTTCAATGACCTCGGCAATGACCTCGGATCAGGGCGCCGTAGGCTTCAGAGCCGCTTCGAGCACCTGGTCCGAGCCGTCGGGCTGGGTGCCGTTGTGGTCCGTGTTGCCCGTGAAGAGCCACAGCGCGGCCCTGCCCGGAACCTTCTGTACAGCGCGGAGGCGGCCGTACTTGTCCTGGTAGTACGCCACCGGTGTGCCGACGTCGGTGCCGCTGACGGGGATGCGCCACAAGCGCTGGCCGCGCAGGCCCGCCATGTAGAGATTGCCGTCGGCGTAGGCGAGTCCGCTCGGGGATGCGTCGCTGACGGACCAGGTGGCCTTGGGATTGGTCATTCCCGCGGTGTCGCAGGGCCCGACGCAGGTGGGCCAGCCGTAGTTGTTGCCGGGCTCGATGAGGTTGAGCTCGTCGTTCGAGTCCGGGCCGAACTCGGACGCCCACAGACGGCCCGCGGAGTCGAACGCCAGACCCTCCGGGTTGCGGTGCCCGTAGGAGTAGACGTATGTGCCGAACGGATTGCCGGGCGCGGGTTTGCCGTCGGTGGTCAACCTCAGGATCTTCCCGTTGAGGGAGTCCTTGTCCTGGGCGAGTTGATCCTGGTCTGCGTCCCCGGCCCCCGCGTAGAGGTGACCGTCCGGGCCGAACACCAGTCCGCCGCCGTTGTGCCAGTCCCCCCGTTCGATACCGGTGAGCAGCGCATGGTAGTCACCGAGCGTGGTCCCGTCGCAGGTCATCCGCGCGATCCGGTTGCCCTCGTCGGCCGTGTGGAAGACGTAGACGTAGTGGTCCTCCGCCCAGTGGGGGGACACGGCGAGGCCCAGCAGACCGTCCTCCTGCCGGGTGGTCACCGTCTCCGGGACGGACCCCACGAGGATCTTCTCGCCGGTCGGGCTGAGCCGGTAGATCTTGAACGTCTCGCTCTCACCGACCAGCGCGGAGCCGTCCGGCAGCCAGCTGACGCCCCAGGGGGTGGTCCACCCGGTCGAGACGCTCGTGACGTCGCCCGGTTCCGTGGCGGCGCGCGGTCCCGGCAGGCGGGACGCGCCGCTTCCGTGCTCGGCCAGCGCGAGCAGGCCGACGACCATGGCGACGATGGCGGTTGCCGTACGCAGCGGCCTTCTCCCGGGGGTCCTTCGGGGCATCGCGACAGTGGGCAAGGTGCATCCTCCAGGCGGAACCGGCAGTTCACCCGGAGCGTAGGTCGGCCTTGCCGCACGGAGGCCGGGACAGGTCCGAAGGGACACCCGTCTGGCCGCCCCCCGGTTGCCCGACCTGCAAAGACTCCGGATGCTGCGGTGGGGGCCCCACCGCCCACCGTAAGGAGAGGCGACATGCCGAACGAAGCGATGGACCACACGAACGGTCCCGACCGGGAAGCCCGCACCGAGGCGGCCCCGCGCCCGAGCACGGCCGAGGGCGCCTGGGAGCGACCCGACTACGTAGTCGTCGACACCGCCCTGGAAGTCACCGCGTACTCGCTGGCCACCCGTTAGGGCCGCCGCGGACGTGACGCCGACGGAAGAAGACCACGCCATGACGGCTGCGCAGGCCCTGCGGCCGTGGAGCCGCGAGGAGTTCGAGGAACGGCTGCGGGTGGTGGCCGAAAAGCACTACCACGACCGCCATCCGTTCAACCTCCGCATGCACGAGGGACGTCTGAGCCCGGCGGAGCTCCGGCGCTGGATCACCAACCGTTTCCACTACCAGCGGCACATCCCGGTCAAGGACGCCCTCATCACCGCCAAGTTCGACTCCCCCGACCTGCGGCGCATGTGGCTGCGCAGGATCGAGGACCACGACGGCCGTGAGGAGGGCGAGGGCGGCATCGAACGGTGGCTGCGGCTGGGCGATGCCGCCGGCCTGGACCGGACCGTACTGCTGTCCGGCGCGGACGTGCTGCCCGGGGTACGGCTCGCCGTCGACGGATACGTCAACTTCTGCCGACTGCGCTCACCACTGGAGGCGGTCGCAGCTTCCCTGACCGAACTGGCCGCTCCGGACCTGATGCAGCGGCGCATCGAGGCCTTCGAGCGGCACTACCCGTGGATCGACCCCGACGGCCTGGCCTACTTCCGCACACGCGTCCGGCAGGGCCGACGGGACAGCGGTGAGGCGCTGCCCCTGGTCCTGAAGTGGGCACGCGGCAGGGCAGAACAGGAACAGGCCTTGGCGGCGCTCGCGTTCAAATGCGACGTCCTGTGGTCCCTGCTGGACTCCGTGGACCAAGGACCGCGGGAGACCCGCTCATGACGGCGGGAGCCGCGCCGCACTGGCGCCCCGGACTCGCCCCTGCCGTGACGCTGCGGCACGACCGGGTGCGCGGCACCGATCTGCTGGTCATGCCGGAACGCGTGGTGGTGCTGACCGGGCAGGCAGGCACCGTCCTCCGCCTGTGCGACGGTGAGCGCGACGTCCGGCGGATCGTCGGCGACCTGGGTGCACGCTTCCCCGGATCCCCGGTGGCCACCGACGTTCCGGTGTTCCTCGGCCGGATGCGGGCCGAGGGCTGGCTGCGATGAGCCGCGTGCCACGCCCCTGGGCCCTGCTCGCGGAGCTGACGCACGCCTGCCCGCTGCGCTGCCCGTACTGCTCCAACCCGCTGGAACTGACCCGCCGCTCACGCGAGTTGTCCACGGACCAGTGGGTGGACGTGATGCGACAGGCCGGGGACCTGGGCGTCGTCAGCACCCATCTGTCCGGCGGGGAGCCGCTGTTGCGGGACGGCCTGGAGACGATCGTCGCCGCGGCGGACTCGGCGGGGATCCACACGCAGCTCATCACCAGCGGGCTGGAACTGGACCGGGCCCGGCTCACCGCGCTCCTGGCGGCCGGACTGCGCAGCGTACAGCTGTCGGTCCAGCACGCGGACCCCGTCTCCTCCGACCGGATCGCCGGGCGCCGGTCCTTCGCCGCCAAGGAACGCGCGGCCGCGCTGATCCGGCAGGCAGGCCTTCCCCTGGGGGTCAACGTCGTCCTGCACCGCGACAACCTCGACGCGATCGACGCCCTGGTACGACTGGCGCTGGAGTGGGGCGCGGACCGGATCGAGCTGGCCAACACCCAGTTCTACGGCTGGGCCCTGCGCAACCGTGCCGCGCTCATGCCGAGCCGCGACCAGCTGCGCCGCGCGGCGGAGACCGTGGCACGGTGGCGGGAGCGGCTGGCCGGACGCACCGAACTCGTCTGGGTGGTACCGGACTACGTCGACGGGGTCGCGAAACCGTGCATGGGCGGCTGGGGAGCGGTGTCGCTCACGGTCGCTCCGGACGGCACCGTGCTGCCCTGTCCGGCCGCGGCGACCCTGCCCGGCCTCGATCCGCCCAATGTCGCGGACCGGCCGCTCGCGTGGATCTGGGAGCACTCCGGCGCCTTCGGCCAGTACCGCGGCACGGACTGGATGCGCGAGCCGTGCCGCAGCTGCCCGCGCCGTGACGAGGACTTCGGCGGCTGCCGCTGCCAGGCCTTCGCGCTCACGGGGGACGCCACCCGCACCGACCCGGCGTGCCGCCTGTCCCCGGACCACGACCTCGTGGAGAAGGCGGTGGCCGCGGAGGGAAGCGGGTCGGGCTACGAGTACCGGGCGTACGCGGAACGCAGGACGCGCTGAGGACACGCGAAGGTTCAGATCTCCATGACGGCATCGCAGTCGGTGCAGACGACGGACGCGTACTCGGCGGGATACCAGGGAGCCCCAGGGCTCTCGGACGGATGCCCAGGGGCCCTCTCCATGGCGAAGGTGTCCTTGCCGCACAGCGTCCGCGGTCCCGCGGCATCGGGCCTGCCAGGAGCGGCGGGCGCGGCGTGCACCCGACGGGGGAGCCGTTCCGCGTCGGGCGAGCCGGCCACGGGTGTATGCCCCGACACCGGCTTGTCGAGCTCGTACACGACGACGATCTCGCTCATGTGTCCACACCAGGCTCGTTCGCGGCTGAGCCGCCGGGCAACGCGTTCACCCGCGTTCACCCGTGCCCGGCGCCGGGGAGGGTGAGTTCACGGCCGCGGTAGAAGCCCTCGCTCTCCTCGACGACGTAGGGGGCCATGGCCGCCCGTCGCTGCTCCTCCGCATCCGAGGTCCGCCATGAATCGCATGCCTCCTGGGACTCCCAGAACGACACCCCGGTGATCTCCTGACCGTCCTCGGACCAGTACGCGAAAGCGCGGCGCAGCCCTTTGGGGGCGGGGGCCGGGCGCCACGCCCTCTCGAACTCCTCCAGCGTGCCCTGCTGAATGCGGCGCGTCGTCACCCACACGTAGTGCTCCTGCATGGCGGCTTCCTTCGTAGTACGCGTTCGGCTTGACCCCTCTCAGATTCACCGTAGGTCCGATGCGCCACTTCGGCGCGTCCTGGACGTCCAGGTGAAGAGGAGCCGGCTGCGCGGCTTGTTCAGGATGTGGCCGTGAGGCAGCTCCCCGTCAGGGCTGTCCGCGGGGTGCACCTGCAGTCGGGGGCTGGTGTTGCGGGCCTCGCGGTCCCACGCGACGACCAGGTCGGCCATCGCGTCGGCGAGGGCGTCGGCGTGCGGGCCGTGGGCATGGATGCCGAACTCCGCCACGCCGGTGCCGCAGCCATCGGTCACGAGTGTGCGGGTGAGGAGGTGGGCGAGGGAGTCGTCGCGGATCAGCGCGGCGCTGTCCCAGCCGCCGGAGCGGTGGAGGAGGCCGGTGTCGAGGTCGGCGTCGACGGCGAGGCGGGCGAAGCCGTCACCGAGGTGGTTCGCCAGCCACAGCAGGAGCATGTCGAAGGGCACGTCGCCGGGAATGGTCACGCCGGTCCAGCGTTCGGTACGGGGCATGTCGAGGGCGGCATCGAGGCGGCTGGTGTCGGCAGGGGTGCCGTCGGCGAACCGTACGGTGATCTCGCCGCCGCGGAGCCGGGTGACGACGTCGCCGCGGTAGCCGGGACCCTGGAGGGGCACGAACCCGCACACGGTGTATGTGTCCGCGATCAGCACTCCGCCGCGTTTGGTGAAGGGGATCGACCACGTGTGGCCGTGGATGCGCAACGGGACGACGAGACGGCCGCCCTCGGTGAGGCAGTCGACCCAGGCGGGCGGAATGTCGCGGGCCTCGACGGTCACGACGAGGGCGTCCACGCTCCCGGCCGCCACGAGGTGGGCCGGGGCCTGCTCGCCGTCGCCGAGGTGGACGCGGACCCGGTGGTAGCCGGTCTCGGTGAGGAAGCGGTGGGCGCGCTCGGTGACCCATGGGTCGATGTCGATGCTGATCACGGTCCCATGGGGGCCGACGACCTCCTGGACGAGGGCGGCGTTGTAGCCGCCGGAGCCGATCTCCACCACGGTGTCGCCGGGGCGGAGGGCGGCGTCGCGGATCATCTCGGCCTGCAGCCAGGGCGCCGACACGCTGCTGGTGGGCGCCCCGCGAACGGTGCGCTTGGTGACCGGGGCCCGATACGCGTCATGGGCCTCGTCGAGCGCGACGCCGGGCAGGAAGCGGTGACGTGGCACGCGCCGCACGGCAGCCTCGATCGTGCCGCCGGCGTCCATCCGGCCGTCGGCCAGCAGCCGGTCGGCCATCGCCTGCCGCAAGGCTGCCGCCTCCAGGGCCTGTTGGGCGGGCTCGGGTACTTCGGCGGGCGCGATCGGGTAGCGGTGGACGGGCGGCAGATCGGGCAGCAGACCGGGCCAGAAGGTGTCGATCACATGCGCGCTCGGCGTGAACAGCGGCTGAGCGAGCGCGGGCAGGTCGGTGAGCTCGTGCCACTCCCAGCGGCTCAGCAAGTGCGGTTCGGTCACGGCCGGTTCGCCGCTGAAGGCGGTGACGCGCACGGCGGCCGTCACCCGGGGGATGCCGTGCACGGAGTCCATCAGGAGGGCCGACAGCCGTGCGTCGGCGCGGTCGGCCCGCAGCCCGGTCTCCTCTTCCAGCTCCCGGACGGCGGCGTCGAGGAAGTCCTCGTCGCCGTCGTTCTTGCCGCCGGGCAGCTCCCACACACCGCGCCGGGTGGACCGGCCCAGCAGGATCCGCCCCGCGGAGTCGGTCACGACGACACCGGCCCCGGTCAGGGCGTGCGCGGCAGGCCGCCCCTTGTCGGCGCAGGTGACCCGCGTGGCGGCGGGGTCACGAAGGACGACGAAGGCGAGCCCGTCCGCGTCGTGTCGCTCGGCGAACGTCCAGCCTTCCTGGAGCAGGCCGATCTCCTCCTCGTCGAGGGCGATGTCCTGGCGGCTGTCCGGCACGGCCTCGCTGAGGGGTGTGATGACGCAGAGCGTGCCGCCCGGGCGCAGGAGTTCGCGCAGCCGGTTGACGATGCGGGTGCGGTCCCGGACGAAGGCCCAGCTGAGGCGGAAGGTGATGAGGTCGTAGGCGGGGTGGGGCAGATCGTCGAGGCCGTCCCGCTCGATGTCGGCCGGCCGGTAGGTGACCGCCGTGGCGGCGGTGTTCAGGGCTTCGGCCTGGGCGAGTGCGGCGGGGGCGTAGTCGATGGCGTCGACCTGGTAGCCGCCGGCGGCGAGGTGGCGGGCCAGTTCGCCCAGCCCGCAGCCGACATCGAGGGCGAGGCCGCCCGGGGCGGCCGGGGCATGCTCGGCCAGCAGTCGGCGTTCGGCGTCGCCGAGGGGCCGGAAGCTCTTGCCGCTCGCGTAGTGCGTGTCCCACTCGCCGGGCGTGGTGTGTCCCACCAGGAGGGCTCCCTGTCTGGTCGAAGTGGCCCTGGCCGTCGGCCCGTTCCGTCCGGATCCCGGGTCCGCCCCGCGTCGCCGGGGGCTGTCCGTGGACGCGGCGACGAGGGGCGAGACGACCCACGTTCTTGGAGATCGGGGGTGCGGGGTCAGGCGAGGCAGGTGAGGGGACGGCCGCCGTTGTAGGCGATCATGTCGGCGATCGCCGCGGCGACGTCGATGGGCCGGCCGAGGGGGCCGTCCTCCAACTCGGCGTACGCCCGGTGGAGGTTGCCGACGATACGCTCGCGGTCGAGCAGGTCGGCGTAGGGGCCCAGATCCACTTCGCGGGCGGTCTCCAGCGGCGTGAGCCCGGCCTCACGGCCGGAACGGGCGGTGGTCTGCACGAACCGCAGATAGCCGAGCACGTCGTCGATGAGGTCGGGGCCAGCGACACCGCCGTGCCCGGGAACGATCGTCGTCGCTCCCAGGGGCCTGATCACTTCCTCCAGGACCTGGACGGCACCGGCCACGGACCCCTGGAGGAGGAACGGCGTGCCGCCGTTGAACAGCACGTCACCGCTGAAGAGCAGCTTCCGCTCCGGCAGCCAGACGATCGAGTCGTTCGTCGTGTGGGCGGCCACACCGACGTGGCGGACGTCCGCGCGCAGCTCGTCGGACCAGACCGTCACCGCGTCGGTGTAGGTGAGGAACGGAGGCTCGGGGACGATGTCACCCCAGTCGACCTCGGTCCAGAACGGAGCTATTGCCTTCGGGTCGCCCCACTCCAGCACGTTCGCCCGGGTGGCCTCGTGTCCGACGATCGTGGCGCCGCCGAAGAGATGGTTGCCGAAGGTGTGGTCGCCGTGGTGGTGCGTGTTGATCAGAGTCCGTACCGGCTGCGGGGTGATGGAGGAGATGGCGTCCAGGTAGGCGCGGGTACGACGCACCGTCGAGCAGGAATCCACGCTGATCACCCCGCGCTCGCCCACGATGAAGCCGGTGTTGTTGATCCACCAGCTGCCGTCGGGCTGTATGTAGGCGAACACCCCGTCACTGACCTCCTCGACCCGCGGCGGGGGAAGCTCGGTGACGTCATGGTGGACGGTGCTCATGCTGGGCTCCTGCCGTAGTGGGTGGGCGGTGTGCTCGAAGCGACCAGGAGGTCGACGACAACATCCTCCCGGACGCGAGCGGCATCGCCGCGATCATCGCATCGGCGATCGGCGCGTCGGTACCCCACCGGTCGGCCAACCCGAGCAGTCCACCCCGGCATACGGCAGCGCCGACAGGCCGGGAGGGGCCCTTGTCACACCGGACGGCTGGACGCCTGGCGTGGCAGGAGTGTCCCTCCCGACCCGTCGACGGGGCGTCAGCCTCGGTACGCCGCGAAGATCTTCGCGAACTCGTACGGCGACTGAGTGATGTTGGTGCACCGGTACAGGGCACCCGTGCACGCGTTGCGGTCGCGGGTCGCCTCCCAGAAGGCGAGCTCGCCGAGATGCCTGCTCTGGGCGAAGGCGACCAACTGGCGGGCGTCGGTCTGGTCGTACACATGGCCGTCGTCGTTCTGGCCGAGCATCGGCGTCACCCCGACCATCGCCCACACCTGGGCGTCCGACCTCCCCGGGTAGAGGGACTTCAACTGGGTGAAGGTGCTCTGCGCGGCCTGGAGCGCGGCATCGCCGTAGTCGACACCGCGGTAGTAGTCCATGGCCATGACGTTGACGACGTCGAGGTCGACCCCGGCGTCGCGGGCGGACGTGACCACGTTCAGTCCGTCGGCGGTGAGGCCCTCGGGGAGCACCGGGAGGGTGAGCGAGATCCTCAGTCCCGGATGGGCCTGCTGCAGACGTGCCAGGGCCTGCGAACGGCGCGTGACGGAGGCCGGGTCGGCGGTGGCCGCGCCCTCGATGTCGAAGTCCACGTACGTCAGGCCGTAGGCGTTCACGACGGCGTTGTACTCGGCGTAGAGCGAGTCCACCGAGCCGCAGGCCTGGGCCAGTTCGATACCGGAGGCACCACCGAAGGAGACCTTGACGTCCCCTCCGCCGGCCCGGATCGCGTCGATCTGGTCCTTGGCCCAGCCGTCGCGCGGGTCATAGGCGTTGAACCACATCGCCTTGCAGCCCGAGGCGGTGATGAATGCCATGGTGTAGCTCGTGACCCCGCTCGCGGAGGCCATCTCGGGCATGCTCGGGGTGGGCCAGGCGCCCATGTCGACATAGGGCGCGGTGTGTACGCCACCGCCCGGCGGGGTGCCGCCGGACGTGGTGGTGCCGCCGGCCGCCGCGCTGTAGGCGGAGACGTTGCCCGCCGCGTCCTTGGCCCGGACGCGGAAGGAGTAGCTCGTGCCCGCCGTCAGTCCGGTGGCGGTGTACGAGGTTCCCGTGACGGTGACGGGTGTGCCGCCGTCGCGTGAGACCTCGTAGCCCGCGACCGATCCCGAGTCGTCGGTGGCGGCGGTCCATCGCACGGTGAGCGACGAGCCGGTCGCCGAGCCGACGGTCACTCCCGTCGGCACGCTGGGCGGTGTGGTGTCGCCGCCGCCCGAACTTCCTGCGCAGGAGCCGCCGTTGAGCCGGCAGTTGGTGGGTGTGCCGGTGCCGGTGGACACCCAGCCGAACGTGGTGGAGGCGCCCGGTGCCAACGTGCCGTTGTACTCACGGTTCTTGAAGGTGTAGTGGCTGCCGCTCTGGGTGAGCAGAGCGTCCCAGTACGAGCCGACCGTGGTGCCGGAGGGCAGGTCGAACTCGACCGTCCAGCCGGACAGTGTGGTGCTGCCGCCGTTGGTCACGGTGTACGCGCCCTGATAACCGCCGTCCCAGGAAGCGGACTTGGAGAAGGTGGCCGTAGCCGATCCCGCGGCATCGGCGGGCTGGGCCACGAACAGGAGCAGCGCCCCGATGAACAGGGCGATGAGTGCTGACGGTCTTCGCATTGCTGCCTCCACTGGGGGGTTGGGCGCCGGGGCGGCGCGCGAGGCTGCGCAGGATTGGTCCATACCAAGTTCTCTGTCATGTACGTACAGAGCTGCGGACCGTCCGTCAAGCAGAAAGGCCCTGCCGTTCAGTGACGGCAGGGCCAGGAGGCGGGGTCAGGCACAGCGGTTGGCGTGCCTGACGTCGAGGACGAAGCGCTCCGGGGAGTGGAGCTTGAGTGTCGTGTAGGCGGGCTTGGTGTGGAAAGCGGCTCCGAAGGTGACCGTACCCTCGAAGTCGCCGGTGAGGGCGAGGCCCTTGAGCGCGGGCAGGTTGATCTTCACCAGCTGGGGGCCTCGGTAGACGGACTGGCCCGCCTCGTTGTGCGCGGCGGCGGGGGAGAGCTTGATCTCAAGGAAGTACCTCCCGGCGAGCGGGACCTTCTTCCCGGAGGCGTCGTAGCGGAGTTCCTTGACCGGTTTCACGGTGACCGGGGGCATGGTGCCCCGGACGTCGATGACGAGCCGGTCGTAGGTGCAGTGCCCGCCCCAACGGGCGTTGACCACCAGCGCCGTCGCGGGAGCCTGCCGGGACTGCTGGGCAGCGGAGGCGGGAACCGTGGCGCCGAAGGCGGCGATGAGAAGAATTCCGGCCGCGATGGCCGTACGGCGTGGATGCTGGCGCATGACGCCCCCGATCTTTCTCGCAAGGGGACAGCGATTTCACCAGGGGAGACATACGAGCGGGCCATACGGTTGCATCGCTCGCGAGCAGCGTTTCATGCGTCCGCGTCCCTGTGAGGGGCGAGTGGATCAGGCCTTGAGGTGCCTGAGGGTGAACTCGGGCCGCGCATAGGGACCGGCCTGGAGCGCGGCCGGATCGGCAGGGAGGTCCGCTCCGGGAATGTCCGCGGCGTGGAGTTCGGCGTCGTCGACGGGGGGGGGTAGTCCAGTACGGCCGGGTCGGGGAGCTCCCAGAAGCGGCGTGTGTTGGCGGAGACGGCGTACACCGTGGCGAAGCGGGTGGCCGGCGGGGCGGTCAGTGCGGCGCGCAGGTAGCCGACGACGTCGCGTGGGCTCAGCCAGGTCGCGAGATGCCGGTGACGCGATTGCTGCCGGCCGGCACCACCCGCCCGATCCCCGTGCGCTGCGCCGCCTCCAGGACGTGATGGGTGCCGAGCACGTTGGCTTCGAGCAGATCGGCAAGCGGCGCCTCGTCCGGAACACCGCCCAGGTGGAGCACGCGGTCGGCCCCGGCGAGCGCCGACTCCACGGCGGCCGCGTCCCTCAGATCGACGGTGTGGACGGTCTCGTACTCGGCCTGCGGCGTCAAGGGCACCCGGTCGACCAGGACCAGGCGCGCCGCCTCGCCCCGCAGCGCCTCGCGCACCACGGACCCGATGTTCCCCGCCGCGCCCGTGACCGCCACCGTTCCCAGCCCCACCGTGCCTCCCCAGGTTGCGACAACCCGCGCATCCGCGCGGCGGTCGAACGGTGCGTGGTAGGGACCGCGGCCCCGGCGAGAGGGCGGCCGGGGCCGCGGTCGTGCGGTGGGTTCAGCAGGTGATGGTGCCCCTGCGCAGTGCGTGACCGCTGTCGTTGCTGTCGTCGGCCCAGAACACGGGCTTGGAGCCGCCGACGCACTCATCGGCTCCGGCCACCGAGAAGCCCTCGTTGTTGAGGTTGGCCATGCCGGTGGGCCGGTTGTAGATCGCCGTGGTGGCGAAGGCGCCGGACGCATCGACCTGCATGGTGCGGTGCTGACCGCCGCAGGTGTCGTCGCAGACGACCCACAGACGCGAAGCCTGCGGCTCCCACTGCAGTTCCATGACGCCGGCCATGCCGCTGCTGATGGACGCGACGCGAGTGAAGGCGCCCGAGTCCTGGAGGACGTAACCGTAGATCATGCCGGTGCCTTCGACGCCGACGAAGAACACCCCGCCCGTGTGCGCGCTGTACACGCTCGGGTCGTAGGCCGAGCCCGTCGACCCGTCCTTGGGCCGGCGACGCCGTCAGGGCGCCGACGACCAGCGTCGGGCCGACAACTGCGGTGAGGAGAAGACAGAGGCTACGGCGCCACCGGGGAACACGTGATTCGATCACGAAGTCCGTCCTGGGATCGGTCTGACAGGCCGCCAGGACCCTTCCGACACGGGCCGAACGGGCTCCCTACGATGGGTGAGTGTCGTGTGAACGATGAACGAATCGGAAGCGGAGCGCACAGCCGCCGGCGACTCACGCGTCAGTGTGCTGCCAGGGGAAGGGCGTGCGGTCGGGCTCGACCCAGCTGGTCCTGGCCCGGGCGCCGGCCAGCGTCGAGGGCTGGTAGAAGCGCGTGAGCAGCTTCTTGTCGAGCAGCGCGGGGTGCTGGTCGGCGAAGGTGTCGAAGTCGGCCGTGTCCGGCTGGGTCGCGTGGTGGCCCACCAGCTCGACCCAGGCGCGACTCACGGTGGCGTGGTACTTCTGCGGGGCACCTGCGTAGCGGGCGGTGCGCCGGATGCCGTCGCTGACCAGGTCCACCGCCGCTTCGGTGCCGTAGCGCCGGACGGCCAGCCAGGTGAGGTGGACGTGCTGGCGGTGCCCGAAGCGCTCGGCGGTGGCCATCACCTGCGCCATCAGTTCCGTGAACGGCGAGGACTGCTCGTTCACGTCGTGGCCGCTCGTGGTCACATCCCCTCCGCGACCAAAGCGTCCAGAACGGTGTGGAAACCGGCGATCGCCTCGGCAGACAGGCCCGCCAGCGCGCGGCCCTCGATGTCGGCCAGCGTCTGCTCGATCAAGGCTGCCGTGGCGCGACCGGACTCGGTGAGTTCGATCAGTACCGAGCGGCGGTCGCCTGCCCGGGTGCCGCGGGTGATGTGACCGCGGCGTTCCAACCGGTCCAGCACGCTGGTGAGCGTGGTGGGCCGGATGCCGACGGCGGCGCCCAGCTGGGACACGGTGCGGCCTCGGCCGTCGGCGAGGTTCGCCAGCGCGTTGATCTCCGAGGCGGTGAGGTCGAGGTCGACGAGTTCGGTGCTGATCAGCTGCAGGGTGGCGTGGGTCGCGCGCTGCAAGGTCAGCAGCACCGACCGGCCAGGTGGCACGGATTCGGACTTCATGGTCTCGGACTTCATGATTTCGGATATTACGAAATCGTACTAACGGCTCGCAAGCCGGTTTTCGTCGCGTCCGCGGCTCACGGTGCTTCCAGGAGATCGCCCGCCCCCGGCAACGGCCGGGTCGGGTCGTCGTACATCAGCATCAGTCCGTCGGACCAGCGGACGTCCGGATCGCCTGCCGCCGTGCGAGCGCGCATATCGAGGAGCGCTTGGGGCAGCTCGGCCACCCCGCGGATCGAAGCCACCGTCTGGCGGATGCCCCGGTGGTACTCCCCGCAGTCAGCGCCGGCGAACCTGCTGTGCCGGCGCCACAGCACGATGGTGAAGCCCGCGAGGAGGAGGCGGCCGAGCGCATCCGTTTCCTCGGCGTAGCCATGGCTCCTGCCGCACAGGACGGGGATCGTGGTCGGGGGAAGGGCACGCAACGACTCCACCTCGCGCAGGGGCATCGCGATGCCGTCCGCACAGTCCAGCAACTCCGGGACGGGCTCACGGGCGTGCAGGGCGCGCCAGCGTGCGAGACGCTCCTCCGCGAATTCGGAGTCCTCGTCGAGCAGGGCGTCTGCGCAACGCGTGACGATCGGGCGCGTGGCTCCCAGAGGACGGTCATCACTGGGCACCAGGCGCCAGGCATCGACAGGCAGGTCCAGGAGCCGTGCCGGGGTGGCGATCTCCAGTGTCGCGGGGTGGCCTGGCTCGTCGAAGCGGCGAAACGCCTCTGCGAGCGGGGCCACCAGAGTGGGAGCAAGTGCTTCCAGCGAAGTGCGGAAGCCTTCCGCGAGCGGCAGTACCTCATCCCGCGTTGTGTCGAGCAGAGCGATCCGCCAGTCCACGCGGCCGGGTTCGAAGCCACGCCCCGTGAGTTCCAGCAGGATCCTGCCCGGGGAGCGGGCCTCGGCACGGGTCGGCTGCTGTGGTCCGGAGCCCGTCCGGTAGCCCGGTCCCGGCCGCGACGCCTGTGTGGACCGCGCAAACCGGAGCCGTTCGACCCGCTGTTGGGCGAGGTGTTCGCGGTAGGCCGCGCCGAGGGGCTGCGCGGCTTGCATCACCCACGCCCAGAGCGCTTCCTCGGCACCGGAAGTCTGCGGCCCGTCCCCGGCCCGGTCCGTCGACATCGCCTGCATCGCGAATTCGAGCACGGCCTCTCGTCTCCTCGTGCTCTCGTACAGGACACCGAGCCCGTCCCGCCAGCCGCGCGGCGCGGGCAGGGGAGTGGGCGTACGACGCTCCTGCACGGAGGCCAGGATGTCGACCAGACTGCGGGTGCTGACCGGCGGCGGAAGGTCGGCGAGCAGACCGAGCAGCTCGGTGCGCTCGTACGGCGTCAGCATCCGGCCGGGTCGTGCGCCGAGTTGGTTCTGTAGCTCGGCCCAGGTGGGGCGGGTGATGTCGGGTTGGCGCCGGCGGGTGCGGTGGTATCGGTCGTGGGCGTGGAACACCGCTTGATAGAGGTCGGCGTGCTCGCTGTTCACCGCGGACACCGGCAGGGCGCGCAGCTCGGAGATCCCCACACAGGTTCCGCCGCGCACATGATCCGGTCGCGTCGTCAGCACGCCGACGACCTCGCCGCGGACGGGGTCGATCACGGGTCCGCCGGAGAGGCCGTGGGGGAGGTCGTCGTCGGCCAGGTGCACCCGGGCGGCACCGGACCGGCCGGCGATGCTGCCCTGCACGGCGAGCGAGCCGTGCTGGCGATGCACCTGGCCGTCCGTCTCGGCCCAGCCCGCGTAGAACATCCAGTCGCCGGGGCGCAACACCGTGGGGCGTTCGGAGAGATAGGCGCACTCGTGCTGGACAGGCTCTGTCAGCCGCACGAGTGCCAGTTCCGGAAGTATCGCCGCCACCGTGCCGCGGACGACGGACGTGCTCCGGTCCGGTGCGCTTTCGTAGACCACCGTCACGTCGTTCCCCACCGCTCGGGAAGCCACGTGAGCGCAGGTCACCACCCAGTTGGGGGCGGCGAAGAAGCCGCTGGCGATGAATGTGGCGGACTCGTCCAAGTCGTACCCGGAGGCGGGGTGATGAACACGGACCGTCGCCGCCTGGACGAGTTCGCGCAGCAACGTGAGGGCAAGGTCGTCGGAGCCACGCGATGCGCTCGACGCACTGAGCAGCTCTCGGTACAGCACTTCCAGGGCGCCATCGATCGGGTCGCCGTCCCGCTCCCGGAGCTCCGCGTACGACTCGTACGACGCGACGGCCTGGGCGATGCGCCCCTGGCCCCTGAGCGCCAGCATGTGCAGACGGCGGAGGTGCACTTGGTCGGGATGGTCTCGGACGAGGACCTCCAGCTCGGTCGTCGCGCCGGCCAAGTGACCCAGTTCCACGTCCAGTTCGGCACCGGCCGTGCGCAGTGACAGGCGCAGCGCGTGCACGCGGGCGCGGGTCGCTTCGGCGGCCGGACCGGGAATGCCGTCGAGGGGAGGGCCGTACCAGAGATCCAGGGCCCGACGGATCTCGGCGCGTCGGCTACCGGCGTCCTGCTCGCCGGGCGCGCCGGATGCGCCACTGAGCAGGTCCTCGCAGTGGAGTACGTCGACGAACGCACCGGGCACATGGAGGGCGTAGCCGTCCGGGAGGGCGGCGACGGTGCCCGGGCCCAGGCGTCTCAGTACCTCGGCGGCCAGCAGATCGATACGGCGGACGGCCTCGGGGTGCGTGGGCGGCTGTTCCCACATGCCCTGGGCCAGCTCCGGGTAGGTGACGCGCCGCCCGTGCCGGAGAATCAGCATGCACAGCATGGCCTGTGCCTCGGAGACCGGCACTGTGATGACCGGCTCGTCGGGGAGGGTGATCCGCAGTGGGCCGAGCAGCCCGAAGCTCCAGGAGTCGGGGTCCTGCGCCATGGCCAGTCGCGGGGCCGCCGCCTCGGCCGTCAGCCGGCCGTTGCCGATCTCGGCCAGCAGCTCCCTGTACTCCGCGGGTGTCGTCACGGACGGCACCAAGTCTCGTAGCAGTGCGTTGAGTTCGTGGAAGTCCGACGTCGCGTCCTTGCCCAGGGACTCCTCGCCCAGGGCGAACCTGCTGATCACGACGGTGCCGTCAGGGCGAAGCAGCAGGCCGGCCGTACCCGTCTGCCCGCGCACCAGACCACGCTCGTGCAGGGCGCGCAACCCGGGGACCACCTGGGAGGCGAGACGAGCGAACAGCCCGAAGGGCACCCCCGGTCCGCTGCCCCGCTGCAGCTCCGCCAGCGTCACCCCGTCCACGAACTGGGTGACCAGATAGGGGACTTCGCCCTGCACCCCATGGCTCAGGACCCGCACCACATGTGGGTCGTCGATCGCGGCCAGCGCTTGTGCCTCGCGCAGGAACCGGTCCTGAGGCGCAGTTTGCTCCCGGTACAGGTGCAGGGCGACGAGCTGGTCCGTGGCCACATCCACGGCCGTCCACATCCGCTGCCCCGGCCCCCGCCGCTCCACCGGCCGGTACCGTCCACCGATCAGCCCCTGCTCCGTGCCTTCGCGCGCCTGGTCCTCTCCTGCGCCCAGACGCTGTACGGTCTCCTCGCTCACCGTCGCGAAGGGCGCGTCCCCATGGCTTCCCGCATGGGCACGGAACTCCCCGGCCGCGAACCCCGCGCGCTCGTCGATCAACCCGCCGACCTGGGCCAGGAATTCGCGTGCCCGTTCCCGGGCCGTACGCGGCAGCGTGCGCATCAGCAGATCGCGGACCCCGGGGCGGAAGTCGTACGAGCCCGGCGGACCGGGGACGGCGGTCAGCATGCCGCTGAGGATGACCTCGGCCAGGTGTTGAGGGCGCGGGTCGCGGAGCAGGGTGTGCTGCACGAGGCGCATCACCGGCACCGAGGGGACGGCCAGCGCGAGGTGGCCGGCGAGCCGGAAGGCTTCCGGGGTGGCAGTGGCGCGGAAGTGACGGAACAGGTCGTCGGGCGCCAACGACGCGATGTCCGGGGCGGGTTCGGTGTCAGGGGTGGGTGCGGGCGGGAGCCAGGCCGCCGCGCCGGGCGTCCGGCCGCCGCCCGGGTCGGCGATCAGGCCGGCCCAGTGCGCGAGCCACTTCGGGCCCGGTTCCAGGACGGGGAGGAGGACGGCGCCGTCGCGCGGAGGCGGGGCGTCCGCGTCGTACGGCGCGAAGGCGAGTGCCGCGGTTGCGGCTGCCGTCGCCGGCGCCGTGAGCAGGCCGGGCTCGGCGGGCAGGGTCGTGGTCGGCCACAGGCGTTCGGGCAGCGGCTGTACGACGGCCAGCGGCATGCGGAGCGCCCAGCGCCGCAGGGTGTCGTACCAGCGTCGGCCCGCCGGGCCCGGACGCCATTGCGGGCCCATGCAGTCACTGACGACGAGTGTGACGGTGCGGCCGTCGGCGAGGTCGGGGACGTGCCGGGCCCGGCCGTCGGGGGTGGCCGGATGCAGGGTGACCGTGCGGAAGAAGCCCGACTGTGCCAGGGCGGTGTGCAGTTCGCGCACCAGGGGGCGCCAGACGGGCATCGTGGGGCCCGTGTCGTGCACCAGGCTCAGCCGTAGCCAGCGGTCGGGGGCCGGGCGCAGCACGGGTAGCCATGCGTCGGGATGCGCTCCGAGCCGGGCGATGCGGTCGGCCGTCGCACGCTCGTCCAGGATGCGGGCATGTGGGGACGGCACCCTGCGCTTGAGGGGACGCAGGGCCCGCTGGAGCGCCAGTGGTCGCTTCAGCATCGGGGGTGCGGGGGCCAGCAGCGAGGGGCCGTCGGCGGCACGCTCGGGCTGGGCCGAGGGGGGTGCGGGCATGTGCAGGGGGACTCGGCCGTCCGGGGGCGTCGCGGGTGAGGGGTCCGGCTGTGGCGCGCGGGGAGTCGGTGGTACGACGTCGGTGGCACCCTGTTCCGTCGGGACCTCGGTCTCCGTGTCCCGTGCGGGGGCGACGGGTGGTGCCGTGGCCGGTGCCACCGCTGGTTCCTCGACGGGGCCCAACCGCTGTGCCAACCACAGCAGTTCCGCCAGCTCCCTAGGCGTCGGTCCGTCGCCGGGCGCCGATGCGTGGGCTGTCTCCGTCGCTTCAGCGGCGGCTGCCAGCACGGCGGCGAGCTGGGGGACGAGTGATGCGTCTCCCGGCACAGCGGCGCCCCTGGAGTCAGAAGCCATCGCCGTCCGCGGCCGCACTGAGATACGGCATCAGCTGCGCGGCGAGATCCTCGCGGGACTCGGTGTCCAGGCCGGCGACTCCGGTGAGGTAGATGGCGTTCAACAACTGGTCGGTGGCGAGCTCCCCGCTGCCGGCGCGGGTCAGGAACGCCCGGATGAGGGACTCCGCCCGGTCGTCCGGGTCGCCGAGATGGGCGCGGACGATCTCGGTGAGCTGCTCCCGGCCGGGGCGGAGCAGCTTCAGCCGGACGCAGCGGCGCAGGAAGGCGGGCGGGAACTCGCGTTCACCGTTGCTGGTCAGCACGACGAAGGGAAAGGCGCGACAGCGGACGAGGCCGCGGCTGATCGTGACCGGGCGGTCCGTGCCGTCCGCCAGGACGTCGGCCGTGTCGCCGTCGTCGGCGTAGCGCGCGGAGCGGACCAGCTCCGGGATCTCGTACTGCCCCTCCTCCAGGACGTTCAGCAGGTCGTTGGGCAGGTCGAGGTCACTCTTGTCGATCTCGTCGATGAGCAGCGCGCGGGGGCGGTCGTGGGGGAGCAGCGCGGTACCCAGGGGGCCCAGGCGCAGGTGGTTCTCGATGCCGCCCGCGCCATGGTGCGGTGCGTCGGCACCGGCGCCGGGACGGGCGGCGTAGAGCCGGGACAGCGGGTCGTACTGGTAGAGGCCGTCGGCGAGCGTGCTGCGGCTGGTGATGTTCCAGCGCAGGACCGGGCCGAGACACAGTTCGCGCGCCACCGCGTACACCAGCGAGGACTTGCCGGTGCCGGGCGGTCCGGTGACCAGCAGCGGGCGGCGCAGACAGAGCGCCGCGTTGACGAGCTGGACGCTCTGCGCAGTGGCGACATAGGTGCGGGCGCGGTGCACCCGGTCGGGTGAGACGGCCGCTCCGTCGTCGTTGTCGCGGGGCGGCGGCAGCGTGGGGCCGCCGTCGAACGCCCGCCAGGGCGGCGGGGCCGGCAACTGCTCGATGCCGTCGTGCGGCTCGCTGTTGCCGGTGTAGACGGACCAGTGCGGCATGGGCGGTCTCCGGTTCGGTTCTCCGGGGCTGGGTTCAGGCGACGGGTGAGCGGGAGTGGGCGGCGGTGGCGTGCGGGTCGGTGAAACGGCGTGGGTCGTCCCACAGCAGCTGGATGCCCTCGGCCCAGTGTCCGGCCGGGTCGTCCGTGGTGTAGGCGGCACGGCGCAGTTCGCGGATGTGGAGCGGGAGTTCGGCGGGCGGCACGTCGGCGACCCGCTCGTCGAGCCGGTCCAGGAACGCCGTTCCGGCGCAGTCGCCCGCGCACGCGTCCCCTTCTCCGGTCTCCCCGCTGCCGCAGCCGTTGCGCGACCAGGCGATGACCGGGGCCGGTGCGGTGACCGACTTGTTGAAGTGACCGCGGGTGCGGGTCGTCTGGGGAGTCGTGGCGAAGCCCGCGAGGCATGCGTCCGCCTGCCAGAGCCTGTTCAGGAGCTGCTTGGGGCCGACTGATCCCCCGCACTCGACGCGTTCCATCCGGCAGCCGGTGGCGGAGTCGAGCCGGTTCCACGCCTTGGTGAGGTCGTTCCGGGCCGTCGGTTTGCGGCGCGCGTGGTCGGTGACGACGAGCGGATGGACGCAGCCGAGCGGAAGCTCGTCGTCGGGGTCGCTCTCCCAGGTGTCGACGGGCCAGTGGAGCCAGTCGCGGGGCAGGGAAAATGTGATCAACTCATCCGCCCCGGGCGTGAGATGAAGGATGGCTGCCTCGATGCGGTCCTGGACGTATGCACTCAGCCGGGTACGGGGCACGGTGTCCGAGGCGACCGGGTGCCGACGGCCTTCGCTGAACGCCGAGACCTCGACGCGCACTTGGCCCTCGCCCTCGCCGCTGGGACCCAACTCGACGAGAATGGGCGACCAGTCGGGCCCCGACTCCTGCGGATCACCGGCACCGAGCAGGGCCTCCAGCCGGTCGGCGAACCGGGTCACGGTGTCCTTGGCCTCACGTCCGTCGAGTTCGCACAGGACGAACAGCGCCGCCGACCGGAGCGAGTCGAACCCGTCCTGCGGTGCGGGCGGGTCGTAGTCGCCCGCGGCGGCGTTGTAGAGCCGCACCGGATCGCACTCCAGGCCCGCGCGGACCGCCTTCTCGACCAGCTCGCGCAGCCGTGCCCGGTCGGCGGCCGCGCGCGGCGACTCCGGGACCAGGCTGCGCAGGTCGCGCCAGTAGCGTTGCAGGACCCGGGTGGGCAGCATCCGCCCGACCAGGACGCCCGGGGCGGTCGTGATGGCCGAGACCATGCCGACCACCGTGCCGTCGGCGAGCGCCACCGCCGCGCCGCTGAACCCCGCCGCCAGCGGCTGGCCGTGCGCCGTGAACGCCTCCAACTGGACCCACTCGCCGAGGATCAGCGGGCCGGGCACGGCACGGTAGGAGGCGAGCACTCCCTCGTCGGACCCCTCCGGGAAGCCGTACGCGACCAGTTCGGGTGAGGGACTTCCGCGCTCGGCCCCGGGAGGCGCGAAGGCGGCCGGGGCGAGTGACACCGGGCGGTCCAGTTCGAGGACGGCGATGTCCCCGGCATCGGTGACGCCGCCGGACCAGCCGCCGTGCACGACGACGCGCGCCGGAACGGGAGGGGAGGCGGGGAGCTGCGGGAAGGACACGGCCACCGCCGACTCGGCACTGCCGTGCACGACATGAGCACAGGTCAGAACCTTGTCAGGGGTCACCAGGAAGCCCGCACCGACGACCTGACCCGCGCACTCGATCCTGGCGTGCCACTCGGAGCTCGGCATGACCGGACTGTTCTCGAAATCCACCACGCCTTCCATGGCACGCCCCCGTCGTCACACTGCCGCGCGTATGCCCATTGTTACGGGCGGTACTTGGGGTTGTCCCGATGTTCACAAGGTCGGTTCGACCAGCAGCACCGGCGTGAGCCCTGGCTGCCCGGTCGACCGCGGCGGGACGGCGCCGGGCGCCGGGGCGGAGCCTGCGGGCCGGTGTCCGTCGTCAGGTACGGGTCTCGCTTGCGGGGGCCTCGATGTCTTTGATGCCTTCGGTGCCGGAGCGGGTCCGGGCCGTGCCGTCGACGGCGAATGCGCGGAGGCGGTCACGGGCGGGGGTGTCGGGCAGAGCGTCGAGGTGGGCGAGGGCCCGGCGGATGTGCTTCTGCGCCAGCTCTCCCGCGGCGTGGAGGCCACCGGTCGTGGCGACCAGTTCCCGGATCCGTCTGCCGGTCCGCTCGTCCGGCGCGGTGGTGAAGGCACGGGCGAGCTGTTCGCGTTGCGCCGGCCCTGCGTGGTCACGGGCGAGCAGAACGGGGAGGGTGGGCCGCTGGTTGCGCAGGTCGCTGTCGGACGGCTTGCCCGGCAGGCCGCCGGTGTACGGGAGCAGGTCGTCATGGATCTGGTAGGCGATGCCGAGCGCCTCGCCGTAGCCGGTCAGCGCCGCGGCCTCGTCCTCACCGGCGCCCGCGAGGGCGGCACCGATGCGGCAGGCCGCCGAGAACAGTACCGCCGTCTTCAGCCGCGCCATCTCCAGATACTCCTCGACCTGGATGCCGAGGTCCCCGGTCTGTACGAGCTCCCGGGCCGCGCCCTCGCACGCCTCGCGCCCGGCACGGGCCTGGACCCGCATCGCCGTGACGATGCGGGAGGCCGGTACGCCACGGTCGGCGCATTCGGCGAGGGCATCGAACCAGGCGAAGAACAGTGAGTTGCCGGCCACCACCGCGGTCCCGGGACCGAACCGCGTGTGGACGGCGGCGCGGCCCCGGCGTACGGCGTCGCGGTCGATGAGGTCGTCGTGGACGAGACTCCCCGCATGGGCGCACTCCAGCCCCGCCGCCGCGGGCACCACCTGCTCCAGCACCCCGCCGACGGCCAGGGCGCTGTACACCAGCAGCAGGGGCCGCAGCAGCTTGCCCGGCGGGTCGAGCGCGGCCGCGCATGCTTCTGTGAGCACCGGGACTCCGGCTCCGCACGGGCGGACACAGCGGGCGATCTCGCCCCGGAGTACCGCCTCCGGCCCGGACCGTGCAGGTGGGGGCGGGGCAGGCGGCGCGTCAGCCACGGGCTTCTCCTTAGCGAGACACAGAGCCATCGGCTACGTGTGATCTTCGTAGCGGTCAGGAAGGCGGCTGCCCCGGGTGCCCCTGCGTCAACTCACCCGTATGAGGGTCGAAGTCATACAGTTGCCCGCCTTGCTGTCACAGGCCCAGGGAGATGGCCAGCCGGGTGAGTTCCGCGGTGCTGTTGATGTTCAGCTTGGCGCGGATGCGGCGGAGATAGGCGTCGACCGTGTGCTTGGACAGTCCCATGTGACGAGCCGTCTGCAGGTAGGTGTGACCCGCGGCGATGTGCTGCAGGGTCTCTCGCTCACGCGGGGCCAGCGCGGGCACGGTGTCTTCGTCGTGCTGCGTAGTAGCGGTGAGGCTCATGAGGTTTCCTCTGACAGATCGGCTCGGTCATCGCTGCTCACGTCGACGGAAGCAAGACACATGCCCGAAAACTGCAATTTGTCCGTTTCCAAATACTTTGATCGGCCGACGTCATCACGGTGTCCGTCGACTGTCACAGGCGTGTCACAGGGCCCCCTGGGGGCGCCGGCGAGGGGTTCGCGCCTACGCCCGAGGCCCCCCGGCGGCGGACTGGTGCTCCGTGGCCGTCGGGATCATGCTGGTTAGAGGGCCTCGGCCGGGCAGGTTCGTCGAAGGATGAGCGGCGATGGAGCGACTTCCCACCCCTCCCAGGAAGCAGGCGCAGGCTCACGCACACGCTGTGCCTCCTCGGGCCTACTCCGCTACGGCCACCGTCGATGAGCAGGGCGTCGTGACGGGATGGAGCGACGGTGCCAGGCTGCTGCTGGGCTACCGGCCCGCGGAGGTCGTGGGACACGAGGTCGTACGTCTGCTCGCCGACGTTCCGGGCGAGGCCGTCGGCCGGGCGTGGCGGGAAGCAGCCGCACGTCGGCGGTGGGGCGGCGCCGTCGTACTGCGCCACCGGGACGGCTACCAGGTGGAGCGGCACGTACTGGCGCACCTACGCCCCGTACCGGGAGGCACGGGTGCCGAGTGGCTGATCGTGTCCGCGGTGACCAGCCCGTCGCATCCCGACAGTGACAGAGCACTGGGGGAGTGGGCCTTCGACCGTTCTCCCTGCCTTCTCGCGGTCTTCGACCAGGATCTGCGACTGGTGCGGGCCAGCGCCGGAATGGAGCGCGCGCTGTCCCTGACCGAGGACACGATGCGCGGGCTGCGCCTGCCCGACATCGTGCCGCACCCGGCCAGTCACGAGGCCGAGACGAGCATGCGGGGGATCCTCGACGGCGGTGAGCCGCAGGACCTCCCGCTCTGCCTGGACCCCGTCGACCCGCGGCGCACCTGGCAGGGCGGTCTCGCGCCGCTGGTCGACTCCGCCGGCCAGGTACGAGCCGTATCCCTGACGGCACACTCCCATCCGCCCGAGCAGCTCATCCAGCAGCGGATGCGGCTGCTGAGCGACGCGGGACGGCGCATCGGTACCAGCCCCGACACGCATCGCACCGCGCAGGAGCTCGCCGACGTCGCGGTCCCGCGACTCGCCGACACCTGCACCGTCGACCTGCTGGACACCCCCCGGCGCGGCCAGCCGCCCCCCTCCTGGTCGGCTGTGGGCCTCACTCTCAGCCGCGTCGCGGTGCAGGCTGTGACCGAGCAGCACCCCGCGCCCCGGCCCCTGGACCGACCGCGGCGCTGCGCGGCCGGGTCGCCGCTCGCCCGGTGCCTGGCCGAGGGCCGGGCCGCGGTGCACTCGGGCGGCGAGGACGCCGTCATCCACTGGGCTCAGGACGACCCGCAGGCCGCCTGGATCCGCGACAGCGGCACACACTCGCTGATGGTGGTGCCGATCCGGTCCGGCGACACCTCGTTCGGTGTGGCCCTGTTCGGGCGGCATCAGCGCCCGGACCCCTTCGACGCGGACGATCTGTGGCTGGCCGAGCAACTGGCCGCGAAGGCGGCCACCAGCATCCACAGCGCCAGCCGCCCCGAGCGGCAGCACACCTCCACCATGGCCCTCCAGCGCAGCTTGCTTCCGCAGTCGCTGCCCGAGCAGGGGGCCATGGACATCGCCACCCGCTACCTGCCCTCCGTCAGCCAGGCAGGAGTGGGCGGCGACTGGTTCGATGTGATCCCGCTGTCCGGCACCCGGGTCGCCCTCGTCGTGGGCGACGTCGTCGGCCATGGGATCCGCGCCTCCGCCACGATGGGCCGGGTCCGCACCGCGGTCCGCACGCTGGCCGACGTCGACCTGCCGCCCGACGAACTGCTCAGCCACATCGACGACCTCGTCATCCATCTGTCCGCCGAGGAGGCAGGCACCGACAACGCCTCCGAAACCGCCGGTGGCGTCGGCACCACCTGCCTGTACGCCGTCTACGACCCCGTCTCCCGCCACTGCACCCTCGCCCGGGCCGGTCACCCCCCGCCCGCCGTGGTCACGCCCGGCGGCGCCGTCCGCTTCCTCGACGTCCCCGCGGGTCCCCCGCTGGGCCTGGGCGGTCTGCCCTTCGAAGCCATCGAGACCGAACTGCCCGAGGGCAGCCTGATCGCCCTCTACACGAACGGCCTGCTCGAACCCCGCGACCACGACATCGACGACTCCCTGGACACCATGTTCGCCGCCCTCGCCCGCCCCGCCCAGAGCCTCGACGCGGTGTGCGACAGGGTCCTGACCTCGATGCTCACCCACCGCCCCGACGACGACATCGCCCTGCTCATCGCCCGTACGAAGGCCCTGGACGCCGACCGGGTCGCCACCTGGGACCTGCCCTTCGACCCTGCCACGGTCGCCGACGCGCGTCAGCTCGCCACCGACCAGCTCACCGCCTGGCACCTGGACGAGGCGGCGTTCATCACCGAGCTCGTGGTGAGCGAGCTGGTCACCAACGCGATCCGCTACGGCCGACCCCCCATCCGGCTCCGCCTCATCCACGACAACCACACCCTGACCTGCGAAGTGTTCGACTCCAGCAACACCGCGCCCCATATGCGGCGTGCTCGCACCTTCGACGAGGGAGGACGCGGCCTCCTGCTGGTCGGGCAGCTCTCGCAACGCTGGGGGGCTCGCCCCACCTCGGTGGGAAAGACCGTCTGGGCGGAGCAGTTCCTCAGCGAGGCCTGAAGCACGCTCAAGAACCGGGCGACCAAGAACTTGGCGATCAGGAACTTGGCGACGCGTCGAAGACCGGTTGTGCCCAGGCCGGCGGGCCGGGGATCGGATCGGAATGCCGCACGGCCGTGACCGTCCGGCGACCGCCGCGAGTCGGTGCGGGTGACTTCGTACGGGAACCGCCGGTGGCAGCCCGCAATGCGCCCACGAACTCCAGGCACGACTCGTAACGGTCCTCGGGAACCTTGGCGAGCGCCTTCGCGATCACACCGTCCAGCTCCGGCGGCAACTCCGGCCGCAGCTCGCTCAGGGGAGGCGGACTGTCGTACTGATGGGCCCAGAGCAGCGCGATGTCATCCTCCTGACGGAAAGGAGGCCTGCCCGCGAGTATCTCGTAGGCGACGCAGGCAAGGCTGTAAAGGTCACATCGGCCGTCCACCGGGCGACCCGAAATCTGCTCCGGCGCCACGTAGTCCAGTGTTCCGACGAATTCCCCCACCGTCGTGAATCCCGACAGCGACAAGCACTTCTTCGTCAGTCCGAAATCCGTGAGATAAACATGCTCGGGATGCTCGCTGTCCGTGCCCTGTGCCACCAGGACGTTGCCCGGTTTGACGTCCCGGTGCACCAGGTCGTTCTCATGGGCCGCATCGAGCGCCGACGCGACCTGACCAGCGATGCGCAGTACGGCGTCGACGCTCAGCACGCCCTCCCGGTCGATCAAGGCCCGCAGGTCGCACCCCGACACATAACGCATGGCGATGTACAGCACGCCGTCCTTCTCGCCGGCCTCGAAAATCGGCACGATATGTGGATGGTCGATCGCGGCAGCCACCCGCGACTCGTGCATGAAGCGTTTGCGGAACGTGTCATTGCGGGCCATTTCCGGAGTGAGCAGCTTCAACGCCACCGTCCGATCGAGGCGCAGGTCCCTTGCGCAGTACACCACCGCCATTCCCCCGTGCCCGATCTCACGCAGCACCTCATATCCGGCGATCCGCGTCCCCACCAGATCGAACGTCTCGCGCATCACTCGTCACCTGCCCCTACCGCCCATTCACGCCAAAACCCCATGTCCGGCATCATGCGCACGCGGGACGACAGGGTCATGTTCCGACAGCTCGGGACTTGACGCGGGCGCCGGTCGGTTCTCTTCGCCCTCGGTTCTCTTCGCATCCGTCCTCGAAGCGCAATCCCAAACGGCTCCGCCGACGTACTCAAAGTAGGGCCGCGACCACAGTCCTTTGCGGCTTGCGGCTGCGGTCATCCCTCTCGTGACGCTGAGAGTCGCGCGAGACGATGGAAGGAAGAGGGCATCCGTCATGCGAGCACACCGCGCGAGGCGTCTCGTCGCGGCGTCCGCGGTCAGCATTCTGATGGCCGGCGGCGCTTCGATCGGCGCAGCAGGCACGGCAGCGGCGGCAGCCCCCGCCGTGCACCCCCAGGTGACCAGCAACATGTGCTTCGGCCGCAGCGACTTCCGCTGCTTCGACCGCGGCGGGTTCCGCTTCGACAACAGGCAGTTCTGCTTCGACCACCCAGGGTTCTGCTTCGGCAACGGCTTCGGTAACCGCTTCGAACGGTTCAACCGCTTCGACCACTTCGATCACCGCTTCGATCACCGCTTCTTCGACAACGGATCCATCGTGATCCTCGTGCTGTAGCGATGGTCGCCGCGAACACGAGGGGGCGCGCCCATCGCGGGCGCGCCCCTTTCGTATGCGCCGGCTCACGGGCGGGGCCCTGCCTGACGAGGTCACAGGGTGGGATCGCCGAACTGTTCGAGGAGAACGTCGACCGGTGTGTAGGCGGCGGTGGCGGAAGCGCCGTCGTGGAGGACTTGTTCCGCCCAGATGACCTTGCCGCCACGGTTGTACCGCGTGCCCCACCGCTGCGCGAACTGTGCCACGAGGAACAGCCCCCGGCCGCCCTCGTCCGTGGTCGCCGCCCGCCGTAGCCGGGGCGAGGTACTGCTGCCGTCCGACACCTCGGAGGTCAGATAGCGCCCGTTCAGCAGCCGCAGCTTGACCGGTGGCGATCCGTACCGGATGGCGTTCGTGGTCAGCTCACTGAGAATCAGTTCCGTGGTGAAGGCGACCTCCTCCAGCCCCCACTCCCGCAGCTTCTCCCTGCACTCGGCCCGGATGGACGGCACCACGGCCGGGTTCGGCGGTACGTCCCACTCCGCCACGCGCGAGGGCGGGAACAGCCGGGTCCGCGCCGTCAGCAGCGCGATGTCGTCGCCGGGGTGCTTGGGCTTCAGGGCATCCATCACCATGCCGCAGGTCTCCTCCGCGGTGCGGCCCCCGGCCCCGCCCAGCACACGGCGCAGCCTCTCCAGACCCACGTCGATGTCGCGGGTACGGTCCTCCACCAAACCGTCGGTGTAGAGCACCAGTTGGGAACCCTCGGCGAGGTGCAGCTCGGCGGTCTCGAAGGGGTAGCCGCCCAGACCCAGTGGTGCCGAGGCCGGCACTCCGGGACAGGTGACGGTTCCGTCCGGGCCCACCACCACCGGTTCGGGGTGCCCCGCGCGGGCCATCGTGCACGCCCCCGAAACCGGGTCGTAGACCGCGTACAGGATCGTCGCTCCCGTGACTCCCTCACCCTCGTGGCCTTCGGCGAGTCCGTCGGTGTCCTCCTCGTCCATGCGTACGACCAGGTCGTCCAGGTACCCGAGCACCTCGTCGACCGGCAGGTCCAGCGTGGAGAAGTTGTGCACCGCGGTGCGCAGCCGGCCCATCGTCGCCGCCGCGTGCAGCCCGTGCCCGACGACATCGCCCATCACCAGTGCCACCCGGGCGCCCGGCAGCGGGATCACGTCGAACCAGTCCCCGCCCACTCCGGCCTCCGCCGGCACGTACCGCCAGGCCACCTCCAGCGCGTCCTGTTCCGGCTGTCCCCGGGGCAGGAGACTGCGCTGCAGTGTCACCGCCGTCGCGTGCTCACGGGCGAACCTACGGGCGTTGTCGATCGCCACCGCGGCCCGCGCGCCCAACTCCTCCGCGACGGACAGATCGTCCTGCTCGTACGCCGGGGAATCCACCGTCCGGTAGAAGTTCACCACGCCCAGCGGCACACCCCTGGCCTGCAACGGCACGGTCACCAGGGAATGCAGCCCGCGCTCCAGGGCCTTCTCGGTGCGCTCCGGATCCTGCTGCTGCCAAGCGTGGGCATGCCGCAGGTCCGCCTCCAGCACACCCCGCCCCTCCTGCAGCGTCCGCATCTGCGGGGTGTCCGGCGAGAAGGTGATCACTTCGCCGAGCGGATACACCGGCATCCTCGACTGTTCACCGCTCAGCGCCGCACGGTGCAGATGCCGCCATCCCTCCGCCGTCGGTTCCAGCCCGCGCAGCACCGCATCCATCAGATCCACGGTGACGAGATCGGCGAACCGCGGCACCGCGACATCGCCCAGCTCCCGGGCCGTACGCCGGACGTCCAGCGTCGTCCCGATCCGCATGCCCGCCTCGTACAGCAGCGTCAGCCGCTCCCGCGCCACCTCGGCCCGCCCGGAGACCGCGACCAGCTCCGTGGTGTCCCTCAGGGTCACCACGTTGCTCCGCCGGTCCGTGTCCCGGAGCGTGGACCGCTTGCTCACCGCGAGCAACCGCTCGTCCGCGAGATGCACCTCGTCGGTCACCATCTCCGGCGACGTGAGCACATGCGTGAGCTGCTCGGGAAGTCCCAGCTCCCGTACCGGGCGCCCCAGCGCGTCGGACCGCAGGCCAAGGAGCCGCTGAGCCTCGTCGTTGGCCAGCATCAGCCGTCCGTCGGCGTCGACGATCAGTACTCCTTCCCGTACCGAGTGCAGGACCGCGTCGTGGTGCTCGTACATCCGCGCCAGTTCCGCGGGCGCCAGCCCGTGCGTCTGACGCCGCAGGCGCCGGGAGATCAGCGTGGTGCCGGTCGTCGCGAGCGCCAGCGCGAAGGCGCCGGAGACAAGGATGATCGGCAGTTGTGGCATCCAGCGTTGCGTCACGTTCGTGACCGTGATCCCGGCCGAGACCAGCCCGACGACCTTTCCGTGCGAGTCGGTCACCGGGACCACGGCCTGCACGGCTGTCCCCCTGCCCGCGGGCAGGGGCGGGCCGCCGGCCTGCTCGATGACGGTGCGGCCCTCCAGCGCCGGCTTGATGGTGCCGACGAACTTCTTCCCGATCTCCTCGGGGTAGGGATACGTATAGCGAATTCCGTCGGTGCTCATGGCGACGACGAAATCGACGCCCGTCCTCTTGCGTGCTGCCTCGGCTCGCGGCTGCAGTACCGAGCTCGGATCCCGGCTGAGCAGGGCTTCGTCCACACCGGGGGAGTTCGCGAACGCCTGTGCCGCGACGACCGACTCGCGACGTCCCTGCCGCAGGGCGTCCCGATCCGCCTGGATCACCAGAGCCACCACCGCCGCCACGACGAGCAGCACCACGATCATGATCTGGAGGAGGAACCCCTGTCCGGCGGTACTGCGTGGGTTCAGCAGGGTGTCCCGGTCGCGCAGCCGCCGGGTGAGGGGATGATGCGACGGGCTCCGAAAACGCCCGAAAGGTCCCATACAACCTTGATAGCACCGCCGCGTGACCCCTGACCTGCTCAGCCGGAACCATCGCGGCCGAGCGAGTCCTAGCCTGGTGTGTGGTGACCTTCCCGTGAAGTCCATGCCCAAGGAGCCGGCAGATCTCGTACGAGCCCTCAGAGCCGCCGGGATCGAGGACGAGCGGCTGCTCGAAGTCGTGCGAACGACACCCCGGGCCGCATTCGTCCCGGCCGGACACGTGGCCGACGCCTACCGCGACGTACCCATAGCGATCGGGCAGGGACAGGTCACCACTCAGCCGTCGCTGTCCGCCATGATGATCGAGAGCCTCGGTCTGGACGGCATTGAGCACGTCCTTGAAGTCGGTACCGGCCTCGGCTTCCAGACCGCGCTGCTCGCCCGGCTGGCCGCCGACGTGGTCAGCATCGAGACACGGCCGGGCATCGCCCACCAGGCGCGGGAGAATCTCGCACGGCAGGGCGTACGGAACGTGGAGTTGCGGATCGGCGACGGCAGCGGCGGCGTGCCCGACCGCGCTCCCTACGACGCCGTCCTCGTGTCCGCCGCGTACCCGGACGTGCCCGCGCCCCTGGTCGCGCAGGTACGGCCGCGCGGCCGCCTGGTGCAGCCGATCGGTCCCGGCGGGCACGAGCAGGTGGTGTGCTTCGAGCGCACCTCATCGGGGCTGGAGCAGTTGCGGACGGTGACCGGGGCGTGCTTCGTGCGACTGCAGGGGCAATACGCCTTCCCGCCGGGCGATGCGGAGTCGCCTACGCGTCCGCGACGCGCACGACCGCCAGCGTGATGTTGTCGGGGCCGCCCGCCTCGATGGCGGCCTTCCACAACTCGACCACCGCACGGCCGTCGTCGTGCTCCCGCATCACGTCGTCGATCACGTCCGGCGGCACCGGATCGGTCAGACCGTCGGTGCAGATGAGGTAGCGGTCACCGAGCGACAGGGAAACGGCCGCCACATGGGGCTGGACGGCGCGGTACGTGTCGGTACCGCCCAGGCACTGCGTCACGAGGGAGGTGGTGCGCCGCCCGGGTTCGAGCGGAGGACTGTCGTCGACGCTGACCTGGAGCAGCCCGCGGCCGGAGGCCGCCAGGACCCGGCTGTCGCCCACGTTGAACACCAGCAGTGAGTCGGGCAGTACGACGGCACCGGCGATCGTCGTCCCCATGGTGGCGAGTTCGCCTCCCTCGTCACCGCCGGAGGCCAGGTACACGGCGCGGTTGCAGTCGTTCAGCGCGTCGCGGACGGCGTCCTCGCTGCTCAGGGCGGGACCGATCGACGCGATCCGGCGGACCACCAGGGCGCTGGCCACCTCGCCGCCGGGATGCCCGCCGAGCCCGTCGGCGACGGCGACGACGAGAGGCGTCGCGAGCGGGAAGTACAGGGTCTGCGGGCTCTCGGTCACCGTGGCGCACAGGGTCCACGGTCCGATGACGAGACTGTCCTCGTTCCGGGAGCGCAGCAGCCCGGGATGGCTCAGCGCACTCACCGCCACGTACGGCACGGAAAGCCACCGCCTTCCCGCACAGGGCACAGGACCCGAGGTCGGCCGATGGTCATGCATCAAGGGTAGGCGCGCTCGATGTGACTCCCGCAAGTCGCGGCGTTAAGTTGGCTGCGACAGCGGAAGGCACGAGGCGGGAGCTCGCCATGGGCCTGCGGCAGTGGATCGACGGCTGGCCGGTGTACCGGCAGATCACCGGTGACGACGCGCTGGGCAGGGGAAGCGCGGCCCGCTCGCGCGGTACCGAGCAACTGTCGGCGCGTACCGAGCAGGCAGACAGGGTCGTACGGTCCGTGTGCCCGTACTGCGCCGTGGGCTGCGGCCAGAAGGTCTACGTCAAGGACGGGAAGGTCACCCAGATCGAGGGCGACCCGGACTCCCCGATCTCACGCGGCCGGCTGTGCCCCAAGGGCTCGGCCAGCAAACAGCTGGTGACCGGCCCAGGCCGGATCAGCACCGTCCTGCACCGGCCCCCGCACGGCGCGGGATGGGAGCGGATCCCGCTCGACCAGGCGATGGACATGATCGCCGACCGGGTCCTGGAGACCCGTCGGCGGACCTGGCAGGACACGCACCACGGTGTTCCGGTCCGGCGCACGCTCGGTATCGCCTCCCTCGGCGGAGCGACGCTGGACAACGAAGAGAACTACCTGATGAAGAAGCTCTACACGGCACTGGGCGCGATCCAGATCGAGAACCAGGCGCGGATTTGACACTCCGCCACCGTCCCCGGTCTGGGGACCTCGTTCGGCCGTGGCGGAGCCACGACGTTCCAGCAGGACCTGGCCGAGGCCGACTGCATCGTCATCCAGGGCTCGAACATGGCCGAGTGCCATCCGGTCGGCTTCCAGTGGGTGATGGAGGCCAAGGAACGGGGTGCCACGATCATCCACGTCGACCCCCGCTTCACCCGCACCAGCGCGCTCGCGGACGTCCACGTACCGCTCCGGGCCGGAACCGACATCGCCTTCCTCGGCGCCCTGGTCAACCATGTGCTGAGCAACGACAAGGACTTCCGCGAGTACGTGGTCGCCTACACCAACGCCCCGGCGATCCTGCGCGAGGACTTCGCCGACACCGAGGACCTGGACGGGCTGTTCTCCGGCTACGACCCGGACAGCCACCACTACGAGACCACCAGCTGGATGTACGAGGGCGCGCGGGTCGCGGCCGCGGCCGGCGAACGGGACCAGTGGCGGGCACCGGGGGACGAGGGCGAGCGGGGCACGGCTGCCGGACAGCAGCACGGAGGCAGGGAGACGCACGAGAGCTCCCGCGGGCAGTCGTACGGCTCCGGCGGCCCCACCCTGCGCGGGAAGCCGGCCATGGACCCGACGCTGCGCCACCCGCGCTGTGTGTACCAGGTGCTCAAGCGCCATTTCGCCCGCTACACGCCGGAGTTGGTCGAGGACGTCTGCGGCGTTCCCCGCGAGCTGTTCGCGCGCGTGGCCGACGCCATCACCGCCAACTCGGGACGCGAGCGCACCACGGCACTGTGCTACTCCGTCGGCTGGACCCAGCACACCGTCGGGGTGCAGTACATCCGGACCGCGTCCATCCTGCAGACGCTGCTGGGCAACATCGGGCGGCCGGGCGGCGGCATCCTGGCACTGCGCGGACACGCCAGCATCCAGGGCTCCACGGACGTACCGACGCTGTTCGACCTGCTGCCCGGCTACATCCCCATGCCGCACGCCCACCAGCACCAGGACCTGGACGCGTTCGTGGCCGCGGACTCCGGCACCACCGGCTTCTGGGGCAACATGCGCGCGTACACGGTGAGTCTGCTCAAGGCGTGGTGGGGAGAGGCGGCCACCGAGGAGAACGACTACCGCTTCGACTGGCTGCCCCGCCTGACCGGCGACCACGGCACCTACCAGACCGTGCTCAACCAGCTCTCGGGGGAGTGCAAGGGGTACTTCCTCGTCGGCGAGAACCCGGCGGTCGGCTCGGCCAACAGCAGGCTCCAGCGCCTCGGCCTGGCGAACCTGGACTGGCTGGTGGTGCGTGACCTGCGGCTGATCGAGAGCGCGACCTTCTGGAAGGACGGCCCGGAGATCGAGACCGGTGAGCTGCGCACCGAGGAGATCCCGACGGAGGTGTTCTTCCTGCCCGCCGCGGCGCACACGGAGAAGGACGGCAGCTTCACCAACACCCAGCGGCTGCTGCAGTGGCACCACGCGGCAGTAGAGCCGCCCGGCGACGCCCGCAGCGACCTGTGGTTCTACCACCACCTCGGACGGATCATCAGGGAGAAGCTCGCCGGATCCACCGACCCACGCGACCGCCCCCTGCTCGACCTCACCTGGGACTACCCGACGTCGGGCGCGTCGGCCGAACCGAGCGCCGACGCCGTGCTGGCCGAGATCAACGGGTACGGGCCGGACGGGCAGCCGCTGTCGAGGTTCACGCAGCTGCGCGACGACGGCTCGACCTCCTGCGGAGTCTGGATCTACTGCGGGGTCCACGCCGACGGGCACAACCACGCGGCGAACCGCCGACCGCGCGACGAACAGAGCCGGGTCGCCCCCGACTGGGGCTGGGCCTGGCCGGCCAACCGCCGCATCCTCTACAACCGGGCGTCGGCCGACCCCGAGGGACGACCGTGGAGCGAGCGCAAGCGGTACGTGTGGTGGGACGCCGGACAAGGCCGGTGGACCGGGGACGACGTCCCAGACTTCGAGGCGGACAAGCCGCCCGACTACCGGCCGCCGCCGGACGCGAGGGCCCAGGACGCCCTGGCCGGCACCGACCCGTTCATCATGCAGAGCGACGGCCGCGCCTGGCTGTTCGCGCCGGCCGGACTGGCCGACGGCCCGCTGCCCGCACACTACGAGCCGTACGAGTCGCCGGTGGACAACTCGCTGTACGGCCGGCAGACGAACCCCACGCTCCAGGCCTACGACCACCCGGCCAACCGGTACCACCCGGCGGGCAGCGAGGTGTATCCGTACGTGTTCACCACCTACCGGCTCACCGAGCACCACACGGCCGGCGGCATGAGCCGTACCCTGCCCTATCTGTCCGAGCTGCAGCCGGAGTTCTTCTGCGAGGTCTCCCCGGAACTCGCCGCGGAGCAAGGCCTGAAGCACCTGGGCTGGGCCACCATCACCACGGCCCGCACGGCGGTCGAGGCGAGAGTGCTGGTGACCGACCGGATCAAACCCCTGCGGATCCGCGGCCGCACCATCCACCAGGTGGGGATCCCCTACCACTGGGGCCCTGACGGGCTCTCCACGGGTGACTCGGCCAACGACCTGCTGTCCGTGGTGCTCGACCCGAACGTACGCATCCAGGAGTCCAAGGCGGCGACCTGCGACATCCGGCCGGGCAGGCGTCCACGGGGCCCGGCGCTGGTCGCCCACGTGGCGGCCTACCGGCTGCGCGCCGGCCTCCGCGACGACACCCCGCCGGGCGACGACATGCCGCCGGGCTCAGGAGAGGGGCAGCCATGACCGCGGACCGCAACAGGCTGTCCGGACCGCTCGCCGACCCCGCCGCGGACGCCGGTTACCCGGACGCCCACCCGCCCCGGATGGGATTCTTCACGGACACCTCCGTCTGCATCGGCTGCAAGGCCTGCCAGGTGGCGTGCAAGGAGTGGAACCTGGTCCCGGCGGAGACCGAGGAACTCGACCTGCTTGGGCAGTCGTTCGACAACACGGGCGCGCTGGACGCCAACAACTGGCGGCACGTGGCGTTCATCGAGCAGAAGGTGACGCCGGAGCGGCCCCCGGTCGATCTGGGCATGCCGACCGTCGGCCCGCCCGTTCCCGAGACGGAAACCGGCGACGGCCAGGTGCGCTGGCTGATGTCCAGCGACGTGTGCAAGCACTGCACCCACGCCGCCTGCCTGGACGTCTGCCCGACCGGGTCGTTGTTCCGCACCGAGTTCGGGACCGTGGTGGTGCAGGCGGACATCTGCAACGGCTGCGGCTACTGCGTGCCGGCCTGCCCGTACGGCGTGATCGACATCCGTCCCGGCGACGGCCGGGCCTTCAAGTGCACGCTGTGCTACGACCGGTTGGGAGCGGGCCGGGAACCGGCCTGCGCCCAGGCGTGCCCGACCGACTCCATCCAGTTCGGCCCGCTGGAGGAACTGCGCGAGCGGGCCGACCGGCGCGTGGCCGAGCTGCACGAGCGCGGAGTGGACCAGGCACAGTTGTACGGCCGGGATCCGAACGATGGCGTCGGCGGTGACGGCGCGTTCTTCCTGCTGCTGGACGAGCCCGAGGTGTACGGGCTCCCGCCGGACCCGGTGGTCACCACCCGCGATCTGCCGTCGATGTGGCGGCACGCGGCCACGGCCGCCGTCGGCGTGGCCGTGAGCGTGGCGCTGTCCTTCCTCGGGCGGGGGACCGTGGAGAGGAGAAAGCCGTGACGGGGAGCGGTGAGCGGGAGCGCCCCATGGTTCCGCGCGCGGAGTTCCGGTCGTACTACGGCCGGCCGATCCTCAAGCGCCCCACGTGGAAGGTGCCGGACGTGCCGGCCTATCTGTTCCTCGGAGGAACGGCCGGTGCCTCGGCGACCATGGCCGCGGTGGCAGAACTGACCGGCCGCCGGGAACTGGCCGCAACGGGCCGGTGGGTCGCCGCCGCCGCGTCGGCGGCCAGTGTCACCGCACTGGTCCATGACCTCGGCCGGCCCGAACGGTTCACATATATGCTGCGCGTCCTCAAGCCCACCTCGCCCCTGTCGGTGGGCTCCTGGATCCTCGCGCCGTTCTCCACGCTCGCCACCGCCTCGGCCGCCTCGCTGGCCACCGGACGGCTGCCGGGGCTCGGCCGGCTCGCCGCACTCGGCGCCGGGGTGCTGGGGCCCGCGATGTGCACGTACACTGCGGTGCTGCTCTCCGACACCGCGGTGCCGGCGTGGCACGAGGCGTATCCGGAGCTGCCGTATGTGTTCGCGGGCAGCGCGCTGACCAGCGCCGCGGGTACCGCACTGCTCTGCGCCCCCGGTGCGGACCACAGGCCTCCGATCCGGATGAGCCTCTTCGGCGTGGGCATGGAACTCGCCGCGATGCGCCGCATCGAGCGACGGCTCGGACCGGCCGGTGAGCCCTACCTGATGGACCGGCCGGGTCGGCTGCTGACCCTGAGCAAGGCGCTGACCGCGGCCGGAGCCGGGTTGTCGCTTCTCTCCGGTCGCCGAACCGCCCGGCTCCTGGCCGGAGGGTCGTACCTGGCAGCGGGACTGTGCACCCGGTTCGGCATCTTCGCGGCAGGCATCGCGTCCGCCGAGGACCCGGCCTACGTGGTGACCACGCAGCGGCGGCGGCTTGGGCGGGACCGCGAGTCGTAGAGTGCAACTCCCTTTCATATAGGGCATGTTGACGGCAAGTCGCAACGTGGCTTAACGCAGCCCTGATGGCCTGTGTGCCGAGGATCCGATGCGCCGACAGTCTTGACGTGTGCACGTCTAGTGGCTACGTTGCGACAGTGCTCCGAGTCGGCCGGCCGGGAGTGAGACAACGTTGTCAGGAGACAACGTTGTCACCTCCCGGACTCCGCCGCTTCCCTGGCCACTACCCCAACTGGTCGCCCCCGCTGGGTTCTTCGTCGTCCGTACGGCTCGGTGTGCTCCCGAACGCATCCCCTCAGGAGGCAGATCGCGATGTTATCGACTCCGGCCGGTGGCCGCCGGCCTGGTGTGCGCAGACGGCCGTCCCGCGGCCGCCCGATCCGCACGGTCCTGGGCGCCGCCGCCGGCGCGGCACTCCTCGGCGCGTACGCACTGCCCGCCCCCGTCGCCTGGGCGGCGCCGGCGAACTCGCCGAAGCTCGTGTCGTCCCCCGCGGACCTGGTCAATCCCTTCATCGGAACGTCGAACGACGCCAACGACTTCCCGGGCGCGGACATGCCCTTCGGCATGGTCCAGTGGAGTCCTGACACACCGTCACGGCCACCGGGCGGCGGGTACGAGTACAAGGACTCCTCGATCACCGGATTCAGCCTCACCCACATCGCGGGACCGGGCTGCGGTGCCGCGGGTGACATACCGGTGCTGCCCACGGTGGGCGCCGTCAACAACGCGGCCACGGACTCCTTCTCGCACGCCAACGAGTCCGCCGCACCCGGCTTCTACAAGGTGGCCCTCGACAACAAGGTGACCACCGAACTCACCTCCACCACACGCAGCGGCATGGCGCGCTTCACCTTCCCCGCGACCTCCCAGGCCAACCTGATCTTTAAGCTGACCGGCAGTCAGAACAGCGGCACCTCGGCACAGTTCAACGTCGTCTCCGACACCGAGGTCAGCGGCCAGGTCACCAGCGGGGGATTCTGCGGCGCGGGAAACACCTACACCGTCTACTTCGACATGCTCTTCGACCAGCCGTTCACCTCCAGCGGCAGCACGCTCGCCCCCCGGACGAAACCGTCCGAGCCCTCCGCCGAACGGGCCGACAAGAACGCCCCGGAGCAGCCGAACAAGCCGCGCCTGCACGGCTCCATGCCGAAGGCCCGCGCCCACGACGCGGTGCCCCACGACGCGACCCCGGGCGCCGCCGCCTCGAACGCGCACGTCACGTTCAACACGAGCGCGAACCAGGTCGTCCAGGCCAAGGTCGGCGTCTCCTATGTCTCGGTGGCGAACGCGGCCGCCAACCGAAGCGCCGAGAACACCGGCTGGAACTTCGACGGTGTCCGCTCCGCGGCCCACAGTGCCTGGGACGCGGCACTGGGCAAGGTGCAGATCGGCGGCGGCACCGCGGACCAGCAGAAGATCTTCTACACAGCGCTCTACCACTCACTGCTCCACCCGAACGTCATCAGCGACACCAACGGCCAGTACTACGGCTTCGACGGCGGAACCCACCAGGTCGACGCCGGACACGACGCCGCGTACGCCAACTACTCCGGCTGGGACATCTACCGCTCCCAGGCCCAGCTCGAAGCACTGGTGAGTCCTCAGGTCGCCTCCGACACCGCCCAGTCGATGACCGACGACTACGCCCAGACCGGGATCTTCCCCAAGTGGTCGGAGAACAACGGGGAGTCCTACGTCATGGTCGGCGACCCGGCGGCGGCGATCATCGCCGACTACCACGCCTTCGGCGCGCGGGACTTCGACACCGCGAAGGCACTGGCCGGCCTGCTGAAGCAGGCGAGCACCACGAACAACGACCGACCGGGTCTCAACTACCTGGACAACCCGGGCTACGAACCGCACGACGGCAGTTACGGCTGCTGCAACTTCTACGGTCCGGTGGCCACCACCCTGGAGTACAACACCGCGGACTTCGCCCTCTCCGCCTTCGCCGGCGCCCTCGGCGACACCCGGAGTCAGCAGACGTACGCCCATCGCGCGCAGGACTGGCGCAATGTGCTGAACCCGGCGTCCGGCTTCGTCCAGCCCCGCAACGCCAACGGCTCCTGGACGGGCGGCTTCGACCCCACCAGCGGCACGGACATGGTCGAGGCCGACTCCTGGATCTACTCGGGCATGGTGCCCTTCAACGTCGGCGGGCTCGCCACCGCCAAGGGCGGCAACAAGGCGATGGGTGACTACCTCGACACCGTGCTGCGCAGCTACACCGGCGCCAACGGCTACGCCTGGGTCGGCAACGAGCCGAGCATCGAACTGCCCTGGGAGTACGACTACATCGGCCGTCCCTACAAGACCCAGGCGACGGTGCGCTCGATCCAGGACCAGATCTGGTCGAACACCCCCGCCGGACTCGCCGACGGCAACGACGACCTCGGCGCGATGAGTGCCTGGTACGTCTGGTCCGCGCTGGGCATGTTCCCCATGACGCCCGGGACGTCGGACCTCGCACTCGGCTCGCCCCTGTTCCCCCAGGCCGTGATCACCCTGCCCTCCGGCAAGACCCTGACGATCAACGGCGACGGCGCCGCGGACAACGCACCGTATGTGCAGTCCGCGACGTTCAACGGGTCCGCGTGGAACAACGCCTACGCACCCCCGAGCGCGATCACCTCCGGCGGAACGCTCAACTACACGCTCGGCACCAGCCCGAACACCGCCTGGGCCTCGGCCCCGTCGGCCGCCCCGCCCTCCTACCCCGGTGACACGGCCGCCCCATTGAAACCACGGGTCGGTCCCGTCAAGTCCGGCGTGAACTCCGCACAGTGCATCGACGACGCCAACTCCGGCACCGGCGACCACACCGCGATCCGTCTGTGGACCTGCAACGGCACCTACGCCCAGGACTGGACGATCGCGGCCGACGGCACCCTGCGCACCCTCGGCAAGTGCCTCGACGTGTCCAACAGCGGGACGACCAACGGCACGCTCGTCCAGTTGTACACCTGCAACGGCACCGGCGCCCAGAAGTGGACGATCGGCACCGACGGCTCCCTGACCAACCCCAATTCCGGCCTCTGCCTGGACGATCCCAACTCCTCGACCACGGAAGGCACACGGCTGCAGATCTACACCTGCAACGGGACCGCCGCGCAGAAGTGGACGCTCCCACCGGCCTGACATCCCCCCGACACCCGGGTGTCCGCACACCACCTGTCGCCTCGCGGTCCCGTCTCCGGCGGGACCGCGAGCGTCCAGTGTGAGCACGTCGAGCACTGGGGGTGGAAGTGGTGGCAGAAGGGTCCGCCGGCGCCGACGTCGTGGTGGGCCCAGTTCCAGATCCTGGTCCTCCTCGTGGAACGGCTCGCCGAGATGCCGAGCCAGGAGCGCGAGAGCGTGCTCGACGACCCGTGGCGGTTCCGCGCGGAGTGCTTCGCCGTGCAGGATGCGGAGGGGCACGGGGGGTGTCGCGCTGCGCCACCTGGCCGACCACCTCCACGGCGTGCACGCGCTGCGCCGACCGTCTTCGAGCGGTTCGTCACCTCGGCGCTGGGCGGCGCCCTCGCCCGCCACGGGGTGCGGTGCGCCGCACAGGAGCAGCACCACCGCCTGGACCTGGCCGGTCACGTCCAAATCCGCCCCGATCTGGTGCTGTACCGGGCGGGCCGCACCGTCTCCGTCGTCGACGCCGCGCAGCCCCCGGAAGCCCTCCTCACGGCCGTGTTGGCGCTGGCCGACCGAATCGGGAACGACGAGGAGCTGACAGGGCGTCAGTGAGTCACGCCTGGCAGCTACTTCAGCCCGATGGCCGCGCAGTCCGCCGCGTAGGCCGCCGTGCAGATCTGCCGGACGGTGTAGACGTTGTCCGCGATCACCGTCTCCTTGATCTTGTCCTTCGTGAGGGAGACCACCGGTACGAGCATCGCGGGGATGTGCTTCTTCGTCGGGCTGTCGACCGTGTCGCGCGTCAGCGCGTCGAAGGCGATGTCACGGCCCTGGACCTTGTTCACCGCCATCTCCGCGGCATAGTCGGCCTCGTCCAGGAACGGCTTGTACACGGTCATGTACTGCTCACCCGCGACGATCCGCTGCACCGCGTCCAGGTTCGCGTCCTGCCCGGTCACCGGCGGGATCTTGGTCGCGCCCGATTCCTTCAACGCGTCGATGACGGCGGCGGCCATGCCGTCGTTCGCCGAGTAGACGGCGGCGATGTGGTCCAGGCCCACCGCCTTGATCGCCTGCTTCATGTGCGCCTTGGCGACCGCGGGCGACCACTTGTCGGTGTCGTACCGCTCGACGATGTCGACCTTGCCCTGGAGCTCGCCGAGCGCGCCCTTCTCGAACTGCGCGGTGTTCGGGTCGGCGGGATCGCCGTTCATCATGACGACCTTGCTGTTCGCCCCCTTCGAGGCGAGCGCCTCGGTGATCGCGCGGCCCTGTACCTGGCCGACGAGTTCGTTGTCATGGGAGACGTACGCGTCGATCGGACCCTGTGCCAGACGGTCGTACGCAATGACGGGTATGCCTGCGTTCTTCGACTTCTGCACGTCCGGTGCGATGCGCTCGGCGTCCACGGCGTCCACCAGGATGACGTCGACCTTCTCGTCCACCATGTGCTGGAACTGCTGACTCTGCTTGGCCACGCTCGCCCCGGCGTTGGCGTAGAGGACCTTCCCCTTGTCGTGCGTGAGCGAGGCGACTTCCTTCTTGATGATGGGGTAGTCGAACTTCTCGAAGCGCGCCGTGTCCCGGTCGGGCAGGAGCAGCCCCACGGTGATGTCGTCGCGCGCCGGGGCTGCGGAGCCGCCGCCCCCGCCGCTCCCACCGATGGCTCCGCACGCGGAAAGTGAAAGTGCGGAAGAGAAAGCGGTCAGGGCTGTGGCGGTACGGCGCACGGCGGTCCCGCGGATGGTACGAGTATTCACGTCAGGGGGGTGCCTTCCGGACCAGGGTGCAACGTCGCGCCCCGAGTGGCCGTTAGCCAAGCGGTGATTGATGTGACACGTCAAGATGTTGTCGTAACAAATTCACCGTCGCATGCGGTTACCAGTCAGTCACCCGTCCGACCGTGTCCGGTCACACGTGCGGTGCGTGCTGGAGGTGTCCCGGGGACAGGGGAGCGGCGTTGAGTTCGCGTACCAACTGCGGGGTGAGCAGTTCGCCGACGCGGTCGGCGAGCACGGCCATCTCATAGCCGACCAGGCCGACGTCACACCCCTCCGCGGCGAGGACACCGAGGCAGCTGCCGTCGCGGATACGACCGACCATGAGGAAGCCTCCGAACATTTCGATCATGACGAGTTTCATGCCGTGGAAGCCGTGTGCCGTCGCCGCGTTCTGGGCGAGGCTGGTGATGCCGGAGACAACGGCGGCCAGGTGATCGGCGCTGTCTCGGTCAAGGGTCTCCGATGCGGCCATGAGCAGCCCGTCGGAGGAGACGGCGACGGCTGCCGTGACGCCGTCGGCGGTGCGTGCGAATTCCGAGATGAGCCACCCGAAATTCTGGACGGCGGTGGTCACGATGACGCTCCTTGTGTACTTCGGGCCTCGGCACGGGCGACACCTGCTCGAAAGCCGTTGAGCAGGGAGGAGACAGCGGGCCTGGCGGGTGGTGGTGTGGTGGTGGAGGAGCCCTCCGCGGGGGCGAGCAGGCGTCGGGGAAGGGCAAGGAGGGCGGACAGGCCGCCACCGGTGGTGTCGAAGAGGTGGACTTGGACGCCTTCACCGAGGCGGTGGGCGAGTCGGCCGACGACGAGGTGGCCGAGGAACCGGGTGGGCGCGGTGAGGAAGGCTTCCTCGCCGGCGTCGCGGAGGCGGGCGTTGGCACGTTCCTTGTCGGCTTCGGACATCCCGATGCCGTGGTCGACGACGGCGAAGCAGTAGGTGTCATCCTCGGTGTCGTACCAGCCGTGCACCTCGACCGGTTCGTTGGGCGGTGAGAAGGTCAGCCCGTTCTCGATGAGTTCGGCGAGGAGGTGGGCGACATCGGCGACGGCGTGCCCGCGTACCCGCACCGGCTCCACGGGGGCGATCAGGACCCGCCGGTAGTGTTCCACCTCGGCGACGGCGGACTGGACGACTTCCAGGCCGTCGGCGGGCGCGGCCGTGGGTCGCGGTGGATTCTGCCCGGCCAGGACCAGCAGGCTTTCGGCGTTGCGTCGCATTCGGGTGGCGAGGTGATCGAGCTCGAAGAGTTCGGCGAGCGCGTCCGGGTCCAGTTCCTGCCGCTCCAGCCGGGTGATGAGGCTGAGCTGACGACGTACGAGGTTCTGGTTGCGGCGGCCGAGATTGGCGAGTGATTCGGTGGTGTTGCGGCGCAGGCCGGCCTGCTGGGCGGCCAGTTGGAGGGCGGTGTGTTCCACCTGGTGCAGGGACGTTGCGACCTCGGCGATCTCCGCCGCCCCGCCCAGCAACCGTGCGTCGGTCTCGTCCGGCGCGTCGGCTGCCGTAAGCAACTCACCCTGGTCCTGCGGGGCTTGCTGGATTCGGGCGACGGTCGCGGGCAGCCGGTGCCGCGCCACGTCGTGGGCGGCCTTGGCGAGGGCACCGAGCGGGCGGGTGAGGGAACGAGAGGCGAATGCGGCGAGGCCCGCGAGGAGGGCGGCGATGAACGCGCCCGCGAGGAGACAGACGGTGAGACCGATCTCGGCGTCGTGACTGAGCCGTTCGGCCCGGTGACTTGCGTCGTCCCCGATCGACTGCTGGACGGTGTACAGATCGTCGACGAGTACGGTCATCGCATCCCACCAGGCGCCGGCGTCCGCGCGCAGTGTCGAGCCGTCGGCGGCGCCTTCCGCCCGGCTCTCGTAGGCGGTGGCGCGTTGGGCCTCCGCGGTGCCGAAGGCCCTGTTCAGAGCCGTGCGCTGCGGTGCGGTGGCGTACTGCCGGAAGCGGGCGAGGGCGGCGACGCGCGTGGCCCGTATCTCGGTGAAGGTCAGGTACTCACGGCCGTGAAAGCCGTGGGCGGCGAACACGCCGTTGAGGAAGCCGCGTTCGAGAGCGACCGACTCCTTGGCGGCGGCGAGTTCCCGCATCGCCGCCAGTGCGTCGCGCAGTTGACGATCGGCACCGGTCGCGGTCTCTGCGACCGGATCGACGGAGTTGAGGGCGTCGACGGCGTTGGTGTAGAAGGCCAGGGTCGCGGACCGGTCCGCGGTGTCGGTCTGGGCAGTGTCCGTCTTCGCCGTGCCCGTCTTCTTGGTGTTCGTCCCCGCGCTGCCCTTGTCGACGGCCGCCCGGATACCGTCGAGGCGCTGCAAGTGCCGCTGGAGAACTGCCTCGACGGCGCCTTCGCTGTGCATTCCACGAAGCGCTGTGTCAACGCGCCTGCGGGTGGCGGCGAGCGCGGGGCGAAACTCCCGCTCCCCTCCCAGCAGACCGTTGCTGAGGCCGCGTTCGCGCTGCAGCTGATGCACAAGGGCCTGGATGCGCAGGCTGAGGCCGACCTCGGAACGGGTCGCCCGGGCATTGCCGAGGGCCTCGGCGCGACCCTGCACGGCGAGCCCGGCCACCGCCAGCAGCAGACAGATCGGGACCGTGACGACCACCGCCACACGGCCCCGGATACTTCGCCAGCCAGGCATCGGCCGCCGGCCCCGGGACGTTCCGGCAGTGCGGCGGCGCCCTGAACTGCCCTTGCCCAAAGCGCCCTTGCCGACGGCGCCGAGCCTGCCGAGCGCCGACCGTAACGGCGTGCACACCTTCATGTTCACGAAGCTAGTCCGACCGCCGTAGCAGCCGGTTTCCGACCTGTAAGGCCGCGTGGGAGATTGAATTGCGCCGCCCTCACACTCTGGGCAACGGGACTGTGACCGTGATGGATGGTGAGGCGCTGCCAGGGCGCATCGGCGGGCCGGCGGAAAAGGAGTTGCCCGGGGGCGGCATCCTCGCCCATGATCCCCCGCATGGATCTGTAATGACTGCCACGTACCCACAGTCAACCTGTCGCGCGATCGACCTAGGAGCCTGACGACTCGGCCCCCGGGGCGGCGGCCGCGCCCTCGTGTGCATCACCGGATCCCGCCCGGGAGCCGCGGCTCGGCCCGCGAGAGCTCCCGCTGAGCCAGAAATCAACCACATCCATGAATATCGACCGCAAGGCCCTGTGGGCCGTGCGTCAGTCCGCCCTGCCCATGGTCGTGCGACCCTGCCTGAACTGCTCGGGGACGCGTCACCATCCGTCGGGCAAGATCCGCGTCAACGCGAACGGCAAGCTCCTCGACGTCTGGTTGCTCCTGCACTGCGCGGTGTGCGCCCGAACCTCGAAAGTGCCCGTCCACGAACGCGTCCACGTGTCGTCGCTGGAACCCGCCCGCCGGGTGGCGTACGAGACCAACGACCCGGCCGCGGTACGGGAGCTCGCGATGAACGCGTCGCTCGCCGCGAGAAACGGATACCGCCTCGACTGGACCGGTACGTGGGAACTGGAGACCGACACGCCCTTCTCCGCACTCCACGACCCGACCCCGCTCAAGGTGGTGATCAGCTTCGAGCTGCCTGCGCCGGTCCGCGTCGAACGACTGCTGATGCTCGGGCTCGGTCTCAGTCGTACTCAGGTACGGCGCATGGTCGCGGACGGGAGAGTCCACCTGCCACTGGCTCCAGGCGCCAAGACTCATCAGGACTTCGAGCTCACCATTGACCGCCCCTGAGGCCCACAGTTTCGGTGTTGAGCTGTTCCACGACGGCCTGCCCCGCGGCACGGTGCTCGGCGGCCCCAGCCGGATCCGTCTCGTCGAGCACGATCGCGATGCCTTCGTGGGCCAGCGCTTCCGCGTACCGGTTGCCCAGCTCGGGGGCCAGCTCCAGTGCCTGTCGGTGCAGCCGTAGTGCCTCTTCGGGCAGGCCCGCCAGTCGGCAGGTCTCGGCGTAGGCGTTGAGAAAATGGATCTTCCAGTGTTCCTCGAACAACTCGTCCAGCAGCGCGAACGCCTCGCGGTGGCTGGCGAGTGCTTCCTCGTACCGGCCCATCTGCCGCAGCGCGACACCCAGGCAGTTGAGGCACCACGCCTGGTTGTGCAGATGCCCGTCGTCGCGGGACAGCGTCAGCGCCCGGTGCAGGTGTTCCGCCGCCTCGTCGGGATTCTCGTGGGCGATGGCAACGCCGAGCGTGATCCGGGCCGTCAGAGCGGGCGGCCACGCGGGGTCGGTGTGCGGGATGCCCAGCACCTCGCCGGCCCGCCGAGCCGCCTCCTCACGGTGTCCCAGCTGTAGCATCGCCCAGGCCTCCGAGGCGGCCGCGTGGGCGGCCTCCGTCGGGCAACCGGCCTTCTCGTACAGCTTGGCTGCCAGCCGGAAGAGTTCGAGCGGCTCCTCGACGTGCCCCGCGTCCCAGCTCAGATAGCCGCGTCGTACGGCCAGTTCGGCCTCCGCCCGCTCGTTCCCCGTCTGGGCCACCCGGAGTCCGGCCGCCTCGTACGCCGACGCGGCCTCCGCCATCCGGCCCGCGTTGTACCGAGCGAAGCCCAGATCGCTGTGCGCCTCGGCCAGTTGCAGTGGATCGCCCAGGCGCTCGGCGGCGGCGAGCGACCGCTCGAAGAGGACGTTGAGATGGGTCGTGCCGCAGCGTCGCGCGAAGTACGTCCGCAAGAAGCGCGGCAGCTCGCACACGTGCACGTCGGCCCCGACGGCGGCTGCCGTCTCGAACGCGGCCATCAGGTTGCCGTACTCCGTCACGAGCCAGGCGAAGGCCGCGTTCTTGTCCGTGAAGCGCGGCAACTCGGCCGGGGGCCGGCCCGCGGAGACCGTGCGGCCGGGCGACAGGAACGGCATCGCGGCATCGGCGGCGGCCGCCGCGTGCACGTAGTAGTCGAGCACCCGGCCCAACGCCCGTTCCCGCTCGGCCGCCGAGTCCTGTTCGGCCGAGGCCCGGCGCGCGTGCTGGTGCACCAGGTCGTGCAGCCGGTAGCGGCCCGCCGTCGGCTGCTGGACGAGGTGTGCGTCCAGCAGGTCCTCCAGCATGGCCCGGGCGCTGCGCAGCGGCACGCCCGCCAGCGCCGCCGCCACGTACTCGTCGAAGGACTCGCCGGGGATCAGGCCCAGCATCCGGAAGAGACGAGCCTGGGACCGGTTGAGCTGCCGTACCGACATGGCGAGCGCGGTGTCGAACTCGCTCGCGCCCTCGGCCATCCGCTCGACGAGGATGCCCACGGTCCAGCCCGGCCGGTGCCGCAGCCGTGCCGCGGCCAGCCGTAGGGCCAGCGGCAGATGCCCGCACAGCCGCAGGACCTCGGCGGCGGACTCCGGATCGCGGGCCAGCCTGCCCTCGGGGCCGCCCGGATCGCCGCTGGCGCGAACCAGCAGCTGCGCGCTTTCCTGCGGGGTCAGCACGTCGAGCGAGACCGGGGGCACCTCGTCCAGGCCGAGGAGCCGGTTTCGGCTGGTGATGACGGCGACGGAGTCGCCGGCGCCGGGCAGCAGCGGGCGGACCTGATCGGCGTCCGCGGCGTTGTCGAGGACCACGACGACCCGCCGACGGGCCAGTTCCGACCGCCAGCAGGCGGCCAGTTGCTCGATGCCCTCCTGCGGGACTCTTTCTGACGGGACGTCGAGTGCGCCGAGCAGCATCCGCAGCGCGGCGTCGGGGTCGAGCGGGGGCCGGCCCTCGGTGAACCCGTGCAGATCCACATAGAGCTGGGCGTCCGGGAAGTCGGCGGTGAGCCGGTGTGCGGCGTGCACCGCCAGACAGGTCTTGCCGACGCCCGCCATGCCGTCGACGGAGACCGCCCGATGGCTCTCGATCGCGGCGAACACGGCGGCGAGCCGCTCCTCGCGTCCGGTGAAGTCCGGTACGTCGCGCGGCAGATCGTTGCGGGGCACTGTCCGGACCTGGCGGCTGCTTTTCGGGGGCGCCGGCAAGGGGTTCGAGGTCCGCTCCCACAGCGGACGCAGCGGGCGGGGGTCGCGCTTGACGAGGCGGCAGAGGGCGACGACCGCGGGCCAGGGCGGCACGGTCTGCCCGTTGAGGTAGCGGGACAGGGACGAGGAGCTGAGACCGGCGTCCCGCGCCAGAGCCCGCACGCCGAGCCCGGACAGTTCCTGGAGCAGGCGCAGCCGGGCCGCCAACTCGTCCTGCGGATCGGCCTTCGCCGTTCCTTCCTGCGCGTCCACCGCTGTCCCCCCGCCTTTCCGTCCCGTCGCGGCAGAAGTTTTGCCAGCCAACTCGCCGCTGGTCAAGGCCGTTTCAGCTGTCCCACGGTGTCCCACCGCCGTGGTCGCCGCAGACGGGCTCGGCTGTCATGGAGTCACGCCCCGGGGGAACGGGGCACCGACCCTGAAGAGGAGCAGACCGAGATGCGGTCCCGTATGCAGAACCCCGCCGTCGTACTGTCCGGTGCGATGCAGCCCATCCAGGAGATCCTCAAGGCCGCGCACTCCGGTGGAGTGGACGGGCAGACGCTGGAGCTGGTCCATCTGCGTGTCAGCCAGATCAACGGCTGCAGCGCCTGCGTCGACGGCGGCGCCAGGACGGCCCGCAAGGCCGGAGTGAGCGACGAGCGGCTGGCCACGGTCGCCGCATGGCGGGAGGCCCCGTACTTCACCGAGGAGGAGCGGGCGGCCCTCGCGCTGGCCGAGGCCGCGACCCGGCTGGCCGACCGTCCCGACCCGGTGAGCGACGAGGTCTGGGACACGGCCGCCACCTACTTCGACGAGAAGCAGCTGGCCGCGATCGTCCTGATGATCGGCGTCACCAACCTGTTCAACCGGCTCAACGCCACGACCCGTCAGATCGCCGGCGCGTGGGGCTGACCCGGGCCGCGGTCGCGGCACCTCTCCGGCATCGAGATGTACCCGTTCAATCCGCTCGACGTGAGGAAACCGCTGTGAAGGACGTACAGAAGACCACCAGGAACACGGCCACGAAGAGCACCGCCGTCGCTGCCGACAGGCCGTCCGAGCGGTTCACGGACGAGGAGCGGGCCGCGATGAAGGAGCGGGCCAAGGAGCTGAAGGCATCCGCGCGCCGCGGATCGCGTGCGGACAAGGCGGCCGAGGAGGAGGCCGCGGTGCTCGCGAAGATCGCCGAGATGCAGGACTCGGACCGGGCCATGGCCGAACGGATCCACGCCGTCGTCAAGGCGAGCGCGCCGGAACTCGCGCCGAAGCTCTGGTACGGGATGCCCGCGTACGCCAAGGACGGCAAGGTCGTCTGCTTCTTCCAGAGCGCTGAGAAGTTCAACGCGAGGTACGCGACGTTCGGCTTCAGCGACAAGGCGAACCTCGACGAAGGCGCCATGTGGCCGGCCTCCTACGCCCTGAAGGACCTGACCGCCGCGGACGAGGCGAGGATCGGCGAGCTCGTGAAGAAGGCGGTGAACTGAGGCGGTACAACCGTTCCGCGCACTCGCCTGTCTGATCGGCAACGGGTGGGCTATTTCGAGGGGCCCGCATCCGTGACCGGTGGCCGGGAACGGTTGGTCTGGTGGCGTTCGCATGGAAAGCGCGGCTCGCCCGGGCTGTGGCCCGGGTGGCCGTCAGCGAGTATGTACGCCCGATGCGCCGGCTGCTTCTGCCTGAACCGGAGGCGGAGATGCCTACTTGGTGCTCTACCCGGCCGAGCCGACCACCTGATGGCAGCCCTCGACCTGACGACTGAGAGCGACCGAGCCCGGCTGAACCTTTGCGCACCTCCAGCCGGAGGCTACCGTCCCGAACTGCGGAGGCGCTCCCGGGCCTCACGCCGAAACGTCTCGATAAGTGCCCCCACGGCAATCAGAACGATCGCTCCGGGTACCAGAGCCCACACTCCCTGCCGTGCCCCGACGAATGCAGCCACCACAGCTGCGGTGATCGATGCGGCGAGAAGAGCCGTCTTGTCTCCCGGACCGCCTTGCGAGGCCACGGTCATTCGCTGCGCCACGACGCGACGCGCCTGCAACGCGGCCGAGCGCTCCCAAAGATCACGGCGCGCCTCACCGCTGTAGCGCGACAAGATCTCATCGGCGTACTCCGGATTGGAAAGCAGCACCTCAAGCAGTTCCCGTTCGTCGTCTGGACGCGGTTGTCCACGCCTCACCCTGCCTACCATCTAACCCCTCCAGCTATTGAATGGGCGAGTGCTAAGGATGCTCAATCGAGGCCCCCAATAGGTTCGCCAGGACCCGCAGGAGGTTCTGGTGGGAGGCATCCAGACTGCCGGCTTTCGGAGCATCGACGATGAGCACCCCTTTGGGTGTGCCGGCCACCTTGACCGAAACCGCAGCGAGCGTTTGGTACCCACTTCCAGGCGTGGGCTTGATATCGGGGTCGTCCTTGAGGTTCGTGGGTGGATACTCACCGCCGACCTTTACGAGGTCGATCAGGGCTACATTCCCCGGCTTGCTCGGGTCGTAATCAAATTCGTCCCGCGGCGGATTGGGGCGACCCCGGTAGTCCACTCTCTTGAGCTTATTTGATGCGGCATCCAGTTCGTAGTAGACGCATCGCGAGTCGGCACCGATGCCCATGACCGCGGCCTCCAGCGTGGAGGTGAGTATCTGACCCTTCGCACGGTTCTTGTCGGCATCGTGCGCCCGTACGCCTGCGTCGATCAATTCACCCATGTGCCTGGATACGGGATTCAGGCCGGTTTGAAGTGCTCGGGTGAGCTGAGCGGTGGCATCTTCGGCCACCCGGACGGCAATCCTCCTGGATCGCTCGGAAATGAGCTGCAGAATAGCGGCACCTGCGGTAAAGGTGACACCGACGCCGATGTAGAACGATTGATCGGAATTGGATTTGGAGTTTCCGGCCAACGTGCCGTAGTAATAGGCGCCCGTGGCGAAGGCTACGGTGAAGAGAGATAACAGTCCACGAAGCGCCTTGCCCCACCAACCGTTGTTCATACGCCCCCCGATATTGATCGTGCAGCCCGTCGACCCAGACTGGCCCAACCTCAGACACGCCGTGATTCGTTGCGTCCTGTTGTTACCCAACGGTGACGGTACGTGAAACGGCGCGGACCCCGCGCCCTGGAAGGGAGCCGATGCGTTACGGTGCCGCATCGTGAGTACGGACATCCATGGCGGCATCGAGTTTCGTCACCCCGGCGTCGGCACCGACTACTACGAGGGCGAGCCGTGGGTGGCCGCCATGGACCTCTGGCCGCTGTATGACGAGACCGACTACGCGGCCTTCGGCTGTCTCTTCGGAGTGCGCAACTACGCGGGATGCCAACCGCTGGCACCGGACCGTGGCCTTCCCGTCGATCTGTCGAGCGGCATGCGTGCGAATTTGGGGTCCTGGGTCGCGGCGGGCAGCCTGTACGGCGCGAGTTGGGTCAGCTGGGCGGAGCTCGCTTCGATGGATCCCGCGACCGTGCCCGATCGGTTCATCGGCCGGCTGACCTGGCGCACGACATCGCTGCCATCGACACCGCATCAACAGCTCGTGTCCGATTCCTGGCCGTCGGAGACTCTGTCCGCGGTGGGCGTGCCGCCCGCGGACTTGCACGGCGCGACGGAACGCGTGGAGTGGACCACCGGCGAAGTGATGTGCACGTACGAACCGCTGACCGTCGGCGCTGTCCTGGGACCTGAAACGCACTGGCCGCATGTCTTCGCCGTGATGAACGCGCTGGCAGGCCGCTTCGGTGATGACGGCGTGCGCCTGGTCGTGGCGTTCGACTGACCCCACAGGGCCTCTCATTCGTCTACACGCCGATCGCACCAATGATCTTTGTCGTGGAGCCGGTCCGAAGCCGCGTCTCCGCACCCGCTGGACGCCCAACTGCAGCCTGCTGATGGAGGATTGACGAGCCGTTCGCGCGACTGCTTCACTGATGCCGCTGTGGCTGAGCCACTCACCCACTGATCCGCCGCTGATCTGAGTTGTCACGTGCAAGACACTGCATCCCCAGTGAAGGGAATCACGATGCGTAGAGCACGCAGGAGACGCAACGCACTGATCGGCGTGATGCTGTCCGCCGTCGTCATCGGAACCGCCCAACCCACCGTCGCCTCCGCAGCGGCAGAGCGCGGGCCCCGACCCGCAGCCGCCCCGCAGTCCTCGGTCCATGGCGTCGAGGAGGCGATCGCACGTTCGCTCGCGTCCTCGCTGTCGCACTCCGCATGGCGCGCACAGGTGCGTTCGGCCGCCCTGCGCACGGACGAGGTGGACCTCCAGGCGCTGACCGACCACGCCGCCAACCCCGCTGGAGCGCGGCTGCGATCGTCGGCGTCCGGCGCGAACCGGCAGGTCGCCGGCCTCAAGGGGCTTCCATCGTCGATCGGTTCGCTGCTTCGCATACGCCTGGGTGCGCCCTCCATGCGCGCACGTCTGAGCGCCGACGTTACCCCCTGGGTCGCCGTCGCCGACTCCGACGACCACGACAGAGTGATCACGGCCTACGACAGCCTGGGCCGTCGTCATTCCGTGGACGCGACACACGTACCCGAATTCCCCCTGTACGTGGTGGACATCGACGCCGCCAAGGCCCACCGGGCCGGGCTGCGGGTGCTCTCGAAGGCCCTCGCCGCCAACGGCCTCAGCGCGCCGCAGGCCGGGCGCGCGAACGCGGCCGCAGCGGCGGGCTGGTGGGCCACCAAGGTCACCGCGGTCGAGGTGAACGACGATCAGGAGCCCTGGTTCAAGGGTGCAGCTGAGATGTTCTCGCTCGTGACCGGCTTCGGCCAGGACGGCAAGGCGCGCGTCGACTCGGTCGACATGCCGTACCTGGACTACGACGGCAAGGTGTATTACCCGAACCAGATCCTGGTCAACTGGTCGAACTACAAGTACAACCTGGCGGACGTCGTCATGATGGAGGACGACGACGGCACCAACTACAAGTCACTCGCCCAGGCCCTCACCACGGCCCTGCTCACCATCACCGACCAGGGCACCTACATCCCGCTGGTGAACGCGGTACTGGCGGCGATGCCCGACTCCTGGTTCACCGACGACCCCGACTATGTGGAGTCGTGGTACACCCTGTCCAGGAACTCCTCCGGTCGTCTATACGGGGCTGCCGGCAACGGCTGGATGACCGTCGAGCCCTACTTCGTCGAACAGTTCTGAGCCGCCGCCGGTCGCCGCCCACGACACTGCCAGGGCCGCGACCGGCTTGCCGGCCTTCACCGTGAGCACTACGAGCACTACGAGCATTGCGAGAAAAGAGCTTCGCCGTCGATTCCCACTCCGGGCATGATTCCCACCGTGCATGAGGACCGGGACCATCGCGGACGGGCGCGATACAGACTTACGGACACCGAGAACGGACACATCTGGGGCGTGTGCTCAGAAGCGGACGGACTGTTCGGGTCCCCGCGGCGGGGGACGTACGAACTGTTCGGCTGGGTTCCGGAACCGGAACCGGAAGAGGCCGAGGTGCGTGGCTGGGTCGGCAGCCGGGTGTGGCTGGTGCCGGAGGACGGCGAATCCGAGCCCTGGCTCCTTGAAGACGCGCAGAGCCTGGGGCGTCACCCCGGCACGGACGGCCTCGTCCTGACCGGTCTCGACGACTACGAAGGCCCGCCCGAGGGCCACCGGGGCATGGTCCGGGTGCACGACGAGTACCGGTGGCTGGGCTCGTGCCGGGAGTTCGCCCGGGTCCTGCCGCCCGAGCGGGACGCGCCCCCGCTCGTCCTGCGGGGGCTCGCACCAGATGAACGGCTGCGACAGGCACTGTCGAAGGGCACCCGGCGGGCGTTGGACCTGGAGCAGGCAGCGCTGGAGATATGGGACGACCAGGGTGAGCCGCTCATCGAAATGCTGCTGTGGACCAGAGTCAGTGCCTGGCGTCCCTCGGCCTACGGGACGGATCCTGGGGCGTGTCCAGGGACGCACCTCATCGACCTGGAGCTGGACGGAAAGCTCTTCACGCCCGTCCCGGAATATGTACGGCCCCTGTGGGAACGGTGGTTCTCCGGGCCGCCGGACGCCCCCGGCGCCTGGGCCGGCCTCGACACCCGGCGGCGCGGTGCATGGCTCGACCTCGTCCGGGACAGGGCCTGCCGGCGCGCGCACCGCGACCGGCCGTCCGGCCACCCCTACGAACTCGACGGCCGGCACATCACCGATGTCCCCGGCCTCTACCTGGCACTCGGTGAGGCGGTGAACGGCCCGGGTGGCTACTTCGGCGGCTGTCCGGCCGCTGTCGACGACTGTCTGCGTGGCACCTTCGGCTACACCGCCCCCGGGGCCCTGCTCTGGCGTGACGCCGCGATCGCGCGCAAGCACCTCTCCCGAATCCTGACGCCGGACGGCCGGCCCTACGACCTGTTCACCGAGACCCTCGATGCGCTGACCCGAGGCGGCATTGACGTCACCCTGAGGTGATATGCGCACGACACACGGTTACTGCGTGGTGAAGTCGCACCGGTGGTCCAGGTACAACCGGTGGCGTGTGCCGGCCGAGTCCGGCCGGTTGGCGGGGGAGTGCCAGCCGGTTGGCGGGTCGGTTCCGGACACCCGCCGGATGTTGCGCCGGGCGCCTTCCACCCGAACCTGGAGCTCATGAGTGGTCGGCTCTGGGACACGCACTGATCGTCCTGGAGCGGCCGTGCCGGGCCAAGGAGGAGGTCCGTCCTATGACGATCCGCCTGACGTTTCTGTGTGCGCCCGGCGGTGACGCCACCCTGGATGCACTTCTCGGTGACGCTCCCCTGAACGAGCGTGGCCTGCGTGAGGCAGGCGCCGCCCGAGCAGCACTCCCGCCGCACGGGCCGGTCCTGCGAGGGCCCTCGCTGCGGTGCCTGCAGACCGCCGACGCCCTCGGCCTGACGGCAGCGTCCGAGCCGGCACTGCGCGACGTCGACCTCGGCGAGTGGGGCGGCCGTACCGTCGACGACATCGCCGTGACCGACCCGCACGGTTTGACCGCCTGGTTCACGGACCCGGATGCCGCACCACACGGCGGTGAGTCCGTACGACAGCTCTGTCGCCGTACGGCGAACTGGCTGAGCGGCCTGGCACCGGGCACGGACCGTGCAGTGGCCGTCACCGAAGCAGCCGTAGTACGGGCCGCCCTCATCCATGCCCTGGCCATACCGGCGCGAGCCTTCTGGTATCTCGCTGTGCCGCCCCTGTCCGCGATCTCCCTCACGCGGCGAGGCGGCTGCTGGGACGTCCGTCTCGACTGCCTCAGCGCGCGAGTGGGCAGGCGATGGGTGCTCTCGCAATCGGGGACTCCGCCGCACCCCGTCGGTGAACTGCTGTCGCCCACCCACCTGGTCGGCGTGAATCGATCGGGATACGTTCGCGAAACGCTCTTCGTCAGCTGTGGGTAGGCCGGGGTTGCCGACGTACAGAAGACGCGCCGTACGCTGACCCCGCGCTGTCGGCGGACGGAAGAAGCCTCGCCGGGCGGGCGCTGACTGCGGGCGAGGGAGGCGCGCATGGGCGGGGCGACACCCCCGGGGACTGTCCTGGTCGTGGACGACGACGCCGCCATCCGGCGGTCGCTGGAGCGCGGGCTGAGGCTGAGCGGCTTTGCCGTGCGCACCGCACCCGACGGGCTCGGCGCGCTCGCCGCCGTCGCGGACGGACAGCCCGACGTGCTGGTCCTCGACGTGTCGATGCCCGGCATGAGCGGCATCGAGGTGTGCGCGCGGCTGCGTGCCGACGGCCGGGATCTGCCGGTGCTCATGCTCTCCGCGCTCGACGAGACCGCCGACCGGATAGCCGGGCTGCAGGCCGGGGGCGACGACTACCTGGTCAAGCCGTTCGCCCTGCAGGAACTGGTACTGCGGCTGCGTGCGCTGCTGCGCCGACGCCCGCCCGCCGTCCCGGAACAGGTGTTGCGGGTGGCGGACCTGCTGATCGACCCAGCCGCCCGCACCGTACGGCGGGGCGGACGGCCGCTGGACCTCACACGGCGCGAGTTCGAGCTGCTGGAGGTGCTGGCCCGCAACGCCGGGCTCGTCCTCACCCGTGACCAGCTGCTGGAGCGGGTGTGGGGCTACGACTTCGACGTGCGCAGCGATGCCGTCGACACCTTCGTCAGCTATCTGCGGCGCAAGCTGGAGGCCGACGGCGCACCGCGGCTGATCCAGACCGTGCGCGGGGTCGGCTTCGTGCTGCGGGAGGAGTCGTGAGGCTGTCGGCCCGGATCGGCCTCGCGGTCGGCTGCACGGTGCCGCTGCTGGTGCTGGCCTCCGGGTGGCTGCTGCTCCAGCTCGTCGCCCGCGATCTGCACCGCGCCGAGGACGATCATCTACGGGAACGGGCGGCGGCCGTGGTGCCCGACGCCAAGGCGTTGCTGCGGGCCGGGGCGGCCGACCGGCTCAGGGCGGCGGACACCCGTGAACGTGCCCTCTACAGCGCGGCGCTCGACGTGGGTGTGCGGGTGGTGGGACCGGACGGCACCTTCAGCGGCGGACCGCAGCCCGGTCCCGGCGTACGGCTGCCCGCGCGCGCCGGCACACCGGTCACCGTGCGCGCCGACGGCGACAGCTGGCGGGTGCTGGCCCGCCGGGTACGTACGCCGCTCGCCTCCGGCACGCTGTGGGTGTTCGCACCGGACACCGCCGACCGGGGCCAGCAGCGACTGGTCCGGCGCCGGGTGCTGGTCACCACCCTGCTCGCGGCACCCCTGTCCGGCCTGCTGGCGTGGGGCGTGTCCGCGAGTGCCGCCGCGCCGCTGCGGAGGCTGACCCGCAGCACCGCGGGACTGGACCCGCGTACCGACCTTGCCCGCCCGCCACTGGAGCGGTCCGGAGTCACCGAGGTCGACGAACTGGCCGCCACCGTGCGTACCGTGCTGTCCCGTTACGACGAGCAGGCCGCCCGAACCGGCGAGGCGCTGGACACGGCCCGCTCCTTCTCGTCGGCCGCCGCCCACGAACTGCGCACTCCGCTGATGAGCATGGGCACCAACCTGGACATCCTGGCCGACCACCCCGAGTTGCCCGAGGCGGATCGCACGGAAGTCGTCGCGGACCTGCGCCGTGAGCACGGCCGCCTGCTGGGCCTGCTGGTGATGTTGCGCGACCTCGGACGCGGGGACCTGGTGGAGGCGGAGGCGTTCCGCACCGCCGACCTGACGGAGATCGCGGAGGCGGCCGTCGCCGACGCCGGGCGCCGCGTACCCGGCGCGCGGATCGAGCTGGACGCACCGGCGGGCATCACCGTGCGCGGCTGGGAACCCGGACTGCGGCTGCTGCTGGACAACCTGCTGGCCAACGCCGTGGCACACGGAGCCGACGCACGAGGGCGGGTGAGCGTGACGGTCGGCATGCGGCGTGCGGGGGAGTGGATCGTGCTCACGGTGGACGACGGCGGTCCCGGGGTGCCGGAGCCGGACCGGGAGCGGATCTTCGAACGGTTCCGGCGCGGCCCGGCCAGCGCCGGTTCCGGGCTCGGCCTCACGCTGGTGGCCCAGCAGACCGCGCTGCACCGGGGCAGCGTCACCGTCAGCGACGCACCGGGCGGAACGGGGGCCCGCTTCGAGGTGCGGCTGCCGGCCGCTGCGGGTGAACTGCCCGACCGCCGTGACTGGTTGATCGGAACAGTCGGGACATACCGGTCACAGAGTTTCCCCAAAGAGCGCTCCTAGCCTGCCGCGGGACGGGCGGCCGAGCGGTCCGTCCGGGAACGGAGGCATGTGATGGACATCCGGCGAAGGCGCCGCACCCTGCTGGCAGGACTGGCCACGGCCGCGCTCCTCGCGACCGGCACCGGCGCGGCCGCGGCCGACAGCTCCCCCGCACCGGCACCGACCGGCGACGGGGCGAAGGCACTGTGCAAGCGGGTGCCGAAGATCGACCGGCGGATCGAGCGGGCGCTGAAGCGGCTGGACGCCGGGGCCGGTACCCGGGGTTCGGTGGCGCGGCTGGAGCGACGCGTGGACAACGCCAAGAAGGCGGGCCACACGGAGATAGCCACGTTTCTCGAGGACCGGCTGAAGACCCGTAAGGCGCTGGTGCCGACGCTCAAGCAGCGGCAGAAGGACCTCGCCGACGTCAGGACGTGGTGCCAGGACAACAACGGCGGCAGGGCAGCGAGTTGACGCGCGCAAAGGACTCCGCGGTACTGATCGCCCTCCTGGCGGCCCTGGCCGTCGGCTGCTCCGGCCACGACGGGGCAGGGCCGAAGGCACCCACGGCCACGCCGTCGGGCTACTCGCAGATGCGGCAGAAGGTCGACGCGGCCGAGTCTGCCGCCGCCGCGGCCGACCGGGACGCGGCCTCGGACACGGACCACTGAACCGAGGGGGAGGCGCGTTTCGCCTTCAAGGCCGTCAGCCCTCAACGCCGTCAGCCGAGGTCCCCGAAGATGGCAGCCAGGAGCACACCGGACGCGAGGAAGACCAGGGTCAGCGTCGCCATCGCGGCCTTCTGCTCCCGGGTCACCTCGGGGCGAGGCATGGTCATTTCAGTGCCGGGCGGGGCGGCCGCGGCCGTCGGTTCGCTGATCGGCTCGCCGCCTTCGCCCAGCACACGTACCGTTCCCATCCCGTGCTTCAGGTGGTTGCTCACCAGCCAGACATTGACGGGATAGGCCAACGCCAGACCGGCCAGGACGGCGAGGGAGAACGTCGCCCAGAAGCGCACCCCGGCGGCGTCGTGGGTGCCCGGCACATGGCTCCGGATGATGACGATCACGGCCACCATGGCGCCCATCACGCAGTTCATCGACAGCCACTCCGCGAACACCGTCGAACGGACGGCTCGCAGATAGCTGCCACCGAGCATGTCGCGCATGAAAAGGGCCTGGAAGACGAGCAGTCCGAAGCCGAAGCCCACGAGGTACTCGGTCAGGCTGTCGGCCCAGGCCGGAAGGCCGATCACCGAGGTGACGACGGCCGCCAGCACGATGCCTGTGGCGTCGCCCGCCACACAGTGGATGGTCGATCCGAAGGCCTGCTTCCACAGGGGCGCCACGAACTTCTCGTGGGTCCCCGGCCGAGGCTCCTTGCAGGAGAGCACATAGAGCGCGGCGCCGACCGGTCCGATGTAGAGGGTCACCAGGACCCAACCCCACTTCATGACCGTGAGTTCGGGGTTCTTGGTGAACGCGTCGAACGCGACGTAGACGGTGGACAGGGCGACCAGGAAGAACCAGATGTACATGAGGGTGTCAGCGGTGGTCCCGCTCATGCCGCCACTGGCCGCAAGCACGTCCACCGCGCCCTCCACCCCGCTCGCACACCTGATGTGGCATCGCTCTTCCGTGACACGTCATGATGCGGCAGGGCGCTGCCACCGGGCGGCCCGACGGACCTCACCGCGTCCTTCGGGGTGGCTGCTTTCACCCCGGTGGAGGCAGCACAGCGGGCAGCACAGCGGGAATCCGCGTACGGCTACTTCGTGCGCAGCATGAGGGCCTGGCGCGTGTTGTCCCCGTACACGCCGACCTCGTCACCGTGGATGCCGTACCGCTGCTGGAAGCGGGCGACAGCCTGGCGGACCTTGGTGTCGTACCGGCCGTTGATCGCGCCGCGGTCGTAGATCTGCGGGATCTGGAGCAGACGCACCTGCAACTCGTACACGCCATGGCCGCTGTCGCCCGGACGCAGCACCCCCGTGCCGGGGATCTCGGGCAGCGGGGCGGTGCTGCCGGGCTCCGGCTGGTCCGGTTGCCCCAGGGCTGCGGGTGGCGCCACCGTCGGTGCGCCGTGACCGTTGGTGAGGAGGGAGGAGGCAATGAGCACACCGCTTACGGCGCCCAGTCCGAAGACTCCGGCGACGCGGGCGTGCCGCGGGTCGATGGACCTCCGGTGCTTGCGGCCATGCTTGCGCGAGGCCGGGTGGACCGGGGGTGGGGGCATGGGCGCCGCGGGAGTCGGGGCGGCGGACGTGGCCGCGGGCGGACGGTGCCTTGCCGCGGATGAACCCGGGGAGTGAAGAACGGCGACGGCTCCCCGCGCCGGGGGTCCCCGTACTCCAGGGTGGACGGCTCCGCGGCCTGCTGTGGCGAAGGCGCCTGCGGACCCCCGCCGCGTGCCCACAACGGCTCCACCACGGAGGCTTCCACGGCCCCGGGCACGTGCCCGCGGAGGTCGCCGTCCTCGGTCGTTGTGCCGGGGTGCTGCTCCCGATCCAGCGCATGAAGGTCGGCGCGCGCGGCGTCCAGCGCCTCCAGAACCGCCCGGAAGGAAGCCCGGATGTCCTGCGCCGGGTCCTCCGCGGAGGCGAGGGCTCGCCGCGGCTCGGCGTCGTCGAATGCCATGGGCAGTCCTCCTCGGTCGACGTCTGTGGCATGCCACGTCGGACACCCGTCCTTGTGCAGCGATACGCAGGCCGGTCCCCCTTGTCTCAATCAGCCGCCGGGAGTTGAGGCCTTCGGGCCCTCGGCCACAGACGGTGTGGAGGTACAGCGCGAAGGGGATCACCGGATCAGATCGGTGGTCAGGACGATGACACCGCAGGCCAGGGGCCTCGGCGAGGCGGAGAGGAACGAATTCACCGCCGTCAACCGGGCTTTGGGGCTCTTCGTCACGCTGCGTGCCCCTACCGGGCGGCTTCACGGTCACTGTGAGCGGCTAGCGCGACGGGCGGCCGATCACCCGGCGGCTGGGGATGACGTCCGCGCGGGACGGTGGCCGTATCCCCTCGTCCTTAAGGTAGTTGCGCAGGCCATTGATCGACAAGGGGTGGGAGACGGCCCGGGTCGCGAGGACGGTACCGAGGCCTTTTCGTAACCGGTGTTTAACGCCAGACCCTTGCGCTCGGCCGCGTCGACCGCAAAGGTATCGCACCAAACCTTTGATTGAGGCGGGGAGCGGTACGTCGGATCCACCGGCGGCCACCAGAGCCCGAGGAGGCCCGTATGCCCACCGACAAGTCAGTGACGGAGCCGGAGCGCGAGAAGGCTCTGTCCGGAGACGCTCAACGCCTTCACGAACTCGGCTACGCCCAGGAACTGGCGCGTTCCATGTCGGCGTTCTCGAACTTCGCCATTTCGTTCACCATCATCTCCGTCCTCTCCGGCTGTCTCACGCTGTACGGCTTCGGCATGGTCACCGGCGGCCCGGCGATGATCACTTGGGGCTGGCCGCTGGTCGGCCTCATGACCCTCTTCGTGGGCCTGGCCATGGCCGAGGTCTGCTCCAGCTACCCGACGGCCGGCGGCCTGTACTACTGGGCGGCCAAACTCGCTCCGTCCCACGGCGCGGCCTGGTCCTGGTTCACCGGCTGGTTCAACTTCCTCGGCCAGGTGGCGGTGACCGCGGGCATCGACTTCGGCGCGGCCTTCTTCCTCAACGCACTGCTCGACCTGCAGTTCGGCTTCTCCGCCACGCCCGGGCACACCATCCTGATCTTCGGGATCGTGCTGGCCGTCCACGGCGCGCTGAACACCTTCGGCGTCAAGCTCGTCTCCTTCCTCGGCAACGTCAGCGTGTGGTGGCACATCCTCGGCGTGCTGATCATCGTCGGCGCGCTCGTGATCTTCCCCTCGAAGCACCAGTCGGCGGACTTCGTCTTCACTCACTTCGTCAACGGCACCGGCTGGGGCTCCAGCTTCTACGTCGGACTCCTCGGCCTGCTGCTCGCCCAGTACACCTTCACCGGCTACGACGCCTCCGCGCACATGACCGAGGAGACCCACAACGCGGCCGAGGCCGGACCGCGCGGCATCGTGATGTCGATCCTGGTCTCCCTCGTCGCCGGCTGGGTCCTCCTGCTCGGCATCACCTTCGCCATCCAGAGCTACGACGGCGCTCTGACCAGCTCGACCGGCGTCCCCCCGGCACAGATCTTCATCGACGCCCTCGGCGAGACCGGTGGCAAGCTCCTGCTGCTCATCGCGATCGGCGCCCAGTTCTTCTGCGGCATGTCCTCGGTCACCGCGAACTCCCGCATGATCTACGCCTTCTCCCGGGACGGCGCACTGCCCGGCTCGCAGGTGTGGCACCGCATCAACAAGCGGACCAAGACCCCCACCAACGCGGTCTGGCTGGCGGCGGGCGGCGCCTTCGTCCTCGGCCTGCCCTATCTGTGGAACGCCACCGCGTACGCGGCCGTCACCTCGATCGCTGTCATCGGCCTGTACATCGCCTATGTCATGCCCGTCTTCCTGCGGCTCCTCCAAGGCGACAACTTCGAGCGCGGGCCCTGGCACCTCGGCCGCTGGAGCCGGCCGGTCGGCATCGTCGCCGTCACCTGGACGCTGATCATCACCGTCCTGTTCATGCTGCCCACGGCCAGCCCCGTCACCGGTAAGAACTTCAACTACACCCCGATCGCCGTCCTCATCGTCCTCGGCTTCGCCGGAGTGTGGTGGCTGGTCTCCGCGCGCAACTGGTTCAAGGGCCCGAAGGTCCAGGGCACCGCCGAGGAGCTGGCGGCGATCGAGCACGAACTCGAGTTCTGAGCCGGTGCGGTAAACCATGTGACGTATCGCTCCGCCTGCCCCCGGTGACCGGGGGCAGGCCGCGTCCGCGGCGGCGAGGACGGCCGGCCTCGTCGTCGCGGACACCCCGGACGCCGGCGCATGTGCCGTTCATCGTCCGTCGTCGATCCGCTCGGCGAGGAGCATCGCCGTGTCGTCGGCCAGACAGCGCCCCGTGTGATCGAGCAGTCCCTGGTGGATGCGGTCCAGGAGTTCCGACGGGCCGCACGGGTGTGCCGCTTCCACGGCCTCGTGCAGGTCGAAGAACGTGTTGTCGGGGCTTCGGGCCTCGATCACGCCGTCGGTGTACAGCAGCAGACGATCACCGGGCACGAACGGAAAGCTCTCGACCGGCGGAGCGGAATCGCTCAGGAACTCCTCCATGCCCAGAGGTGGCAGCTCCGTGCTGGTCTTCAGGGCCTCGACCTCGCCGTTGCGCACCATCAGCGGTGGCGGATGGCCGCGATTCACCACCTGGACCTCGAAGCTGTCCGTCACCTCCGCCACGACGGCGGTGACGAAATCCTCGGCCCGATCCTTCGCATTGTCCTGACCAGCCGCCACAGGTGCGACGGACTCCCGCTCGATCGCCGCCGCGCAGTGGTTCACCACCTCCGCCAGATCGGCCTCGTAGTGCGCGGCCTCCCGGAACGCACCCAGCACGGCCGCGGCCAGCCGTACCGCGGGCAGACCTTTGCCACGGACATCACCCACGATCATCCGCACCCCGAACCGCGTCTGCGTGGCCTCGTACAGATCACCGCCGATCTGTGCCCCTGTCTCTGCCGCGAGGTACGTGCTGGCCATCCGCACCGGACCGAGCCGGTCCGGCACACCTCTCAGGAGGACTCGCTGTGCGGCCTCGGCGATCCGGCGAACCTGGATGAGCTCGATCTGCCTGCGCCTGCGCATGGCATTGCTCACGGCGACACTGGCCGCCGACACGACGAGCAGAGACGCGAGGTTGGTGTAGACCTGGCTGCCCCAGCTGTGATGGAGGGACGCCGTGACCAGGGTGACGGCGCAGGCGCCGGCCGCCACCGAGAGGATGCCCTTCGGGCCCCAGGTCAGCGAGGCGAGAGCCGGTGTCGCGGTGAGGATGGTGCCGGTCACCACGCTATGTACGGGCGAGAGCTCGATGACCAGCGCCAACGGGACGATCATGAACGGCGCCCAGCGTCCGAGCAGGTAGAGGAGCCGGCCATGACTGCCCGCATCCGATGGGTCGGACGAGCGGAAGTGCGACCGCATGAATACAGCCTGACGCAACGAAGTCGAGTGTTCCACTCGCCCACGGCGCCGAGCTCACGGCAGCAGTCGGCGTTCCTTCGCGGCCGCCACCGCACCCGCGCGCGTGTCGACACCGAGTTTGTCGTAGATGCGGCGCAGGTGGGTCTTGACCGTGGCCTCGCTGATGTACAGGGCGCGGGCGATGTCCCGGTTGCCGATGCCGCGGGCGAGCTGGGCCAGGATGTCGCGCTCGCGGTCGGTGAGGGTGGGCCGGGGCCGGCGCAGGTTGGCCATGACGCGGTCGGCGACCGGCGCGGACAGGGCGGTGCGTCCTTCGGCGGCCGCGTGGATCGCGGCGAAGAGCTCGTCGGGGCGCTCGGCCTTGAGCAGATAGCCCGTGGCGCCGGCCTCGATGGCGCGGGTGATGTCGGCGTCGGTGTCGTAGGTGGTCAGGACCAGGACGTGGAGGGTCGCACCGGGCTCGGAGGTGAGCCGACGGGTGGTCTCCACGCCGTCGATGCCCTCGCCCAGCTGCAGATCCATCAGCACCACGTCCGGGGTGAGCTTCGAGGCCAGCGCGAGTGCTTCCGCGCCGCTGCCGGCCTCACCTACGACCTCGATGCCCGGGGCGCTGTCCAGCAGGGCGAGCAGCCCGGCCCGTACGACGGCATGATCGTCGCAGACCAGGATGCGCACCGGAGCGCGGTCGGGGGTCATCGGGGCGCCTCCAGGGGGACGGCGGCGGACAGGATGGTGCCCTCGCCGGGTGTGGACTCGACGGTGAGGGTGCCACCGAGCGCGCGCAGCCGGGCCCGCATGGCGAGCAGACCATGGCCGCGTCCGTCGCCGGAGGAGTCGGGCAGCGCGTCGGGGTCGAAGCCGCGGCCGTCGTCGGAGACGTCCAGGACGACCTCGTCGTCGAGGAGGGTGAGGGTGAGCGCGGCACTGTCGGCGGTGGCGTGCTCGCGGACGTTGGCCAGTGCGCCCTGGGCGATGCGGAGCAGGGCGGACTGTACACGGTCCGGCAGCCGGGAGAGCCGGCCGTCGCCGTCGATGTGGACACGTACGGTGAGGTGCGCGCCGGACTCCCGCGCGGCCAGGGCACGCAGCGCCTGATCGAGGCCCCCGCCGCCGGCGAGGTCGGCCGGGGCCAGGTCGTGCACGAAGCGCCGGGCCTCGGCGAGGTTGTGCTCGGCGACGGACGCGGCGGTGCGTACATGGGCGCGGGCCTTGTCCGGTTCGGTGTCCCACACCCGCTCCGCGGCCTGGAGCAGCATCCGCTGGCTGGACAGGCCCTGGGCGAGCGTGTCGTGGATCTCCATGGAGAGCCGCTGGCGTTCGGTGAGGGTGCCTTCGCGGCGTTCCGATTCGGCGAGTTCCCGGCGGGTGCGGACCAGGTCGTCGATCAGGACGCGCTGGCGGGCGGTGTGCCGTTCCATCTGCAGGAAGACGGCGGTGGCCAGGGCGGCGACCGCGGGCGGCGCGAACACCAGGTTCGGGTCGAAGCGCCCGGCGAGCTGCACCTGCGCGGCGACGACGAACGCCGTCAGGACCGCCACGAGAACGAGGGCGGCGCGGGACGGCAGCAGGCGCAGGCCGGTGTAGAAGAGCGGCACGGCGCACCAGGCGAAGCTGGGCGCGAGCACGACCAGCACCATCCACACCACCACGACCAGCGCCAGCCACAGCCACGCCGAGCGCCGCCGTGCCGGCCGGGGGCCCATGCCACCCGTCCGGGGACCCAGCAGATGCAGTACGGCGAGCACGACGGACAGCGCGATGATCCACGGGGTGCGCGGCTCGCCGGGATGGCGCAGGAGGAAGCGGGTGAGGGCTCCGCAGAGCAGGAGGAAGAACGCCGTGTGCATCACGACGGCGAGCCACCGGCTGTCGACGGCGCTCGATTCGTACGGCCGCTTCCGCATCCGGCGTCTGCCTCCCTTCACGCTTGTGTCCCTGTGCCCCAGCGGCCCGCCGAGCGGGGCTGAACTTGGCAAACACGTCCATTGTGACGCTGAGCGTGAGCCGGGTGGTCAACCGATCGGACGACCCCGGTGTCGTCCGTCGCGCGGCGCCGAGGCAGCCGGAACGTCGACCGTACGGGCCCGAACCGGAGGCGAGGGTGGAGAGCGAACGAAGCGGGCGGCAACCGGGCCGCCCGCCGCCCACCCGAGGAGTCGACCGACCGATGAAGGCCATGAACCCCGTGTCCAAGAAGTTCCCGCTCCGTGCCCGCGTCGCCACCGGCGGTGCCGTGCTCGTCGCCGTCGCCGCGTCGGCCTTCGGCGCGGTGTCCGCGAACGCCTCCGCGTCCGGCACGACGGACGCCGCCTCCGCCTCGGCCTCCGTGCCGGCCCGGGTCACCACGACCTCCACCCATCTGACGATCGACGCCGCCACCAAGGCCGCGCAGGCCGCGCTCGACGCCGCCGAGAAGGAGAACCAGCGGGTCACGGTCGCCGTCGTGGACCGCAACGGCAACACGATCGTCACCCTGCGCGGTGACGGCGCCGGACCGCAGTCCTACGAATCCGCCGAGCGCAAGGCGTTCACCGCGGTCTCCTGGAACGCCCCCACCTCCCAGCTGGCCGACCGCCTTCAGCAGACCCCCAACCTGAAGGACATCCCCGGCACCCTGTTCCTGGCGGGCGGTGTCCCCGTCACCGACGGCAACGCACCGATCGCCGGAATCGGCGTCGCGGGTGCTCCGTCCGGCGCGCTGGACGAGAAGTTCGCGCAGGCGGGGGCGAACGCGGTGGCCCGCCGCTAGGGCCTGTCCGGAGTGGGACCACTCCCTGGCGCGGGACTACGGCTGGGCCGCGGGCCTCGTGAGGTCGGCCGCCATCTGCTGGGCCCAGCGGCGACGGGCACGCCGCACATCGTCCCCCACGGCTCCCGGCCCAAAAAGACACTCCTTGTAGACCGGAGCCAGGTCGGCCGGGTCGTCCAGGGCGGTCATCGTGTCACTGATCGCCTGACGTAGTTCCACGTTCGAGTACAGCGACGTGTGGTCGAGGCTGCTCAGGTACAGCGCGGCGGCATGCGCCGAGTCCGGGTCGGAGTGTTGGCCGTGGGGGGTCATGCAGTCCCTCCTCATGCTGGAGGATGCGCGAACGAACATTGACGTACCGCAGGTGGGGGCCGTGTCCCGTACCGCGCACAGTGTCATAGTCCGGTGGTTGTGGCTAGGTTCTTGGTGGATTGTGTTCATCCTGTGCACGGGCTGTTCGCCCGGCCTGTGGCTCATGTCACGCGCGGCCCCGCGAACTCATCGCGCCTCTCCTGCCACTCACCCACAGAAAGCGGCGCCCGGGTCGACCCCCCGGGGCCGGGCACTGGAGGGGTGACACCATGGCACGGGCAACGGCTCTCATTCGCCGGCACGGTCGCAGGACGCGGTCCACGCGTCCTCGGCTCGTCGTTCTGGCAGCTGCCTGTGCGGCGTTCCTCTCGGGCTGCGCCGGCGGGACCGACTTGACCGGGGCGAGGCCCCAGCAGGGCACCAGGCCTCCCTCCGCGGCCCCCGAACCCTCGACGGCGACCTGCCTCGACCGGATCGGCTCGCACATGACGCCCGTCCAGAAGGTCGGCCAGTTGTTCGTGGCGGGCGTGCGTGTCAGGCCGGGCAGCGAAGGGACCATGGCGGCGAGCCTGGCCGCCCTGGGCAACCACCATGTCGGCTCGGTGATCCTCATGGGACCGAGTGGCGCCGGCGCGTCGGCGATCAAGGCCGTGACGGAGCGTGTGGGTCTGCTCGGCCAGACCGTCGGAGAGAGCCGCGTCGCCCCCCTGGTCTCGACCGACCAGGAAGGCGGCCAGGTGCAGCCGCTGCGCGGGCCCGGCTTCACCGACATCCCGCCTGCTCTGGCCCAGGGCGGCTGGAGTGAGCAGCGGCTGCGTCGGCAGGCGGCACAATGGGCGGCCGAACTGCACGGAGCGGGCATCAACCTAGACCTGGCCCCGGTCGCCGATGTCGTCTCCTCGGGCATGGGACGGGCCAATGGCCCCATAGGTCGCTACGACCGTCAGTTCGGCTACACCGCGGAAGCCGTTTCCGGTCACAGTGCCGCGTTCATCGAGGGATTCCGGCAGGCGGGCGTGCTGACAACGCTCAAGCACTTCCCCGGACTGGGCGGTGTTCGCGGCAACACAGACACGACTGCGCAGGTCACGGATAACGTCGTGGGCCGCGATTCCCGTGACCTCACCGTCTATCGACAGGGCATGGCGGCCGGCGCCCGGTTCGTCATGGTGTCCCTGGCGACGTACACCCGTATCGATCCGGCGCGTCAGGCGGTCTTCTCGCCCGTCGTCATCGAGGACGCGTTGCGCAAGGACCTCGGATTCGACGGGGTCGTCATCTCGGACGACCTGGGGAACGCGGCCGCGGTGCAGTCCATGCCTCCGGCCCAGCGCGCTCTGGCCTTCCTCCGCGCCGGCGGGGACCTCGTACTGACCGTGAATGCCGAACACATCCCCGCGATGACAGCCGCGGTCCTGAACGCCGAACGCGATCAGCCGGCACTCCGGGCGCGCGTCGAGGCGAGCGTACGGCGGATCCTGGCGGCCAAAAAGGCAACCGGCCTCATTCACTGCGCGGACTGAACCCGCTGCCCATGGTGATCTCGCGGGCGACTTCCGACCGCCTTGCCCTTGCGTGAGAACCATCGTTCTCACTAGGGTGTCGAAAGTGGAGAACGTGCGTTCTCGTCGAGATCCTGACCATGAGCGCCTGACCGAAGGAAATGACATGACACACGCACCGCGCCCTCCGTTCCCGCCCTTCACCCGTGAGTCCGCGGTGGAGAAGGTCCGGCTCGCGGAGGACGGCTGGAACTCCCGCGACCCGGAAAAGGTCGCCCTCGCCTACACCGTGGACTCTCGGTGGCGAAACCGCGCCGAGTTCCCCACGGGCCACGACGAGATCGTCTCCTTCCTCACCCGGAAGTGGACCAGGGAGCTCGACTACCGGCTCATCAAGGAGCTCTGGGCCCACGACGGCAGCCGCATCGCGGTGCGGTTCGCCTACGAGTACCACGACGACTCGGGCAACTGGTTTCGCGCCTACGGCAACGAGAACTGGGAATTCGGTGATGACGGGCTGATGCATCACCGCTACGCCTCCATCAACGAACTGCCCATCAAGGAGTCGGAGCGCTTGTTCCACTGGCCCCTGGGGCGGCGGCCCGACGGTCACCCGGGTTTGAGTGACCTGGGTCTGTAGAGTCTCGTCGCCGAGGTCGGTCGGCGGTGCGGGTCGAAAACGATGGTTCCCCCGGAGGAGGTGGCTGAAGTGGAACGCGAAGAGGCCGAGAAGCGAGTTCTCGACGCGGCCGAGGAGTTGTTCTACGGCCAGGGCATCCGGGCTGTGGGGATGGACGCGATACGCTCCGCCTCCGCCGTCCCGCTGAAGCGTCTCTACCAGCTCTTCCCCTCCAAGGACTCTCTGATCGAGGCCTATCTGCGACGGCGGGACGCGCGCTGGCTCAGCGAGTTGGCCCAGTATGTGGAGACCGTCGAATCGCCGACCCAGCGCCTCCTGGCGGTGTTCGACTGGCTGTACCGCTGGTTCAGCGAGCCGGGCTTCCGTGGCTGCGGATTCATCAACTCCTTCGGGGAGATGGGCGCGACGTCCCCCGCCGTGGCCGACATCGCGAAGGCTCACAAGCAGGCGTTCCGGGACTACGTCGCCGACTTGGTGGCCGCGGCACAAGCGCCCAACTGGCTTGCCGACCAACTCGTTCTGCTCGCCGAGGGCGCGATGACCACGGCGGCCATCCATGGTTCCCCCGAGCCTGCCCGCCAGGCCAAGGACGCCGCGCGCACCTTGCTGCAGACCTCTCGTGCGGGGACCGACACCCCTGCCTGACGCGCGTGGTCGGTCGGCCCGCCTCCATCGGGCCGCACCCGTTCAGTCCTGGTCGGCGAGCCGCAGAAGAGTCGTGGCGAGGACGTCGACCCCGTGGGCGCACGCCTCGGGCGTGGAGTATTCGCGAGGGTTGTGGCTGATGCCGTCGTACTCGCCCCGCACGAAGATCATGGCGGTGGGACAGAGAGCGGCGATCTCCTGGGCGTCGTGGCCGGCCCCCGAGAGCAGAGAGATGTGCGGCAGGCCGTGGTCGTCGGCGGCCTGGGCGATGACCTTCTGCACCTCGTCGTCGAAGGGGACATGGGAGATCTTGGCCATCCGCCGGGTGGTCAGGGACAGACCCGGCCGGCTTCCCTCCAAGTCGTGCAGGAACGCGGCCAAGTCCCCCTCGGCACGGGCCATCTGGGCGTCATCGGGGTTGCGCAGGTCGACGGTCAGCTCCGCGCGGGCCGGGACGATGTTGGTCAGGTCCGGGTGGACGGTCAGATGGCCGACGGTGGCGCGCAGGTCGCCGTACGAGCCCGAGTCGACCATGGCCCGCAGGTGGACGATGATCTGCGCGGCAGCAAGACCGGCGTCGGCCCGCAGACGGGTGGGGGTGGTGCCGGCGTGCGCGGCGCGGCCGTGGATGGTGATCTCCTGCCAGGAGATGCCCTGCACACCGGTGACGACACCGACAGGGACATCGTGCTCGGCGAGTACCGGGCCCTGCTCGATGTGGCACTCCACATAGGCGTGCGGCGGGGCGAGGCGCACGTCGGCCGGGCCGTCGAACCCGGTGCGGGCCAGTTCGCCGCCGAGTGTGTGGCCGTCGCGGTCGGTCAGGGCATGGGCGTACGCCAGGGTCAGGCGGCCGGCGGCCACGGCGCTGCCGAGCATGTCGGTGCCGAAGCGAACGCCCTCTTCCTCGGTGAAGATTCCGACCTCGATGGGGCGGCGGGTGCTGATACCGCGCTCGTTCAGGGTCCGTACGACCTCGATGCCGCCCAGGACGCCGAGACAGCCGTCGAAGGCACCGGCGGTGGCCACGCTGTCGATGTGCGAGCCGGTCAGGACGGGGGCCGCGTCGGGATCGGTGCCTTCACGACGGCCGTAGATGTTGCCCATCCGGTCGACGCGGACCGTCAGGCCCGCCTGCTCCATCCAGGCGATGACCTGGCGGCGGCCGGCGGTGTCGGCGTCGGTGAGGGCCAGACGGTCGACGCCGCGCAGCCCGGTGCGTTCGTCGTCGTAGGCCCCGATCTCGGCGAGGTCCATCAGGGACTGCCACAGACGCTCGCCGTTGACGGTGATGCTGTCGGGGGTGGTCTCGGGGGCGGGGCCAGTCATGGTCGGTCTCCCATCAGTCGTACGGGGGGCAGCAGGCATACGGGGTGGGCAGCGCCGTATCAGTGCGTGGCGGTTACCGATCGACGGCGGAGTGCGGGTTGGCGTCCGTGCCCTCGGTGCTGAGCAGTACGACGACCGAGGCCGGGCCCAGCCCCAGTGCCGCACGGCGCTCTTCGGCGTCCTTTCCGGTGAGCGCCGCGCGGACACCGGCGAGAGCGGCGGCACCGCACGGGCCCGAGGAGACACCGAGTTCCGCGAGGTCTGCGGCCGCGCGGGCGCTCGCGGCATCGGTGACGGCGACCGCGGCGTCGAGCCCGCCGTGCAGACAGGGCCAGGCGATGCTGGACGGGGTGCCGCAGTTCAGCCCGGCCATGGCGGTGTGACCGGTGATGACACTGACGGGCTCACCGCGCTTGAGACTATCGATGACGCATGCCGCGGCCTCCGGTTCGACGGAGAGCAGCGCCGGAGCCGGAGCCGGTGCGCAGGGACGGCTGCGGTAGTGGGTGACCACGGCCTGGGCCAGGGACCCGACGCCCACCGGGACGGCGACGAGCCCCGGTGCCGTGGCTCCCGCGGCAGCGAGCTGCTCGTCCATCTCGACGCAGAGGGTGGAGTAGCCCTCGACGATCCAGCCCGGGATCGTCTCATAGCCCGGCCAGGCGGTGTCCTGGATCAGGACCGCGTCCGCAGCGGCTTCGGCCGCGTCGGCCGCCTGCCGTACGGCGTCGTCGTACGACCCGGGAACGCGGGTGATGTCCGCCCCCTCGGATTCGATGGCGGCGACGGCCGCCGGATGGACGCCCCGGGGAACGAATATGTGCGCGTGCCGGCCGAGCAGACGCGCCGACCGCGCCACCGCCCGGCCGTGGTTGCCGTCGGTGGCGCTGATCAGGGTGGCGGGCGCCGTGCTCGGATGGCGGGCCGCCTGCTCCGCCAGCGCACGGTGTATCGCCCAGGAAGCGCCCAGTGCCTTGAAGGCCGGCAGGCCCAGGCGGGACGACTCGTCCTTGACGAAAACCCGGCCGACCGCCAACTCGGCGGCCAGGGAGGGGAGTTCTCTCAGTGGGGTGGGGGCATAGCCGGGCAGGGCGGCGTGGAAGTCCCGTACCTCGGCAGGCGCGGGTGCGCAGGTCCAGGACCGGGCGGCGGGCCGGGCGAACCAGGGCAGCGCCCTCGTGGAAGAAGTGTTCTCAAGCACGCCCTCAGCCTGCGGCCGTCCCGCATCATCGGTCCAGCGAATGTTTCCGACTTATATTCATCAGTGGGACCGAAGAATCAAGCCCTCCGAGCGAAGCGAGCGAGCTGCCGATGTTCGACCTGCACCGACTGCGCCTGCTGCGCGAACTCAAGCACCGCGGCACCCTTGCCGCCGTCGCCGCAGCCCTGTCGTACAGCCCGTCCTCCGTTTCCCAGCAGCTCTCTCAGCTGGAGGCGGAGGCCGGTGTCCCGCTGCTGGAGCCAGTGGGCCGGCGGGTACGGCTGACCGAGCAGGCCGAGATCCTGGTCTCGCACACCGAGGCCGTGCTGGAGCGGCTGGAGCGCGCCGAGGCGGACATCGCCACCTCGCTGACCGATCTGACCGGCATGCTGCGCATCGCCTCGTTCCAGACAGCTGCCCTCACCTTGGTGCCACCTGCGCTGAGCCTGCTGCGCGACCAGCACCCGGGCCTGCGGGTGCATGTCACACAGATGCCTCCGGAAGTGGCCCTGTCCGCGCTCCAGGCCCGCGACTTCGACCTGGTCGTGGCCGAGGAGTACCCGGGCAATCCCAACCCCCGGCCGTCGGGCGTAGAGCAGGAGGATCTGCTGGATGACCCCCTTCACCTCACCCTGCCCGAAATGCCGTCAAAGGACACGGGCGGCCCCACCGCGTCGCTGCGCGCGCTCGCCGATCGGCCCTGGGCCATGGAGCCCGAGGGCACGGCCGCCCGCCACTGGGCCATGACCCTGTGCCGCAACGCCGGTTTCGAGCCCGATGTGCGCTTCGAGACCACCGACCTCCTGCTCCAGCTCCGCCTGGTCGAACAGGGCCATGCCGTCGCCCTGCTGCCCGACCTCGTGTGGAACGGGCAGTCGCCGACGCTCACCCTCCGGACACTGCCGCGCGGCCAACGCACCCGCCGCATCTTCACCGCCGTACGCCAGGGCCGTAGCCGACACCCCGCCGTCATCGCCGCCCGTCGTGCCCTCCAGCACGCGGTGACGGAACTGACGGTCCGGACCCGCGTCTGAACGGCGCGGACAAGGCTCGCAGGCCTCGCGAGTATTCGGAATTTCCGACGACTCATGCTCGGAAACCTTCGCTGGACCGATGCGATACGCCTGGTGCACGGTGCTCACATCACGGATCCGCCGTCGAGACCCCGCTCCCTGCCGCGCCCTCCCCGGGCGCGGCAACGCGCCGGAAGGCCCCCCATGCTGACCCAACCACCCGCAAACCCAACGGCTTCCGAGCTCCTGGCCCGCGACCCCGTTCGTCTCCTGGCCCGGCTGACCGCCCTCGACTCCGTCAACCCCGACCTCGTACCCGGCGGGGCCGGCGAGAGTGCCGTCGCCGACTTCTGCGGCGCATGGTTTGCCGCCCAGGGGTTCGAGGTGCATCGCCTGGAAGAACGTCCGGGGCGGCCCTCGCTCGTCGCCATCGCCCGCGGTGTCGGAGGCGGCCGGTCACTCATGCTCAACGGCCACCTCGACACGGTCGGCCTCGCCGGTTACGACGGCGATCCCCTCGGCCCGGAGATCCGGGACGGCAAGATGTTCGGCCGCGGTACCTTCGACATGAAGAGCGGTGTCGCCGCCATGATGGTCGCCGCCGCACGCGCCACCGCCGAGGGTGCACTGCGCGGCGATGTCATCGTCGCCTGCGTCGCCGACGAGGAGCACGCCAGCTCGGGCACCGAGGAGGTGCTGGCGTCCTTCACCGCCGACGCGGCGATCGTCACCGAGCCGAGCCATCTCGAACTCACCTTGTCCCACAAGGGCTTTGTCTGGTTCGACGTGGAGGTCGTGGGTCGCGCCGCCCATGGCTCACGCCCCGAACTGGGCATCGACGCCATCGCCAAGTCGGGCCACTTCCTGGTCGCGCTGGAGGAGTTGGGCCGACGCGTCGCGCTGGGCCCGGCCCACCCCCTACTGGGGAGGGGCACCCTGCACGCCTCCGTGATCCGTGGCGGCGAGGAGCCGTCCACTTACCCGGCGCACTGCCGCATCACCCTCGAACGCCGCACGGTGCCCGGCGAGAGCGCCGACAGCGTCGAACGTGAGCTGACCGCCGTACTCGACCAACTCGTCGCCACGGTCCCGGACTTCCGGTACCGGCTGACCCGCGGGCTGTACCGGGAGCCCTTCGAGGCCGATCCCCAGGCGCCGATCGTCCGCACCCTGGCCCGCCACGCCGAAAAGTCGCTCGGGCACCCGCCCGTGGTGCGTGCCGAGCCCTTCTGGACCGACTGCGCCCTCCTCGCCCGCGCGGGCATCCCCTGCCTGCTCTTCGGCGTCGACGGCGCGGGCGCCCACGCGGCCACCGAGTACGTCGAGCTGGCCTCGCTGGAGCGCCTGACCGACATTCTCACCGACACCATCGCGGAATTCTGTTCCTGAGCCCGCACGGAGTCCCCCGGGGCGCGCGGAAGACATCTGTCAGTCCGTGGGCAGTGCCTGTTCCGCCCAGATGGTCTTGCCCTCGCGGGTGTAGCGCGTTCCCCACCGCAGGACGAGCTGGGCAACGATGAACAGTCCGCGCCCGCCTTCGTCGTCGTCCGCGCTGTGGCGCAGATGGGGCGCGGTGTGGCCGGCGTCCGCGACCTCGCACACGAGGGTGCGGTCACGGATGAGCCGTAGATGCAGTGGGCCTTCGGCGTATCTGATGGCGTTCGTGACCAGCTCGCTGACGATCAGCTCGGTGGAGAACACGAGTTCCTCAAGTCCCCAGTCGGTCAGCCGGCCGGCGACCAGTTCCCTCGCGCGGCCGGCGGCCACCGGCTCAGCGGGCAGATTCCAGACGGCGACGCTGCGGCTGTCGAGCTCACGGGTGCGGACCAGCAGGAGGGCCGTGTCATCGGTGGTCGTGCTGTCGGGGAGAAGTTCGGTGATGACACGGTCGCAGAGGTCCTCCAGAGAACCCGAGTTCTCGCTGAGGACCTTCCCGAGGGTCTCCAGCCCCATGTCGATGTCCCGGTTGCGCAACTCGACCAGTCCATCGGTGAACAGGGCCAGCAGACTGCCGGCCGGCAGTTCGATCTCCAGGGACTCGAAGGGAAGCCCGCCGAGGCCCAGGGGCGGACCGGCCGGCAGGTCCGGGAAGCTGACACGTCCGTCGGGTTCCACGACCGCGGGCGGCAGATGGCCCGCGCGAGCCATGGTGCAGCGTCGCGACACGGGATCGTACACCGCGTAGAGGCAGGTGGCCCCGGCCGCGACATCGTCGTCGGGGGCCGCTCCGAGGGGGTCCGTGCCGGCCTCCGCCGACTGCCCCACGATGTCGTCCAGCCGCTTCAGGAGCTCGTCGGGGGGAATGTCCATGGGGGCGAGGGCACGTACGGTCGTACGCAGCCGCCCCATGGTGGCCGCCGCGTGGAGGCCATGACCCACCACGTCTCCGACCACCAGCCCGACGCGTGCTCCGGAGAGCGGGATGACGTCGAACCAGTCGCCGCCGACGCCGCTCAGCGCGTCCGTCGGCAGATAGCGGTGGGCCACCTCGACCGCCGAGTTGGGCGGCAGGTACTGCGGCAGGAGCTGGCGCTGAAGCGCGAGCGCCGCGGTGCGTTCGCGGGTGTAGCGGCGGGCGTTGTCGATGGACACCGCGGCCCGGGCGGCCAGCTCGTCCGCCACCGAGACGGCCGGCTTGTCGAAGATCCCCGACCCGCTGTGGCGTACGAAGGTGACGAGGCCGAGGGAGCTGCCGCCCGCGCGCAGCGGCACGACCAGCGTGTCGTCATCGAGGACGAGCCCGCCCGAGGCGAGACTGCGGTGCTGGGGCGAGCCGTCCGCGTACACCACCGGGTGCGGCTTGCGACTCGGTGATCCCGTGGAGCCCGCCGCGTCCGCCGTGTGCTCGGGGGAGGCCGAGCGGTAGGAGGCGCGGATCAGCTCGCTGCCCGCCGGACCCCCGATGTCCGGCAGCTCGCCGCTCAGCACGGCCGGAGCGAGGTCCACTTCGACGAGGTCGGCGAACTCGGGGACCGCCACCGCGGCCAGCTCGTCCGTCGTGGCGATCACGTCCAGCGTGGTACCGACGCGACGGCCGGCCTCCACCAGCAGATTGAGCTGGCGCTGTGCCTCGTGGCGGTCGGAGATGTCGAACGCGTCCTCGCACACCCCCAGCACCTGGCCGTTCTGGTCCTGCAGCCGGTAGTAAGAACAGGACCAGAGATGTTCCCTCCCGGGTGCGCTGGGCTGCTGTCCGCGGAAGTGCAGGTCGATGATCGGCTCTCCGGTGTCCAGCACCCTGCGCATGACCGCGTCCAGGGTCTCCGGGTAGCCCGGTGTCACGAACCTGCCACCGGGGTACAGCTCGCCGGCCGGCCTGCCCCGGGCCTCCGCGCTCGGCAGGCCGAGCTCCATCTCGGAGGCGGCGTTGCACCAGACGAGGCGGAGCCGGGTGTCGTAGATGGCGAAGCCCAGCGGTGACTGGGTGGCCAGTCCGTCCAGCAGGGCCAGCCGGGACTCCCAATCGCCGAGCCGGCCGCAGTCGGCCGCCACCACGACCCGCTGTGCGGGTCCGGCGCCGGACAGCTCACAGTGCCTGGTGACGAGTTGCAGACGGTGCCCGTCGCGGTGGACGGCGACCTGCACGTCGCGCTGCGGCAAGGCCAGGACCGGAACGCCGGCGGGGTGCTCCGCCGACGAGGGCTCGCACGCGGACGGCGGTCCGGTCCCGGTTCCGGCTGCGGACACCAGGAACGTGCTCATGGGGCGCCCGACGATCTCGGACGGCGCATATCCGAGGAGCTCCTGCGCCGCAGGGCTCCAGCCGATCACGATGTCCTGGCTGTCGACCACGAATGTGGCGGCCATTGTCACGTCCAGCGGGCCGCGGAAATCGGCGTCCCTGGCCGCCTTTCCTGCATAGCTCATGACGCCCTCACCGGCCTGCCTCATCAGGTCCAGAGTCCGCCTGATGCTGACGCCGCGCAAGCGACGGATCACCGGCGCGCCGGGGCGGCCAGGGGTGCGGGGGCTACGGGGGCTGCGGGGTTGCAGGGTCAGCCGGCTTCGACTGCCGTCTTGATCCGTCGGGCGAACGCGTCGGCGTCCTTACGGGCCGCGCCGACAGCGATTCCTTCGAGCAGCTTGCCGACGCCGTGGCCCTCCAGGACGTTGTAGACCCTCAGCTGGGTGTGCCCGTCGGGGAGCGGTGTGAGGTCGTAGCCGCCTTCCGCACCCGTGATCAGGTTTTTCGAGGTCTCTTCCCAGCGGATCCGTGTAGGCGGGGAGTATGTGGTGATCCGGAACTCGCGCCGGGTCTTCATGCCGGCGTCCTTGACCACGCTCCGGTAGACCGTGCCGACGGATGTCGGCCCACCCGTGGTCTTCTTGATCGCCATCACGCGGGGGCTGAACTTCGGGTCGTTCTCGCCATCCGCGAGAAATTCAAACACTTGCTCGATGGGGCGGTCGATCTCGACCTCTGCCTCGAACTGCCCAGACATGGTGCTCCCTGTTCGATCTCGTGGTTCTCACAGGTCCCTACGCAGGAGTATCCGCCGCACGGGGGTGGGCTGCCCGCCGAGTGCCGGAAGGAGCGCTATCCGGCTGCGTCCGGCCCGGTGAGCATGATCCACCGGGAGACGACGAAGGTCACCGGAATCGCCGCCGTGGACGCGAGGAGCGGAGCGAACCGGCTTCCGGCGTGCAGGACGCCGACGATCACATACACACCCGCCGTGGTGATCAGGAAATTGGCCGCGTTCGTCAGGGGAAACATCAGGAATTTCCGCCAGGTCGGCCGAGTCCGGTAAGTGAAGCGTGCATTCAGGAAGAAGGACCCGGTCATGCTGAGCAGGAATGCAAGGACATGGGCACCGAGATAAGGCAGGGGATCGAGGAAGAGCAGGTAAAGGCCGTAGTACGTGGCCGTGTTGATCACGCCGACCGCGGCGAAGGTGAGTATCTGCCTCGGCACGGCGCGCGGCGTCGCGATGCTCATCAGGGAATGAGGTCCTTCGCTCGTTCCACGTTGGTCGCCTTCACCAGGAAGTGCGGCCGCCCCTTGACCTCGTAGTAGATCCGGCCCGTGTACTCCCCGATGACCCCGAGCATGATCATCTGGACGCCCGCCAAGGCCGTGACGGCGGTGATGATCGTGACATAGCCGGGTGTCTCCACACCGTTGACGAGCGCCGCGCCCACGATCCACGCGGTGTACAGCCCCGCACACAACAGAAGTCCCATACCCAGATAGAGGGCGGCGCGCAGCGGTCGGTTGTTGAAGGACAGCAGTCCGTCGAGTCCGTAGTTGAGCAGACCGCGGAAGGTCCATGAGCTGCGCCCGTGTTCACGCGCGGCGTTCTCGTACTCGAAGGTGGTGCTGGGGAACCCCACCCACGCGAACAGGCCCTTGGAGAACCGGTTGTACTCGGTGAGGGCCAGGACCGCGTCCACCACGCGACGCGACAGCAGCCGGAAGTCCCCTACGCCGTCCATGAGTTCCACGTCGACGAGACGGTTGATGAGCCGGTAGTACAGGCGGGCGGTGACGGTACGGGCGATCGGGTCGCCGTTCCTGGTGCGCCGCGCGATGACCTGGTCGTAGCCCTGTTCCCGCAGATCCACCATGCGTTTGATCAGTTCCGGCGGATGCTGGAGGTCCGAGTCCATGACGACCACGGAGTCTCCCGAGGCGTGCCGCAGACCGGCGAGGAGCGCCGCCTCCTTGCCGAAGTTGCGGCTGAAGGAGACGTACCGCACGCGCGAGTCGCGGTCGGCGAGCCGCTTCAGGACGGTGAGGGTACGGTCGCGGCTGCCGTCGTCGACGTACACGAACTCCATGTCGTGGCCGAGCGGCAGCAGCTCCTCCGCGACCTTCTGGACCTCGTCGTGGAAGCGTTCTATGACGTCTTCTTCGTTGTAGCAGGGTGCGACGATCGAGATGAGCATGGTTCTCCCCCTGGGTCACGGTCTCGGAGCGCCGGTCACGCGCTCGTGAGGTCGAAAGGTCGTGTGGTCGTCGGTGGCGCCGCGGCACGCCGTCGGCGGACGGCGGCGAGGGCACCCAGGAGCGTCAGGGTCGCCAGCGAGGCACCTCCGACCGCCGCGCCCAGCCGCAGGCCGGGCGGGTGGAACGTACAGGTGAGGCTGGTCGAGGAGCCGTCGAGGGGTACGGCGATGAGGCCGTAGTACTCCCGGGCGGGTACGGCGGCCGCGTCGCCCGTGGCGCAGCGCCAGCCGGCGATCCGGGGAGCCGCCACCACCGCGGTTCCCTTGCTCCCCGCGGGGAGTCGGGCCCGGATGGTGCCGTCGGAGACGGTCACCTCGGTGGCGCCGGTGGTCCTGAGCCGTTCGACGGCGGTGCGCAGCCGGGCGGTGTCCAGGCAGCCGACCGCGCCGTCCGGGACGAGGCTCGTCCGGTCGGGGGAGAGGTCGATCCGCAGCCGTCCGGAAGCGGGCACCGTGCCGAGCCGCTGCATGGCGGCGATCTTGGTGACCGGGTGGTCCGACCGGAACCGCCCGGTCAGGCCGTGGGCCGAGTCACCGGCGAGCCGCGCGGAGCCCGAGAAGTACGGTGCCCACAGGTACACCTCGTTGCCGGCCGGACAGTGCGCCGTGATCGTCGGCTGCCGAGCGGCGGTCCCGGCGGTCCCGGCCTTCCCCGCGGGCAGGGCGCCGAGGCGCAGGCCCGGTCGTGCGTCGTCGCTGCGGTCCGGTGTCTTCCCGGCGCTGGTGCGCACGGTGAGGCGGGGCACGGTGTAGACCCGGCTGCCGAGCAGCAACTCCTGGTTGCGGTACGGCGACGAGCCGAAGGCGGCGACGTCCGTGCGGCCGTGAGCGCCGGGCGGTCGCACCGTGACCAGCGGCGGCACCTGCTGCCGGGACACGGTCGTGCGGCTGCCGTCCTGCGGGAACCAGTTCTGGTGCGGGTCCGGCGGGGAGTGCACCCGCGCGCCGACGGAGAAGATCGCGTCCGTGACGGCGTTGTCCAGGCTCTGCAGGTTGCGGCCGCGCGAGGTCCAGCCGTCCCCCAGGGCGGTGAGGGTGCGGCTGAGGACGTCGGAGGTGAGGCTGCTGTAGTACTGGGCGCCCTGGCCGCCCACCTCCAGCGGGTCGTTGCCGACGGTCTGCTCCCGCCCCGGTTCGGTGCGGTACCGGGGCCAGCCGTCGGCGCCGGCGATCGCATCGGCCTGCCGCTGCTGGCGTGCGCCCCAGGGGGCGTAGTCGTCCATGTGCGCGAGCCGCAGCCGGGTGGCCACGGCGGAGGTGGCGGCGGCCTCGCCGAACTGCCCGCCGAGGAGCAGGGCCACCGCGAGCGTGGCGAGGACGGTGCGGCGCCCGCCGTCCGTGCGGCCCAGCAGGGCCAGTCCGGTGAGCGCGGCCAGGGCGGCGAGCAGCGTGAGCGGCAACGTGAAGGCACGGCGCGTCAGTTCGCTCGCGCTCGCCGCGGCCGTGATCAGCGCGAGCAGTCCCGCTGCCGCTGCCAGCGCGCGCCGGTCGGGCGGGCCGTACGAGAGCGCGGTCCACGCGGCGATCACCAGCAGTCCGCACAGCACGAAGGCCTGGCGGTACGCGCTGCCCTGAGGGGTGGCGAAGGCGTGCCAGACCAGATGCGTCGGCCCCCACTGCATCGACAGCGTCACCGCCGCCACCAGCAGCGTCCACCCCGTGCGCACCCGTCCCGGAACCGCTCGGTGGAAGGGCAGGGCGAGAGCGAGCAGCAGCGCCGTGGTGCCGACGTACACGGCCGGGCTGCTGAAGCTGTACGTCGTCGGCAGCAGGCGCGCCAGCAGGTCCTCGGTCGGCACCGGCACGAACTGCCTGACCCTGCCGGGATATGCGTGCCTGGTCCCGAAGTACACGACCGTCACCAGGGGCGCGGCCAGACCGACGCCGAGTGCCACGGTCAGGCCTGCCCGGCCGGCTGCCGCGAACCGCCGCCGGCGGGGGAGACCGGAGAGCCACAGCCGGAGCAGCAGCACCAGACCGGCGCCGAGGGTGGCCATGTACGCGGTGTAGAAGTTGGCGATCCAGGCGACCGCCACGACCAGCACCCCGAGGACCGGCCGCCGTCCGCTCAGCGCCCACTCGCCCACCAGGCACAGCAGCGGCAGGGCGATGAGTCCGTCGAGCCACATGGGGTTGTACGCGCCCATCGCCACGCTCCAGCCGCACAGGGCGTAGGAGGCGCCGAGCAGTCCCGCCGCCCACCAGCGGCCGGGGCGAAGGGCGAGCAGCAGCCAGGCCATGGCCGCGCCGGCGGACGCCGTCTTCAGCACGGTGATCGCGTAGACCGCGAGGTCGATCTCGTCCCTCGGGAACACCGCGACGAGCAGGGCGAACGGGCTGGTGAGGTACGTACCCACGTCGGGCAGGAAGCTGGAGCCGAATCCCGACTGCCAGTTGACGAGGAGACCGCCGTCGGCCCTCCCGTGCAGCAGGTCCCACAGGTGCGCGTGGAACGGCACGTACTGGTTGCCCAGGTCGTTGACGTCACGGGTGCGGGGCCCGAAGGGATAGCTGCGCGCGACGGCGTCGGAGGCACACGACACGAGGACGGTGACGGCCGCCGCGAGCAGGGCCGCGGCCTGTCCCGGTCCTACCGCCGGACGCGGCAGCCGGGGCCATGGATGGCGCTCGTGCGCATGGCCGTTCGGCGGATCTGCGGGCGGCGCGGATGTGGCCTCCGGCGCCGGGCGGGTCGTCGGTTTCACACCCTGTTCCCGTGCGGAGTGCCACAGGAAATGGCGATGGGCAGGATCGAGCGGTGCATTCTTTGCAGGCCCCCAGGGGAAGTGGGACGCAGAGCGTCTCGTCCGGGGGCGTCACTCCCCGTGCCTTATGTGATTCGCAGTCTTAGACGGGCCTTGTTTCCGAATGGTTGTGCCTCGTCTGCAAATTGAGTGGGTGTACTGCAATTGCGGTTCCGGGGGCACAGGAAAGTGCGGTGAACGCCAGGGAAACGAGAATTGTCAGACGTGTGATTCAACGATGAATGATGTGGTGACCTCGTCGCCGCCCACACGGACGGGCGCCCCTCACCGTCAGGGCTGCGTGCCCGCTCCCCGTACCACCGCGACCGGACAGTGCGCGTGATGCAGCAGGGCCTGCGACCGGCTCGCCTCGATCAGAGCTTCGCGTGTCTGAGCGTGTACGACCTTGTGCTCCACCGCCACATCCGGGTACTGCTCCTGACGGCCGGCCAGCGCCGCCGAGACCAGGGTCTCTTCCTCCTGGTCGAGCGCCCCCGGCGGGTTCGCGTACGGCATCGACGCGACCTGCGGTGCGGGCAGCGGCGCATCCCACGTGGTCCAGGCGTGCAGCGCGACCAGTGGCGCCTTGCGCAGCGAGGCCTCGGCGAAGGCGAAGTCCACCGCTTCCGCACCCGCGGCGGAGCCGTCGACACCCAGCACGATCGGACCGTCGGTGTGGGCTTCCTGCCGTACCACCAGCACCGGGCATCGACCGTGTGCCGCCAGATGCACCGCCGTCGTGCCCACCAAGAGCCCGACGAACCCGCCCATGCCCCGGGATCCGACGACCACGAGTTCGGCGGCACGCGACTGCGCCTCCAACACCGTCAACGGCTCACCCATCACCACCGCGTGCGACACCTCCACCTCCGGTGCCGCGGTCCTGGCATGCTCCACCGCCTCGGTCACCAGGCGGTCGACCATGTTCTGGATCCCGCCTTCCGGCGGACCCAGGGGTGACGGACCCAGGGGCACATGCATCGCGGGCCAGAGGAAGGCGTGCACCACCTTGAGAGCCGCTCTCCTCAGCCGCGCCTCCCGCGCCGCGGTAAGACTCGACACCGACCCGTCCACGGTCCCGCAGCGGCGGCAACGTCGTAGACGCGCGGTCCCCAAGGCCGCAATTGAGCCCCGGGGACCGGTATTGGATCGGGGAGGGTGTCAGCCTCGCAGGCGGTAACTGTTTGCGAAGCCGGAAGGGTTGCAGACGTTCAATTGGTTGGACACCTGGTCGTAGGTCCACCCGGCAGGGACATTGCACGCCCACAGGCCATTCACGGGGGTGCGAAGGTGGTAGCTGTTCGCGAACCCGGAGGGGTTGCAGACGTTCAATTGGTTTGCGACTCGATCGTAGGTGAGGCTGCCGTTGGGGATGGAACAAGCCCAGATGTTGTCCTGGCCGACTCGCATGCGGTAGCTGTTGGCGAATCCGGCGGAGTTGCAGACGTTCAGCTGGTTACTTGCCTGGTCGTAGGTGTAGCCGGGCAGGACGTAGCACACCCAGATGTTGTCTTGAGGTGCGCGCAAATGATAGTAGGAATGGAATCCGGATCCGCATGTATTCAGCTGACTCGACACACGGTCGTAGGTGTACCCCGACGGCACGGAGCAGGCCCAGGTGTTGTCCAGTCCGGTCTGACCGGTCCCGGCGGCGGTTGCGGTTGCCGTAAAGCCGCCGGATAAACCCAGCAGCAGTGCCAGCACCGCGAATGCGCGCGTGCCCGCATGAGCCAGAGAACGGAATCTGAATCGCATGGAAGGATCTCCTCCGGAAAGCGTGATCCGTCGGCGCAGGATTCTGCTGCCGCTCGGGACACTACTGGCTCCCACTCGAAAAGCATGAGCCTGTTTCGGCCTCGATAGGCCGCCGTGCCGGTGGCCTGATGGCGCACGTTGACTTTTCATGGGCGGCCGGTGCGTGAAGTGCTGAGGCGATCTTTGCGGCATGACGACCGACCGTTAGCCTCGGCGGATGACCGACGACGCCGACGCCTGGAACCGGCTCGCCGCCCTGTTGCCGGCGGCCGAGGCCCAGGAGTTCAGGGACTGCTGGAGCATCGGGGAGCAGGAGGCAGGGCTCGGCCTGCTCGTCTCCGGCCTTCTCACCCACCAGATGGCGATCAGCGAGACGGTCAGGGCCCAGATCTTCGTGCTGACGGAGGCCTGGGGCGAGAGGGAAGCGCTGGCACCCCGGATTCTGCAATGCCGTGCCGACGGCGCGGCCCCCGACGTGAAGTTGATCGAGGACGACGGCGGCACGGTCAGCGGTGCGACGGTCCAAGCCGAGCGGAGCCTGGCAGATCTCGTTCTCGTGCCGTGGATCATCTGCATGAGATGCGGTCAGGTCCTGATGCGTGCCCATGACCGCGAAGACTGGGGAGGTCTCTCCTATCGCGCCCGGCACTATGTGATCACTTCACCGGGCCGCGCCACTGCCCTGCAACTGTTCTCTGCCGACGCGGTCAACGACGCCTTTGCCGCCCTCCGGCACGGGTGAGCCGGCTCCCGCGGCGGAGCCGGATCATCCGCGTGGATGACTTCTCCTCGTCGTGGTCCGGCCACGATGGAGTCATGGCGATCAAGCTGTCCGTGGACGATGCGGCGCGTCCGGGCGTGCGCCACGCGCTCCGCCTTCGGCCTGGTGCATGGCCGGGGCTCGCTGCCGCGGCATGGGGGCTCCTGTTTGCGGTCCCCGGTTTCGCCTGGGCGATGGGAAACACGTTTGGCGCGCGGACGACGGTGTCGCCGTCGGGGCGCTGGGGGCGTTGCTCCTGTTCTTGGTGTCGATGATCATCGGGATTGGTTGATCAACGAGTCGGCGCAGCCTGAGCGAGCAGTGCGTCGACGAAGGTTCGAAGTCCCTGGGGGTAGATGTCCCGGGCGGTCAGTGCGGCCCATCGGCTGCCGATGGCGGCCAGGTGCGGCACCTGGGCCGCGTCGAAGGCGTCGCGGTAGGCAGGGCGTCCGTCGTCGGCGCGTCGGCGGGCGGAGTGGGCGCGGACCAGCACCTCGCCGACGGTGTAGTACCAGATGCTGCGGAAGACGTCGACGGCTTGTTCGGGCGTGCATCCGTGGTCGTCGGCTGCGGCCACGATGGCTTCGACCATCCACAGCGCCGATTCGTCGAGGAGGCCGACGAAACCGTCGGCCGACAGGATCTCCGCGGCCCACGGCCAGGCAGCGAGAGCGTCGTGCATCGCGGTGGCGGCCACGACGATGCGGTCCCCTGGGTCATCGGGCAGTTGAGGGCGCCCCAGCTGGTCGATGTGGTCGTTGAGCAGGAGGACCAGCAGGTCGTCCTTGTTGCGGATGTGGTGGTACAGCGTCGTCGCCCCGATGCCGAGCTCAGCGGCCAGTCGACGGACGGTCAGCTTCTCCCAGCCGTCCCGGTCGATGAGCCCGCGGGCCGCCGCCAGGATCTGCGCACGTGAAGTCAGGGGTGGCCGGCCGGTGCGGCCGTGCGGGGCGGGCGGTCGAGGCATTGCCCCATCATGCCGTCCCGCCGTCCTGTGCCGTGAAACGGGTGCGGGTTGGGCCTTTCGTGTTCACACCGGCTTGCCTCGGTGCTACTTTCGGAACACGTTCGAAAAGTCCGATGGCAGCGCAGGGGACGGAGATTGAAGTGACGCGAAGTTCGGAAGTTCGGCCAGGGCTCACGCTTGCCGTGGTGGCCGTCGTGCAGTTCATGGTGTCGGTGGACCTGTCGGTCGTGAACGTCGCACTCCCACAGATGGCTGCGGGTCTCGGCTTCAGTGCAGTGGGTCTGTCCTGGGTGATCCACGCCTACGCCCTGACCTTCGGCGGGCTGCTCCTCCTGGGCGGCAAGGCCGCCGACCGGTACGGTCGTAAGCGGGTCCTGCTGTTCGGACTCGGTCTGTTCGGCCTCGCTTCCTTTGTCGGCGGCCTTGCGCAAGAACCCGGCCAGTTGGTCGCCGCCCGGGCCGCACAGGGCATCGGGGCCGCCGCGTTGGCTCCGGCCGCATTGGCGCTGCTGACAGCGACATTTCCGACGGGCAGGGCCCGCGTGCGGGCCTTCGGCGTGTGGAGTGCGGCGAACGCCGCCGGAGGCGCGCTCGGGGTCCTGATGGGCGGTCTGCTCACTCAGTACGCCAGTTGGCGCTGGGTGATGTTCGTGAGTGTGCCGATGGCCGCCTGCGCGCTGTCCCTGGCCTGGCGTGGCGTCGCCGACAATCAGCCCGACGCTCGCGGCGGACGTCCGGACGTGCTCGGTGCCGTACTGGCAACGGCTGGTCTGACCCTGCTGGTGTTCGGCGTGGTCCGCACCGATCGGTATGCGTGGAGCTCGTCGGTCACCCTGACGACTCTGGTGGTCGCCGCGGCGTTGCTGTTCGCGTTCATCCACGTCGAGCGAACCACCGCCCGCGAACCTCTGATCCGGCTCGGCCTGTTCGCCAACCGCTCGGTGGCCGGGGCGAATGCCTACAATCTGCTGGTCGGGGCGGCCATGACCTCGTCGTTCTACTTCGTGTCCCTCTACCTCCAGCGAGTCCTCGGGACAGGGCCGGCGCGGACCGGAGCCATGTTCTTGCCGTTCGCCCTCGGACTGGTCGTCGGCTCCGTGCTCGCCGTCAAACTCGGCTACCGTCTTGCTCCCCGCACCCTTCTGGTCGTCGGCGGGCTCATGACCTCGGTCGGGCTCGGCTGGTTCGGGCTGATCAGTCCCGGCGGCACCTTCACCGTCGACATCCTCGGGCCTTCGATCGTCGCGAGCGTCGGCTTCGGTCTCTGCCTCGGACCGGTCGTCTCCACCGCCACTGCGGGCGTCGCCCGCCATGAGACCGGCACCGCCTCAGGACTGCTCAACAGCTCACGCCAGATCGGCGCCTCACTCGGACTCGCCGCCCTCGGCACCGCGGCTCACGACCGCACCGGTTGGACCGTCACACCTGAAACCCTCAACGATGGATACGCATGGGGCCTGACCCTCGCTGCCGGGCTCCCGGTCGTCGCCGTGCTCGTCGCCCTCACCGTCCTGCGGCGGACCAGTCCGCCGTCACAGCCCGAGCAGAGGGGCGGGCCGGACACCCATCGGCGCGTTATGGCTGCCGACGACCAGCCGTCAAGGTTGCAGGGGTGGGGCCGTCGGGGCGGACGGTGATGCCGTACGCCGCCCTTGCGGGGGTGGAGGAGAAGGCCGGGATGTGGACCGGCAGCAGGTGTTCGAGCAGGACGGTCGATTCGCGGAGCGCGAACTGGAGTCCGAGGCAGGCGCGGGGGCCGATGCCGAAGGGGTAGTAGGCGCCCGGGTGGGCGGGGCGGCCGTCCGGGGTGAGGAAGCGCCGGGGGTCGAAGTGCTCGGGGTCCGGCCACAGTTCGGGATCGCGGTGCGTGAGGTAGGGGCAGACCAGGATGTCGGTGCCCGCTTCGACGGCATGGCCGGCGAGGGTGTCGTCCTCGGTGGCGTGGCGGGGCAGGATCCAGGCGGACGGGTAGAGGCGGAGTGTCTCGTGGACCAGAGCCTGGATGGCCTGGCGGCGTTGGACCGTGCCTTCGCCGCCGGCGGCGAGAGTCTGTTCACGGGCGGCTGGATGCTGGTCGAGCAGCAGGTAGAGCCAGGTCAGGGTGGTGGCGGTGGTCTCGTGCCCGGCCACCAGCAAGGTGACCAACTCGTCGCGGATCAGCCGGTCGGTGTACTCGGGGTGCTCGGTGGCGGCGTCGGTCAGGACGCGCAGCAGGCCCGGACCGTCGGGACCGGCCACCCCGCCGCGGGCGGCCTCGATGGCGTGCCGGGCGACCGCGTCGATCCGGGCGAGATCGGCGGCAACGGCGTCCTGGGCGTCGGTGGCGTCGGCGGGAAGAGTCGGAAGGGCGGCCGCCACCGCTGCCACGGCGGCCAGTTCGCGCTCGGTGCCCGTGTCGAGGGGGTGCCCGGTGAGAGAGCGCCAGATGGCGTCCAGGGCGAAGCGGCGCATCTCCTGCCCGACATCGAAGGTCTGCCGGGTGCGGGCGTACTCGTTCCAGCGGTCGGCGGTGGTCCGGGCAGCCTCGGTGATGCGCTGTTCGTAACGGCGCATCCCGGTACCGGTGAACTGGGACTGCAGCAGACGGCGTTGCCGCTTCCACGCCGCACCGGTGGCGGCGAGAACACCGTCGCCGACCAGCACACGGGCGCGGTGGGAGCGCTTGACGTACTGCTCCGGGTGCCGGGCGAGAACGTGCTGGACCGCCTGTGGGTCGGTGACGAGAACCGTGGGCGTCGGCCCGAGCCGGAACGCGGCGATGCCGCCGCACCGTTCACGCACCCGGGACAGCAGCTCGACCAGTTCACCTCCGCCGGAGCGCCACCGCTCCACCAGTTCAGGCTCGGCCTCGGGAACCGACCGCCCCGTTCCGGTTCCGGGCAGGTACGACACAGGGCCGGGACCTACTTCGCTCTCCACGCTACGGACTGTACGCGAACAGGAACATCCGGTGACAGGTCGCCCCACCTCGCCTTACCCCGGGCCGTCGCGGCATTCCACCTTTTCCGTATCCGTCTCAATCGCTTACGCCCACCGTCAGAAAAACTGCCACCGCGCGATTTTGCAAGCCTATTGGGCGGCACTTTGTTTCGGCTGAGTCGCTGAAGTCGAGGTGGTGCAGGTCAGGAAGGTGACACTTCGGAAGAGTGTGGGCACACCGCCTGACCAGTGTGTTCCCTCTCACGCTGTGTCATGTTTGACATGGACTTCTCTCTCTTTCCCGGTGTTCCTGACGTTCTATTAAGGCTTTGACAACCCGGTCCACCGGTTCTTATCGTCGGCGGGTATTCGGGGCCCCAGTGTCGTGGCTCCAGGGATTGATTCCCCCGGCATCCATTGCCCCTTTCGCTTGTGCGCCTCACCTTCGTCTGAACGAAATTCCGTACATGGTTCGGCCTGCTGTCCCGGTGATCCCGGGTGCGGAGGCCGACGCAGAGGAGGAAAGCACCCACATGACCACAGCCGTGACGACGCGGACCATCGTGGACCTGCTGCGCGACGCCGCCCGTGACAACGCGGGGTCCGGGCTTCGCTACCCCCGCAGCGCGGACGACCGCGACGCACCCCTGCAGAGCCATCCCGAACTTCTCGACGCGGCCCGCTCGGTCCTCGCCGGCCTGCGCGAAGACGGTCTCGCGCCCGGCGACAAGGTCGTCCTGCTGCTGGAGAAACCACGGGAGTTCCTCACCGCGTTCTGGGCCTGCCAGCTCGGCGGGTTCATACCCTGCCCGATGGCCGCACTCGGCGGCGATCCGGAGCGCTGGGCCGCCCAGCTCACCCATGTCGACACCCTTCTCGACCATCCGCTGGTCGTCACCAGCGCCACGCTCGCCGCCGAACTCCCGGCCGCCCAGGGCCTGTCCGTCGTTCCCCTGGAGGAGCTGCGCGCGGACCGGCCCGCCGACTCCTTCCACGAGGCCGACCCCAAGGACACCGCCGTCCTCGTGCTGACCTCCGGCTCGACCGGCAACTCCAAGGCGGTGATGCTCAGCCACGCCAATCTCCTCGCGTCCATGGCCGCCAAGAACGGCTACCACCGGCTGACCGCCGAGGACACCAGCCTCAACTGGGTCTCCTTCGACCATGTCGCCGCCCTCCTCGAATGCCATCTGCTGCCACTGTCCACCGGCAGCACCCAGTTGCACGTCGAGGCGCCCGTGATCCTCCAGGAGCCGCTGAACTTCCTGCGGATCATCTCCCGCTTCGGCGTCACCATGACCTTCACCCCCAACTTCCTGCTCGGGCTGATCAATCCACAGGCGGACCGGCTAGACGAGGAGGAGGACGACGGGATCGACCTGTCCCGGCTGCGCCACATCATCAGCGGCGGCGAGGCCGTCGTACGCACCACCGGCGAGACCTTCCTCAGCCGCTTCGCCCCCTACGGGCTGCGCGCCGACGCCCTGTGGCCCGCGTTCGGCATGTCCGAGACCTGCGCGGGCAGCATCTACTCCACCGACTTCCCCGCCGCCGACCAGGACCAGGAGTTCGCCAACCTGGGCCGGCCCGTCGAGGGGCTGAGCATCCGGGTCGCCGACGAGGAGCACCGCGAGCTGCCCGCGGGCCACGTGGGCGAGCTGCAGCTCAACGGGCCGATGATCACGGCCGGTTACTACAACAACGAGCAGGCCACCCAGGACGCCTTCACCCCCGACGGCTGGTTCCGCAGCGGTGACCTCGGGCGGATCGACGACGGCCGGCTCACCCTGGTCGGCCGCAGCAAGGACAGCGTCATCGTCAATGGCGTCAACTACTTCAGCCATGACATCGAGACCCTCCTCGAAGGCCTCGACGACGTCGCCCGATCCTATGTGGCCGCCTTCCCGACCCGCGCCCCCGGCAGCGACACCGAGCAACTCGTCATCGCCTTCCACCCGGAGTGCGCCGACGATGCCGAACTCGCGCTGTACCGGGTGCTCAGCGCGATACGCAGCACCGTCGTCATGCACTGGGGATTCCGGCCCGCGCTCGTCCTTCCGCTGCCGAAGGAGGCCTTCCCCAAGACCAGTCTGGGCAAGATCCAGCGTGCGCTGATGCGCAAACGGCTGGAGGCGGGAGCGTACGACGACGTGCGGGCGCGGGTCGACGACCTCGTGCTGCGCAGGCTCGGCGGCTACTCCGCCCCCGAGGGCGAAACGGAGCTGGTCCTCGCACGGATCTACGCCGAGATGTTCGACACCGACCCGGACCGGTTGAGCGCCACCGCCAACTTCTTCGACCTGGGCGGCACCTCGCTCGACATCCTGCGCCTGCGCTCCCTGGTCGCCCAGCGTCTCGGCGCGCACGACCTGCAGATCATCACCGTCCTGCGGGCCCCCAGCGTACGGGCGCTGGCCGCCCACCTCGACCGGGCCGAGGACGGCGGGAAGGAGTACGACCCGATCGTCCCGATGCAGACCACCGGCGAGAAGACCCCGCTGTTCTGTGTGCACCCCGGCGTCGGAGAGGTCCTCGTCTTCGTCAACCTCGCCAAGTACTTCGTCGGCGACCGGCCCTTCTACGCGCTGCGCGCCCGCGGCTTCAACCCCGGCGAGAGGCCCTTCGAGAGCTTCGCCGAGATGGTCGACACCTACGTCGCGGCCATCCGCTCCCGACAACCGCACGGCCCGTACGCCGTCGCAGGGTACTCGTACGGCGGTGCCGTCGCCTTCGAGATCGCCAAGGTGCTGGAGGCGCAGGGCGAACGCGTCGACTTCGTCGGCAGTTTCAACCTCCCGCCGCACATCAAGTACCGCATGAACGAACTCGACTTCATCGAGACCGCGGCCAACCTGGCGTTCTTCCTGGAACTCATCGACAAGAAGCAGTCCCTCGAACTGCCCGTCCAGCTGCGGCCGTTGCCCAGGGACGAACAGCTCGCCCACTTCATCGACCACGCTCCCGAGGGGCGGCTCGCCGAACTCGACCTGACCTTCGAGAAGTTCAAGGCCTGGGCGGAACTCGCCGACAGCCTCACCGACCTCGGACGCGGCTACTCGCCCACCGGCGAGGTCCGCTCGATGAGCGTCTTCTACGCCATCCCGCTGCGCGGCACCAAGGAGGACTGGCTCAACAACGAGCTGCGCCGCTGGGACGAGCACGTCACCGGCGAGAACCGCTACATCGACGTACCCGGCGAGCACTACACGCTGATGGGCCCGGCGCATGTGGCGACCTTCCAGTCGATCCTGCGCAAGGAACTGGACCGCGCCCTCGGGGACGCCTGACCGCCACCATCCCAGGGAGGGAAACCCCTTGAACGGCAAGAAGATCCTGGTGACCGGTGCCACCGGCCAGGTCGCCGGACCCGTGGCCAAGGCGCTGGCCGACGGCAACGAGGTGTGGGCGCTCGGCCGCTTCGGCGCCCCCGGAGCGGAGGAGGAGCTGAACCGGCACGGCATCCACACCTTCCGCTGGAACATGGACGACACGAGCTCCGGCTCCCTCAAGGGCCTGCCGGAGGACTTCACCCATGTCTTCCACTCCGCCGTACGACGCGGCGAGGACGGCGACTTCAACGCGGCCGTCGAGGCCAACTCCGTGGCCGCGGGACGCCTGATGACGCACTGCCGTACGGCGGAGGCGTTCCTGTACGTCTCCACCGGCGCGCTGTACGCCCGCCAGACCCTCGACCACAAGTACACCGAGACGGATCCGCTGGACGGCAAGGCCGACTGGCTGCCCGCCTACCCCGTGGTCAAGATCGCGGCGGAGGGCACGGTCCGGGCCTTCGCCCGGACCCTCGACCTGCCGACCGTCATCGCCCGTCTCAACATCGCCTACGGGCCCGGCGGTTACGGCGGCGTGCCGATGCTCTACTTCAAGCGCATGCTCGCGGGCGAGCCGATCGCGGTGCCACTGGAGGGCCAGAACTGGACCTCGCTGCTGTACACCGACGACCTCATCGAGCAGGTCCCGCACCTGTGGAACGCGGCGAGCGTCCCGGTGACGCTGACCAACTGGGGCGGTGACGAGTCCGTCGGCATGACCGACTGCGTCCGCTACCTGGAGGAACTGACCGGGGTGAGGGCACAGCTCGTACCGAGTGAAGTCACCCGCGAGACCTACCAGTTCGACCCGACCCTGCGCCGCTCGCTCACCGGACCGTGCAAGGTCCCCTGGCGCGAGGGCATCCGGCGCACCCTCGCGGCCATGTACCCCGAGTACCTCAAGGCTGAAGGAGCAGACAGGGCATGACCGAGAGCACCGATCCACTGGCACCGATCCATGCCGCCTACGCCGCCTTCGCGGCCCGTGACGTGGGTGCGCTCCTGGACGCCCTGGACCCGGACATCGAGTGGGTGCACCCCGAGGGGATGGCCGTCTACGGTCTGGGCGGCACCAAGCACGGGCACGCCGGCGTCAAGGAGTTCCTCGCCCATGTCCCCACCGTCCTCGGCGGCATGCGGCTGCACCCGACGGAGTTCATCCGCGACGCCGAACGCGTGGTGGTCCTCGGCCACCGGGACATCGTCTCCCGGAGCGGCCATACGGAGACACACCGGTTCGTGCACTCCTGGGTGCTGCGGAACGGCAGGGCGGTGCGGATGGAGGACATCTTCGACACCGTCGCCTTCCGCCGAGTGATCGAGAGCTGACGGGCGACGACGGCCGTGTCGGTGGCTCCACGCTGGTCCCTCGTCCCCGACGTCCTCAACGAGTTCCGCACCCTCGGCAACCATCACCTGTTTCTCGACGTCGACGCCGGGGTCGGCGGGCTGTCGGGCTCCCGGGGCTCGGGCCGGCGCAGGTCGTCTGCCGCCTCTCGGACGGCCGGGAGCAGGGCGGCCACCGGGGGGCTGTCCAGGGCGCCCTCGCGTACCACGAGAGTGACCCGGCGGATGGGCCGGATTCCCTCCAGGGCGATTCGGGTGACCGGGTGCCCCGGGCGGTCCGGAACCAGGTCGGGGACCAGCGCGACGCCCCAGCCCAGGGACACGAGGCCGAGGACGGCCTGCATGTCCCCGATGTCGGAGACGATGTCGGGGACGAACCCGGCGCCGGCGCACAGGTGCAGGGCCAACCGCCCGAGCCTGGACGTGCGGTCCAGCAGCCACGGCTGCTCCGCGAACTCGGCGAGGGCGCACGTGCCGCCGTCCCGGGCCGGCGGGCGATCGGGCGCGACGGCGAGGCGGATACGGTCGCTGATGACCTCCTCCTCGTACAGTCCCGGCACCCTGGGCTCGGGCACCTGCGGATAGCCGGCGGCCAGGACGGCGTCGAGCCGCCCCAGCCGGACCGTCTGCCGGCCCTCGTCGGGATCCACTCCGTGCAGGGTGACGCGCAGCCCTGGATGGCGCTCGCGCAGCCGGTTCAGCGCCGGCACCAGCAGCGCCGGACCCTCGTGCAGCGGTACGCCCACCCGCAGTTCGCCGGTGACCTGGCCGTCCTCCCGGGTGAGCAACTGTGCCTCCGCCGTTTCGAGTGCGGCGAGCACCCGCTCCGTGTGCGCCACCAACAGCTGTCCGGCCGGGGTGAGTTCGGCCCGCTTGCTGCCGCGGTCCAGGAGCGCGGCGCCGGTCTCCGCCTCCAGGGCGGACAACTGCTGGGAGACCGCCGAACGCGTGTAGTTCAGCGCCTGCGCCGCCGCGGCGATCGACCCCCGGGCTCCGACCTCGCGCAGCAGCACCAGTTTCCGTACGTCCAGCACCGTCATCCTCGCTAACGCTTCCGGTTACGAAGTATCACGTCAGATTACGGGACATGAGTCCACCGGGTGATTTCAATGGAGATCGACTCCGGTACAACACGCTGATCAGACAGGGAATTCACGCCATGACCACACTTCTCCACCTCGACTCCAGCCCCCGCCCGGGCTCGGTTTCCCGCCGGATCTCGGGCGAGTTCGCTGAGACCTGGCGCAAGGCCAACCCCGAGGGCGAGTACGTCTACCGCGACCTGGCCGCCGACCCCGTCCCGCACGTCGACAGCGCGCAGATCGAGGTCATGCACCGGCTGGAGACGGAGGGCGTCCGCGACCTCGCGGCGGCCCGGGAGGCGGCGCGGACCCATGAGGAGAAGGCCAGTTGGGCCGTCACCTGGCCACTGGTCGAGGAGCTTCTCGCGGCCGACACGATCCTTCTCGGCGTGCCGATGTACAACTTCTCGGTGCCGTCGACGTTCAAGGCGTGGTTCGACCGCGTCCTGATCGCGCCGCTGATCCTCGACCCGGCCTCCGGCGAGGGGCCGCTGCGGGGCAAGAAGGTCGTGGTGGCCTCCGCACGCGGCGGCGCCTACGGTCCCGGCACTCCCCGCCACGACTGCGACCACCAGGAGCCGTACCTGAAGGCGGCCCTCGGCATGGTGGGCCTCGCCTCCGACCTGACCTTCCTGCACGCGGAGCTGACCAAGTCGGCGCACGTACCCCGGCTCGCCCACCTGAAGGACGTGGCGGCCGCCTCCTACCGGACGGCGCTCGACGGGGCCCGCGCGCACGGCGGGGTGTGACCGCCGGGGGAACCCACCGACTGCATGCGCGCAACGCACTCAGCGCAGCGGGAAGTTGCGGTCGAAGACGTTCTCCGGGTCGTACCGAGCCTTGAGCGTGCGCAGCCGGGCCAGGGTCGGCCCCGGGAACGCCTCGGCCAGGACGTCGGGGGAGCGGCGGCTGTCGAAGCTGAGGTACATGCCGTTCACCTCTGGGGCGAGCTGTGCCCAGTGGGTGTCCAGGGCGCGTTCCAGCCCGGGCACGGTCGCGGACAGCAGCTGGAAGTTCTGGCCGCGGTGGGCGTAGGCGGTGGCGGCCGGATCGACGTCGTTGACCGCGCCGCCCACCGAACGGAACTGCCCCATCAGCACCTCTCCCGACGCCAGCGCCTCCGCGACCGACCCTGCGGTGTGCGCGGAGACGCGATCGAGCAGCCCGGAACGGGTGGCGCCCAGCCCCTGCCCGTGGTGGGCCGCGCCGCCGACCGGCACCAGCGCCGGATACGGGGCGAGGACCGCCTCCTGCTGCAAGAGCGGGCCCAGACCCAGCAGGGGCGTCAACACCCGCTGGGCGGCATCGGGTTGGTCCCCGGCGTACACCGCCGCGACATGCCCGACAGCCGGGCGGCCGGGTCCGGCGGGCATGAGCGTGAGGAAACTGGTCAGCTCGCGCGGCGCGGCTTCGAGGACGGCGCCCCACTGTTCCACCAGGGGAGCGGCGTCGCGCGCGTCGAAGACCAGGTTGGCGAAGACGACATGACCGGTCTCCGACGCCTCCAGCTCCACGGCCGTGACGATGCCGAAGTTGCCGCCCGCGCCCCGTACGGCCCAGAACAGGTCGGGTTCGTGGTCCATGTCGGTCCGGACGAACGTCCCGTCGGCCAGTACGAGTTCGACGGCTGTCACATGGTCGATCGTCAGCCCGTCCCGCCGTGCGAACCAGCCCATGCCGCCCGCCGTGACCAGCCCGCCCACGCCCACATCACCGGTGTCGCCGGAGCTGACGGCGAGCCCGTGCGGGGCGAGGGCCTGGGCCACCCGCCCCCAGCGGGCGCCCGCGCCGACCCGGACCCGACGTCGCGCCCGGTCCAGCACCTGGACGCGGTCGAGACGCGACACGTCGACGACAACACCGCCGTCGTTGGTCGACCGCCCGCTGATGCCGTGCCCACCGCTGCGCACCGACAGCACCGTGCCCCGGGCTCGTGCGTACGTCAGCGCGACGGCCACCTCCTCGGGGCTCTCCGGGAAGATCACCACCGCCGGGGCGCCCCGGTGCACGTATCCATGGCGCACTCGCTCGTAGCGGGCGTCGTACGGCAGCACCGCACGGCCGGCGAGGGAGGGCGGTAACTCGACGTGGGCGACGCGCTGTTCCGTCATGACGAGGAGGTCCCTTCGAAGGACGCGGAGGACTGGGCGGAGGACTCGGGAAGCGTGACGGGCTCCAGGAGGCACCGCAGGGTCCGCGTCAGATACGCCACGAGCCGCTCCGGCGGCATCTCGGCCACGGGCCCGCTGCGCAGCACGTACCGGCTGAAGGTGACACCGATCAGATGGGAGGCGAGCAGATCGATGCGCTCGTCCGCGTCGGGCCCGCTGAGCACCGTGCGGTAGGCCGCCGCGCTGCTGCGCCGCATCGCCGCGTACAGCCCGGTGGCGGCCTGCTCGTCGGAGGCCGCGCTGCGGATCAGCGCGAGGAACGGGTCGTTGCCGTCGGAGCGTTCCATCCGCGCGACAAAGGCCCGCGCTATCCGGTCCGGCAGCGTCCGAGGCGGGCCGGGGACCAGTTCGGGCAGGTCCCGGGGGCCGGGCACGGCCGCGAGGAACAACTGTTCCTTCGAGCCGAAGTGCCGCATGACCAGACCGTGGGTGACACCGGCCCGCCCGGCGATCTCCCGGATGGTGGCACGGGCATAGCCCCGCTCCGCGAACGCGGCCCGCGCCGCCTCCAGGATCGCCTCGCGGTGCGCCTCGGGAGCGCGGACGCGCTTCCTGGCGAGGGCCGGGGCGTTGGTGGGTTCGTCGCTCACAACTCGTAATGTACATCTGGTCATTAGCGTCGGCGGTGGCTACGCTGCTCAAAATGACCAACCGTTCATTACGGCTCCGGCAATCGCACTTGGAGCCGGTCAGGGACCTCGTAGGAGCCGTGGAAACCGCGGAACCCGCGGAAACCGCGGAGGCTTTCCTGGAGGGCCGCACTGTACTCGTCGTCGGCGCGAGCGGAGGCATCGGCGAGGGGATCACCCGAGCCCTGCTGGAGCTGGGCGCCACCGTGGTCGCGGCCGGCCGCAGCGAGGCCCGGCTGAACGCCCTCGCCGAGTATGTGGCGGATGCGGGACCGGGGGTCCTTCAGCCGTATGTCGTCGACGTCTCCGATCCGGACAGCACCGCGGTACGCCACCGGCTCGTCGAGGATCACGGGAGGTTCGACGGCGCCGTCCTCACGATCGGCAACTGGGGCCCGCCGGGCCGCACGGGGCTGCTGGAGGTGTCCGACGCCGTCTGGGACGCGATGATCGCGGACAACCTCACCAGCCACTTCCGCGCGCTGCGAGCCGTCACCCCGCTGCTCGTCCGGGACGGCGCGCTCGTCCACCTCACCGGCTTCAGCGCGGAGATCCCCTACCCGGGCGCCGCCCTCGTCGGCGCGACCAACGCGGCCAAGAAGTCGTTGCTGAGCAGCCTGACCGCCGAACTCGACGGCAAGGGCCGACGTATCTACGAGCTCGTCATCGGCCCCATCCGCACCCGTCCCCGTGCGGCGGCGGGCGCCGACAGCGAGGCCTGGCTGAGCGGTGCGGACCTCGGCCGGCACGCCGGCGAACTGATCGCCGACCGCGGCCCGTGGGCCGCCGAGCCCCTGCAGTACCTGCTCGACCGGGCTTCGGGCGTGTTCACCATGCTGCCGCACTGATGCGATGCTCCGTCGGTGTCGGTCAAGGCTTCGCCATGTGGCACCGGCGGCTGAGCGGGCGGGAGTTGCCTGACGTACTGCAGGAGTAAGCAGAACGCCCGGCGAAGGGAAGCTCCGTGAACCAGCAGCGCATCGTCCTCCTCTCGGCCGCGGGGCTCGCCTCGGCACTTCTCCTGGGGGCGTGCGGCAGTTCGATGGACAACGCCTCCTCCGGGACCAGCCCCTCCCGTGTCGCTCCGGTCGCCACGGCCGCCGCCTCGGAACCCGCGACCTCCGCACCGGCCGGCAGCGCCGGCTCCGGCGGCGGGCACCTGGCCATCACCGCCATGCTGATGGCCAAGGCTGTCGAGGGCGTGGGCAGTGTGGTGACCGACGACAAGGGGATGACTCTCTACCGTTACGACAAGGACGAGGCGCATCCGTCCAAGTGGACGTGTTCCGGTACGTGTACGAAGACCTGGATGCCCGTCATGGTGCAGGGCTCCGTAAGGACCATGGGAGTTGAGAAGAGCCTTCTCGGCACGGTTCACCGGGACGGTAGGACGCAGCTCACCCTCGGAGGCTGGCCGCTGTACCGGTACATGGGCGACACGGCGGCCGGACAGGCCAACGGGCAGGCGGCGGACGGGATGTGGTACGCCGTCACCCCGTCCGGCGGGAAGTCCGTCCGTTGAGTCCTACCTGCGATGCAACGTCTCCAGAGCCCTTGCCAGGACGTGAGGATCGTGATGGCCCTTGTAGACCGCCGGAGGCTGCTTGTCGAGCTTGAGGAGCTTGGCCACCGCGGTCCAGGCCGTGCGCACGGAGTACTCGACGGTGAAGACGACGTCGTCGGGCACTTCGGCGAACTGGCCGATGAAGGCGAGGTTGACCGATCCGTCGGGCACGACCTCGGGTCGGTCCTCGCGGCGGCGCACCAGGAACTGGCTGGTGATGTACGGCATCACGCAGGGCACCACGGTGGACGTCTCCAGAACTCGCGCAGCCGTCCGCTCGTCGAACTTCAGATGGTGCAGCACCTCTTCGAGGATCTCCCGACCGGAGCACATGGTCATCGGCTTGGGCGTCTGGTTGCCGGCCCGGTCGGGGAACAGGCCGTAGCCCCACCAGACTCCGACGTCCTCGGGCTGGTCGCGGTAGACGGGCTGGCGGTTGGCGACGATGGTGAGCAGCCAGTTGGAGTCGGTGAAGGTCATCAGCCCGCCCTTGCCGGCCGGGCGCCCGCTGAACTCCTCCAGCGCCGCGAGGAACGCGGGGTCCTTGGAGGTGACCGTGAAGGACTCCCAGCGGGACTCCTTGACGTGCTTGTCGAAGGCGGACGGGTTGCCGAAGTTCTCCCGTCCCCGGGCCAGTCGATGCCACAGGAGCCAGGCTTCCGAGCGATGGGGAGCCGGGGGCGGGGCGGAGTTGTGCGAGCCGAGGCTGGAGGCGTCGGTCATGGAGCCGTTGGTGACCAGGACGAGATCCTCGGGGGCCACGGACACCGTCTCGTCCTCGCCGTGCCGGCTCAGGAACAGGGCATCGACCGTACCGCTGTGGATTCCCGGCGCGAATCCGAGGTCGGTGACATGGCAGCCGGTGTGCACGGTCACACCGCGCTCGCGCAGCCAGGCGGTCAGCGGGCGCACGATGGAGTCGTACTGGTTGTAGCGGGTCCGGTGGATGCCCGACATGGCGGCGAACTCGGGGAAGAGGTGGATGAAGCGCTTGAGGTAGCGCCGGAACTCGATCGCGCTGTGCCAGGGCTGGAAGGCGAACGTGGTGCACCACATGAACCAGAAGTTGGTGGTGAAGAAGTGCTTGCCGAAGCAGTCCGTGATCCGCTTGTCGTCCAGGTGCTCCTCGGGGGTCGCCAGGCACCGGATCAGCTCCAGCCGGTCCCGCTCGGAGAAGCCCATCGAGCCGGTGTCGACTATCTTGCCGTCACCGTCGACGAGGCGGGCGATGTCGTCCCAGGCGAAGTCCTCGTGTCCGGCCAGGATTTCATCGGTCACGGAGACGGCGGGATCGTCGAGGGTGGGGATGCCGGACAGCAGATCGTAGGTGCAGCGGAATTCGGCCTCGAACATCCGGCCGCCGCGCATGGTGTAGCCGGCGTCGAAGGTGCCACCCGCGTCCAGGCTGCCGCCGATGGTCCGTTGACCTTCGAAGAGGTGGATGTCGGATCCCTGGAAGCCGCCGTCGCGGATCAGGAACGTGGCCGCGGAGAGTGCCGCGATACCGCTGCCCACCAGATACGCCTTCGCCATCACACAACTCCTGGTTCTTACTCGGGTTTTCGGGAACCGCGCAGCTCAGGGTCTCCTGTGGCGGAGGGTTCAGTCAGTGGGCCGTTGGGCACCTTCCTGGCCCGGAGGTCCCACCGGCGGGGTGAGCTCGAACTTCACGTCCACCACGCCCTCGACGGCCCGGATCAAACGCGCGGCCACAGGGACCAGTGAGGTGTCCCGCACACTGCCACCGAGCTGGACGACTCCCTCGCGCACCGTGACACGTATCGCTGACGCCGGCGCCGGGAAGAGGTAGGACACCACTTCCCGCCGTACCTCCTCGGCGATGTCCTCGTCGTCCCGCAGGAACACCTTCAGCAGATCGGCACGGCTGACGACGCCCTGCAGCACGCCCAGCTCGTCGACCACGGGGAGCCGCTTGACCCCGGCGTGGGCCATCCTCCGAGCCGCCTGGGCGAGCGTCTCGTCCGCGCGCACGGTCAGGGCCGGAGCCGTCATCAGCTCTCCCGCGGTCACGGCCCCCGCCTTCGCGAGATCGTCCAGGCGCCGCAACTGGGTGTGCCGGTCGGGGTCGCTGTCGCGGAACTCCTCCTTGGGCAGCAGGTCGGCCTCGGAGACGACACCGACGACACGGCCCTCGCCTTCCAGGACGGGGAGGGCGCTGACCTTCCAGTCCTGCATCATCCGCACGATCTCCTTGAAGCCGGCCCCGCGGCCGATCGCGGCGACCGTATGGGTCATCACGTCGCTCACGATGTGCGGGCTGCCTGTCATGGTGCCTCCTTGTTCTGGGCCGCTTCGACGGGTGGGACCGGTCAGTGCAGGCTCCCGCTGCCGTAAGGGGCGTAAAGGTCCAGCAGCCGGGTGCGGGCCGAGCGCAGCCGGTGGGCGACGATGTCACCCACCCACTGGGCGACGGCGAGGCCGAGCGCGGGGTCGTCCTGGCACATCGACCGGACCGCGACCGCGTCGAACTCGTAGGCGCGCACCGGGCTGGTCGTCTCGGCACCCAGGTGCCGGCTGTGCGGGCCGAAGAGCCAGGACCAGCCGACGAGTTCGTCGTGGCCGAGGTTCTCGATGACGGCCGAACGACGGCCGGGCACCCTCATGTCGAGGGAGACGGTGCCGGTGCGAATGATCCAGAACCGGTCGGACCGGCCCCCTTCCTCGAAGAGACGGGCGCCCTGCGGGAACGAAACCTCCCGGGCCATGCGCATCAGCCGTGCCCGGTACTCGACGGGCAGCGCGCGCATCATGCCGGGGGTAGGGGGAGCGTTCATCACGTGCCTCCAATAAGGCGTACCGGCCTCTTCTTCAAGCGTCGTCCATGGCGCCGGTGCGGCACATGGGCCACTGGGCCCTGTGACCGGGCCGCTCGGCACCGGGTCCGATCAGTGGCCGCCCTGGTGGGCGGCCGGGCGGGTGTCGTCGAGGTGGAAGGTCAGGCTGTTGACGACGCCGATCACTCCGTCCACCCGGTACGTCGACCGGACGGTCAGGGGTATGTCGCTCCGGCGTTCGAGCCGGCCCTCCAGCGTGACCATGCCGTCCCGGACCGAGACGACCACGTCCTGGGGCGGAAGGGTCAAGGTGTTCAGGATGTCGTCGAGGACCTCCTGCCGGATCTCCTCGTCGGTGCGCAGGAAGACGCGGAGCAGGTCGCGGCGGGTGGCGATGCCGATGAGCCGGTCCTCCTCGTCCACGACCGGAAGGCGCTCGACACCGTGGCGTTCCATCACCCGCGCGGCGTCCGCGACCTTCTGTTCCGGATGCACGGTGATCGCGGGCGTCGACATCAGTTCCCCCGCCGTGGCGGCGACGGCGCGACGGGGGGAGTGGTCCCGAGCGTGCGGGTGTTTCCGCTGTGCCGGGCCGTCCGCGGGCCGGGTCGCCTGGCGGCGGATCAGGTCGCTCCCGGAGATCACCCCGATGACCTTGTCGTCGTGATCCACCACGGGCAGCCCACTGATCCGGTGCTGGTCGAGCAGCCGTGCCACGACCTTGAACGGTGTCTCCCGGTGCGCTTGGACGACGTCCCGGGTCATCACCTCGCCGACTGTGCGGGCCATGCCGCCCACTTCCTTCCTGGTCTGCCGTCTTCCTCGGGCCCGTCCTCGGAGCCGTGCGGACACCCGTCCAGGCTCTCGCCGGCACGCCGCCCGGCGCAGGGGCCGAGTGTCCCGAGACAGGGGACTGACCCGCCCACCCGTCGATGGGTCTCAGGAGCCTGGCTCCCTCACCTGCTGTCGCTCGTCTCCGTCCCGGTGAGCGCGGCCCGTCCGGCCTCCAGGCGTGCGACCGGGATGCGGAAGGGCGAGCAGGAGACGTAGTCGAGGTCCGCGTCGTGGAAGAAGTGGACGGAGTCGGGATCCCCGCCGTGCTCGCCGCAGACGCCGATTTTCAGGCCGGGTCGTGACGCACGGCCTTCGGCCACGGCGATCCGGATCAGTCGGCCCACGCCCGTGCGGTCCAGCGTCTCGAACGGTGAGGCGGCGAAGATGCCCTTGTCGAGGTAGGCGGAGAAGAATGCCGCCTCGACGTCGTCGCGGGAGAAGCCCCAGGTGGTCTGGGTCAGATCGTTGGTGCCGAAGGAGAAGAACTCCGCCTCCTCGGCGATCCGGCCCGCGGTCAGGGCGGCCCGTGGCAGTTCGATCATCGTGCCGACGGGGCAGCGCACGGGGACGCCGGACTCCTCGGAGACCTCGGCCAGCACCCGTTCCACTTCTTCCCGTTCGATACGCAGCTCCTCCACGGCACCGACGAGCGGCACCATGATCTCCGCCTCGGGGGAGCCCCCGGCCCGCACGCGCTCCACGACCGCCTCGGCGATGGCACGCACCTGCATGGCGACCAGCCCGGGGACGACCAGGCCCAGACGCACCCCGCGCAGGCCCAGCATCGGGTTCTCCTCGTGCATACGGTTCACGGCGTCCAGCAGCTCGGCGTCGCGCGGGTCCGGGACGTCGCCACGCGCCTCGGCGGCGGCGACGCGCACGGCGAGGTCCGTGCGGTCGGGCAGGAACTCGTGCAGCGGCGGGTCGATGAGCCTGATGGTGACCGGCAGGCCGTCCATCGCCTCCAGGATGCCGGTGAAGTCCTGCCGCTGGAGCGGCAACAGGGCCTCCAGCGCCTGTTCGCGCTCGGCGTCCGTCCGGGCCAGGATCATCTCCTCGACCAGCTTGCGGCGTTCACCGAGGAACATGTGCTCGGTGCGGCACAGTCCGATGCCCTGCGCACCGAACCGGCGGGCCCGGGCGGCGTCTTCGGGGGTGTCGGCGTTGGCCCGTACTTCCAACCGCCGTACGCCGTCGGCCCGTTCCATGGCGCGGGCCACGGCCTCGACGACCCCGTCCGACCGCTGGCCCGTCTCGAAGTAACGCATCACCGCGGAGTCGACCAGCGGCGCGGCGCCCAGGTGGACGGTGCCCTCGGAGCCGTCGACGGAGATCACCGTGCCCTCCTCGACGACGGTGTCACCCACCGTGAACCGGCGGGCCTGGGTGTCCACCCCGACCCCTTCGGCACCGCAGACGCAGACCTTGCCCATGCCACGTGCGACGACGGCGGCATGGCTGGTCTTGCCGCCGTGGCTGGTCAGTACGGCCTGTGCGGCGATCATGCCCGGCAGATCGTCGGGTGTGGTCTCCTGGCGCACGAGGACGACCTTCTCGCCCGCGGCGGCCCGCCGGACCGCTTCGGCGGAGTCGAAGACCGCGGCGCCGACGGCCGCTCCCGGCGAGGCCGGTAGGCCGTGCGCGAGCGCCTCGCCGACGGCCGTGGTGTCGAACCGGGGGAACATCAGATGGGCGAGGCCGTCCCCACCGACACGGGCCAGGGCCTCGTCGGCGCTGATCAGGCCCTCGTCGACGAGCTCGGCGGCGATGGCGAACGCGGCCTCCGCGGTGCGCTTGCCGACCCGGGTCTGCAGCATCCACAGCCGGCCGCGCTCGATGGTGAACTCGATGTCGCACAGATCCCGGTAGTGCTGCTCCAGGGTCCGCATGTGGTCGCGCAGCTGCAGGTACGACCGTGGATCCAGCCGCTCCAGTTCGGTCAGGGAGACGGTGTTGCGGATCCCGGCGACGACGTCCTCGCCCTGCGCGTTGGGCAGATAGTCGCCGTACAGTCCGGGCTGTCCCGTGGCCGGGTCGCGGGTGAAGGCGACACCGCTGCCGGAGTCGGGGCCCAGGTTGCCGAAGACCATGGTCTGAACGTTGACCGCGGTGCCCAGGTCGTCGGGGATGTGCTCCCTGTGACGGTAGAGACGGGCGCGCTCGCCGTTCCACGACTCGAAGACGGCGAGGACCGCGCGCCGCAGTTGCTCGGCGGGGGACTGCGGGAAGGTCTCACCGGTCTCGCGCCGTATCAGCTCCTTGTACGCCTCGACGAGCGCTGCCAGATCGGCCGCGTCCAGGCCCAGGTCGTCCGCGGCGCCGCGGGCCTGCTTGAAGTCGGCCATGGCCTTCTCGAACAGCGCGCCGTCGACCCCCATGACGGTGCTGCCGAACATCTGCACCAGGCGGCGGTAGGAGTCCCAGGCGAAGCGCTCGTTCCCGGAGGACTTGGCCAGGCCGTGCACGGATTCGTCGTTGAGGCCGATGTCCAGGATCGTCTCCATCATGCCGGGCATGGAGAACCGCGCGCCGGAGCGGACGGACAGCAGCAGCGGGTCGTCGGGCTGCCCCAGCACCCGCCCCGCACCGGTCTCCAGGAGCGAGAGGTGCCCGGAGATCGCGCGGGACATCCCGTCCGGTTCCGTGCCGGTGGCGAGGAAGGCGCGACAGGCTTCCGTGGTGACGGTGAACCCGGGCGGCACGGGCAGGCCCATCCGGGTCATCTCGGCCAGGTTGGCCCCCTTGCCGCCGAGCAGGTCGGCCATGTCGCGGCCGCCCTCGGTGAACGCGTACACGTAGCGGTCCATGACGGTGTGTGCTTCCTTCCGACTACTGGTGCCTGGGAGGTGCGGGGGCTACTGGTGCCCGGGGAGATGCGGGCTCGGCCGCGCGCCGGGCGGTGCGGGGCTGCGGGCTCGACGCGCGGCTTGTTGGCGGGGGCGGGTCACATCTCGAAGACGATGCGTGCCTTGACCCGCCCGTCGAGGACCTCGGCGATCGACTCGTTGACGGTCTCCAGGTCCCGGGTCTCGTAGATGACCTTGGTGCGTCCGGCCGCGTGCAGCCGGAACACCTCGTCCAGGTCCTGGCGGGTGCCGACGATGGAGCCGATGACTGAGGTGCCGTTCAGCACGGTGTCGAAGATCGGCACCCGGATGGTGCCACCGGCGGGCAGGGCGACCATGACCAGCTTGCCGCCACGCCGCAGACCGCCGTAGACGGCCGCGAACGCCTGCTCGGCGACCGCCAGCGCAATCGCCGCGTGGGCGCCGCCGTGTTGCTTGAGCACCTCGGCCGGGTCCTCCTTGCGGGCGTCGATGAGGATGTCCGCGCCGAGGTCGCGGGCGAGGGCCAGCTTGTCGTCGGTGACGTCGATCGCGGCGACAGTGGCTCCGGCGATCTTCGCGTACTGCACGGCGAGGTGACCGAGCCCGCCGACGCCGGAGATCGCCACCAGCTGCGCCGGGCGGACCCCGGCGACCTTCAGTGCCTTGTACGTGGTGACGCCGGCGCAGGTCAGCGGCGCGGCGTCACGCGGGTCGACGCCGTCGGGGACCGGGGCGGCGAAGTCGGCCGGCGCGAGCATCTTCTCGGCGTAGCCGCCGTCGACGCTGTAGCCGGTGTTCTGCTGCTGCTCGCACAGCGTCTCCCAGCCGGACAGACAGTGCTCGCAGCGACCGCACGCCCAGCCCAGCCAGGGCACGGCCACCCGTTGGCCGAGGTCCAGGTGGGTCACTCCCTCCCCGAGCGCCTCGACGATGCCGACGCCCTCGTGTCCGGGGACGAACGGCAGGGTGGGCTTGACGGGCCAGTCCCCGTGGGCGGCGTGGATGTCGGTGTGGCACAGTCCCGACGCCTCAAGACGGATACGGACCTGGCCGGGGCCGGGCCGGGGGTCGGGGCGCTCCTCGATCACCAGCGGCTCGCCGAAGGACCTGACGACTGCTGCCTTCATTGCCTGCTCCTTGAGCATGGTTCGGTGCGTTGTGCTCCCAGCGTCGAACGAGCCGCGGCTCGTCAGGAAGTACTGGACGTCCCGGGCGCGAGGCCGCTCGGCCCTGGTCGTACGGCCCTTCGTCCCGCAAGATTTGACAGACCGGGAACAATTGAGGTCCGCCGGGCTCGTTCCGGTACCGGGGAACAGAACAGACGACGCGGCACGAGGAGCAGATCAATGGCGGACAGCGAGCGACCCGGTCCCGACAACCCGATCCGGGTCTTCCTGCTGGACGACCACGAGGTGGTACGACGTGGGGTGCACGACCTGCTGAACGACCACCCGGACATCACCGTGGTCGGCGAGGCCGGGACGGTGGAGCAGGCACTGGCGCGCGTCCCCGCGTTGCGTCCGGACGTGGCGGTGCTCGATGTGCGCCTGCCGGACGGCGACGGTGTGACCGTGTGCCGCGAACTGCGTTCCCAGATGCCGGACCTGGCCTGCCTGATGCTGACCTCGTTCGACGACGAGGAGGCCCTGCTCGACTCGATCATGGCGGGCGCGTCCGGTTACGTCCTGAAGCAGATCCAGGGCTCGGACCTGGTCTCCGCCGTGCGAACGGTCGCCGCCGGCCAGTCCCTGCTGGACGCCAGCGCCACCTCCCGGCTGATGGCCCGGCTGCGCGGCGCTCAGGAGCGGGAACAGGAGCCGGACGCCTTCCCGGGCCTGACCGACCGCGAGCGGGAGATCCTGGCCCTGATCGGGGAGGGTCTGACCAACCGCCAGATAGGCCAGCAGCTGTACCTCGCCGAGAAGACGGTGAAGAACCACATCTCGCGCCTGCTGGCCAAGCTCGGTGTGGAGCGGCGCATCCAGGCCGCGGTCATCGCCACCCAGGCCCAGGACCGGCTCAAGCAAGCCGGGAACTGAGCGCCTTCGTCGTAGGCCTCCCGGACCTCCCGGAAGAAAGCGCCGGTCCGTCAGGACGCGTGGTCCGCACCGGGGGGCGTTTCAGCGTGCCTGGACCGTCCCGTGGAGCTCACGTCCGGTGACGATCTCCGACTCGATGCGTACGAAGACCCCGTCGCGCACCGGCATCCAGGAGCGAGGACCGGTGCGTGACAGTCGCTCGTGCTCGGCCGGGTCGGTCACGATCTCGGCCCTGCCGGTGACCACCACGCTCCAGCCCGACTGGGTCTCCGCCCGGAAGTCGTCCACTTCGAACGCGACCACGACACCGTCGATCGCGCGGACGAGGTCGGAGCCCGATGACGTGAACAGCACCACGGAGGAGTCCGCGTCCAGGGAGAAGTTCACCGGCAGGACCGCGGGCAGCGCCTTACGGGTGTACACCACACGGCCGATCGGCACCTTGCCCAGCAGGCGCAGGCACTCCGGCCGGTCGAGTGCGCGAAAGGCGTCGTCTTGGAACATCCGCCCATCGTCCTGGTGCTCGCCGTCCGGGGATAGGGCCGATCGGCCCTGTTTCTCTCCGCTTCGGATCACTGGGGCGGGGGGTCGGCCCGCTCACTGCGCGGGCAGCGGCACCGTCCATTCCGCGACGGTGCCGGCGGGTTCGTTCGCTGTGAGGGCGAAGTCTCCGCCGAGGGCGGTGGCGCGCTGGCCGAGGTTGTCCAGGCCGCTACGGCGGGTGACGGTGGGGTCGAGTCCCCGGCCGTTGTCGGCGACGCGCAGGCGCAGTCGTCGCCCGTCCGTCTCGGCGGTGACCTCGACGGCGGTGGCGTGCGCGTGCCGGGCGGCGTTCGACAGGGTCTCGCGCAGCACCGCGAGAAGCTGCTCGGCATGACCGGCCGGCACGTCGGTGTCGAGCAGTCCGGTCATGCGCAGGGCCGGGGTGAAGCCGAGCACGGCGGCGGCCTGGTCGGTCTCGGCCAGCAGTTGCGCGCGCAGCCCGCCACGCCCGTCGGTGCGGTCCCGCTCGCGCAGCGCGTAGATGGTGCCCCGTACCGTCTTGATGGTGTCGTCGAGGTCGTCGACCACCCGCTGCACGCGCTCGGCCACCTTGGGCCGGTCGGAGAGCAGTCCGAGCACCGAGTTCAGGGTCAGCCCGGAGGCGAAGAGCCGCTGGATGGCCAGGTCGTGCAGGTCGCGGGCGATACGGTCACGATCGGACAGGACCAGCAGATGCTCGGCCTCGCGCCGGTGGTCGGCGACCTCCAGAGCCAGCGCGGCCTGATCGGCGAAGCCACCGATCATGGTCATGGTGGCGTCGGAGAACTCGGCACCGCCCGGCAGATTGGCGACCTGCAGCACCCCGCGCACATACTCGCCCCCGCCGAGCGGGAGCAGGAACCCGGGCCCGAGGTCGATCTGGGCCGCGGATCCGCCCCCGGCCTGCGCCTCCTGGGACAGTGCGCTGCTGGTGATCCGTTCATTGGACTGATAGACCTTCGAGGCCAGCGTGGTGGTCGGCAGTACCAGCCCGCCCACCCGCTCGGCGCCCTCTCCGTCGGCAGCCTCGATCACCAGCTCGCCGCCGTCGAGAGGCACCGCCAGCGTGACCAGATCCGCCTCCGCCAGAGCCCTGACGGTCGACGCGACCTGGTGCAGCACCCGGACCGGATCGGTGCCGGACAAGAGACTGCGGGTCAGTTCGCTGCTCGCGGTCAGCCACTGCTCCCTGCGGCGGCTGTCCTCGTACAGCCGGGCGTTGTCGATCGCCACGCCCGCCGCGGCCGCGAGGGTGCGCAGCACCGCCTCGTCGTCGTCGTCGAACTCCGCGCCGCCACGCTTGTCGGTCAGATACAGGTTTCCGAACACCTGGTCGCGGACCCGCACCGGCGCCCCGAGGAACGTGGTCATCGGCGGGTGGCCCGCCGGGAAGCCCACCGAATCGCGATGCCGGCCCAGGTCGGCCAGCCGCAGCGGCTCGGGCTCCCGGATCAGCAGCCCCAGGATGCCCTCGCCATGGGGGTAGTGGCCGATCGCACCGATCGTGTCCTCGTCCATGCCGACCGTGATGAACTGCTTGATCCGGCCTTCCTCACCGAGCACCCCCAGTGCCCCGTACCGCGCGTCCACCACGCTCACCGCGGACTCGGTGATTCTCCGCAGGACGACGTCGAGATCCAGATCGGAGCCGATGGCGAGGACCGCGTCCAGCAGCGTGTGCACGCGGTCACGGGTGGCACGCACCTGCTCGACCTGGGCCTGCAGCCCCTCCAGCAGCTCATCCAGCCGCAACTGAGGCGCCGCCGGACGGCTCCTGCGCTCGTCGGCCGGACTCTCCGCCATTCCCGCTCCTCCCGAAAGGTGCCAGTCGCACCCCGGCATCCTGCCCGAACGGCCCTGTTCCCATGCGAACGCATGTGTTAGTGGGTGCCGTCTGCAGGCAAGATCCTAGTCGGCCGCCGCAGCCCTGGCCGAAGTCTCCTCGCAGATCCGCGGTGCGGCCGGACGCGCCGGCCAGGAGACAGACGCCGACTCCGCTTCCCCGGACGGCCGAACGGCGGTTCAACGGGCCTTGCAGACAGGGACGTTCAGCCCTACGGTCACAGACCTTCGGCATCCGGTGCCGCCCGGCTCGCGCGACCAGAGTGAAGGGCGTCAGGCAACGCCCCGACCCTCCCCGAAGGGATCGCCATCATGGCCGTGCACGAGCACCCTCACCGGAGCCCTGGCTTCCACCTGCCGTCCTTCCGCAGGAACCGCACCGCCTCCGAGCCCACGGTGTCGGTGGACACCGACACCCACACCGCGCGGGCCTACGCCCTCGCCTCCCTGCGTCTGCTCACCGGATTCGTCTTCCTGTGGGCCTTCCTCGACAAGACCTTCGGCCTCGGCTACGCAACCCAGTCAGGCAAGGGCTGGATCGACGGCGGTTCGCCGACGAAGGGCTTCCTCGGTTCCGTCTCGGCCGGGCCGATGGAGTCCACCTTCCACTCCTGGGCCGGTGACACCTGGGCGGACTGGCTGTTCATGCTCGGCCTGCTCGGCGTCGGCCTGGCCCTGACCGCGGGGGTCGCGCTGCGCATCGCCGCCGTCGCGGGCACCGCGATGATGGCGCTGATGTGGATCGCCGAGTGGCCCCCCGCCAAGCACCTGTCGGACGGCTCACCGAGCATGTCCTCCAACCCGTTCGTCGACTACCACCTCATCTACGCCGTCGTCCTGATCGCACTGGCCGCCGTCGCCGCGGGCAACACCCTCGGCGCGGGCCGACTGTGGGCCAAGCTGCCCATCGTCCGCGACCACGGCTGGCTGCGCTGAAAGCCGGCGGCGCGGCGAGCTCCCCCGGGAGCCCGCCGCGCCGGCGCGTGTTCCGGGACCCCGCGGTGGAGACCCCGCGGGGTCTCATGCTTCGCGCGGCGTGTCATGCCTCGCGCGGCCGGTCCGGGACGACGATGACGGGGCAGTGCGCATAGTGCAGTACGCCCTGACTCACCGACCCCAGCACCATGCCGGCGAAGCCGCCGTGACCGCGGCTCCCCACCACGAGGCCCAGCGCATGGGTGGACTGCTCGGTCAGCACCTGCACGGGATGACCGACGACCAGCTCGTGGTGCAACTCCACCTCCGGATACCGCTCTTTGCGCCCTGCCACGATCTCGGACAGCACCCTTTGGTGCTCCTGCTGCTCCGTCTGTTCGTCGAAGATGCGGAGCGGACCCGGCTGCCACACGTACAGAGCCCGCAGCCTGGCGCCGTGCAGGGCCGCCTCCTCGAAGGCGAGGTCGACGGCGGCGGTGGAACGCGCGCTGCCGTCGACGCCCACCACGAAGTACGCGGGCTGCTGGGTGATGTGCTCCGGCTCGGGGACGACGACCACGGGGCAGTGGGCGTGGGCCACGACCGGCAGGGCGACCGAGGCCCCGCCGAACACCTCCTTCGCGCGGGTCAGATGCCGTGACCCCAGCACGAGGGCCGTGGCGTCCCGGCTCTGCTCCTGCAGGATCCAGGCGGGGTCGCCCTCGGCGAGCAGCCAGTCCACATCGAGCCGCGGCTGCCGGGCCTCCACGAAGGTCACGGCGGCCTTGAGCGCCCGTTCGCCCGCCTCGTGCAGCGACTCGTTCCATTCCTCCCAGGACGGCGGGGGCTCCCGCCTCCGGTAGCCCCTGGTCGGCACGCCCTCGGCATGCACCAGGCGCAGGGGCACGTGGCGCCGTGCGGCCTCGTCGGCCGCCCAGGCCAGCACCATCCGCTTGGCGGGCTCGGGGTCGACACCCACCACGATCGGTCGGCGATCACTCGGTCCGGACATCGTCGTCTCCAGCGTGGGGTTCTTCCGCTGCTTTCATGAAAGTCCCGATGGCGGGGAGCCTCCAGTCGGGGATGCCCCCGGGCCGCTCGCCGCGCCTCACGGCGCGAGGGAGAAGTAGTTCTCCTCCTCCTGCGTGAAGTGCAGCCGCAGTACGGTGTGCAGCCCGTAGAGGCAGGCGCGCAGGTCGTCGAGTTGCTCAGGGGCCACGCCCGTGTCGGCGTCGGCGAGCGCGAGGTGGGTGGCGACGCGCCGGGCGAGCCGCTCGATCTCGACGTGGGCGCGGCTCATGGTCGCGGTCGTCTCGGGCCCGCCGAGCGCGGAGGCCAGCGCCGGGTAGAGCTGGTGCTCCTCGGCGTACTCGTGCGGCAGCAGCCGCTCGGTGAGCAACCGGTGCGCCTCGGCCACGGCCGCCAGGAACTTCGGGCCGCTGTCATCGGCGAGCCGGTCGGCGGCGGCGCGCACCGCTTCCAGGACCTCCTGCAGATCGTCGTGCTCGGCCGCGAAGCGGTGGATGAGCGCCTCCGTGGCGGGTTCGAGGGCCGGACCCGCGGCCTGGCCGATCCTCAGGGCGCGCAGCGCGTTGAGGATGACCGCGACGTCGATGGCCTCCTGGAGCAGCGCTCCGGCGGCCGGCGGCAGCAGGCCGGCAGCGGCGGCGCCCATGGCCGCCAGCGACATGAGCATCCCGCCGAGCGCGCTCTGCACCGCGATCCGCCGGGCCCGTACGGCGATGGCCACGGCGTCGGCCAGCCGGTCCACCCGGTCGGTGGTCAGGACGACGTCGGCTGCCTCGGAGGACGCGGTGGAGCCGCGCGCCCCCATCGCCACGCCGACGTGCGCGGCCGCGAGGGCCGGGGCGTCGTTGACCCCGTCGCCGACCATCACGGTGACCGCGCGCTCACCCTCCGTCCGTACGGCCGCCACCTTGTCCGCGGGGGTGAGGCCGGCGCACACGTCGTCCAGGCCGAGCACGGCGGCGACCTCCCGAGCGGGTTCGGGCCGGTCACCGGTGAGCATCACGAGCCGCTCGATGCCCGCCGCGCGCAGCCGGCGCAGGCTCCGGGGCGCGTCGTGGCGGAGCGGATCGCGGAGCAGGACCGCGCCGACGGGCTGGCCGTCGACGCTGAGCCACGCGACGGCCGCACCGTCCAGCAGGGCCCGGTTGCGGGTCGCACGGACCCACGCCTCCCGATCCTCACCGAGATCGAGCCGGCCGACCGCGAGCCGGTGCCCCTCCACCGTCGCCCGGGCGCCCCGGCCCGGCTCCTCGGACACATCGGTGGCCACGGACGGTTCCAGCCCGCGCTCACGCGCCGCGTCGACGATCGCGTGAGCGAGTACATGGGGCGAGTACTGGTCGATGGACGCCGGCCAGACGCAGTACCTCCGCCGGCTTCCAGCCGGGTGCGCCGGTCACGTCGAGCACGTGCGGGCGTCCCCGGGTGAGCGTGCCGGTCTTGTCGAGGAGGAGGGTGCGTGCCCGGCCGAGGTTCTCCAGCGCGCCGCCGTCGCGGACCACCACGCCGAGCCGGGAGGCCCGGGACAGCCCGGAGACGACCGCCACCGGCGCCGCGAGCAGCAGGGGACAGGGCGTGGCGACGACCAGCACCGCCACCGCCCGCACGGCAGAGCCGCTGATCAGCCAGGTGAGCCCGGCCACCGCAAGGGTGAGCGGCAGGAACCAGGCCGCGTATCGGTCGGCCAGTCGCACGACCGGCGCGGACTCGGCGCCCGCCTGCTGGGCCAGTCGTACGATCTCGGCGTACGTGCTGTCCCGCTCGGTGGCCGTGGCCCGTAGCTCGAACGCGCCTCCGGCGTTGACGACACCACTGCGGACGCTTTGGCCGTGCCCGTACTCGACGGGCGCCGACTCACCGGTGAGGACCGACTCGTCGAGTACGGCCGGGCCCTCGACCACGTGCCCGTCGACCGGGACCACCTCACCGGGGCCGACGACAAGCAGGTCTCCTACGGCGATCTCGGCGAGCGGCACCGCGCGTACCTCGCTGCCGGTGCGCCGCCGTGCGGTGCGGGGCGCGTGCTCCAGGAGCGCCCGCAGATCATGGGAGGCCCGGCGCTGGGCCGCCGCTTCGAGGGTGCGCCCGGTGGCGAGCATCAGCGCGATCAGCGCTCCGGCGAGGTACTCGTGCACGGCCAGCGTGCCGCCCAGCGCCAGGATCGCGATCAGGTCCACCCCGGCGTGGCCGTGGCGCAACGCGGCCAGCACCCAGCCGACGGCGGGCCCGATCGCCGCGAGTGTGCCCAGCGCCCAGCACAGATCGGCCAGGTCGGTGGCGCCGATCAGCCACAGAGCGCCGCCCGCCGCGAGCGCCGCGCTGGTGACGATCAGGAGAACCGGTTCGAGTTTCAGCGACATGGAATCGCCCTCCCGTCACATCAAGCGTCGTCCGGGCCGGCCCGCACGGCGAGGGCCGTAGGGCACGCACTCATTGCCCCGTCCGGCCCTGTGCGCCCGTGGCAGAAGGAGACCGCTCCCCGACGTACTCGGGGCCCTCGGCCGCCTGGGCGGCCGAGCCGGGCCAGGGCCGGTCGGTCCCTGACGGTGGGACTGTCGGCCCGGGCAGGGGCGAGCGGCGCGAGCGACCATGGGAGGGACGACCTGTAATCAGGGAAGAAGGCTGATGGGCAGGAAAGAAGGCTGATGGTCATGGCCCGAGCTTCATGGACGACGACTGGGGTGTTCGCCGGGCGGGGAGGTGCTCGTACCGACGAGGCCGGAATCGTGTCCGGTGACCTGACCCTCCACACCACCTGGGACGGCAGGCAGGCCCATGTGGCGATCCAGTACAGCGGTACCTCCACGTGGTTCACCCTTGCCGGAAGTCCGGTGCCCTGCTCTTCCTCGCAGGACAGTCGGCAGTTGCACCAGGCGGCGGTGGAAGCCGTGCGGGCCGGCGGCGGCGCGACCGTCCCCGGGAACCACGTGTTCAGGGGCAGCGTCTGAAACGCACGGGTGGCGGATCCCCAGGCCCTGGGGATCCGCCACCCGTGCGCGGTGGTCAGGGCGCGGGTTCAGGTTGCTTCGGGTCGTCGGGTTCGTCGCCGCCCATGTCGAGCCGGAACGGCGGATACACGTCGGTGAGCAGCGCCGCGTAGGCGGCCACGCGCAGCACCCAGCGGTTGAGCCCGGTCAGGAGATCGAAGATGCCTGCCGGGTAGCGGCCTGTCACCGCGAGTGCGACCCCGGCGAACAGCGCGAGCAGCCCGATGAGTCCGCCCGCCGCCCAGGGAATCCGGATGCCGCCGAGGAGGAACGCGAGGATCAGATAGTGCGGAAGGGCCAGCAGCCACCACTTCACCAGGACCAGACCGCGTGAGAGGTGTTCGGGGTACGGCAGGTCCCAGCGCGCCGGGTAGTCGGGGACATCGGCGAGCGTGAAGGGCGGGTAGCGGTCGGTGCCCAGCGCGCCGTACGCGTAGTAGGTCACCCGCCAGTTCCAGCGCAGCACGCCGGTGTTGAACTCGAACAGCGGGCGTGGGTATCGGCCGGTGAACAGGATCGCGAAGAACGCCACCACGCTCACGCAGACGAATGCGATCCACAGGAGGACGAGGACGATGTAGTGGGGGAGGGCCAGCAGCCACTTGACCAGCCACAGCCAGCGCGACAAGGGGGTGTCGAGCCGCGCTGTCAGCCGGGCGGGATGAACGGTGGACATGGTGATCACTTCCGGAATGCCGTGTGACCGACTTGGTCTTCAGCTTCCGGCCCCGACCGTCGAGCGGGTATGGGCTGAGCGGGCACGGCAGGCGGCCGAGCGGCCCTTCGCAGACGTTCACGTCGTCGCGGTGCCGACCGGTCGCAGTGCCGGAATCGCCGCGTGGACGCGCGCGATGAGCGGGGGGAGGAACAGCGAACTCACCGTCGCACCGGCCGCGGCGGACAGGGCGATGCTCCAGGCGACGGGACCGAGCGGCGTGCAGCCGAAGAACTGGCTGAGGACCGGGGTCTGAACGACGGCCGCCAACGCGGCCAGGGAGCCGACGGAGGCCATGACGATCGCCGGGCTGCGGCCACCGACCAGGAGGGTCTGACCGAGCTGCGCACCGACGAGCGCGACCAGAGCGACGGTGCGGGCACGCGCGGGGCGGCCGGTGAAGCGGGCGGCGAGCCAGCCGGCCGTGGCGCCCAGGGCAGTGGCCACGGCGCGGTTCACCGTCTCGTCGGTCAGTGCAGTGCCGAGGGAGACCTCGGGCCCCTCGTGGAGCATGCGCTCCGTGGCCTCGGGCCGCGGCGGGCGCAGCGCGACGGCCATGGCCGGGGCGAGGTCGGTGAAGAGGTTGACGAGCAGGAGCTGACGGGCCGTCAAGGGGGAGGTCCCGGTGGCCGCCGCACCGAGCAGGGTGAAGGCGATCTCGCCGAGATTGCCGCCCACCAGGATCGCCAGTGCCTTCCGTACGGAGGCCCACATGGCGCGGCCCTCGACGAGCGCGTCGAGCACCGACTCCAGCCGGTCGTCCGTGACGACGAGGTCCGCCGCCGCGCGCGCGGCCGGCGTGGCCCGCGTACCGAAGGCGATCCCGATGTCGGCGAGCCGGATGGCGGGCGCGTCGTTGGCGCCGTCGCCGGTCATCGCGACGGTGCGGCCCAGGCGCTGGAACGCCTGCACCACACGCACCTTGTGCACCGGGGTGCCACGGGCGACGACACCGACGTCGGGCAGCAGCCGGTCGAGGGCGCGGTCGTCCATGTCGTCGAGTTCGGCTCCCGTCACCACTCGTCTGCCGTTTACGACGCCCAGCTCGCGCGCCATCGACTCGGCGGTGCTCGGATGGTCCCCGGTGATCATCACGATGTGCACCCCCGCCTGTGCCAGTCGGCGCACCGCGTCGCCCGCGGTGCCGCGCACCCGGTCGGCGAACGCGAGGAAGCCGAGGAAATCGAGGCCGTCCACCGTCTTGTCGGTCAGCTTGCCGCCCGGCGCGTCCCGGAGTTCGGCGACCGCGAGGATCCGGTGGCCCTTGGCCGCGAGCCGCTCGCCCGCCGTGAGGATGGCCTTCCTGCCCTTGCGGTCCAGGCGTCGGCCGTCGCGGGTGGCACAGCGCTCCACGACCTCCTCCGGTGCCCCCTTCACCGACAGGATCCGGCGCTCGCCGCAGCGACCTTGCGTGGCGTGGAAACCGCGACTGGGTTCGAACGGCAGGCTGGAGGTGCGCCGCCAGCCCGCCGCGGCCGTGGTCCGGCTCACTGCCGCCTCCTCAGCGCCATCGGCGACCGCGCCGTCGGTGGCGTGCTCCAGTTCTCCACCGTTGTGCGGGCGTGGTGTCGCCCGCAGGGCCACGGCGAGGACGGCACGCTGCTCGTCCGCCAGCTTTTCGAGAGGACGGCTGTGGCCGTCGGCGGCGACGGCCACGAGCGAGATCCGCCCCTGGGTGAGGGTCCCCGTCTTGTCGAAGCACAGGACGTCGGTGCGGCCGGCGGCCTCGATGGTGCGGGGGTGCCTGAGCAGGGCTCCGCGTGCGGAAAGCCTTCTGGCGGAGGCGAGTTGGGCGGCCGAGACCAGGAACGGCAGTCCTTCGGGCACGCTGGCCACGGCCAGTCCCACGCCCGCCCCCACCGTGTCCCGGATGGGCCGCCCACGCAGCATGCCCGCCGCCACCACGGCTGCTGCGGAACCGAGGGCCACCGGCAGTGTGGTGTGGGTGATCCGGGCCAGTCGGAGCTCGACACCGGCGGCGGGCGGCGCCCCTCGCCCGCCGGCCGCGGCGCGACCCGCCTCGGTGGCCGTGCCGGTCGCGACGACGACGGCACTGCCGCGGCCGGCCGCCACGGTGGTGCCCTCGTAGACCATGGACGTACGGTCCCCCAGGTGCGAGGCCAGCACGGGCTCCACACCCTTGGCCACCGGCAGCGACTCGCCGGTCAGCGCGGATTCGTCGACTTCCAGATGGTGGGCCTCCAGCAGCCGGCCGTCCGCCGGCACCACGTCACCGGGGTTCAGATTCACCACGTCGCCCACGGCCAACTCCTCGGCGGCGGCGACGGTTTCCTCCCCGTCCCGCACCACATTGGCCATGACGGCCGACTCCCGCCGCAGTTGGGCGACCGCACGGTCCGTCCGGTACCGCTGGAACCCGCCGAGGAACCCGGACACGGCGGTGACCGCCACGATGACGACGGCGTCGAGGACAGCGCCCACCGACGCCGACATGGCCGCCCCGGCACCGAGAACGGGTGTGAGGGGGTTCGCCATCTCGGACAGGTAGGCCCGGCCGAGCGACGTCGTCGGCGCCGGCTCACCGGTGGTCGTGGCCCGCGCCCTTGCCTTCTCGTCCGCCCGACCGCCTTCGCCGTCACCGGTTTTGGCGAGCACGGTGGACGGATCCATGGCGTGCCACGGCTGGAGCGACGAGGGCTGCGGGGCAGGGCGCCGCAGCAGCCGTACGGCCGCCCACACACCGGTCACGGTGCCCAGTCCGGCCGCCGCGTTGAACACCGTCGTACCCCGGGCGGCCGGCCGCCGCGCCCGCCCCGCCAGCACCGCCGTCTCGCCGACCACGGCCGCGGCCTCGGCGAGCCGCACGCCCCGGCGCGCCGTCTCCCGCGCGGTGCGGCAGGCCTCCACGATCACCACGGCCGCGCCGGGGTCGCCGTCCAGGTACAGGTCCGCGCCCCAGGGCGGCCTGTCCTGCGGGTCGGCCACACCCATGCCGACATCGGCGGCCCGGAGCGCACGCCGGTCGTGCGAGAGCAGCAGCACGCCCTCGCCGTCGCGCTGCAGGGCCCGTACGGCATCGAGCAGCCGATCGCCCGCCTCGCTGACGGCGTCGGCCTCCCGCACCGCCGCCTGTGCGGTGTGCGCACCGGCGGTCACGACCCTGAGCCCGGCCGCATGCGCTGCGGGGACGATGGTGCTCGCGGCTTCGTGCATCTCGGGCAGCACGCTGATCACGGCCAGCAGGCTCTGTCCGCGCGCGAGGCCGAGCACGAACAGCGCACCGTCCCGCCGCAGACCTTCCCGGGCCCGCTTGCCCGTTCGCCCGCGCAGCGTCAGACGCTCGACCGGCCCCAGGCTCCACTCCCCGTCCCGATGCACGCGCTGCGGGGCGGAGCCGTCGAAGAGCCGGTGCGCCGTGGCGGCGAGTTCGCCCGCGGACGTGTCCTCGTCGAGGGCAACCAGGTCGGCAAGCCGATGGGACCCGGTGGCCAGCGCGTTCGTGTCGAGCAGCAGGACCCCGATCCGGTCCAGCCTGCGCAGCGCCTCCGGATCGGCCACGACCATGCCCCGCTGGGCCAGGCCCCGGCCGAGAACGCAGGCGAAGCCTTCGCGCGCAAGGACCGGTGCCTTGGGGATTGCCGCCAGCGCCGCGCCGGCGGCCCGCCCGGGCTGCCGGGTGAACAGCAGCGATCCTGCGAAGGACGCCACGCCCACGACGGGTGCCCGGTCGGCGTAGTGCTCGATCGGACCGGGCTTCAGCGGTGTCTCCCGGGCAAGCGGCGCGGGCGGCGCGCCATGGGCCCCCGCCGCGGCGCTGCCCGCGAGGCGCGGCTCGGCCGCGGCCCAGGCGTTGGCCTCCGCGTCGGCCTCGATCGTGCGCAGGACGTGCCGGGCGGTGTCCACGACCACCCCGGCGAGACCGCCCGAGCCGGCCTGCCCCAATGCGGTCAGCGAGGCCAGGAGCAGTCCGGCGTTCTCGGTGCCGACCGCGTCCTCCACGACATGCCTCAGGCGCGGGTGGGCGTCGACGATCGGAGCGAGCGCCGCGATGCCCGCGGGGATGGGGGTCCGCCGCGTCAGACCGGCTATCACCGCCAAGGGTGCCGCCGCCACATGCAGGGCCGTCGCCGAGGTGGACCTGCGGACCGCCGCACCCGACGTGGGGTGCTCGGGCAGCGGGTGCGCGACACCGTGGGCCTCCTCCACCGCCTCGACCGCCTCGATCAGGGCGTCCGTGACGGCTTCCATCTCGGACGAGCCGTCGGTGCCGACCACGGCGTGCCCGAGCACGGTGTTCACCACGGCCCAGTCCACCGAGGGCACGGCGGCCAGGCGCCGCTCGACCTCCTTGGCCAGCTTCGTCGCCGCGGCCTCGGGCAGGTCGCCGGGGCGCAGGCCTCGTACGGCCACGTGCGCGCGGTTGCCGAAGAACCGTACGCGTACCCGGGCCTCGGTCCGCAGCACACCGGCCGCGGACGACACCACAGTCCTCAGCAGTCCGCGTCCCGGAAGTGCCACAGCGCATCACCAGCTCCCTGCGGCCCGGCACCCTCCCCGTATGCACGGGTGGCTCAGCGACCCCCGGTTTCCATCGCAACGCCTTGACCGCGCACCCGCCACCGGAGGCGCGCGACAATTGAAGAGGCACAACCACACCGACTCCGGAGAAAGGAGGAGGGGGATGGCCAAGACGGCAACGGAGACCACGCGACAGGAACCCCAGGCGCACGACGGTGCCGGTCTGCACCTGCACATGCGTACCCTGCATCCCGCCGTGCCGGTTCCGTACTTCACCATGGAGGAGATGACGAGCACGGCCCACGCGGCCACGGCACGGCTGCCCAGCGCGCCGCCCGCCAGGGATCTCCTGTACTACGGAGGTCTCGGAGCACTGACCGTGGCAGGGGCCCTGGAATGGCCGGTCGCCCTCGCTGTCGGCGGAGCCACCTGGCTGCTGCGCAGCGGGCGGAAGGAAAAGCAGAGCTCAGGCGCCAAGCGCTAGCTCATACCCCCTGGCGCGCGGTGGCGTGAGCGGCGCTGCCGGGCGCCCGGCGGTCATACGGCAGCCGCTGTGAAGTTCAAGCGCAGCGAGCGTGAGCAAGCGGCCCACAGCTCCCACACGAGGCGCATGACGATCGCCTCGGCGAGAGCCATGGCGACCTTCGCTGCCATGGCTACAAGGAATTCGCCCATGTCGGCTGACTTTCTGTGCTCGGATACGGGTGTCCGAAAACAGACAATGCAGCCTTTTCCTCCGTCGTGGGTGCCGCACAGATGTACCTATGACGTCACGTAGGTGAACAAGCGGGGTGGCGCCCTCACACCCGTCGCTCGGGCGTGTCGGACGACCGGCCCGGGGCAGTCGGAGACGATGGGCGTGCACGGATACGGACTGTGGGAGGCACGCGAGAGGCAGGGGTCGTATGCCTGAGGCGTTCGCGGGACCGGATGACGACGTACGGCGGCGGATTCCGCGGACGGACGCCCTTCTGCGTGATCCACGACTGGTCGAGGCGGCCCGTCTGCTCGGGGCGTCCGTCGTCAAGGCGGCGGTCCGGGAGGCGCAGGACCGGGCCCGGACCGGCCGCGTCGCGCCAGGAAGCGTGGCCGACGAGGCGGCCGCCCTGCTCCCCGACACGGCCGGCGGACTGCGTGCGGTGATCAACGCGACCGGGGTGCTGCTGCACACCAACCTCGGCCGCGCGCCACTGTCGGCCGCGGCCCGGCGCGCGGTGGCCGAGGCCGCCGGGCCGACCGACGTGGAGCTGGACCTGCGCGCCGGCGTACGGGCCCGCCGCGGGCGTACGGCACTGCGTGCGCTGCACGAGCGGGTGCCGTCCGCGGGAGCCGTGCACGTCGTCAACAACGGAGCCGCCGCGCTGGTCCTGGCCGCCACCGCGCTCGCCGCGGGCCGGGAGATCGTCGTGAGCCGCGGCGAGATGGTGGAGATCGGCGACGGCTTCCGCCTTCCGGACCTGCTGGTCTCCACCGGGGCCCGACTGCGTGAGGTCGGCACCACCAATCGCACGACCGCCGCCGACTACGCCGCCGCGATCGGTCCGGACACGGGCTTCGTGCTGAAGGTGCACCCCTCCAACTTCCGCATCACGGGCTTCACCCGCGCCGCCGGCATCGGTGAACTGGCCGGACTCGGCGTCCCGGTGGTCGTCGACATCGGCTCCGGGCTGCTCGCCCCGCATCCCCTGCTGCCCGAGGAGCCGGACGCCGAGACGCAGCTGCGGGCCGGTGCCTGGCTCGTCACCGCGAGCGGCGACAAACTGCTCGGCGGACCGCAGTGCGGACTCCTGCTGGGCCGCGAAGAAATCGTGCGCACCCTGTCCCGGCACCCGCTCGCCCGCGCCGTACGCGTGGACAAGCTGACACTGGCCGCCCTGGAGGCCACCCTCACCGGGCCGCCGACCCCGACCGACGAAGCGCTGACCGCCGACCCCGCCACTCTCCGGGCCCGCGCCGAACGGCTCGCCTCGGCACTGCGCCCGTACGGCATCGACGTACGGGCCGTCGAGAGCGACGCGACGGTCGGCGGGGGCGGCGCGCCCGGAGTGACGCTGCCCAGCGCCGCGCTGTCCCTGCCGGAGCGGTTCGCGGTCGAGTTGCGCACCGGACGCGTCCCGGTCGTCGGGCGTCTGGAGTCAGGCCGCTGCCTGCTGGATCTGCGGGCGGTGCCCGCGGAGGACGACGAACGGCTCGCCGAGGCCGTGCGGGCGGCGGCGGGAAGCTAGGAGGCGGGCGTCATGCGGGTGCTGGCCACCGCCGGACACGTCGACCACGGCAAGTCCGCCCTCGTCAGGGCGCTGACCGGCATGGAACCCGACCGCTTCGAGGAGGAGCGGCGCCGCGGACTGACCCTCGACCTCGGCTTCGTATGGACCCGGCTCGGTCCGGCCGGCGAGTACCTCGCCTTCGTCGACGTGCCGGGACACGAGAGGTTCGTGCCGACCATGCTCGCCGGGGTCGGCCCCGTCCCCGCGGTGCTCTTCGTCGTCGCCGCCGACCAGGGCTGGCAGCCGCAGTCCGAGGAGCACCTGGCGATCCTGGACGCGCTCGACGTGCGGCACGCCGTCCTCGCGGTGACCCGCAGCGACCTGGCCGATCCGGGTCCCGTCCGGGCCGATGCGGTCGCGCGCATGGCCGACACCTCGCTCGGCGCCGTACCGGCCGTCGCGGTCAGTTCGGTGACCGGCGCGGGGCTCGACGGCCTGCGCACCGAGCTGTCCCGGCTGGCGGCCGCGCTGCCGGACCCGCCCGCCGACGCGGACGTACGGCTGTGGCTGGACCGGGCCTTCACGGTGCGCGGCCACGGCACGGTGGTGACCGGCACGCTCGGATCCGGCACTTTGCGCGTCGGGGACCGGCTGGTGACGGGCGACGGGACGGCCGCGCTGCGGGTGCGCGGGCTGCAGTCCCTGCACGAGGATCGCTCCGAGGTCAGCGGGGTGGCGCGCGTGGCGGTCAACGTGCACGGGTCCGCCGCCGACCTGCGACGCGGGGACGTGCTGCTGGCGCCGGAGCGCTGGCTCTGCACGGATCTCGTCGACGTCCGGGTCGTCGGGCAGCCCGTTGCCGACCTGCCCCGGACCGTCACCCTGCACATCGGCACCGCCGCCGTCCCGGTGACCGTCCGCCCCCTGGGCGAGGACACCGCCCGGCTGACCCCGAGCCGAAAGCTGCCGCTGCGCGTCGGCGACCGCGCGGTCCTGCGCGAACCGGGAGGCCGGCGCGTGCCCTGCGGTGTGACCGTGCTGGACGTCCGCCCGCCGCGGCTGCGCCGACGGGGCGCGGCACGGGCCAGAGCGGCCGAGCTGGCCACCATGACGGGCCTGCCGGACGCCGCGGCCGAGCTGCGGCGCCGCAGGCTGGTCACACGCTCGGAGCTGCTCGCGATGGGCGTACCGGCCGCGGCCGCGCCCGTGGCAGGGGACTGGCTCGCCGACCCCACCCACTGGGCTGAGCTGGGCGAGCGCCTGGTCACCGAGGTGGAGCGGCACGCGAAGCAGCACGCGCTGGACCCAGGGCTCTCCCTGGAGGCCGCCCGTCATCTGCTCGGTCTGCCCGACCGGTCGCTGGTGGACGCCCTCGCGGCGGGGACCGCCCGGCTCACGTGCCGGCAAGGGCGGCTGTACGGCTCCAAAGGCCTCCGGCCGCCCCTTCCGCAGGACGTACAGGCGGGCGTCGACGCCGTACGCCGGGATCTCGCGGCGGCACCGTTCCGCGCGCCGGAGGCCGGTCGCCTCGCCGAACTAGGCCTCACCCGTAAGGCGGTGGCCGCGGCTGTGGCGGCGGGTGCGCTGCTTCGGGTGGCCGACGGGATCGTGCTGCTGCCGGGCGCGGACGCACGGGCCGCCACCGTCCTCGCGCGGCTGCCGCAGCCGTTCACCGCGAGCGAGGCCCGGCAGGCGCTGGACACCACGCGCCGGGTGGCCGTGCCACTGCTGGAGCACCTGGACGCCCAGGGGTACACGGAGCGTGTGGACGACCGGCGGCGGCGCTGCCGGGACGGTGCGGCGAGCGGAGGCGGACGGGAATCGAACCCGCCTGCCCGAGATCCTCGGGCACCTCGGTTTTGAAGACCGGGAGGGCCACCAGGCACCCACACGCCTCCAGCGACCGCCAGGCTAGTTCCCCGGGAGACCGATATGACACCGACCCGCCAAGCCTCCGTACGGCTCACGCAGTTCGCCCACGGCGGCGGCTGCGCCTGCAAGATCCCGCCCGGAGAGCTGGAGGAGGTCGTCAGCGGTCTGGGCGCACCGCTTGCGGGCGGCGACACCCCGCTGCTGGTCGGCCTCGCCACCGGCGACGACGCGGCCGTCGCCGCCCTGCCCGAGCATCCGGGTACGGCGCTCGTATGCACAGCCGACTTCTTCACGCCCGTCGTCGACGACCCGTACGACTGGGGACGCATCGCGGCCGCCAACGCCCTGTCCGACGTGTACGCGATGGGCGGCCACCCCCTGCTCGCCGTCAACCTCCTGGCCTGGCCCCGCGACCGGTTGGCCTTCGATCTGGCCCGCGAGGTGCTGCGCGGCGGACTGGACGTGGCCACGGAGGCGGGCTGTCACATCGGCGGCGGGCACAGCGTCGACGACCCCGAACCCAAGTACGGCATGGCCGTCACCGGACTGGCCGACCCGGCGAGGCTGCTGCGCAACGACGCCGGCCGCCCCGGCCTGCCCCTTTCGCTGACCAAACCACTCGGCCTGGGTGTCCTCAACAACCGGCACAAGGCCACCGGCGAGCGGTTCGAGCAGGCGATCGCGACCATGACGGCCCTGAACCGGGACGCGTCCGTGGCCGCCCTCGCGGCCGGCGCCACCTGCGCCACCGACGTCACCGGCTTCGGCCTCCTCGGCCATCTGCACAAGCTGGCCCGGGCGTCCGGCGTGACGGCCGTGCTCGACACCGCCGCCGTGCCCTACCTCGACGGTGCCAGGGAGGCGGTCCGGGACGGGTACGTCAGCGGCGGCACCCGGCGCAACCTGGAGTGGGTGGCGCCCCACACCGACTTCGGGGACACGGACACCGACACCCGGCTGCTGCTGGCCGACGCGCAGACCTCCGGCGGACTGCTGGTCGCCGGAGAGGTGCCCGGAGCGCCGGTGGTGGGCGAGTTGGTGCCGCCCGGGGCGCACTCGATCGTGCTCAGGTGATCGCCGCGCCGACTGATACGCACTTGCATGGTGAAGTCGGGATACAGATTCGCAGATTCAATCTGTTGTCTGCCGTTCTTCTCGCATTTGCGTTTTCTCGTGAGCGCTGCCCGGGTACGGTCGTGCAGGAGGTGGTGGCCCGTGATCCAGATCGTGGAGAACGCCCCGCATGAAGGGCCGTACGCCATGGGTGCCGCATGTGAATCGGCCGGGCTGCCGGTCCGTGTCTGCCGGGCCTGGGCCGGTGACCGGGTACCGGACACCGTGGACGACATGGTGGCCCTGGTGGTGATGGGCGGGCCGATGGCCGCCTACGGGGACTTCCCGGGCCGCGGCGCGGAACTGGCGCTGCTGCGGGCCGCTTTGGAGGCCGAGGTGCCGGTGCTGGGAGTGTCCCTGGGCGCGCAGTTGCTGGCGGTCGCGGCGGGCGGTGCCGCCCGGTCCGGCGCCGGCGTGCGGATCGGCTGGGGCGATGTGCGGATGACCGCGGCCGCGCGGACCGACCCACTGCTGGCGGACGTGCCCGAGCGGCCGCGGCTGCCGCACTGGCACAGCGACACGATGGACCTTCCGGCGACGGCGACGCCACTGGCGTCCTGCGACCGCCACCCGGTGCAGGCGTTCCGGATCGGCGGCTCCGCGTGGGGGATCCAGTTCCATCTGGAGACGGACAAGACGGCGGTCGACGCCTTCGCCGGGGTCTTTCCGGAAGGGGCGGCCTCGGCACCGGATCCGCCGGCGTCCGCGCCCGCAGAACTGGCCGCGGTGGCCCAGCACCGCGACGGCTTGTTCAAGCGCTTCGCCGTCTTCGTCGCGGAGCGGGCCGAGCGGACGGCCACCCGTGCGTTCTTCACCCGGCGGGCGGCCACCTGGGAGGAGCGCTTCGCCGACGACGGACCCCGGTACGCGGCGGCGGCCGAGCGGATGGACCTGCGCCCCGGGCAGCGTGTCCTGGACGTGGGCTGCGGCACCGGCCGGGTGCTGCCCGCACTGCGCGCCCAAGTCGGTGACGGGGGCATCGTGCTCGGCATCGACCTCACGCCCGCGATGCTCACGGCCGTGACGCGCGAAGGCCGTGACGCGGACGGCTCCTTGCTGCTGGCCGACGCATGCCGGCTGCCGCTGCAGGACGGCGCGGTGGACGGCGTGTTCAGCGCGGGCCCGGTCAACCATGTCCCCGACCCCGCCGCGGCCCTGCGCGAGTGGGCCAGGGTGACCGCTCCCGGCGGGGTCCTGCTGCTCTTCCACCCCTCCGGCCGCGCCGAACGTGCCGCCCGTCACGGCCGCCCCCTCGACCCGGACGACCCGCTGGCCCAGGAGAATCTGCGGCCCGCGCTGCCGGCCGTCGGCTGGGACCTGACGTCCTACGAGGACGCCCCGCACCACTTCCTGGCCCGCGCGGCCCGCCACGGCGGTTGAGCCTGGATGCGGTCGGCCAGAGATACCTCGCCCGACGCGCCCGAAATGGCATGATTCGACATGCATTGTGGCTCCTTGTGGGCGCCCTCCGGGCCCATGGCCTAGGCGGCCACCGTGCATGACCCCTACACGAGGAGAAGCAGCCATGCCGGGACGCATCGCGGTGGGAGTGGACGGCTCCGAAGAGAGCATGAGGGCGGTGGACTGGGCCGCGGACGAAGCCGCGCTACGGAATGCCGAACTGCGCCTGGTGAACGCCTCGCTCTGGCAGGAGCACGCCCTCGTGGCGGTCCGGCCGTCCCGGGACGTGCTGGCCGCACGCGCGCAGGACCTGCTCGACACCATGACGGATCGGGCCCGGTCCCGCCGCAGCGGGATCACCACCAGCGAGGAGGAGATCGAGGACGCGCCCGACTCGGTACTGGTGTCCGCTTCCGCCGATGCCGACCTCGTGGTGCTCGGGTCGTACGGCTCCGGCGCGGGCTACACGGTCGGCTCCGTGGGCCAGGAGGTGACGGCGGAGGCGCACAGTCCGGTCGTGTTGGTACGCGGGAGCAAGCCGGACGAGGGCGGCCGTGTCGTCGTGGGTCTGGACATCCGGTCTCCCGGCGAGGAACTGCTCCAGTTCGCCTTCGACTTCGCCGCACGGCGCTCCGTACCCGTGCATGTGCTGCACACCTGGGGCCTGACCGCCCTGCATCACCCCATGCACCCGCACGGCGAGGGCAGCAAGGAGGCGGAGGCGGGCAGGGCGGCGCTGAGCGAGGCCGTGCGGCCCTACCGCGAGCGCTTCCCCCAGGTGGAGGTACAGGAGGAGGCCACCGCAGGACGGGCGGCCGGCCGACTCGTCGAGGCCGCGGCCGGAGCCGGCATCACGGTGGTGGGCCGGCGCAGGGGCCGGCAACGGCTGGGCCATCTCGGTGCCGTTGCCCATGCGGTGCTCCACCACGCGGACTGCCCCGTTGCCGTCGTCCCGCACGCCTGACCGGCCCGGCCCCGGCGACTAGGCCGACTGCCATGGGCATGCGGGCACCGGTGATCTGGCGTGTACTGGAAGCGCAGGAGTACCGATGGGATCGGACCCGCTGCCCATGACCGACCAGGACCTGCTGCCGGTGGACACCATGCGCGGTCTGTGCAGGGCCACCGTCCAGCAGGCGGAGCCAGGACGCCCCAGTGCGCGGGAGGCAGACCATGAGCACTAACACCCCCATGCAACTCGGCATGGTCGGGCTCGGACGCATGGGCGCCAACCTGGTGCGCCGACTCATGCGCGACGGCCACACCTGTGTGGTGTACGACCTCGACGCCGATGCCGTCGGCGAGTTGGAGCAGGAGGGTGCCACCGGTGCGTCCTCCCTGAAGGACCTCGTCGGCAAACTCGACCGGCCGCGGAACATCTGGCTGATGCTGCCCGCGGGCGTGGTGCAGGGCACCGTCGACGAACTGGCCGGCCTGCTCGCGCCCGAGGACACCGTGATCGACGGCGGCAACTCCTACTACCGCGACGACATCACCCGCTCCCAGCAGCTCGCGCCGAGCGGTATCCACTACGTGGACTGCGGCACCTCCGGGGGCGTCTGGGGCCTGGAGCGCGGATACTGCCTGATGGTCGGCGGAGACCCGGAGGCGGTCCAGCGCCTGGACCCCCTCCTGCGGACGATCGCCCCCGGCGCCGGCTGCGCGGAACCCACTCCCGGCCGGACCACGACGTCCGGCACCGCCCCCGACGGCTATCTGCACTGCGGGCCCAGCGGCGCCGGCCACTTCGTGAAGATGGTCCACAACGGCGTGGAGTACGGGATGATGGCCGCCATCGCCGAAGGCCTGAGCGTCATCAAGCACGCCGACGCGGGACTGCGCAAGCGGACGGTCGACGCGGAGACCGCCCCGCTGCGCGATCCCGACGCCTATTCCTACGAGATCGACGTCGCCGAGGTCGCCGAGGTGTGGCGGCGCGGTTCGGTGGTCGGTTCCTGGCTGGTCGACCTGGTCGCCGACGCGCTGGCCAGGTCGCCGGAGCTCGACGGTTTCGCCGGCCGGGTCTCCGATTCCGGGGAGGGCCGCTGGACCGTGCTGGCGGCGGTCGACGAGAGCGTGCCCGCGCCCGTGATCACCACGGCCCTCTACCAGCGGTACGCCTCGCGCGGACTGGGCGAGTTCACCGACAAACTGCTGTCCGCGATGCGCGGTGAGTTCGGCGGGCACGTCGAGAAGGCGGGCTGAACCGTGGCGCAGCCGACCCCCACCCGGAGTTCATCTTCGGAGCCGCGCCCGGACGACCATGTGATCGTGCTCTTCGGCGCGACCGGCGACCTGGCCCGCCGCAAACTGCTGCCCGGACTGTTCCATCTGGCCCACGCCGGACTCATGCCCGAGCACTACCGCGTGGTGGGATCCGCGCCCGGCGCCGACGCCCTCAGCGACGAGGAGTTCCGCACGCACGCCCGCGATGCGGTCGCGGAGTTCGGCCGGTCGAAACCGCAGGGAGAGGAGTGGGAGGCGTTCGAAGCGGCGCTCAGTTTCGGTGCCGCGGACCCGGAGGATCCGCAGCCGCTGCTGGCCGCCGTCCAGAAGGCCGAGCAGGAGCTCGGCGGCCGGCCGCGCCGCCTCTTCCACCTGGCCGTGCCGCCGGTCGCCTTCTCCTCCGTCGTCCAACTGCTCGGCGACACGGGACTCGCACAGAACGCGCGGGTGATCGTGGAGAAGCCCTTCGGCACCGACCTGCCGTCGGCCCGGGCCCTGAACGCCACCATCCACGCCGTCTTCGACGAGTCGAGGATCTTCCGCATCGACCACTTCCTGGGCAAGGAGTCGGTGGACAACATCCTGGCCCTGAGGTTCGCCAACGGCCTGTTCGAACCCATCTGGAACCGGGACCACATCAGCCATGTGCAGATCGACGTACCGGAGCAGATCGGCATCGAGGGCCGGGCCCGCTTCTTCGAAGGGACCGGCACCTTCCGGGACATGATCGTCACTCATCTCTTCCAGCTCATGGGCTTCGTGGCGATGGAACCCCCGACCAGGCTCGACGCGCACGCGCTGCGGGACGAGAAGGAGAAGGTGTTCCAGTCCCTGCGGCCACTGGACCCCGCCCACGTCGTCCGCGGCCAGTACACGGGCTACCGCGACGAACCGGGCGTGGACCCGCACTCGGACACCGAGACCTTCGTCGCCCTGCGCGTCGAACTGGACAACTGGCGCTGGGCCGGCGTGCCCTTCTTCCTGCGGTCCGGCAAGTCCCTCGCGCAGGGCCGACACGTGGTCACCCTGGGCTTCCGCGAGCCGGTGCTGCGGATGTTCCCGGTGGCCGTCGACCAATGCGCCGGCGCGCGCGGCAACGCACTGGTGATCGACTTCGACGATCCCGGAAGCATCACGGCCCGGTTCCTCACCAAGGAACCCGGACCCGCGATGCGGCTGGAGCACGCCGAGATGGTCTTCCGGTACGCGGGCTCGTACAACGAGGAGCACGCGCTGGAGGGCTACGAACGGCTCATCCTGGACGCCATGCTGGGGGACCAGTCCCTGTTCACCCGTTCGGACGGCATCGAACGTCTGTGGGAGGCGGCCACGCCGCTGCTGAAGGACCCGCCGCCCGTGGAGCTCTACGAGCCGGGTTCTTGGGGGCCCGACCGGATCCAGCAGCTCATCGCCCCCTACCGGTGGAGTCTTCCGGACCAGCACTGAGCAACGGACCACCGCTGACCGACAGACCACTACCGGCCAACGGACCACTACCGGCCATTGGGTCGTCCGGCCGCTTTGCTCCGGATGCCGCCTGCGCCTCGACCGAGCGGGTTCCTTCCGGCGCGCCGGGTGACGACTGCCCGACGCAACCCACCGGGCGCTTCTAGCCTCGACGCCATGCTGGGTCTTCCTGATCACGTACGTGCCTGTCTGTTCGACCTCGACGGGGTGCTCACCCAGACCGCGAAGGTGCATGCGGCAGCCTGGAAGGAGATGTTCGACGGCTATCTCCGCGAGCGGGCGGCGCGTGAGGGGACCGCGTTCGTACCGTTCGACGCGGTCGGCGACTACGACGAGTACGTGGACGGGCGCCCCCGCGAGGACGGGGTGCGCACCTTTCTCGCCGCACGCGGAGTGCACCTGCCCGAGGGATCGCCGGACGACCCGCCGGAGGCCGAGACCGTGAACGGGCTGGGCACCCGCAAGAACAACCTGGTGCTGCGCCGGATTCGCGAGGACGGGGTGGAGCCCTACGAAGGCTCGGTCAGGTTCGTGCACGAGGTACGGAAGGCCGGCCTGCGAAGCGCGGTGGTGTCGTCCAGCGCCAACTGCCGAGATGTCCTGGTGGCGGCCGGCATCGAGGAACTGTTCGACGAGCGGATCGACGGGATCGTGGCGCGCGAGCGCGAGCTGCACGGGAAACCGGCTCCGGACACCTACCTGGAGGCGGCCCGGGTCCTGGGGGTGGAGCCGGCCGCGGCGGCCGTGTTCGAGGACGCCCTGGCCGGTGTGGAGGCGGGGCGGGCCGGACGGTTCGGCATGGTCGTGGGGGTCGACCGGATGGGCCAGGCGGAGCAGCTGAGGGCGCACGGCGCGGACGTCGTGGTAAGTGACCTGGCCGAACTCCTGGAGTCGCGGTGATCACCCATCCCAGTTACACGGTCGAGCCCTGGTGCCTGCGCGAGACCGAGCTGAACCTGGATGTACTCGCCCAGAGCGAATCCGTGTTCGCCCTGTCCAACGGGCACGTCGGGTGGCGCGGGAACCTCGACGAGGGGGAACCCCACGGGCTGCCCGGCGCCTACCTCAACGGTGTGTACGAGCGGCATCCACTGCCGTATGCGGAAGCGGGCTACGGCTATCCCGAGTCCGGCGAGACGATGATCAACGTCACCGACGGCAAGGTCATCCGGCTGCTGGTCGACGACCACCCGTGCGACCTGCGCTACGGGCAACTCCAGGCCCACGAAAGGGTCCTGGACTTCCGCTCCGGTGTGCTCAGCCGGAAGGCGCGGTGGACCACGCCCGGCGGGCGGACCGTCCGCATCACCTCACGGCGCCTGGTGTCCTTCACCCAACGGGCCGTGGCCGCGGTGATGTACGAGGTCGAGCCGGTCGACGGATCGGCCACGGTGGCCGTGCAGTCCGAACTCGTCGCCAACGAACCGCTGCCGCACACCGAGGGCGACCCGCGGGTCGCCGCGGCGACCGAGTCCCCGCTGACGGCGGAGGAGAATTTCGCCCAGGACACCCGGCTTCGGCTCGTGCACCGCACCGAGCGCAGCGCACTGCGCGTGGGAGCGGCGGCCGACCATCTCATCGAGGGGCCCGACGGCACCCGGTGGACGGCTCAGTGCGAGCCGGACGTCAGCCGCCTGACGGTGACCGCGGACCTGGCGCCCGGGCAGCGGCTGCGGCTGGTCAAGTTCGTCGCCTACGGATGGTCCGGGCAGCGCTCGCTGCCCGCGGTGCACGACCAGGTCGACGGGGCGGTGGCGGCCGCCGTCAGTGTCGGCTGGGAGGGGCTGGTCGCCCAACAGCGGGCCTACCTCGACGAGTTCTGGGCCGGCGCGGACGTCGAGGTGGAGGGCGACGCGCAGATCCAGCAGGCCGTACGGTTCGCCCTGTTCCACGTACTCCAGGCGGCCGCCCGCGGGGAGGAACGGGCGATCCCCGCGAAGGGACTGACCGGAACCGGGTACGACGGCCACTCCTTCTGGGACACCGAGTCCTATGTGCTGCCCGTGCTCACGTACACCGCGCCGCAGACCGTCGCCCCGGTGCTGAGATGGCGGCACGGAACCCTGCCGGCTGCCCAGGAACGGGCACGCCAACTGGGCCTGGCGGGGGCGACCTTCCCCTGGCGGACCATCAACGGCGCCGAGTGTTCCGCCTACTGGCCGGCCGGGACGGCCGCCTTCCATGTGAACGCCGACATCGCCATGGCCGCCGTCCGGTACGTCATGGCGAGCGGCGACGAGGAGTTCGAGCGCGGTGAGGGACTGGAACTCCTGGTGGAGACCGCCCGGTTGTGGCGCTCCCTAGGCCACCACGACGCTGAGGGCGTCTTCCACATCGACGGGGTCACCGGACCCGACGAATACAGCGCCATCGCACGGGACAACCTCTACACCAACCTGATGGCACGCCAGAACCTGCTGGCCGCGGCGGAAACGGCCACGCGCCACCCGGACCGGGCCGAGGAACTAGGCGTCGACGACGAGGAGACGGCTGCCTGGCGGGATGCCGCGAGCCGCATGGCGCTGCCGTACGACGAAGGCCTCGGCGTGCACGAGCAGTCGGCCGGCTTCACCCGCTTCCAGCACTGGGACTTCGACGAGACCCCGCCCGAGAACTACCCCCTGCTGCTCCACTATCCCTACTTCGACCTGTACCGCAAGCAGGTGGTCAAGCAGGCCGACGTGGTACTGGCGATGATGGTGTGCCCCAACGCCTTCACCGACCAGGAGAAGGCCCGCAACTTCGCCTACTACGAGGCCCTCACCGTCCGCGACTCCTCCCTGTCGGCGTGCTGCCAGGCGGCGCTGGCCGCCGAGACCGGACATCTGCGGTTGGCCTACGCGTACCTCAGCGAGGCGGCGCTGATGGACCTGGAGGACCTGGAGCACAACACCCGCGACGGGCTGCACATCGCCTCGCTCGCCGGCACCTGGATCGCGCTGGTCATCGGCTTCGGCGGCATGCGCCGGCACGCCGGTGAGGAGGGGCATCCGGACCGGCTGGGCTTCGTGCCGCGCCTGCCCGAAGCGCTGTCCCGGCTGGCGTTCACGGTGACGGTACGCGGGCGCCGGCTGAAGGTGGACATCGGCCCGGCCAACGCACGCTACATCCTGGAGGAAGGCGACCCGCTGGAGGTACTGCACCACGGTGAGCCGATGACCCTGACCACCGGTACACCACTGGACCGCCCGGTACCTCCGGTACCCGCCCGCCCCGAGCCGCAGCAGCCCCGGGGCCGGCGCCCGGTCGGACTGCCCGGCGGCGAGGAATCCTGGGGCGCGCCCCAGGAGCAATGAGCGGGAGCAAGGAGGAGGAAGCCCGGTCCGGGACGGTGATGTTCGTGTCAGAGTGCGTCGACCGCGCTCACCTTCCAGCCGTCGGACGTGTGGGTCAGTGTCATCCGTACCCGGTTCAGGTCCAGGCGGGAGCCCGAGACCTGGGTGCTGGTGGTCAGTTGGTTGACGAAGAGGAGGACCACGGCCCGGTCCGCCGATGCCGAGATCACTGAGGCTGCGGCAGGGCCGTCGGTCGGCGTCGCCACCGTTGCCTTCACGACCCCGTGGTACTTCCTGGCCGTCGGGCCGACCACCGTCGTCGTGGTCTTGCCGTACTGGTCGCGGAAGTGCCCGGTGAGCCAGGTGCTTGCCGCGGCGAAGTCGCGGGACAGATGCCGGTAGTCGTACGACAGCACGACGGGCGCCGCCTGTTGCGCGGCCGCGAGCGCCTGCCCTCGTGCCTGCTCGGCCTCCACGCCCTGCCGGTACCGCCAGCCGAGCACGGCCGCCGCGATCAGGCCCGCCACGAGCAGGACGCACAGGACCGCGGTGAGCAGTCGTCGACGAGTGCGCCGCGTCGGCGTTTTGGGGCCGGGCTCGCCTTCCTCCTGCGGGGCATCCTCCGCCTCGAAGGACTCCGGCGAGGGCTCGGGCGGGTCGTCCCAGCCGTGCTTCGGGGGCTCGATGAGCACGGTGCGTCCGGCGTCGCGCGTTGCGAGGCGGCCCGGGACGGTCTCATCGGTGGCCGTCGGCCCGGGTTCGCTGTTTCCGCGCTCCGCGCGCTTGGCCGCCGCGCGGGCGGCAGCGGTCATGGTGCGCCGGGTGCCGGAACCGGAGCCGCGGCCTCGGGTGGTCGTCTTCGCCACGGTCTTACTCCTCGTGTCTTGCAGGGCGGGAGGGGGGAGGGCGGAGGCTGGTGGGTGGGGTCAGCCGACGAACTCGACGTCGGACGTCAGCCAGCGGCCGTCCCGGTACACCAGGTCGAGCTGCAGCCGGTATGTGCGCGCCTCGCCCTTGGGCGCGGCCGTATTGGTCACCTTGCTGTCGGCGACCACCAGGACACGCGCCGAGTGTTCGTCGGACCGGACGATGCCCGCTTCCAGGACCTGGCCCTCGGACACGGATTCGTTCTGGGCGACGAGCTTGGTCAGCTCCTCGGTCTGCGCGGCGAACTGCTTCTTGAAGTCGCCGGTGGCGCCTTCGAGGACGTTCGCGCTGTCCCGGCCGTAGTGCCGGTAGTCGAGCGAGGTGAAGTTCAGCGCCGACTGGCGGGCCGCGGCCAGGATGTCCTGGCGCCGCTGCTCCGTCTCGTGCTGGTCGTGGAGCGCGAGGCTCAGCCAGATCGTCAGCGCGATCGTGAGGACGGTCGCCACGACGAGCCCCACCGACCCGGCCGTGCCCGACAGGGCCCTGCTCATGCCATCGGTCCGACGAGCAACCATTGCCATGACTCCTTTCCGAAGACCGCCTGCTGGCCGCCCGAGGAGCCGATCTCGACGGGCCTTCCGTCCGGGCCGGTGGCGGTGCCGGTCTCCGGGTCGTACGGCGTGACGTACGCCGTCCGGTTGGCGCCGCCGGGAGCTGCCGTGGGGCCGGGGGCGTTCTGGGCGCCCCGGACCGACGACTTGCCCCCGCGCGGGGCCGTGCAGCGCGCGTCGGTGTTCGCCTCGCGCGTGCTGGTGTCCGCCGGGTCACGGCGCGCCGTTCCGTAGCCCTGGGTGCACGGCGGCGGGTCGTCGGCGTTGACCACCAGGCCGAAGTGAGTCGTGCCGTCGCCCGGGACGACGGTGTAACTGCCCGAGACCAGCGCAGGGAAGGTGACGAGCGCCTGCTCCACACCCGGCAGGCGCGCCAGCGTGACCTGGCCGCCGCTGATCAGGTTGGCCAGCAGGACCGACAGCCGTGGCCCGGTGGACTTCAACAGCGAGTTCACCTGTTGCGCGGCCGGCGTCGCGTTGCCGATCAGCTTGCGCAGGTCCCCGTCGCTCGACTTCAACTGCGCGGTGAGCGCCGCCAGGTCGTGCGCGAACGACTTGATGGAGGAGCCCTGGTCGGCCTGCGTCTTGAGGACCTTTCGCGAGTCCTCGATGAGCGAGATCGTCTGGGGCAGTGAGTCCGACGCCGACGCGACGAGCGCGTTGCCCGAGTCCACCAGTCGGCTGAGGTTCGGTCCGGTTCCGGAGAAGGCCCGGCCCAACTCGTCGACGGTGACGCGCAGATCGTCCTTGCCGACCGAGTTCACGAGCCGGTCCAGACTGAGGACCAGGTCCGTCGTGGGCAGTGGTACGCGGGTGCTGCCGCGCGGGATGGCGCTTCCGTCGAGCAGGTACGGGCCGTTGGACGTGCGGGGCTGCAGATCGACGTACTGCTCGCCCACCGCCGAACGGTTCGCGACCACGGCGAGGGTGTCCGCGGGGATGCGCGGCGTGCCGTCCTCGATGTCGAGGGAGACCGAGATGCCGCCGGAGTCCGTCAGCCGCAGCGTGCCGACCCGGCCCACCGGCACCCCCCGGTAGGTGACCTCGGCGCCCGGGAAGATTCCCCCGGAGTCGGCGAAGTCCGCCCGCACTGTGTAGCCGCGGTCCAGGATGTCGTCGAGCAGACCGGTGTACTCGGCGCCGACGTAGGACACCCCGACGGCGGTGACGGTGGCGAAGGCGAGCAGTTGGGCCTTGACCGTCCGTGTGATCACGGCTGAACCCCCTTCAGCATCAGCTCCGCGAGCGCGAGATCTATCCCCTCGGGAATCTGGGGCCCCTCGGACCCCTCGGGCAGCGTTCCTCGGGCGGTGTAGGCGCTGGTGCACACCGGCGGGCAGAGCGGCCCGCCCCCGCCTGACGGGGCCGGCGGGGCCGACGGCACCGAAGCGGACGGCAGGCCGGGCGTGCTCGGCAGCGCCGTGGGTGTCGGAACGCCCGGCACGTCCGGGAGCTCCGGCAGGTCGGGAGTCCCGGGCTGCTGGGAACCGCCGTTTCCCCCGCCGGGCTTGCCGGACCCGCCCGTCAGATTCCCGTAGAGGTCAGACAGATCGAGGTCGGCGGTGATGTCCAGGTTGACGTAGTCGCCCTTGACGGCGTCCACCGCGTTGCGCGGGAAGGGATAAGTGGTCAGCAGCTCCAGGGAGTTGGGGAGGTCGTCGCCCGCCTTGTTCAGCTGCCGCAGGATCGGCCGCAGCTTTTCGAGGTTCGCGACCGTGTCGTCGTGCGAGGCCTCGACCACCTTGGTGCCCGTCGTGCCCAGCTTCGACAGGGCCGTGAGCATCTTCGTCAGATCGCGCCGCTGGTCGGCGAGGACCTTCAGGGCGGGCGGCATCGTGTCCACGGCCTGGGCGATCGTCTTCTTCTCCTTCCCGAGCCGCTGGGCCAGGCGGTCGACGGCCTTGAGGGCGCGGACGATGTCCTTGCGCTGGTCGTCCAGACCGCCGATGAACGTGTTCAGCTCCTTGAGCAGCGACCTCACCCGGTTCTCGCGGCCGTCCAGGGCCTTGTTCAGCTCCACGGTGATGGTCTTGAGCTGGGCCACTCCGCCGCCGTTGAGGAGCGCGGACAGTGCGGACAGCACCTCCTCGATCTCCGGGTTGCGGCCGCTGCGGGAGAGCGGGATGCGGTCGCCGTCGCCGAGCCGGCCCACGGGGGCCGTACCGGACGGGGCGGAGAGGGCTACGTACTTCTCGCCGAGCATGCTGGTCTGCCGCAGCTCGGCGACCGCGTTGGCGGGCAGCCTCACCGAGTCGGCGACCCTCAGTCGTACGCGCGCGTGCCAGCCGTCCAGCTCGACCTTCTCCACGGCGCCCACGGTGACGTTGTTGACCTTCACCGCCGACTGCGGGACCAGGTCGAGGACGTCACGGAACTCGACGGTGACGTGGTAGGCGTGGCCGTCGGCGGCGGCTCCGCCCGGCAGCTGGACGTCGTACCAGCCGTTGAACTCGCAGCCGGACAGCAGCAGCGAGCCGACGGCCGCCCAGGCGAGCGCCCCGCCCTTGCGCAGTGCGTTCATGCGCTCGCCCCCAGGATTCCGCCGAGCGTCCGGTCGACCGTGCCCGTCACCGCTGACCCCTGAGGCACCTTCGGCAGGGAGTCGAAGAGTTCCTTCAGCTCCTTGCAGTCGGGGTTCTTGCCGCCTTCGTCGCCGGTCGTCCTCAGCACGGAGCACAGCAGTGAGGCCGGATCCTGCGGCTGGTCGGGGTTGTTGCGGGTGTCGAGGGTGCCCGCGGACGGGTTGTAGGCGTTGTTCAGGTTCGACAGACCCGTGGGGGCGACCTTCAACAGCTCGTCCAGTGCGGCCCGTTGGGTGACGAGCACCTTGGTCACCTTGCTCAGGCCCGTCACGTTCGAGGTCAGCGACTTCTTGTTCTTCTTCACGAAGTCCGACACATCACCGAGCGCCGTCCCCAGATTCAGCAGCGCGGCGGCGAGATCCTTGCGTTCGCCCGCGAGCTGCCCGGCGACCTTGGCGAGGCTGGTGTTGAACGACCGCACGCTCTGGTCGTCGGCGGCCAGGGCCGCCGTGAAGACCTGGAGGTTACGTACCGTGCCGAAGAGGTCGGTGCGGCCGTCGGACAGGGTGGTGACGGCCTGCGAGAGGTCCTCGACCGTCTGATGGAGGTTGTCGCCCTGGCCGTCGAGGTTGGCCGCGCTCACCCCGAGCAGCCGTGACAGCGAGCCGTCCTTGTTGGCGCCCTTGGGACCGAGCGCCTCGGCCGTCGTGTGCAGACTGTCGAAGATCCGGTCCAGCTCGACCGGTACGGCTGTCCGCGCCTCGGGGATGACGTCACCGTTCCGCATCGCCGGACCATGGCGGTAGACCGGCAGCAGCTGCACATAGCGGTCGCTGACCACGGAGGAGTTGATGATCGCGGCCTTGGCGTCGGCCGGGACCTTGCGGCCCGCGTCGTACTCCAGTTCCACCCGCACCCGGTCGCCCTCCGGCGTGATCTTCTCGACCTCGCCGATCCGCACGCCGAGGACGCGGACGTCCGAGCCGGGATAGATGCCGACGGTGCGCGGGAAGTACGCGGTGACGTGCACGGGCTCGGAGCGCGGCCACAGCACGTAGGTGAGCGCGGCGACGAGGGCGAGTGCGGTGACCAGGGCCACGCGTCGCTTCAGGTTGTTCACTGCGAGCCTCCCGTGCGCGGCACCACCGGAGCGGCGACCAGGTTCTGGACGTAGGAGTCGAACCAGCGGCCGTTGCCCAGGGTGTTGGTGAAGAGCCGGACGTACGGGGCGAGCAGCTCGACGCTCCGGTCGAGGCTCGACTGATTGCGTTCGAGCATCTCGACCACGCGGTTGAGGCCCTTCAGCGCCGGCCCGATCTCCTTGTTGTTGTCCTCCACGAGACCGGACAGTTCGATGCCGAGCGCGGCGGAGCTCTTCAGCAGCTTGTGGATCGCCTCGCGCCGCTTGCTGATCTCCTTGAACAGCTGGTCGCCGTCCTTGACCAGTGCGGTGAAGTCGTCGGTGTGCTCGGCCAGTACGCCGGTGACACCGTTCGCGTGGTCGAGGAGTTCACCGAGTGCCTTGTCCCGTGAGGCCACCGTCCGGGAGATCTTGGACAGGCCCTTGATGGATGCCCGTACCTCGGCGGGGGAGTCCTGGAACGTGGTGGAGATGGTGTCGAGGGCCTTCGCCAGCCGGTCGGTGTCGACCTGTTCCGTGGTGGTGGTGAGATCGCTGAACGCCTGCACGACGTCGTACGCCGGGACCGTCCTCCTCAGCGGTATCTCGCTGCCGGCCTTCAGCTGACCGGGTCCCTTGGGGTGCAGCGCGAGGTACTTGGCGCCGAGGACCGTCTTGACCCGGATGGAGGCGCCGGTCTCGGTGCCGAACCCGGGATCACCCTTGATCTTGAAGGTGATCTTGACGTGGTCCCCCTCCAGATCGACGCCCTCGACCTTGCCGACCTTGACCCCGGCGATGCGCACCTCGTCACCGGGCCTGAGCCCGCCCGCCTCCGAGAAGGCGGCGCTGTACGTGTCGCCGTCACCGATCAGCGGCAGGCTGTCGACGTTGAAGGCGGCCACGGTCAGCAGCGCGAGCGTGGTGAGGCCGACGGCCCCGATCACCACGGGGTTGCGCTCACGGAACGGGACCAGACGCGGGCGGCGTATCCGTACACGGGGAAGCCGCGGCGGCTCGATGCGGACCTTGATCAGCGGTTCCGGGCGGCGGGGGCGAGGCGCGCGGCGCGGCAGGAGCCGTACCTTCGGGAGCGTGGGCGGGTCGATGCGGACCTTGATCAGCGGTTCCGGGCGGCGGGGGCGAGGCGCGCGGCGCGGCAGGAGCCGTACCTTCGGGAGCGTGGGCGGGTCGATGCGGAC
>NZ_JBFAIQ010000016.1:147601-203197 GCF_040654755.1 Streptomyces sp. NPDC050625
CGGACCTTGATCAGTGGTTCCGGGCGGCGGGGGCGAGGCGCGCGGCGCGGCAGGAGCCGTACCTTCGGGAGCCTGGGCGGGTCGATGCGGACCTTGACCAGCGGCTCCGGGCGGCGCTTGCGCAGGTGCTTCGTCATGCGCCGCACCTCGCCCTCGCCACATGCAGCTCGGGAGTGAGCACCTGCTTCGTCTTCGGCAGCACGATCCGGCCGTCGAAGTCGCACAGGTAGAAGTTGAACCACGAGCCGTAGGACGCCGTGCCCGTCAGCGCGTTGAGCTTGTTCGGCAGCCGCTTCAGCACGCCCTCCACGGTCTTGTCGTTCCTGTTCAGGGTTCCGGTGAGATCGGTCAGCTCGGCGATGTCGTCCTTCAGCGGCGGACGTGCGTCCTTGAGCAGCCCCGAGGTGGCGTCCGTCAGGTCGCCGATGCTCACCAGCGACTGACCGATCGGCTTGCGGTCGGCGGACAGCCCCGAGATCAGCCGGCGCAGCTGCTTGAGCAGCCCGGAGAAGCGGGCGCCCCGCTTGTCCAGCGTCTCCAGTACGGTGTTGAGGTTGTCGATCACCGAGCCGATCAGCTTGTCGCGGCCGGCCAGCGTCGTGGTGAGCGAGGCCGTGTGCACCAGCAGGCTGTTGACGGTGCCGCCCTCGCCCTGCAGCGTCCGGATGATCTCGGTGGCGAGCTGGTTGACGTCCTGCGGGCTGAGCGCCGCGAACAGTGGCTTGAAGCCGTTCAGCAGCGCGTTGAGGTCCAGCGCCGGCCGGGTGCGCGAGAGCGGGATGGTGGCTCCGGACTTCAGTCGGGTGCCGTCTCCCGCCCCCTCCGTCAGGGCGACGTAACGCTGCCCGACCAGGTTCCGGTAGCGGATGACCGCGCCGGTGCTGTTCAGCAGCGGACGGTCCGCGGTGACGGTGAAGGTGACCTCGGCCAGTGTCCGGTCCTTGATCCGGATCCCCTCGACCTCGCCGACCCGCACCCCGGCCACCCGGATGTCGTCACCCTTCTCCAGGCCGGTCACGTCGGCGAACACCGCGCGATAGGTGTGCTCGGGCGTAAGGGAGATGTTGACGATGGTGGCGGCGAGCAGTGCCGTCGCCAGGATCGTCACCAGCGCGAAGAGGCTGAACTTGATCAGTGGGGCGGCGGTCTGCCGGGCACTCGATGTCCTCATGCGACGCTCACCGCCGTCCCGCGCGCCATCGGCCCGAACAGCAGCGTCGCGACCGGCGGCACCTCGTCGGCGGGCACGCCCATGACGGGCGCCACGAGCGAGCCGACGGCACGCTGCTCGGCCCGGGTGGCGGACACCCCGAGCGGACCGGTTGAACTCCCGTTCCTTGACCCGTCGTTGAGGTGCACCCCGGGTGCGGGCACCGGGGGGTGGGGCAGGTCGCGGCAGTTCGGTCCCGAGCGGTCGTCGTAGCGCGGCTCCTCGCCGGGCTCGTACGGCCCCTGCTGTCGTACGACTTCGAGCGTGATGTGCATCTTGCCGCCCCGGAACGCCTGCTCGGAGGCCTGTTCCTCGCGGACCAGTCCGGCCAGGAGGCAGGGGTACTCGGGCGAGTAGCGGGCGAAGAGTTCGAGCGTGGGGCGGGAGACCCGGCCCAGGGTGATCAGCCGGTCGCCGTTCGCGTCCAGGAAGTCCTCCGTGGTGCCGGCGGCGGTCGCCGTCGTGGTGAGCGCGGAGGCGAGCCGGCCGCGCTGCTCGACCAGGGTGCGGCTGGTCGTGACGGTGTTGCGCAGGATCTCCATCAGGTCGGGAGCCGCGTCGCCGTACACCTGGGCGACGTCGGCCAGGCGCGCGAAGTCCTCGGTGAGGGAGGGCAGATGAGGATTGAGCCGGTGCAGATAGTCCTCCACGCGCATGAGGTTGTCGCCGATCCGGTCGCCGCGTCCTTCCAGGGCGGTGGCGAACGCGGAGAGGGTGGCGTTGAGCTTGCCGGGCTGCACGGTCCGCAGCAGCGGCAGCAGGTCGTTCATCAGCTGCTGGAGCTCGATGCCGACGCGGGTGCGGTCCTGGGTGATGACGTCTCCGGCGTGAATGGGGCGGGCCGAGGAGCGTACGGGTGCCACCAGGTCCACGTACTTCTCGCCGAACAGCGTCTTGGGCAGCAGGCGTGCGTGCACGTCGGACGGGATGTGCGCGACGTACTCCGGCTTGAGCGCGATGTCGAGCGTCGCCTTCGTCCCGTCGGCGTGCACCGCGCGGACCTCGCCGACCAGCAGCCCGCGCAGCTTGACGTCGGCGCGCGGATCGAGCTGGTTGCCGAGGCTGTCGGCCTCCAGCCTGATCCGTACGGCCGGGGTGAACGCCTGCTGGTAGACGGCGACCGACAGGGACAGCAGCAGGGCGAGTACGGCGATGAACACGACGCCGTACAGCCGTAGTCTCAGCACCCTCATCCGGCTCACCCCGCAATCCGTACGGTCGTGTTGGCGCCCCAGATCGCCAACGAGAGGAAGAAGTCCAGGACGTTGATCGCGACGATCGACGTCCGCACGGCGCGGCCCACGGCGACACCGACGCCCGCCGGGCCGCCGCTCGCGTAGTAGCCGTAGAAGCAGTGCACCAGGATGATCAGGACGGCGAAGACGAGCACCTTCCCGAAGGACCACAGCACGTCGACCGGCGGCAGATACTGCTGGAAGTAGTGGTCGTAGGTGCCCGCCGACTGCCCGTAGTAGCCGGTGGTGATGGTGCGGGCGGCGAGATACGAGGACAGCAGGCCGATGACGTACAGCGGGATGACCGCGACGAAGCCGGCGATCATCCTGGTGGTCACCAGGAACGGCAGCGAGGGGACGCCCATGACTTCGAGGGCGTCGGTCTCCTCGCTGATCCGCATCGCGCCGAGCTGAGCGGTGAATCCGGCGCCGACGGTGGCGGAGAGCGCGAGCCCGGCCACCAGCGGGGCGATCTCACGGGTGTTGAAGTACGCCGAGAGGAACGCCACGAAGTTGGAGGTGCCGAGCTGATTGAGCGCGGCATACCCCTGCAGGCCCACCTCCGTGCCGGTGAAGAACGACAGGAAGGCGATGACGCCGACCGTGCCGCCCACGACGGCGAGGGCGCCGCGGCCGAAGCTCACCTCGGCGAGCAGCCGCAGGATCTCCTTCTTGTAGCGGCGCAGGGTGCGGCCGGTCCACGCCAGCGAGCGGCCGTAGAAGGAGAGTTGGGTGCCGAGCTCTTCGAGAGAGCGCAGTGGTCGTTCGAGAAGTCGCATCGGCTAACCCCTCTGCGGGACGACTTGGAAGTACACCGCGGTCATCACGAAGTTCGTCACGAACAGCAACATGAAGGTGATCACCACCGACTGGTTCACCGCGTCGCCCACGCCCTTCGGGCCGCCCTTCGCGGTGAGTCCCTTGTACGAGGCGACGATCGCGGCGATCGCACCGAACACCAGCGCCTTGATCTCGGCCGCCCACAGGTCGGAGAGCTGGGCGAGCGTGGTGAAGGAGGCGAGATAGGCGCCCGGAGTGCCGTTCTGCAGAACGACGTTGAAGAAGTAGCCGCCCGCGACACCGACCACCGACACCAGGCCGTTGAGCAGAACCGCCACTACCATCGACGCCAGCACGCGCGGAACGACCAGCCGGTGGATGGGATCGATGCCGAGCACCTGCATCGCGTCTATCTCCTCGCGGATCTTCCGCGCCCCGAGATCCGCGCAGATCGCCGTACCGCCCGCGCCCGCGATCAGCAGCGCGGTCACGATCGGCGAGGCCTCCCGCAGCACCGCCAGCACCGAGGCGGCCCCGGAGAAGGACTGGGCGCCCAGCTGCCGGGTCAGACTGCCGATCTGCAGCGCGATGACCGCTCCGAACGGGATGGACACGAGGGCCGTCGGCAGAATGGTCACGCTCGCGACGAACCAGGCCTGCTGGATGAACTCCCTTGCCTGGAACGGCCGTCGGGGCAGGGTCCGGACCACGTCCAGGGCCATCGCGAAGAGGTTCCCGGACTGCCTCAGCGCCCCGGTCGGTGACAGTCTCATCGGTCCGCCACCTCCTTCCGGCGCAGCTCGGCCTCCCGTCGCGCGATCGCCTCCCAGCGGGGCGGGCGGACGATGCCGGGCCCCGGCAGCAGCCGGGGTGTCGGTTCACGGACGGGCGCCCGGTCGACGAGCTGGGCCAGCTCCTGCTGCACCTGCGCCGCGTCCTTCTCCTCCGCCATGCCGATCGGACCCTGCATCCGGCCGTTCAGGAACTGCCGTACGACGGGTTCGTCGCTGGTCAGCAACCTCTCGCGCGGGCCGAACACGACCAGCTCGCGCCGGAACAGCAGCCCGATGTTGTCCGGCACCTGGCGGGCCGAGGCGATGTCGTGGGTGACGATCAGGAAAGTCGCGTCGATCTGCGCGTTGAGGTCGACGATCAGCTGGTTGAGATAGGCGACGCGCACCGGGTCGAGGCCGGAGTCGGGTTCGTCGAAGAGGATGATCTCGGGGTCCAGCACGAGCGCCCGTGCCAGGCCCGCGCGCTTGCGCATGCCGCCCGAGATCTCACCGGGCAGCTTCCCCTCCGAGCCGATCAGCCCGACCATGTCCATCTTCTCCAGCACGATGCGCCGGATCTGGCTCTCGGACTTACGGGTGTGCTCGCGCAGCGGGAAGGCGATGTTGTCGTACAGGCTCATCGAGCCGAACAGCGCGCCGTCCTGGAACAGCACGCCGAACAGCTTCCGCACTTCGTAGAGCTCGTGTTCACGCAGCCTGGTGATGTCACGACCGGCGACCTTCACACAGCCGCGGTCCGGCTTCAGCAGTCCGACGAGCGTCTTGAGGAACACCGACTTGCCCGTGCCCGACGGCCCGAGCATGACCGAGACCTCCCCGGCGGGCAGCGTCAGCGAGACGTCCTGCCAGATGACCTGGTGACCGAAGGACTTGGTCAGCCCTTCCACACAGATCTCGACACCCATCCGTTCCACCCTTCCGCCGTGGAGCAGCTCCGACATCTGCTCTACGGGGGGAGGCGGGGCGTCCGTCGCGGGGAAGGGAGACTTTTTTCGGCAGGGCTCGCGGCGGGGCTACGGCAGTGCGGTCGGCACCGGTACCTCGGTGGGAGCCGCCGGGACGGACGGAAGAGCCGTCGGGATCGTGGACGCGTCCGGCAGGTCGGGAAGGTCGGGCACGCTCGGGAGGCCCGACACGCTCGGGAGGCCCGACACGCTCGGGAGGCCCGAGACGCTCGGGACCTCCGGAACGGACGGCAAGGGTGACAGGGAGGCCTTCGGCAAGGGCGGCACCGTCAGCGGCAGCAGCGCATCGTGGTGATCACCGGGTGAGGCCGTCGCTCCGGAAGCCGTCGCGGGGGCCGACAGCTCGTGGGCGTTCGGTGCGGGTGTTCCGGCGGTGCCGTCGGGCCGGACGGTCTCGGCAGGCGTCCTGGACACGGAGGATGCCGAGGGCAGGGGCGCCGCGTCCGGCCCGCCCCCTCCGAGCGTGTGCGGCAGTACGAACCCCGCGACCGTCAGGGTCGCCGCCGTCGACGCGGCCGCCACGGCCTGTGCCTTGCCGCTCGCTCGCAGTCGCCCCCGCCCGACCAGGAACAGCGCGAACCCGAGCGTGGCGGCCAGTGAGTTGCGCAGCGTGCGCCGGGCCCGGGCGAGCAGCGACTCGACGGTCCGGTAGCTCAGCCCCATGCGCACGGCGACCTGGCCGACGTCGAGGTCCTCCGACTTCAGCCGGAGTGCCTCGGCCTGGCGCGCGGGCAGCTCGCCGCTGCGTACGGCCAGCCATCTGGCCTCGGCCCGGTCGCACACCGCCTCGTCGACGGGCACCGGGCCCGGCGCGACGAGCGTCGGGCTGCCGGACACCTTGGCCTCACGGTAGACCTGGCGGTACCGGTCGACACACAGCCGCATGGTCACGGTCGTCAGCCAGGCGCCGAGACGCTCGTCGTCCAGGTCGGGCCGCTCCGCGGCGCGCAGCATCGCCTCGTGCACCGCGTCCTCGGCGTCCTCCAGGCTCATCGACCTGCGCCGGGCCACCTTGAGCAACTGCTCGCGGTGGCTCCACATGCGCTGCCAGCGGTCATGAGCCGCCTGTATCTCCGCAGGCATGTCCGACATGTCCGTCGCCATGAGGGCCCCTTTGCGCTCACTCGCCGGTCTCGTACCGTCCGGCGGGTGGCGACATTACCGCCCGGTATCGGCGGTTGGGGAGGGGGTGGCGGTCAACGAGACCACTCCGTTGCTGGTCAGCGGACCGTCGCTGGGCAACAGGCCGCCGCCGGGCGGTTCGATGTCCCGGCCGGGCAAGGGGAGTTGGGGCTCGTCCGTTTCACCGGCCCGGGGCGCCGGGCGTGAGCCGGCGGGAGTCGGTGACGCGGGCGCGGACGGGGTTCGGGGCGGGGCGGGGCTCCGAGGGGCGGACGGCGTCGGCTTCGGGGCGGGCTCCTGGTGCGACCGCCGCGACCGCTCGGGGTGCGCCGACGACCCTGCCGAGCTGTCCGGTACCAGCCGGTGCCCTGCCAGGAAGTACGCGTACCAGGCCCTGACGGTGCGCAGATAGGCCTGCGAGTGGTTGTAGCCGAGGATCGCCCGGTCCAGTCCGGCCGGGTCGGAGAGGTCCCGCCCGCCCGCGCACAGATAGCGCCCGGCGGCGAGCGCCGCGTCGAAGATGTTGTCCGGGTCGGCCCGGCCGTCGCCGTTGCCGTCCGTGCCCCAGCGGGCCCACGTCGAGGGGATGAACTGCATCGGTCCGACCGCACGGTCGTACGCCGGGTCCCCGTCGTAGGCGCCGCCGTCGGTGTCCCGCACCAGGGCGAACGCGCCGCCGTCCAGCCGCGGCCCGAGGATCGGCGCCACGGTCGTAGCGTCCTCCGCCACCCGACCGCCTCGCGCCTGCCCGGACTCCACCTGGCCGATCGCGGCCAGCAACTGCCACCGCAGCCGGCAACCGGGCGCCGTGCGCGCGAGCTCCGCCTCGGCGTGGCGGTAGGCGGCGAACACGCTCACCGGCAGCGCGGCGCTCGCCACCGATGCCCCGGTCCTGTGCGCCGCAGTCCGCAGTGGCGGGAGATCGGTGCGGTACGGGGCGTCGCCCGTCACGCTCGGCCCCTGCTCGGCGGGTGCCGCCGACCGTGCGGGTGCGGAGGCCCGTGCCGGAACCGCCCACGGCGGCTGTGACGCGGTCAGCGCCGCCATGGCTGCTGCCGTGATCGCCGCACTTCTGGCGCCTTTGACCCTGTGCCCTGCCAAGTCGTGCTCCCCTCCCGGTGTGCCGATGTCGTCTGCTCTACGGGGCAGGGCGGCGGGTCCGTCGCGGGAAGGGGGGCGAATTCGGAAACCGGCGTGCGCAGGCGCGTCCGCTATTCCGTTGCCGGTCCCCCTGCCGTGCACCAGGATGCGGGGATGCGCTTCTCGGTCAACATTCCGAACTTCGGTGACTTCGCCGATCCCAGGACCGTCGCGAAGGTGGCCGTGGCGGCCGAACAGGCAGGGTGGGACGGGCTGTTCGTCTGGGACCACGTGCTGCATCGCAAGCACGAGGGCAGGCCGTTCGGCGACCCGTGGATGCTGCTGACCGCCGCCGCGTCGGCGACCTCCCGGATCAGGCTGGGCACGCTGGTCACCCCGGTCGCCCGGCGACGCCCGCAGCAGCTCGCCCGCCAGGTGGCGACCCTGGATGCCATGAGCGGAGGTCGGGTCGTCTTCGCCGCGGGGCTGGGCGGGCCCCTTGAGGACGAGTACGCGAGTTTCGGTGACACCACGGACCCCAAGGTGCTGGCCGAGCGGCTGGACGAGGGCCTGGACCTGCTGCGCCGATTCTGGTCGGGCGAACCGGTGAACCACGACGGACGGCACTACCAGGTACGGGACGTGACCCTGCTGCCCGCCACGGTGCAACGCCCTCGGCCGCCGGTCTGGGTCGCCGGCTTCTGGCCGAACCGTCCGCCGATGCGCCGGGCCGCCCGCTGGGACGGTGCGGTCCCGCTGTTCACCGACGCCAGGCACGGCCATGTGCCGCCTGTCGGTCAGGTGCGCGACCTGGTCGCATTCCTGCACAAGGAGCGCGAGGGCCGGTCCGGCGCTCCCTTCGAGATCGTCCTCGGCGGTGCCACGCCCGGCGACGACGCCGCCAAGACCCGTGATCTGATCGGTCCGCTGGCCGAGGCGGGAGCCACCTGGTGGGACGAGCGGCAGATCCAGACCGGCGAGGCGCTCGACCGGCTCACACCGGTGCTGCGGCGCATCGAGCAGGGGCCGCCGGTGTTGTGGTGACCCGGCCGAAGGTGCCCCGCCCCGGACCTCAACGCGCCTGGGCGGCTGCCGCCTGCCAGACCGAGGTGAGGTACCGCAGCCGGGCCTTGTCATCCTCGGGCAGCGACTTGGCGTAGCTGCGGCGCAGAGCGAGCGCGAGACTCGGGATGTGGAGTTTCGCGGCGCACTTGCCGTCCGCCACGGCGACGGAGACCTCGCGGTTGCGCAGGACCGGGGTGGCACCCTGCTTGCGATAGGCGGCCCCGAGTCGTTCGTAGGCGTCGTCGGGAGAGCCGTACGGGTATCCCTCGGCCCGCATGCAGGTCTTCCAGTCGGTCATGGCCCTGCGGTACTTCGGGGATTCCTCCACCAGAGGCGTGAGGCGGCCGTTGAGATTCTGCGGATAGTAGGCGACGGAAACCCAGTCGTCGAGACTTCCGTAGAGGTGATTCCGGCTCTCGGCCTCGCAGCCGCGTGCCGAGAACGTGACCTTCTGGTCGTCCCCGAATCGCATCTCGCGGAAATCCGAACCACTCCCGCGCAGGGCTTTCATATAGGCGGCCGACCCTTTCTCCGACAGCGACGCCACATAGGCGTCGTTCGGTGATGAACCGCGACCGTCCGAGTCGGATGCGTACTGATCTCCCAGGCCGTATCCCCGGCTTCGGCGGTCTCGCATGTTCAGCGTCCGCTGCTCGTCGGATCCGGCCGGCCGAGGCGTCTTGTCGGCCCGGTAGCGGAATCCCTTCTTTGCCATGCAGGCCGCGATGAGTTCGGATTCCTCGTTCGCCAGCCCGGTGCTGGTCCTGACGAAGGTCCCGGACCGGGTGAGCAGGTCGAGTTCGGCAGCGGCGAGGGGTCTCTCGCGTTTCTCGTGCGAGTCGTCGGTCGTTCCGCACGCGGCGGCGAGCGCGAGGACTGCCGCCACCGTGCAGGCGAGCGCTGCGCGTCGCATGGTGTCCTGGGCCTCTCGTTCGGCGGGGTGGGACGGACGGTGCCCGCGGACTGCTGCCCACGGGCACCTGGAGCCTGGGGAGTTGAGCTGTCCCGTCAGCTGACCCGTCCCTTACGGCACGGGGCCGGTGCAGGTCGAGTTGGTGCCCCCGGTCGCGTAGACGCCCCAGCTGTTCGACGAGACGGCGTCGTTGAACGTCGAGTTGAAGTTCCCGCCGGTGCCTTTCGGGACCCAGCCGCCGGTTCCGCCGTAGGACTTGCCTGTCCACACGACGGCGTCACAGCTGACTCCGTTGTTGTAGTCCGACGAGGCGCAGTCGTTCCAGGTGCCGCTCGGACAGCTGGAGTGACCGAAGGCGGACCAGTCGGAGTTCTTTCCGGAGAGCTTTCCCGGCCCGTCGGAGTATCCCGCGTTCACCCAGAAGCAGAAATAGCTGGAGGGGCAGCCGGCAGGTGCCGCGGCAGCCTTTACCGAGGTGAAGGATGTCACCGCGGTTGCCTTGCCTCGGTTTGCGGAATCATTTGCCGAACTGGCCGCCGATGTTCCGGCCATCGCACCGAGCAGAATCACAACTCCCGCGATCATGGCTAATATTCGTCTCACCATTCCCCCTTGAGGTGTGCGGTTGGTCGCGTCCACTGTTGCCAATTCCGCCTCAGTGGTCCATGGTGTGTCGCCAGGAGGAAAATGCCGAGGCCGGACAGGGGACCGGGATGCTCCGCATTCATTTCTCGGAGATCGACCTGGCGAGAACCAGAGTGGCCCGGGTGCCCGATCCCCTGTGGGAGGTGGCCGCGAGTCTGCACCGCTTCCAGACCCGCGCCGGCCGCTGGGCCTACGCCGAGTGGTACAGGACGGCCGGCGCCCGCATCCGGGAGCACCACCTCGAACGCACCCTGCGTGATCTCCTCCTGCCGCTCTACCCACGAGCCGTCTACTTTCCGGACTTCCTGACGCCTTCCCCCGCCCTGGACGATGGGCTCAACGCCGCCCTCGACGCCAGTCTCGACACCATCATGTCCACCCCGCCCCGCCGCGTGCGTGACGAGCTGACGGTGCTCGACCACCGTGTGGGCGCTCCGGCCTGGGCACGACGCCTGACGGACCGACAGGAGCGCGCCGAGCTCGTCACGGCGATCCGCGCCTACTACGAGGCGGCCGTCGCCCCGTTCACCGAGGCGATGCACTCGCGCATCGAAGCGGCGCGGTCGCAGTGCTGCCGCGATCTGCTCGACGGCGGCGTGGACCGGATGCTGGCCGGGCTCGGACCCGGGCTGATCTGGCGGCCTCCGATCCTGGAAGTCCGCTATCCCGTCGACGACCGGGATCTGTACCTGGACGGCCGGGGGCTGCGCCTCGTGCCGTCCTACTTCTGCTGGAGCAGCCCGATCAGCCTCGCCGATCCCCACCTGCCGCCCGTGCTCGTCTACCCCCTGCTGCACGAACCGACCGGCCTCAGTATCCGGCCCGCCACGCCACTGGCCGCGCTGCTGGGCCGCACCCGGGCGACCGTGCTCTGCGTCGTCGCGGCGGGCGCGGGCGCCACGACCGGGGAGATCGCCCGTGCCGTCGGGATCTCCGCGCCCTCCGCGAGCAAGCACGCCGGAGTCCTGCGTGACGCGGGCCTGCTCGCCAGCAGCCGGCATGCCGCGCACGTCCTGCACACACTGACTCCGACCGGCGCCTCCCTGCTGGTCGGGTCTCAACCGATGGGCGCGCGCACAGGTCATTGAGCTGAGCGTCCCCGCGACTATCACCCGGGTGGATGCGACTCGAAGGCGTTCACCACGGGGAGGCACTGCACATGCCAGTGATTTTCTTCGACATCGGGGCGACCTTGGCGGACGCCCATGTGGATCCCGACGGCTCCCTGACACTTCAGCCCCGACCGCGTGTCATGGCTGTGCTCGACGCCCTCCAGGAGGTCCGGAAGGGCATCATCTCCGACCCCGGCCCGGGCAATGGTGCTGCCGCACGTGCGGCAGCCGCGCTGTGGGAGGCGTTCCCCGGCCACTTCGCCGACGAGGCACTCGTGCACTGGGGCACGAAGGACAGCCGTAGGATCTTCGACCAGGCGGTCGCGAGCACCGGGGGAGCGGCAGCCGACGACTGTGTCTTCGTGGGCGAGGACGCGGAGGAGCGCGCCTGCGCACGCGAGGCCGGAATGCGTACGGCGGCTCACCCGGTGTTCGCCATTGCCGCGATGGAGGACCGACCGGTGCTCCGGACGAGGATCGAGCTTCCGGACGGCCTGGGCCCACCCGAGTTGACCACGGCCGTGGACGAGACCGAGGCCGTTGTCGTGGAGTTGGTCTCCGAGCAGCTCGCACTCGCCATGGCGACCAGGCGGGGTGCCCAAGCGCTCCAGCACGCGGGTTTCACGGTGGATCTGCGGGGACCGGTGGACGAGGTGGTGGCCTTCCCGATCCGGGACGATCAGTAGGTCACGGCGGCCGAACAGCCGGCGGAGGCCTCGCGCATCTCCGTGGACGGCTGGGTCAAAATCGGTCGCGCCCCGATGGACCAGCCGTTAACTTCCGCCTGAGCGCAGTGTCGTACGAGACGCGACCGTGAAGGGAGCCACGCATGGAGACCGAGGGCGCGCGGACCGACCGTCTGGGCCTGCTGCTCGACCAGTTCGACCAGGCCAGGGAGATGGCCCAGGTGCGGCTGACGGGGCTCGGTGACGAGGAGTATCTGTGGGAGCCGGCGCCGGGTTCCTGGTCGATACGGCGCCGGGGCGAGGCGGCGACGCCCAGGGCGTTCGGGCCGGGGGAGTGGGTGCTCGACCTGGGCGCCCCGGACATCCCGGCGAGCGAGTACGCCGAGGTCGCCCGACAGGCCGCAGACGGAATGACCCTCGCCAAGATCGCCGATGACTGGAGCGTGAGCATCGAGCGTGTCGAGCAGGTCCTCGCCCACACCGGTGCACCGGAGCCTGACGAGACGCCGATCACGACCATCGCGTGGCGGTTGGGACACCTGCACTTCCACTTCGCGGGCGGATGGGAGTGGACCTTCGGTGAACGGCGGCAGGAACCGAAGCAGCTGGTCGACTTCACCCCCTCCGCCGCCTTGGCGCTGGAGCGGTTCTGGGCGCTGATCGACCGCTGGCGCGACAGTGTCGCCGCCGTCACAGACGAGCAACTCGACATGGTCGGCTTCTCGCAGTACCCGTACAGCAACGACGCCGACAATCCCTTCGTCGCCGTGCTGTCGGGGGCCAACATCGAATTCATCCACCACATGGCCGAGATCGCGCTGCTGCGCGACCTGTGGCGGACGCGCTCCGCCACTCCTCGGTAGTCCCGATAGTCCCGGTAGCCCTGGTAGCCCTGGTAGCCCGGTCGCGCGCGTCGCGCCGGTCAGAGTCAAGAACAACTCCCGCAGCAACACAACCCTTTGGCGCTACGCCTCATCTTGCTTGCCGGCAGCAGCAGAACTGACCTGAAAGCAGGAGCACTTGTCCAGTGCGCTCTCTCCTCTGACACGACGCAGTGCGGCGGTCGTCACAGCCTTGGGGCTCGTCACCCTTGCCGGGCCGCAGGCGGCCGACGCGACACCGGCTGCCACGGCCACCGGACCCGCCGCCCTCCACTGGTCCACCTGTCCCGCGGGCTCGGACGCTCCCCGCGGCACGTACTGCGCCACCCTCAAGGTCCCCCTCGACTACGCCGATCCGGGCGGACGGCAGATCAAGCTCACCCTGTCGATGGTGGGTGATGTGAACGCCCCGCGCACTCTCGTGGTCAACCCGGGCGGGCCGGGCGAATCGGGGATCGGTACGGCCAAGCTGGTGTGGAGCTCGCTGCCCCAGGACGTCAGTGCGAAGTACAACGTCGTCAGCTTCGACCCGCGCGGCGTCGGTGCCAGCACCCCGGTCTCCTGCGGGAACACGAACAGACTGATCAAGCACCCGGCGGTGCCGTACACGCCGGCGAACGACGGGCAGGAGCAGGCGCGGCGCACCGTGGCCCGCAAGATCGCCGAGCAGTGCGACGCGAAGTCCAAGGCCCTGCTTCCCCACATCACCACCGAGAACGCGGCCCGCGACATGGACCGGATCCGTACCGCGGTCCACCGCGACAAGATGGACTACCTCGGCTATTCGTACGGGACGAAGCTCGGCGCCACGTACGCGACACTGTTCCCCTCGCACACCGGTCGCATGATTCTGGACAGCGTCGTCGACCCGACCGTCACCACCTACGCCTCGCAGTACGAGCAGAACCCGGCGCTCCAGCACCGGGCCGGCCAGTTCTTCGCCTGGGCGGCGAAGAAGGACGCGACCTACCACCTGGGTGCCACGCAGGCCAAGGTGGCCGCCGCGTGGGAGGCCACCCGTAAGAAGCTGGACACCAAACCGGCCGGGCACCGGGCGGGCAGCGCCGAGCTCGACGATCTGCTGGCGTCCGCCATGTACACGGACCTGACCTGGGGCGATGTGGCCCAGGCCGTCTCCGACTACCGGCGCGGGGATGCGAGCGGCCTGCTCGGCGCCACCGACCAGCTCGCCCTCGGTGGCGTGGATCCGGCCCAGCTCGCCTACAACTGCGTGGACGACGCCTGGCCCCGCGACTGGGCGACCTGGCACCGGGACACGGCCGCGTCGGCCCGTAAGGCGCCGCTGTTCGCCTGGCTGAACACCTGGTACAGCGCGCCCTGCGCATTCTGGAAGGCCCCGACGGCCCGGCCCGTGAAGATCGGCTCGGCTCATGTGCCGCCGGTCCTGCTGCTCCAGGCGAAGGACGATCCGGCGACCCCGGTCGTGGGCGCGCGGCGCATGCACCAGGCACTGACCGGCTCCCGCCTGGTCGTCGCGGGCGGCGGCAACCACGGGCAGTACCTGTTCGGCGGCAACACCTGCATGGACCGCCACGGCAGCCGCTATCTGCTCACCGGGAAACTCCCGGCCGACAACGCCACCTGCCCGGCGCCCCCGGCGCCGTGAGCGACTCCGCGATCCGCGACTCCGCGATGACGTGACGGACGACAGCGTGGCACCTCCCCTTCGGTGCCACGCTGCTCCGTAGCCGAATCAGGAAAGGCGGATGATCGCCCGGTCCCCATCGATGCCGATGAGGTCGACGACGAGGTTGTCGACGGTCGACCGGCCCGGGGCGCTCTGGCTGCTGCTGGACTGCTGCGCGCCGTTGCCGGACGAACCCGTGAAGTTCAGCGTGTTGTCGGCGACGCTGTCGATGCTGAGTTCGTCGACGCCCACCTTGCCGTCGAGCCGAATCGTGTCTCCGCCCGTCACCTCGACCTCGCAGGCGTCGTCGAAGCACGCGCCGAGATCCGTGCCGTCCGCCGCCCGTCCGTCACCGGCCGACGGCGAGGGCGAAGCGGGAGCCGAGGAAGGCTCGGAAGGCTCGGAAGGCTCGGAAGGCTCGGAAGGCTCGGGAGGCTCGGGAGGCGATGCGGGCGAGGCTGCGTCCTTCGAGACGCTCTCGACGGTCTTGGCGGCATCGGCGAGCCCGCCACCGCAACCGCCCTCGCACGCGCCCGGCAGGGGCCGGGCGTTGGCCTGGATGGCCGTCTCGATCTCCGCGGGCGTCAGTGCGGGGTTGGCGGCCTTCATCAGGGCGGCCAGGCCGGCGATGTGCGGGGCGGCCTGACTGGTGCCCACCTCGAACCTGAAGTTCTCGCCGCCGGGCTTGTCGGTGCCCGAGTTGAAGGTGGAGAGGACGCCGTCGGCGGCCTTCTGCCTCATGTCGCCGCCCGGTGCCGCGATGTCCACGACACTGCCGAAGTTGGAGTACTCGGCCCGGTTTCCGTCGCGGTCGGTGGCGGCGACGGTGATGACGTTGCGGCAGCCGGCCCAGTCGAAGTTGCCCGCGTCCTGAGGCGCGGGCCGCGTGCCCCGGTTCCCGGCCGCCACGACGATCGTCGTGCCACGGGCGACGGCCGCGTCGACGGCACTCTGCATCGCCGCGTCACACGGTCCCTGGAGACCCAGGCTCATGTTGACGACCTGGGCAGGGGTCTTGTTGTCGGGTGCGCCCGCGACATTTCCGCCGGACGCCCAGGTGAGGGCGTCGATGATGTCCGAGTTCGGGGTGTTGCAGCGGCCCAGCACACGCACCGGCTGCACCTGCGCGCCGGGCGCGACGCCCACGGTGCCCTTGCCGTTGTCGGCCGCGGCCACGATGCCCGCCACATGGGTGCCGTGCCAGCTGGACGGGTTCGCCGACTGGCTTCCGCAGTCGCCCGGCTCGGTGGCGTCACCCGGGTCGGCGGCGTCACCGTCACGGCCGTCGCCGTCGTTCGCCGAGAAGGAGTCGCTGATGAAGTCGTACCCGGGGACCGTGTTGGCCGCCAGGCCGGAGTGCTGGGTGATGCCGGTGTCCAGGACGGCGACGGTCACTCCTTTGCCGGTGGACGTCTTCCACGCGCCGGGAACGTCCATTCCCGCCGTGGCCTCGGACAGGTTCCACTGCTCGGCGGTGAGGTCCGTGTCGCCCGTACGGGTGTCGTCGCCCGCGGCGTCGGCGACGGGAGCGTCGGTGACCTCCTGGGACGCGATGGCCGGCACCCGGCGGTCCGGAACGACGTAGGCCACGTCCGGGTCGGCCCGCAGCCGGTTCATGAGCGCGGCGACGTCCTTGGCGGGCCGTACCCCGCCGAGGTCCATCAGCACCGCTCCGGTGCCCAGACGGCGCTTGTACGACAGCTTCTGACCGGACTCGGCGGCCATGGCCCTGGCCGCGTCGCGTACCGCCTCGGTCGAACGCGCCTCCATCGACTTCGTCTTGTAGCCGACGATGAGGCCGGCGGCCCGCTCGGCCGATGCGGCGGACTTCAGTAAGGCGGGGGAAGCGGGAGCCGCTGAACTCGGGGCGTCCTGCCCTGCCATGGCCGTGGCCACGGCGCCGCCGACGAGCGCGGTGACCAGCGCCGTGGCGGCAAGTACCCGGCCGCGCCGGGTCTTTCGGTGTGTGCGGTTCATGTGCGCCTTTCGGATCGACCGGATCCGGGCATGCCGGAGCCGGGCGGTGTGACGGTGGGTTTCGGCCCGGGCCCTGGGCCGGACCGCCCGGTGCGTCAGGGCCGCCGCACGGGCGGCCAGGGGAAGGCCGTGACGGCACCGGGCGGTGTGTGTCCCGCACCCGGTCCTGGATCGACCGGGGCGGTGACCACCACGAACCTAGGGTCGACGCAGGGCGGTTACCTATCCGAGGCGGCGCATCACGGGTACCCAATTAACTGCCCGGCGCGTGGGTCCGCGTACTCAGTGTCCGCGCTTGGCGTCCGAATCCGGCTGCGCCAGGTCGTGTCGCGAGACCGCGCCGAGCTTTCGCAGCGCACGCGCGACATGCTGCTCCACCGTGCGCGGGGACAGGTGCAGCGTGGCCGCGATCTCACGGTTGCTCAGGCCGGCACCGGCGAGCTGTGCGACCTCCTGCTCGCGCGGAGACAGCCGGTCGCCGTATCGGGGGCGGCCCTGCGGGCGCCGCTCGGCGTCGGGATGGGCCCGCAGCTCCGCCCGTACCCGGGCCACGTCCCAGGTCGCGCCCAGAGCTTCCAACTCGTCGGCCGCAGCGGTCAGTTCCGGAATGCCCGCGGCGGTCTGCGGGCTGTCCGCCAGGGCGTCGCAGCGTCCCGCCGCCTCCGCCGCGAGAGCCGCCTCGTAGGGCCGGGGGAGGTCCTGATAGCGGGCACGGGCGCTGCGGAAGCGCTCCGCCGCCTCCGGGAACGCTCCGCCGATCGTGGCCAGCAGTCCCCGACACCACGTCAGCGCCGCCGCGGCGGCGGGCGCCTGTCTGTGCTCGATGCCCGCGGCGAACTCGTCCACCATGTCCCGTGCCGTTGCGTACTCACCGGCGCGGGCTGTCGCCTCCACGGCCCATGGGGCCAGTTCGGCCGCCCACACCCATACGCCCTTGGTGCGCAGTCTGTCCCAGGCGTCGGCCGCCCCCCGGGCCGCGGCCCCCAGGTCCTTGCGCGCCAGCGCGAGCCGGACGCGACCACCCGAGGCCGCGGCCAGCAGAGGTACCGCTGCCTCTTCCTCGGACGGGCCGACGGCAGCGGAGAACCAGGGGCCCGCCTGCCCCCATTCGCCCTTCGCCAGGGTCAGCACGCCGAGCACCAGCATGGCGTCACCCGCGATGTACGGCATCTCGCCCGCCTCGGCCACATGCGCCCGGGCCCGGACGGCCAGGTCCGCCCACCGTCCGGTCATCAGGTCCAGACGCAGCGCCGTACCCTCGAAGATCAGGTTCTGATAGACGTCCCCGCTGCGGGTCACCAGCTCGGGGCCTCCGCCAGCAGCTCGCGCGCTCGCGCGCTCGCGCGCACTCGCCCAGCCAGACCGCCGCGTCGGCCGCGTTGCACACACCGCGTGCGGAGTGCTGGAGAATCCGCAGGTCATCGCTTTCCCGGGGGAGTTGCTCCAGCTGCCGCCACCCGTCCCCGTCGCCCACGCTGAGCAACGTTGTCACCCGGTTCGCCGCGACCGCCGCCCGGACCGCCGCGTCCCCGCTCTCGGCCGCGGTCGCCTCGGCCCGCTCCAGCCAGGCGAGGTTGTCCAGCAGCGGACCACTGGGCCAGTACGGCAACGCCAGCGCCGCCATGGCACGCGCCGCGAGCACCGGCTGGCCGCTCAACTCCTCGACGGATTTGATGAGTTCGACGCGGCCCTTGCCGCCGTCCCCGACCTGGTTGCCGATGAGCAGCCCGAGGTCGAGCCGGATCTCGCCGCGTGCGGCCTTGGGCAGCGCGGGGTCGTCGACCAGCCGGCGCAGCACCTCGACCGTCTGGTCGGAGCGCAGCCCGCTGTACGCGCTGCGCGCCAGCATCAGGGCCAGCCGGGCCCGGTTCGACTGCCCCACTCCGGGACGCGCCAGCGCCTCCTCCAGCAACGCGATCACCCGCTGGTGGTCCCTGGCCTCGGCCGCTTCCCGGGCGGCATTCTCCACGCTCCGCAACCAGTCCGCCGTGCGGCCGGACGCGAACTGGTGGCGGGCCAGCCGCGCCCACGGCACCGGGCGCCGCGCCGCCAGGGTCTCGGCGGCGCGGCCGTGCAGCTCACGCCGGACCGGACCGGCCAGCAGCTGGTACACGGCCGCGGCCTCCATCGGCATACGGAACCCGTAATGGCCGAGCCCGAGTTCGTGCAGTACCGCTTCGCACAGCGCGGCCGTCAGCGCCGCCCGGCCGCTGTCCGCGGAAAGGGCCGCCACCGAGGACAACTCGTCCTCCGTGGCCGCCTCGTCGAGTACGGCCGCCGCCCATGCCAGGCGGCGGGTCCGGTCGTCCAGCGACGCCATACGGCCGATCACCAGCTCGGTGAGCCGGACCGGCACCGCGGCCTCGTCCACATGTCTGGCGGTCAGCCGGCCCCGGCCGATCATCGTGGGCTTCCCGTCCGGAAGCGGGGCGGAAGTCTTCAGCTCCGAAACGAGATCGGCCGCCGCCTGCGCGATACCGCCCGAGCGCTCGTAGAGCCGGGTCACGAACTGGGCCGAACACCGGTCCTCGCCCAGTGCCTCCACCGCCATCCGGCGGACCTCGGCCACGTCGAGCGGCCCGATCCGCAGCCGGACGAGTCTCATCTCGGCGGGGTAGCCCACCGGGGCGCCCAACACCAGTCCGGGACGCGCCAGTTCCTCCGGGCGGTCACGAACGCGTCCGTCGTGCTCACCTACAACTACTACAACAGCCCGCGGCTCAGTACTTCGCCGAGGCGCCGACGTACGGGCCGACTCGTACCCCTTCCGCTCCTGCCGGCGCAACGGCAGTCGCAGCGACCCCGTAGCACATCACCGAGGCCCGGCATCGCGGCTGCGCGGGCTCATTCGACCGGACTTGAATGGATGGCTCCCCGATGCACCTGCTCCTGGGCTTGCGGCCGCCACAGCAGCCCCTCTCCGACGCGGCCTTGATGCTCGCGATCCGCAAGGGAGAGGTCGAACCCTTCCGGCAGCTCTACCGCCGCCACTACGCGGCCGTGCAGGCGTACGCCTTCCAGTGCATGGCGGGTCCGCTCCACGCGCAGGAGGTGACCGCGCATGTCTTCGCCGGCCTGCTGCAACAGATACTCGCCGGCGAGTCCCTCGTCGAGCGCCGCCACCCCGGCTGTCTGCGCCCCCACTTACTGGGCAACGTCCGTACGAGAGCGATCACGAGCTGGCACCAGGAGCCCGAGACCCTGTCACCGGACTTCCGGGACTGGGTCGCGGCGGGATCCCGGTGGCCCTGGGGCGAGGACGGACAACTGGCCCTCGCCTTCGAGCGTCTCCCGGTGAGCGCCCAGCGCCTGCTGTGGCATGCGGTGGTGGACCGGGACGCTCCCGCGTTGACGGCACGCATCACGGGGCTGGTACCCGATGCGGTTCCGGATGCGTGCGACCAGGCCAGAAGCGCGCTGCGCCAGGCCCGTACGGACTTGTATCTGGAGCGGCTGGAACTGCGGGACTGCAGGGAGGCGATAAGACGCCTCGCGCTGCGGCCCGAAGCTCCCCCGGAGCAGGAACTCGCGGCCCACCTGCGCGTCTGTCCCGCCTGCATGAGCGTCTACAAGGACGTGACCCGGCTCGACAGTCAACTCGAAGCACAGTTGCCGGTAAGGCTGTTGGGATGGTGGACCGGCGAGCGGTATCTGCGGGCGAAGGCGGCGATCCCCGTACCGCTGAACGAACCGGCGTTCCTGGCGCGGCTGGTGGAACGCCTCCGCGCGGACGCCCCCACGCAGCCGTCGCACGGTCCTCGGGCCGGGTTGACCACAACTGCCACTCCAGACGTGGCAAGTACGTCGAAACCGGCGCCGGGGCGCCACAGAAGGGTCGGACGCCCGCTCCCTTCCCGCCCCTCCGGTGCCACCGTCGCGATCGGAGGCTTTCTGGCCGGCGTCGGAGTGGGCATGCTCCTGCTGACGTCCTGCCAGGAGGAGCCGCGGCAGCAGCGACCGCCCGTGCCGGCCGGGGTCACGTCCGTGGACGGTCCTTGACGGCCTGGATCTCCAGTTCCAGCATGACGGTGTCGCCGATCAGCGCGCGTCCTCCCGGCAGGGGCACATTGCCCGTCACCCCGAACCGCGACCGGCTGATCCGGGAGTACGCCCGGAATCCGGCTCGGGTCCCGCCCGATGCGTCCGTGTCCACTCCCAGCAGGAACAGGTCGAAGGTGACCGGACGCATCTCGCCCCGGATGGTCAACTGCCCCTCGACGATGTACCGGCCGTCCTTCCTGCCGACCCGGCAGGACTGGAAGGACGCCGTCGGGTGGTGGTCGCTGTCGAGGTAGTCACCGGACCGCAGACGCGTGTCCCGTCCGGCGTGGCGGGTGTCGACCGATGTGGTGTCGATCTCCGCCCGTACGCCGGACCGCGCGGGGTTCTGAGCAACGGTGATGGTGCCGGAGAAACGAGTGAAGCCACCTCGCACGCGGACCATGAGATGGCGCACGGTGAAACCGACCTCGGAGTGGGCGGGGTCGATCCGCCAGATGCCGGTGAGCCGGTCGATGTCGACGGGGGTGCCGAGCATGGTGATCTTCTCCATCGGTGCGTGGGTCGACGGGCGGCGGAGCGGGTCGCGGCGACAGACCGGCAGCGCCACATGTGCGGATCGATGCCTCGGGGCCCGATCACTCTGGCCGATGCCGTGGTACGCGGCAATAAGCACACCCGGGACCACCTACACCTAAGAAACCCCCGTCTGCAGCGCAACTCCGCTCCAGCTCGTGCGGGGGACGCGGGGGCGGTGTCATATCAGGCGTTCCACTGCGGCGTGCAGTTGCTCGACGTTGTGTTCGCTCTCGGGCTTCATGAGCACGCTGCGCAGGATGCGGGCGCCATCGGTGTCGCGGTCGATCTTGGGATGGCGGCGGGCGAAGGCGTCGGCGGAGGCTCGGAGCGTGCTGACGAAGACGGCGTCGTGGGCGGTCATGCCGTCGTTGAGGACGCGGGCCGAGGCATGGTCGATGGCGGAGAGGGCGGCCGGTTCGACGGCGGGGAAGTAGCTGACGATGTCGAGTTCGGGCTGTTGATACAGAGTCAGGAGATCGGACGCGTCGATGAGTTCTGCCCAACGCAGAGCCGCTCTGCGGCCCGCGGCCAGCACACGTCCCAGCCCCTGCGCGGTGGGCGGCAGCAGTTGGAAGGTGAGCCAGAGCGCGGCGGCCGCCGCGCCGGCCCGGGAGCATTCCAGGCTGATCTCGCCGAGGTGCAGCTCGGTGGAGGTGAAGTACGTGTACGGGGAGTCGTGCAGGTAGAAGCGCCCCACTTCGGGGTCGCGGAAGACGACCGCGCCGCAGCCGTAGGGCTGGAGCCCGTGCTTGTGCGGGTCGATCACCACGGAGTCGCAGTCCGCGATGGCGCGCCAGGGCTCCGGCGCGAGCCCCTCGGGCCCGTCGGCCCCGGCCAGCAGGGTGAAGAAGCCCCCGTACGCGGCGTCGACATGGACCCGGGCTCCGTAGCGTCGGCACAGTGGCAGTGCCCGCTGCACGGGGTCGATCGCACCGAGTCCGGTGGTCCCGACGGTGAGTACGACCGTGCCGACCCGCCCGGTGCTCAGTACCTCCTCCAGCGCGAGGAGATCGATGCGGCCCGCGTCGTCAGCGGGAACCGGGTGTCCTTCCATGCCGAGCACGCCGCACATGCGCCCGTGCGTGTAGTGGGCCTCGGCGCTGTAGGCGACTCCCTTGCCGGGGTGACTCTCCCGGGCGACGAAGAGGGCTTCCAGGTTGGCGATGGTGCCGCTGGTGGTGAGATGGCCCAGGTGTTGGTCGAACCCGAACATGGCCGCCAGCTGTGCCACGGCCTCCCGCTCCATCCGCGCGGTGGCCGGGCCGCCGTCCAGGGCGTGGTTGTTCGGATTGATCAGCATGGCGGTGAGGTAGCCGACCACGGCGGCCGGATGCGGCGGCTTGAGCATCTGGCCCGCGTACCGGGGGTGGAAGAACGGATAGTTGTCCCGCAGCCGGTCCGTGAAGTCGGCGAACACGGGGGCGAATGCCTCGTCGGTGACCTCCAGCGCGGGGTGCGGCTCGTAGGGACCGAAGCCCGCGGACCAGTCCTGGACCGCCTGGGTGGCTTCGCCCAGCCATCGGTTGAGGTCCATGCCTGCTCTCCCTTTCGCTCATGACGCGACGCCCCTGACAGATGGCGTCCGGCCCGGTAGATTTAGTTGAGCAGTCAGCGAGTGAGTAGTCAATGAATTCGTTTGAGTCCGAAGGAAAATCTCTGGTGGGCAATGGTGACGACGTGGAGCGGCGGGCTGCGCGGGCGGCGGGCAGTGATCTGGTGCGCGACTTCGGCCTGCTCTTCAAGGCCGCGGGCCGCCTCGAACAGCGGATCGACGCCACCCTGCGGGAGCGGTGCGGCATCCACCACACCATGTTCGAACTCTTGATCAGGCTCTACCGCACGCCCGGCGAGGAGGTGTCACAGCGCACTCTCGGCGATGATCTGGTCCTCACCAGCAGTGGCACCACACGGCTGATCGACCGCATGGAGGAGGCCGGCCTCGTCCGCCGCCGCCCCTCCCCGACGGACCGGCGCGTCACCGTCGTGGAGTCCACCGAGCAGGGATGTGCCGTCTTCCTCAAGGCGGCCGCCGTCCATGCGGAGGTGGTCGAGGAGTGCTTCGTGACCCCGGTGGCAGGCGACGACTACGGTTCCCTGGTTCGAGCCCTGACCGAGATCAACAGGGCCGTGCAGGGGAAATGATCCGGTCTGGCTGGGTATGAGGCTCCCCGGGCTCCAGGTATTCGACAAGGTGTTCCATTTTTGGTGGATGTCGGGTTATGGTCAACCCGAACGATCTTGTACGGAGGTGCCCGGATGGAGAATGCCGCGCCCGCTCGCCGAGGCCGTCCCCCGGGGACCCGGGCCGCCGAGGGAGAGCTGACCGACCGTCAGTCGGCCATCGTCCGTTACATCACGGAGACGGTCGACCGGCAGGGCTACCCTCCGTCGATGCGGGAGATCGGCCAGGCCGTGAATCTCGCCAGTACGTCCTCGGTGGCCTACCAGCTGGCCGTCCTCGAACGCAAAGGCGTCCTCTACCGCGACCCGCACCGTCCCCGCGCCTACCAGGTACGGCCCTCCTGGGCGCCCGACCTTGGCGGCAGGAGCGCCGCGCCGGTCGACGTGCCGCTCGTGGGCCGGATCGCCGCCGGTGCGCCCCTGCTCGCCGAGGAGATGATCGAGGACGTCTACTCCCTGCCCCGCCAGATCGTGGGGGAGGGTGACCTGTTCGCCCTGACCGTCTCCGGCGACAGCATGATCGACGCGGCGATCTGCGACGGAGACATCGTGGCCGTCCGGCGGCAGGACAGTGCCGACCACGGGGACATCGTCGCCGCGCTGCTGGAGGACGAGGCCACGGTCAAGGTGCTGCGCCGGCAGGAGGGGCGCGTGTGGCTCATGCCCCGCAATCCCGCGTACGAGCCGATTCCCGGTGAGCAGGCGCAGATCCTGGGCAAGGTGGTGGGCGTCCTGCGGCGCCTGTGATCAGGCGGCGTCCGGCATGCGCAACGGGTGTGTGAGGCGTCCGGCCCGACCTGTGCCACCGTCCGTGTGGGTTACTGGTAGATCATTGCCAATTGCATGACATACCAGTAAATTTCGGACAACTGCTTCGAGATGTCACCGGCAGACGGAGCCACAGGATGAGCACGGACGACCGCGTCGCGGTGACGACCGGGATCGCACGACTGGCCGCGTGCCCCGGACTTGCCGGGCCCGGCCGGCTCGGACTGGTGACCAACCACAGCGGCGTCCTCCCCGACCTGCGCCCGGCCGCGCCCGCGCTGCTGGAGGCCGGCGCACGGCTGGTCGCCCTGTTCGGTCCCGAGCACGGGCTGTACGGGACCGGCCAGGCCGGCGAGAGCGAGGCCGCCCAGGTGGATCCCGCGACCGCGCTCCCGGTCCACGACACATACCGGTGCAGTGGCGAGCGCCTCGACGAACTGCTGCTCGCCAGCGGCGTCGACGCCCTGGTGTACGACCTTCAGGACATCGGGGCCAGGTTCTACACCTACGTGTGGACCATGTTCGACCTGATGCTCTCGGCGGCCCGTACCGGCGTACGCTTCGTGGTCGCCGACCGGCCGAACCCCCTGGGCGGACTCCTGAGCGAGGGCCCGCTGCTCGACCCGGCGTGGGCCAGCTTCGTCGGGCGCGTTCCGATACCCGTCCGGCACGGCCTCACCTGCGGTGAACTCGCCCGGCACCTCAACGCCTCGGCCGTGCCCCACATGGCGGGCAGCGCCACTGACCTGACGGTGATCGAGGTCGACGGCTGGCGGCGTGCCATGGGCGCGGAGGCCACCGGCCTGCCGTGGGTCGCGCCCTCGCCGAACATCCCGACGCCCGCCACCGCCACCGTCTACCCCGGCACCTGCCTGTTCGAGGGGACGAATGTCTCGGAGGGCCGTGGCACCACACAGCCCTTCGAGATCGTGGGAGCACCGTACATCGACGCCCGGTTCGCGCCCTCGCTCGCCGAACTCGCCCTGCCCGGAGTGCACTTCCGTGATCTGCGGTACGTACCGACCTTCCACAAACACGCCGGATTGCCGCTGCGCGGGGTCCAGCTCCACATCACCGATCGCAAGGCGTTCGCTCCCGTGCGCACGGCCGTCGCGATGCTCGCCACGCTGCGGCGGCTGTACCCGGACGACTTCGCCTGGCGCACCACGGACGGCGGCACGGAGGGGACCGGCCATCGTCACTTCATCGACCTGCTGTGGGGGTCCGATGGACTGCGGCGCGCTGTCGACGCGGGCGACGATCCGCTGCCGCTGTGCGATCCGCCGGCGCCGCCCGGCCGGTGGGTCGGCGACGACGTGCTGCTCTACACCTGAGACCTCCCGCCCCACCGCCGCGACCTGGCGACCCGGCACCGACGCGAGATTCCGCACGGGCGCGCGATGGCAGCCGAGTCCCCCGACTCGCCATCGCGGACCCATGGAAGGACAACTCCGCCGATGAACGACCCCACGACGACATCCTCCGCCGCGATGCGCGGCTTTCGCGCGGGGGACGGCCCGCAGTTGGTGGAGGCGTGGTGTCGTAGTGCGCCGGCCGACCCCATCACCCCGGACCGCTTCCGCTCCCTGGTGCTGCTCGACGCCAACTTCGACCCCGAGGGGCTTCGGGTCGCCGTCGACGGCGACCGTGTCGTCGGCGCCGCCTACGCGGTGCGCCGGCTGACGCCGATGACCGGCACCGACCTTGAGCCGGAGCAGGGCTGGATCCCGTTCTTCTTCGTCGACCCGGTCGCCCGCGGGCGCGGCCTCGGGCGGCGGCTGCTGACCGACGCCCTGGACTGGCTGCACAGCCACGGCCGCACCCGGGTGGACTTCTCCTCGTACACCCCGAACTACATCCTCCCCGGCCTGGACGCCGAGGCGTACCCGCAGGCGGCGGGGCTCCTGGACTCGCTGGGCTTTCGCACCCTGTACGAGGCGGCGGCGATGGACCGCGGCCTCGTGGGCCATCGCCTGCCGGACGATGTCGCAAGCCGCCGGGACGAACTGACGGCGCAGGGCCACCGGTTCGCCACCCCGACCGACGACGACCTGGTGGAACTCGTCGCCCTCGCCGGGAACCACTTCAACCCGGACTGGGCCCGCGCCATCCGGGAGTGTCTGGCCGCGGGCACCCCGCTCGACCGGATCGTCATCGTCCGGGAGCCCTCCGGCCGCCTCGTCGGCTGGGCGATGCACGGTGCGTACGAGTCGGCGGTCGAGCGGTTCGGTCCGTTCGGTGTGCTGGAGGAGATGCGCGGCACCGGGCTCGGCAAAGTCCTGCTCCATCTGGTCCTGGAGCGAATGCGGGCGCGCGGCGCACACTCCGCGTGGTTCCTCTGGACCGGCGAGCGGTCCCCGGCGGGCCATCTGTACCGCAAGGCCGGGTTCACCACGACCCGGCTGTTCCGCGTCATGCGGCGGGAGGCCACCCCATGACACGGGCACGGCGCACCCACGGCCTGAGCCGCCGTCACTTCGCGCTCGCGCTCCCCTCGGCGCTGCTCGCCTCCGGATGTACCGCGCCGTACAAGGGCACCGGACGGCCCGGGGATCCGATCGTCCTCACCCTGCTCTCCCACTACGCGAGCGGGGAGCTCAAGGCGGCCCTGCAGGGCCCGGTCGACGAGTGGAACGCCACGCACGACCGGATCAAGGTGCAGACGAAGGCCGTCGAGTTCACGGATCTGCTGACCACGTTCATGGTCAGGCAGGCAGCCGGCCAAGGCGCCGACATCCTCCACCCGTACTGCCTGTGGGCCGGCCAGCTGGTCCGGGCCGGCGTGCTGCGGCCCGCTCCCCCCGAGCACGCCGAGGAGATCAGACGCGGCTACGGCGAGGCCGCGGTCCGCTCCTCATCGGTGGGGGGCAGACTCTACGGCTACCCCACCGAGATGCAGACGTACGCCCTCTACTACAACAAACGGCTGCTGCGCGAGGCAGGCATCGACGGCCCTCCGCGCACCTGGCGGGAGTTGGAGGAGGCGGCCTACCGCACCAGCAGACGGGACCGGTACGGCAACACGCTGGTCCAGGGCTTCGGGCTGTCGACGTACGACGACTCCACCACCGTCGGCCAGACGCTCGCCCTCCTCAACGCCGCCGGCGGAACGTTCGTCTCCGCGGACGGCAGGAGCACCGCCATCGACTCGCCGGCCGGACGTGCCGTATTCGATCTGGAGCACCGCCTGGTCACCAAAGGTGCGAGCGCCCCCGGCGTCAACGTCTACAAGGCGTTTCCGTCCGGGCAGGTGGCCATGGTGGTCAGCGCCGGCTGGTGGACCGGGAGCCTGAAGCCCCTGATGGGCAAGGACTATCGCGATGTCGGCGTCGCGCCGCTGCCCGTCCCCGAGACGGGCGACCGACGCGCCACCCTCTCCACCGGCTTCATGCTGGGGGTCAACGCGGCCAGCGAACACCCGTGCGCGGCCTGGGATTTCCTGCGCTGGCTCAACACCGCGAAGGTGGGCGTGAAGAGCGCCAAGAAGGTGACGACGGCGACCCGCATGAGTTCCCTGCAGGTGTCGGTCGGCTCGCTGACCGGCCGCGCCGACGACATGCGAACTCTCCTGGGCGAGGGGGGCGATCCGAACCTGCGCCCGTTCCTGGACGCGCTGGCCTACGCGGTACCGGAGCCCAACGTGCCGGGCGCTCAGCAGGCCAAGTCGCTGTTGCGCAAGAACATCGAGGCGTTGTGGACCGGTCAGCAGTCGGTCGACGAGGCACTGCGCACCACCCGCCGTCAGGTCGATCAGGAGGTGTCGCGCGCATGGTGAACACCCTGACGCCCACGACGACCGAGCGGGCGCACAGCCCGAGCTCCGCCGGGCTCGCCGTCGACGACCGCAGCCGTACCCGCCGCCGCCAGGTCGTCGTCGCCTATGTCTTCCTGGCGCCGACGTTGCTGTTCTTCGCGGTCTTCCTGATCCTGCCGCTCGGCTTCGCAGTGCTGCTGTCGATGTCCCGCTGGGCCGGGTTCGACCTCGGTGACATCGATCCGGTCGGCCTGGACAACTTCACCGACCTCTTCGCGGACGGATCGACGTTCCTGGCACCGATCCTCACCAACACGCTGCTGTTCGCCCTGGGCACCGTGGCCCTCGCGCTCGCCGGCTCCGTGCTCGTCGCCACCTGCATCGACAACCTGCGGTTCCAGGGGCTGTGGCGCACCCTGTACTTCCTGCCGATCGTCACGACCGTCGTCGCCGTCGGCAACGTGTGGAAGTACATGTACGAGCCGGGCGGGCTCGTCAACGGCGTCCTCAACGCGCTCGGTCTCGGCTCGGTGGCGTTCCTGCAGGACCCGGACACCGCGCTGCCCTCGGTCGTGGTCGTACAGGCCTGGGCGTCGGTCGGCTCGGCGATCCTCGTCCTGACCGCCGGGCTGAAGTCCATTCCCGAGTCGTACTACGAGGCCGCCGCACTCGACGGCGCCGGGCCCGTCACCGTCTTCTGGAAGATCACGCTGCCGCTGCTGAGGCCGTCCCTGCTGTTCGTGTGCGTCACCCAGTTCCTCACCGGCCTGCAGTCGTTCGCGCTGATCATCGTGATGACCAAGGGCGGGCCGGGTGACGCGACCAACGTCGCCGCGCTGGAGATGTACCGACAGGCCTTTTCGTACGGCAACTGGGGCATCGCGAGCGCGGCCGCCTTCGTGCTGTTCGTCGTGGTCCTCGCGGTCACGCTGGCGCAGTTGTGGATCTTCCGGCGCAAGGGGGAGGACGCATGAACCGCCGCCGTTTCCCGCTCTTCTCGTACCTGGTGGTCGTGACCGGCGCCGTGCTGACGGTGGTGCCGTTCCTCGACATGGTGATGACGTCCTTCAAGGGGCCCGGCGAGTCCGGCACACTGCCATACCGGTTCCTGCCCCGTGCGTTCGACCTGTCCAACTACCGGGCGGCGATGGACCAGCTCGATCTGCCGGTGCTCTTCCGCAACAGCGTCGTCGCCACCGCCGTGATCACCGGATCGGTGCTGCTCACGTCGTCGCTCGCCGGGTACGCGCTCGCCAAACTCCGCTTCCCCGGACGGAACTTCATCTTCCGCCTCGTACTGTCCACGATGATGTTCCCGCCGTTCCTGTTCTTCATCCCGCACTTCCTCATCCTTGTGCACTGGCCGCTGGCGGGCGGCAACGATCTGTTCGGGCGCGGTGGCGCGGGCCTGACCGTCAGCATCGCGGCGCTCGCCATGCCGTTCCTCGTCAACGGCTTCGGGATCTTCCTGACGCGCCAGTTCATGCTCTCGATCCCCGACGAGGTCCTTGAGGCCGCGCGCATCGACGGGGCAGGCGAGTTCGCCGTGTGGTGGCGCATCGTGGTGCCGCAGACCAAGCCGGTCGTGGTGACGCTCGGGCTGCTGACCTTCGTCGACGCCTGGAACGAGTACATCTGGGCGCTGCTCGTCTCCACCGCCAACCCGGACGTGATGACCCTGCCGGTCGGCATCCAGCTCCTGCAGGACTACGTCGACCCGACCCGCACCATGCCCATCGTCATGGCCGGCCTCGTGCTGAGCATCCTGCCGGTCCTGATCCTCTTCCTGCTGCTGCAGAAGCACTACATCCGCGGCGTCATGCTCAGCGGCCTCAAGTGAGGCCTCGTACGGGAAGGCGGCTCGGAATTGTGGCCTCCGCCATAGCCGGTGTGCTCCGGGCCTGCTGAGGTGATCGTCATGACCGAGGGAATCACCTGGCTCGCCGAACCGAAGTCCATCGACTGGGGCGGCTACAGCGTCATCATCGCTCAAGACCTCACCGGTGACACGCTCGCCCAGCGTGTGGCGGCCACCCGGTTCGGCCGGAACCTCCAAGAACCGCGTTTCCTGGGCAACCTCACCGCCGGCCAGGCCGACGACGTCATGACCGGGCTGTTCGGCGACACCCATGACGCGATCGCTCTGCGCTACGGCGAGACGGACGAGTGGGCCTATGTGGTCCAGCACGGCTTCTGGTACGCGGAGTTCGGGCCCCAACCGCCCGTCTCCCGCGGCGGCGCCCATGTGTTCCGTCTGTGGTACGAGGAGGAGAACGGCAAATCCGTGCCGCCCTACTTCGCCTACGAGCACGACGGCCGCACACTGTGCCACTTCAACCTGCATCTCGACGGCTCATGGGGATCGAGCAGAGTCGACGGGGACCCGGAGCCGGCCCGCGCACTCGAAGCCAGGCTGACGGCGGCCGGTCTCTCCCTCGACGACCCCGAAGACCGCTGGGACGACCGACGCAGGACCCATCGGGCGTGCCTCGCCGCCATCGAGGAGCACTTCAACCTCACGCTGCCCCGCGAACAGATCCTCAACGGCACTCTTCCCACACTCCTGATGAAGGCGAACAGCGCCAACTGCCCGTTCTGCGGGGCACAGCAGGCATGAGTCAGCCTGGCCGCGCACCGGTCGGTCCGCCTTGCACGGCTTCGGAGCGGCTGCGTGCGACCCGTGCCAGATCGTTCATCAGCGCGGCCAGCCAGGACACGGTCGCGTAGTACAGCCGTGGTGCGCCGGGCGGCTCCGTGGCGAACCCCTTGAAGGCCGGGTCGTTCAGCGGCACCGGCGCGGCGGGGGTGTCGTCGCCGGGATCCAGCGCTGCCGAGACCAGCAACATACGCCCGCACACCCGGTCCCCCAGGCCGCCGACCAAGTCGGCCGGCGCCGGGCCCATTGCGGTGAGCGGCGGCTCCAACAGCCGCTCCGACCCCCACAGGGTGTGATGGCCGGCCATCAGCGTCGCCTGCCAGTCCATGTTGGGCAGTGCCACGCTCCTGGTCGGTCCGCCGAAGGGCGTCGGCTCGCTCTGGTACTGCGCGTACGCGGACTCCGCGAGGATGACCGCGTGCTGGAGCGACCGGTGGCCGGGCACCCCGGACGGCGCGGCCGCCGCCCCGCCTCCCGCCACCGAGGCACTGGTCGCCACCACGATCTCGGCCGCCCTGCGCAGGAGTTCCGCCGAGGCATTGCACAGCTCGTTGTGCGCCCCGCGAGGCCAGGCCAGCAGACCGAAGACCGCGCCGATCGCGCTGCCGACCAGCACGTCCAGCAGCCGGACCTCCGCCAGCCGCCAGGTCGGCGGCGCCAGCTGGGCGAAGACCAGGGCCACGACCACGGTGAACAGGCCCTGCGCCCAGCCGACTCCCCTGACCGGCCCCACCGTGAAGGCGAACAGCATCCCGATCGGCAGTACGGCGGCATACACCAAGGTGTGGGTGCCCACCAGGTCCAGCAGCCCCGCGGTCACCAGAGCCCCGGCCAGGGTGCCCGCGAGCGCCACCCGGATGGTGCTCCAGGTTTCGTCCATGGTGGTCCGGGTGAGGGTGAGGGTCGCCAGCATGGCCCAGAACCCGTGCGGCAGCGTGTCCACCCCGGACACCAACCTGGCCGCCGTCAGGGCCAGGGAAATACGAACCGCGTTCTGGAAGAACACCGAGCGGCGCCCGGCATGGCCGCGCAGCCGGTGCCACCACAGGGACGGGGCCCAGGCAGTGGCGTACCAGAAGCGACCCGGCGAGACCCGCACCGAAGCCCGTCGGCCTCGTACCGCCAGATCCGCCGCCGTGGCCATCGTGAGTGCAGCGTCGGCGATCTCCAGCACGGCGGCGTGCCGACGCAGAACGGCGGGCGGGAATCCCGGCGCGGGATCGCTCCCGCCGGTGGCCACCGCGGCCGGGGTCATCGTGGGGTCGGCGCCGCCGGACACGGCCGACAGGCGGGCGCGTGCCGTGACCAGCTCCTCGTACGCGGCCACGGGCGACGGCCCCGACCTCAGACAGTCCGCGGTGGCCGTGGCCAGCCGCGCCACCGCCTCCAGTACGTCCGTCACATCGGGTCCCGGACCGGCGGCCGGCGCGGCGGGCAACTGTTCCAGGCGGCTGAGCAGGGTGCGGGTGGCCAGCCCGGTGTGGGCGAGGGCACGGTCGTGCACTCCCGGTCCGGCGGGACGTTCCGCCTCCGGCACGTTCAGGGACCGCAGCGCCTGCGCGCCGTCGCTCAACGCCCGGATGTCCGCGTCGTCGAGGGCGTACGGAGGCGCGGCGAGGAGTGTCGCGCAGTGCGCGGCGGTCCGCGCGGACCGGGCGGCTCGCTCCCGGTACGACGGCGGGGCGGGCTCGGGGAGGATCAGCGCCTCGGCGGCGATGAAAAGGGCCAGCCCCGTGGTCGTCCCGATCAGCCGGTCGCCGAGCGAGCCGGGATCGTACGGCGGGAAGGACGGCAGGATGTAGAGGAGCTGCAGGCCCGGTGCCGCCCCCGCCGGACGTGGACCACCCACGGCGGAGAAGGCGAGCACGAAGCCGACCACGAGCATGCCGACGACGGCGCTCCAGGTCCGTACCGACAGATAGGTGCCGACGATCACCAGCACCCAGCACACCGGCACCAGGCGCAGCGTCAGCGCGGCGCGCTGACGGCCGGTGCCGGGGATCTTGGAGAGTCCGCCCAGCGCCACGGTGGCGAACAGGGCGTAGGTGGCGGCAACGGGTCGATCGAGGCCGTAGCGGAAGAGGTAGAAGGCGGCCGAGGCAACCAAGGTCACGCGGAGCGCCCTGCGACCCGAGGACGCGTAGGCCGCCCGGATCCGGCCGACTGGCACACCCCACACCCCTGAAGGATCACGTACGACCGCGAACCCGGCACCTTCCCGGCGCCGATCGGGTGGCGCGCCGCCGTTGGCCGGCCCATGGCGCCCGAGACCGGGGGTGGCTCCGGGTTCAGCGCCGGAGCCACCGATGGGGGTGGTTCGGTGGGATCAGTCCTCGTCAGGGTCGAGGACGCGGCCCTTGAGCTTGACGGGGGCGGCCATGCCCACGCGCAGCTCTCCGTCGGTGTAGCGGCCCGGCGTCGCGCCGTCGACGGCGGTGACCTGGGCCGCGTAGCCGATGCACTCCTGGTTGGTGGACAGGGACGGGTTGTGGGTGAAGGTCAGCGTGCGGCCTCCGTCGCCCAGGGTGCCCTGGGTGGTCTTGAGGTTGCCCTTCGCCTGGAGGGTGTTGACATCGTGGTAGGCCCAGGAGAGCCAGCCGGTGAAGGCGAAGCCGGTGGGTGCCTTGAGGGCGAAGCTGATGTCGCCGGGGTTCACCGGGTCGGGGACGGTGCTGAGCACGCCGAAGCTGAGGTGGGCCGGTACACCGCCCGGTGCGTCTTCGACGATGCCCTGCTGGAGGATGTACAGCTGATTCTCGGAGCCCGGCTTGACGGGTGCCTGAGTCTGCGTGGCCATGGTTGCCCTTCTGTGGATGGGTGTTGTCCGCGTGAGCGGAACCGCCGGTGGCGGGCTTGTGGCGGGCTCGGCCGCCGTCGGGGTGATGACGGGCGGCGTGAGCTCCGCTGGGCGCCGGGAGCAGGCGTGCGTTCAGTCGCTGCCGGGCGTGGGCGGGGTGGCGGGGGCGTGCTCGGCCAGCAGCGGGCCGAGGACGACAAGGGCGCCGAGGACGATGTCCTCGTAGAGGTAGAACCCCGCTTCCAAGGGCGGCGGTTCGCATGCGGAGTCCTTGACGTCGGCGCCGGCGTCCGCGGCGGTGTCGTGCCGGGTGTCGTCGTCGGCTTCGCCCTGCGCCGCGGGCGTGCCGAGGAGGTCGGTGAGGTCGTTCGCGGCGCCCTGGAGGGCCGCGCGGGCGGTGCCGGCCAGCAGGCGAACGGGGAGGTCCAGGGCGGCGGCGGTGCGCTGGCCGGGGATCATCCTCGCCGCGGTGGGGGCCTCCGCGGTGGCGGCGCCGAGCCACTGCACCGGCAGCGTGCAGGCGGAGACGATCCGTGCGGCGGACATCAGGGGCGGGGGCTCGCCGTCGACCATGAGGTCCTCCCACTCCATGAGGTCGAAGAGGAACTGACCGCCCTTGTAGAGGGGCCAGGGCCGGACCGTGTCGAGCAGGACACGGGCCCGTTCGGGCTCGCGCCGGCGCAGGGCCACGCCGTGCCGGGCCAGCGTGCACAGGCACTGGCGCAGGCAGCTGTTGACCTGGCCGAGGAAGGCGAAGGCCCGGTGGTCGGTCGGGGCCGGCGGGCCGGTGGTGTCGTCGGCCGGCGGGGGTGTGGTCGTGGTGGTCACAGTGGCCTTGAGGTGACGTAGTGGGCGATCTGCCGCAGGACGGCTTTGCCTTCGTTCTCGGGGATGATCCGCAGGTCTTCTTCGAAGCGGGCGATGCCTTCGGCGGCGAGCCGGTCGGCGAGGTCGGTGGCGTATTCGATGGAGCCGTGCCGCCGCATGGCGGCGAGGAGTTCCTCGGCGTGCTGCTGGGTCTTGTCGGCGCGGCGTTGCCGCAGGACGTCGAAGAGGCGGGGCCGCTCATGGGCGTGGACGGTGCGGAAGAGGTGGATCAGCATCACGGTGCGCTTGCCTTCGAGCAGGTCGCCGAGGGGCTCCTTGCCGTAGAGGGCTTCCTCGCCGACCAGGTTCAGAATGTCGTCCTGGATCTGGAAGGCGATGCCGATGAGACGGAACGCCTCGTCGAACCGGCCGAGCACGGCAGGGTCGGTGACGCCGGCGCAGACGGCGCCGATGCGGCAGGGGCTGATGCAGGTGTACCAGCCCGTCTTCTTGGTGCTCATCGTGAAGTAGGCGTCGTCGGCCTCGGGGACGACGTCGTGACGGATCCAGCCCAGCTCCATGGCCTGGCCCTCGATGGACTCCCGGCACATGTGCAGCGCCTCGTGGATGAGCCCGAGCGTGCGCACCAGGCCCAGTGTTTCGAGGTTGGACAGGACGGCGTCGACGGCTAGGAGGTTCAGGCCGTCGCCGACGTTGACCGCCAGGCCCAGGCCGTGTTCCTCGTGCATGGTGGGCAGGCCGCGCCGATGGGTCGACTCGTCGGCGATGTCGTCGTGGACCAGGAAGCCGTTGTGAAACAGCTCCAGCGCGGCCGCCGCGCGTACGGCGTCGTCGGGCCGCCCGCCGAAGGCAGCGCAGGCCGCGATGGTCAGGGTGGGCCGCAGCCCCTTGCCCTGTCTGGCGGGGTAGGAGCGCATGAGGTCGTACAGCTCGGCGCGCGGTTCCCGGTCCGGCAGCAGCCGCTCGATCTCCTCGTTGGTGCGGGCCCGGCACCGGCGCATGGTCTCCATGAGGTCCGCGTCGCGGACGGTGTCCTCCAGCGACCAGCTCGTACTGGTGCGGCCGTCCCACAGCAGACGCGGAGGACTGACGGTGGTGTCGCCGATCAGCGCGAGGGGCGCGGGCCCGTCCTCGGGCGAGCGCCGGGCGAGAAAGTCCAGCGCCGTCCAGTCGACCGGCGCGACGGCCAGCTCCACGGCGGCGGGTGCCGCACCGCCCCACAGCCGGGGGGCCTGCTCGCGGTAGGCGCCCCAGAGTTCCTGCATGCTGCGCAGCCCCGCCGCACGCTGGGACAGCAGCGTGAAGGCGCGCCACACCGCGAGGGTGTCCTCCCGGGGTCCGCGCACGTCGAGGCTGTCGGGCAGGACCTGGTCGACGGGCGGGCGCTGGAGGTCGAACAGCAGGTTCATGGCCCGGTTGTCGAAGACGACCTCGACGTCCGGATCGGGGCAGCGGTCCTGGCGTACGACGATACGGCTGTGCCGTGCGGTGAGCGTGGCGTGGCTGTCGTCGTTGAACCGCAGGCCGAGCCGGATGCCGCGCAGCTGGTCGGCCGCGGCGGCGAGAATGGCCGGCGCCCGGTCGGACAGGGCGGCGACGGTCTCGTCCAGTAGCCGGGCACCCGTGAACGCGGGCGCGGTCTCAGTCATGGGCACCACCGGCGAACTCCACGATGCCCTCGGTGTGAAAGCCGATCGTGTGCCCGCCGACCCGGCCCTCCACCGTGCACGGGCCGAGCGTCTCGTGCACGCTGAACGGCTGCAGGCTCGTCTCGGACGGGTTGGCGATCCGGCCCGCCGTGTGGGAGCGGAAGTCCAGGACCAGACGGTCCTCGCCGAGCCGCGCGGTGATCAGCAGCCGACCGGGGACCGCTGCCGTCGGCGGGGTGCCCAGCGTGCCCGCGAACGGTGGCACCAGCACCACCCGGTCGCGGTCCAGGACGCCGCTGACCGCGACCCGCAGGTTGCGGCGCGGAAAGTGACGGATCATACGTCCGTCGCGCCACAGCATGACCGATCCGTTGGCCGCGTCCGCCGGGTACTCGGGCTGGATCAAGGTGAAGACCACCGCGAAGGGCGGGGCGGCGCCGGTGGGGCCGGACGGGTCGTTGACGAAGCCGAACACCCAGCCCCCCAGCGTGGGCCAGGACCACCGCCCGCGCACCCGTTCGTGGTAGCCCAGCAGCTCCGTCTCCGTGGCCGTGCCGTCGCCGTGCCGCAGGGTGCCCGCGCCCAGGATGCCGGGCTCCGACTGCCAGCGCAGGTGCTCGTCCTCGCCGAAGGGCGCGCACTGCGAGGTGCACGGCCTGCTCGTCCGGGTCAGCCGTACATCGGCCGCCGGTGCCGCAGACCGGGCCGCCAGCCGGAACGCGCCGGACGCGCCGTGCGGGTGGGGTAACCGGAAGGCGGACCAGGGGAGTTCGGGCTGGTCGGCGTTGAACTGCGTGGCACTCCAGCCGCGATCCCTCGCGTGGACGAGGAGGATCGCCATGTGCTGGCCCTCGGCCGCCGTGCCGGTACCGCTGCGCCGTCCGGTGTCCGGAGTTCCGGGATCCGCGAACACCGCGCCGGTGGAGGAGCCCAGGACGGACAGGTTGGCGATCAGGGCCTGTCGGCCGCACCGGGACAGGAACGCGTAGTGCAGCCACTTACGGTCGAGCGGATGGGTGAGGGGGGTGTGCGGGAACGGACCCGGGGGCCCGAGTCTCGCGAGGATCGGCGTGGACACGCCCCGAAAGCTAACGCACCGTTGCATTGCAATTACAACACGTGACGTTCGAGTGGGTGACCTGGGAGCAAAGAAACGTTCACTTCCATATTCGAGGTTTGAAGCGCGAAGAGCCGTCTGCGGCGGACACTCCGCCACGGACGGCTCCCGGTCGTCAGTGGCCCTTCCGCTAGTCCTCGTCGTCTCCGAGAACGCTTGCCTTCAGGCGTACTTCCGGCTGGCCCGCGATCAGCGCTCGCCCGTCGGTGTACCGGCCCGGCTCGGCATCCGTCCCGGCCCGGACGCCGAGGGTGTACACCAGGGCCGCCGCCGGATTGCCGGGGGTGTTCAGCCGGGGTTCGTCCGTCATGGACAGCGACCTGCCGCCCTCCCGCACTGCTGCCGTCGGCTCCGGAGCGGCCACCACGGAGCCGTCCACGCGGTAGTACGCGCAGGTCGCCCGGCCGTCGAAGAAGAGCCCCGTCGGAGCGGTGAAGCGGTGCTCCACGCGCCCGGGGGCCCAGGCGTCCGTGGAGGAGACCCGTACATGCACCAACTCGCTGCCGCCGCGCGGGATTTCCACTCCGACCTCCTGGCGTACCAGCAGTCGCGCGGCCGTCTCCGCGGCGGTGCCTCGGTCAGTGTCCGAGGCGCCTTCGTCTGCGCCGTCCGGTTCCGGGATCTCGTCCTGTTCCGGCTCGGCGACCTGAGAGGCAGTGGTGGGGAGAGGCAGGGCAACGATCCGGTGGTGGAAGTTGTCCGCCACGAGCAGTCGCCCGGCCGGGTCCACGGCCAGACCGCACGGATAGGCCGGCGAGATGTCGCCTGCCGGGTCCTGCCCCGCGACGACGCGCGCCACCCCGTCGGCCAGCCGCCAAACACGGTGTCCATTCATGTCGGCGACGTGGACGACCCCCTGGGCGTCGACCGCCACGGCGCACGGGGCACTCCAGTCGACTGCGGTGACGTCGGAGTTCCCGCCCGGCAGCCCCGCCAGCACCCGAAGAGTCCCGTCCGTGCCCAGCAACAGCACCCGACGGCCCACCGGGTCGGCAATGTACAGACGGCCCGACGCGTCGGTCGCCAGACCCGCGGGCAGGAATGCCTCGCCGGCGTCGGCCGCACCTGAGCGCCCGTCTGCCGCGACGACCGCGCTGATGGCGCCGTCAACGCCGACTCTGCGCACCCTGGGGCTGCCCGCTTCACCGATGTACAGCGATCCGGTGCCGTCCACGGCCAGGGCGCACGGGGCGTCCAGCCGGGCGCGGTCGGCGGGGCCGCCGTCGCCGTCGCCGCCGCGGCACCCGTCTCCCGCAACCGTGTCGATGACACCCGAGGCGTTGATCCGGCGGATCCGGTGGTTCATCTCGTCGGCGATGAGCACACCCCCGTCCGCGTCGACCGCGAGGGCGGCCGGGAAGCCCAGGCGGGCCCGCACCGCGTCCGCGCCGTCCCCGGCGAAGCCCCGCAGTCCGTCACCGGCGACCGTCGTCAGCACACCGGAACCGTCGATCCGGCGCACCCGGTGGTTGGCATGGTCGGCGATGAAGACGCCCCCTCGGCCCACGGCCACATCCGAGGGAAAGGCCAACTGCGCCTGTGCGGCCGGCCCCCCGTCCCCCGAGAAGCCGGCAGTGCCGTTTCCCACCACGGTGACCAGTGGATTGTCCTCGTCCGAAGAGCACCGCTCGTGCGTCGGGGCCGCTGCCTTCGCCGTCACGCCGTCACCACCCGGCACCGTCGCAGTGGTGCGTGTTCGGCGCCTGTCACCTTCCACGGCCTCGTCACCCGCATATCGGTCTCCTTTCCGAGCCGTCGCTGCCACCCCCTGAATACCGGCCGGGCCACAACCGCGAGAGCAGCGCACCGGGCGCTCCACCCGCACGGGGGAGGAGCGGTCAACGGGCGCGTGGCTGCCGCGCTCTGCATTCCGTGCGCCCCGCGTGCCCCCGCTCCACTCGAACAAGTGATGCAGAATCGATCCCTCATTCCAAACGGAGGAACGACGGCATATCGCCCGCAGACCTGGGCTAACCATGGAGGCGGATGACGGCCCGGTGCATCCGTATGCCCGCGCAACACCCCGGCCGTAGCCCCTGGCGGCGTCCCGCGTTCCGTCTTGGGACACCGCTCCCATGGCGTCCCGTGCTCCGTGAACCGGCGCGGCATGCCGTGCCCGCCCCTGCCTGCCCCCGCGGGCCGGACCGGGTGGCCGCGCCAGGGCGTCTCCTTTCACCGCACGTTCGACCCCAGCCCCAGGAGGACCCGGAGATGACCACTGACGTGCAGTCCACGAAGAAGGAAGCCTACAAACGGGGAGAGGAACAGGGGCGTGCCGACGCGCTCGCCGGCCGCCCGTACGCCGACCCGCCGCGCGACGGCACACGCGGCGAGAAGGACCACTACGCGAACGGCTACGACTGGGGTTACGAACAGGGCCGTGCGCAGAAGCTGGACCTCGTGGTGTGGCAGGAGGGCGGGGTCGAAGACGCACCCGGTGGCCTCGGCACCACCATCAACGTCTGCGTCCGCACACCGAACTGGACCGAGACCGTCGACGCCGGCGAGCGGGAGCACGTCTTCACCGCCCCCACCGGATTTCGCTGGAACGGCATGGTGGGCGCCCAGTACAAGCGCATGGACCAGACCACGGGCGGCAGCCTGCCACCCGTCCAGGCCAAGGTGAGCGAGGACGGGCGCACGCTGACCTTCACCTACCACGTGCACCTGAACACGACCGACCAGGACAAGGACTGCATCGTCTACACCTGCGGTCTCGAAGCCGTCGACGGCGCCAAGCCCGGCCGCCACACCGACGGCGTCGCCCAGATCGGCACCGCACCCCCGGCCAAGCTCAAGGCCGAGGTCATCGAGGACGAGGACTGAGAGAGCAGGAGCCAGACACCATGACCACCGTCGTCACTTCCGGCGTCTTCCCGACCACCAGCCCAGCCATCTCCCCGGTCAACGGCTTGGGCACCGCAGACGTCAGGTGGGGCAACAGCGGCTCCCAGAGCGGGTACCAGTTCCGCGGTGCGGCCGCGGACGTCCAGCTCGACGGCACCGAGTTCGTCGTCGGTACGTTCGTGCACCGCAATCTCCCCACCAGTGTCAGCCCGAGCAAGTTCAACGTCATGCTCACCGTCAACGTCATGTTCGAGGACGGCAGCACGACCGATCTGAACTTCGCCTTCCATCACTACGAGACACCCAACAGCACCGGCAGCAGTCCCGTGGACGACGATCTGGTCGACCTGCAGGAGTTCATCCACCCTCAGCCCGTCACGATCGACGGCAAGCAGTACAAGGCGGTCCTGAGCGGGTTCAAGCGGGGCGGACAGATCGTCCGGCAGTTCCGCAGCCCCGAGGGCGGAGTCAACTTCGCCGAGGTCGTCTGCATGTTCACCTTCGACGAGCCGGACGTGATCATCTCCGACCTGCGCTACCTGGGCAACGGCACGGGCCAGCCCGACGAGTACATCGAGATCCTCAACAAGGGCGGCGCGCCCCAGGACCTGACCGGCTGGGTCGTGGAGTCCAAGCCCACCGGGCACACCTACACCTTCCCCCCGGGGACGGTCATCCAGCCCGGCCAGCGCTACCGGGTCTACACCGACGAGGTGCGCCAGGAGTTCGGCGGATTCTCCTTCGGCTCCTCCGAACAGGTCTGGCGTGACGAGGGCGGCATCGGCCGCCTGGTCCACAATGGTTTCGTCGTGGACCAGTACCCCTACCTGGACAAGGGCTTCAACAAGACGGCCGCGCCGTAGCGGTTCCTCACCGGCCCCCCGCCGGGGTTCCTGGATGTGTCCGGAAGGCGGGCACATCCAGGGTGCGGTGCGGTCGCTTGCCGAACAACGGTGATGCCGCGCCGACTTGGTGTTTTAGAGTGACTCTCACCTGTTTCCGGTGACCTAGGTACTTGTGAGGGACACGCGAGCATGCCGACCGAAACGTTTGAGTTCCAGGTTGAGGCCCGTCAGCTGCTCCAGCTGATGATCCACTCGGTCTACTCGAACAAGGATGTCTTTCTGCGGGAGCTCGTCTCCAACGCCTCCGATGCGCTCGACAAGCTGCGCCTGGCCGCGCTGCGGGACGACAGCCTCGACGCCGACACGTCCGACCTGCACGTCGAGATCGAGATCGATCAGGATGCCCGTACGCTCACCGTCCGGGACAACGGCATCGGGATGTCGTACGACGAGGTCGGGCGGCTCATCGGCACCATCGCCAACTCGGGTACGGCCGCCTTCCTGGAGGAGCTGAAGGAGGCCCAGGACGCGGCCGGCGCCGAGAAGCTCATCGGACAGTTCGGCGTCGGCTTCTACTCCGGCTTCATGGTGGCCGACGAGATGACCCTGTTGACCCGGCGGGCCGGGGAGAGCAGCGGCACCCGCTGGACGTCGCGCGGCGAGGGCACCTACACCCTGGAGACCGCCGACGACGCCCCGCAGGGCACGTCCGTCACGCTCCACCTCAAACCGGCCGACCCCGAGAACCAGCTGCACGACTACACCTCCGTGTGGACGGTCAAGGAGATCGTCAAGCGGTACTCCGACTTCATCACCTGGCCGATCCGGCTCGTTCCGGGGGCCGGCGACGGTGAGGGCGACGGCGAGGGCACGCCCGACCCCGAGACGCTGAACTCGATGAAGGCGCTGTGGGCACGCGCGCGCGACGAGGTGTCCGACGACGAGTACCACGAGCTGTACAAGCACGTCAGCCACGACTGGCGCGACCCGCTGGAGACGATCCGCCTCCAGGCGGAGGGCACCTTCGAATACCAGGCTCTCCTGTTCCTCCCGGCGCACGCACCGCACGACCTGTTCACCCGGGACTTCCGGCGCGGCCTGCAGCTGTACGTCAAGCGCGTACTGATCATGGACGACTGCGAGGCGCTGCTGCCGCCGTACATCCGCTTCGTCAAGGGCGTCGTCGACGCACACGACCTCTCGCTGAACGTCTCCCGCGAAATCCTCCAGCAGGACCGGCACATCCGGTTGATCCAGCGTCGGCTGACCAAGAAGGTGCTGTCCTCCGTCAAGGAGATGAAGGCCAACGACGCCGACAAGTACGCAACGTTCTGGCGGGAGTTCGGCCCGGTGCTGAAGGAGGGGCTGCTCGGCGACCCGGACAACCGTGACGCGCTGCTCGCCGTCGCGTCCTTCGCGAGTACGCACGCACAGGACGAGCCGACCACGCTCCAGCAGTACGTGGAGCGGATGAAGGACGGCCAGGACGACATCTACTACATGACCGGCGAGTCCCGGCAGAGCATCGAGAACTCCCCGCACATGGAGGCGTTCCGGGCCCGGGGCCTCGAGGTCCTGCTGCTCACCGACCCCGTCGACGAGGTATGGGTCGACGCGGTGGGGCAGTTCGAGGGCAAGGGGCTGCGGTCAGTCGCCAAGGGCGAGATCGATCTCGACGCGCAGGACGGCGAACAGGCCGACGGCGAGCGGGAGAAGCAGGCCGAGGCGTACGCCGGTCTGCTCGGCTGGATGAAGGAGCAGCTCGGGGAAGACGTGAAGGACGTACGCCTCTCGACGCGGCTCACCGTCTCCCCGGCCTGTGTCGTCTCCGACTCCCACGACCTCACTCCGGCGCTGGAGAACATGTACCGGGCGATGGGCCAGGATGTGCCGACCGCGAAGCGGATCCTGGAGCTGAACCCCGGCCACCTGCTCGTGCAGGGACTGAACCAGGCGTACAAGGAGCGCGAGGATCACGCCGAACTCGTGGAAACCGCCGTGCTGTTGCACGGTCTGGCACTGCTCGCGGAGGGCGGCCAGCCGAAGGAGCCCGCCCGTTTCGTGAAGCTGGTGGCTGAGCGACTGGAGCGCACGCTCTAGCGGTGTGGTCCCCGGGCACCTGGAAGGAGGTGCCCGGGGGCTCCGTCGGCGTACGGTCCTAGGCGGCGGTGCCGCCTGCGTAGTCGCTGTCGAAGGTGGTCTCGATGGTGGTGGCCACGGGATTGGCGACGCCGGTGCCGGTGAGGATGAGGCCCAGTTCCCGGTTGTTGTTCAGCGAGTTGCTGCTGATGTTCATGGAACCGGCCTCCACCTGCTGGGTGGCCCGGCCGTAGTCGGCGACCATCGCCTTGGCGTGGATGTAGAAGCCGTTGGGGTCGGAGTATCCGACGACGGTGCCACCGGCGGCCTTGATCGCGGACACCTGACCGGCGTAGCCGGCGGGGTTCTCCAGGACCACTCGCACGGCGACGCCCGCCCTCGCCCTCGCCACGATCGCGTCGACCACGGCGCTGTCACTCAGCTCCAGCTCCTCGACGTCGAGTGAGGCGGTGGCGGCGTCGATGAAGGACAGCAGCCGGTTGCGGGAGTCCGTGGGGGACCAGAGCAGATGGTCGCCGTCGGTCGGGGTGATCGCGGAGTCGGCATAGTCCGCGTTGAAGACCTTCTCGATCGAGGCGACGTCTCGGGTGTCGTTGTCGAACACGCCGTAGTCACGGCTGGTCGCGTAGTACTGGGAGGTGAGGTTGCCGGTGAGGATCAGCGACTTGACGCCGTCCACGGTGATGGTCTTCTGATGGGTGTAGACGAAGCGGGAGGGTGACCACTTCACGCCCACGCCCGCGTTCGTCAGGGCGGTGTACGCCGCGCCGTTGGCGGACTGGTGCTGGCGGTCCAGGATCACCCGCACGGTGACGCCCTTGTTCTTCAGGGCTATGAGGTCGTTGACGGCCGTGGTGTCCTCCAGCTCGTACATCGTCATGTCGAGGGAGGTCGTGGCCGAGTTGACGAAGTCGTAGATGGTGGGCTGCCCGCCGCTCCGCGAAAACGCGAAGGCGGAGTAGACGGCGGCGTCCGCGGGGACGGCGGTGGCGAGTACGGCTGCCCCGGCAGTGAGGGCGGCAGCTGCGCGTCCGAGGACCTTCCACAACATGCGTGACTCCTAGGCGAGTTGATGCTCACCTCGGGGAAATGGTGAGCGCGTGCATGACAGCACGCGCGTAGAACGTCGAGGAAGGGAAGCAGGGTGAACTCGGCGTGACCGGGTGGCCGCGCGGGCGAGCAAAACGGACTTCACGCAGGTGGAAGCCGGTTAATGCGGTTCCCGAGGGATCGCAAAAGATTCGTAGCCGACAGCGGGCCACGGGCCCGCACCCGCGCTAGCCTGTCCGCATCAGGCCATTTGTCCCACTCAAGGAGGTACTCATGACCTCGCGGCTCAACCCCTATCTCAGCTTCGACGGCGACGCCCGCCAGGCGATGGAGTTCTACAAGGAGGTCTTCGGCGGCACCCTGGACCTGAACGTCTTCGGTGATTCCGGCCAGCAGGACGCTTCCTTCGCCGACAAGATCATGCACGGCATGCTGGAGACCCCGAGCGGCTTCACCCTGATGGGTGCCGACACTCCGCCGGGTATGAAGCGCACCGTCGGCGACAACTTCGCGGTGAGTGTGAGCGGTGACGACGACGCCGAACTGCGCGGCTACTGGGAGAAGCTGTCGGCAGGAGGCTCCGTGTCCGTTCCGCTGGAGAAGCAGATGTGGGGCGATGTGTTCGGCATGTGCACGGACCGCTTCGGGGTTCCCTGGATGGTCAACATCGGCGGGTCCAAGAGCTGACCGCGGGCGCACGCAGCCATTCAGAATCCTCCCGTCGGCGCCTGGACGCCGATGACGAGCTTGCCGCGGGCCCGCCCGTCCAGCATGTGGCGGACGGCCGCGGCGACATCGTCGATCGGGTAGGTCCGGTCGACGGCGGGTGTGACCTTGCCGGACTCGATGAGCTCGCGGACGGCGATCAGGTCCCGGCCGTTCTCCGACGTGATGAAGGTGCCGAGTGTCTGGCCGATGAACGGGGACAGCAGCTGAGCGCGTAGCTGGCGGTCCGTGCCGCCGAGCCAACGTCCGTCGGTCTCGCTGCCGACGATCACGAGCCGGCCCCTCGGGGCGAGGGCGCGGCGGAGCTGTGACAGCCGCCGGTTGCCCGCGATGTCCAGGATCACGTCGTAACGGACGGTGTCGTCAGCGATGTCGGCTCGGGTGTAGTCGACGACATGGTCTGCGCCGAGAGCGCTGACCAGGGCGGTCTTCGCGGTGCTGCACACAGCCGTCACCTCGGCTCCGTATGCCTTGGCGATCTGCACGGCGAACGTACCCACGCCGCCCGACGCTCCCACGATCAGCACCTTCTGGCCCGGCCCCACTCGTCCCCGGTCGCGAACGGCCTGCAGGGCGGTGAGTCCGGAGACGGGTACCGCGGCCGCCTGGCCGAAGGAGAGGTTCGCCGGCTTGGGGGCGAGCTTGTCGGCGCGGGCGCGCGCGTACTCGGCGAACGAGCTGCTGCCGATGCCGAACACCTCGTCTCCCGGCTTGACGCCGGTCACATCGGCACCGACGGCCTCGACCGTTCCGGCCAGAGCGCGGCCGGGGTTGGCGTACTTCGGCCGGCGCAGGCCGAACCCCGCCGCTCGGACGGGATAGGGAAGTCCGGCCATCACATGCCAGGTGCCCCGGTCCACGCTGGCCGCGCACACCTTCACCAGGACCTCGTCACGCCGAATCGTGGGCCTCTCGGTCTCCGCGAGCCGGAGAACGTCCTCGGGAGCGGCACCGTAGCGGTCCTGGACGATCGACTTCATGGTCTTCCCCTCGCGGGCAACTCGGTCCTTACGCCGTAAGGCGTTCCTTACGGCGTAAGGGTTGCCCTTACCTCGTAAGGTTGTCAACACTCCCGACTAAAGGAGACCGATGCCCCCGAAGACCGCGCACGACCGAACACCCCGAATCCCGCTCAGCCGCCAAAGAGTGCTGCATGCAGCCATCGCCCTCGCCGATGAGAGGGGACTCGATACGCTCACCATGCGCAAGCTCGGCGAGGCCGTCGGGGTCGAGGCGATGTCGCTCTACACCCACGTCGCCAACAAGGAAGATCTCCTCGACGGCATGATCGACCTGGTGTTCGGCGAGATCGATCTCCCGTCCGACGAGGACGACTGGAAGACGGCGATGCGTCAGCGGGCGATCTCGGTCCGCCGGGTCCTGTCCCGCCACCGCTGGGCGATCGGTCTGATGGAGTCACGGACCTCACCGGGTCCGGCATCCCTGCGGCACCACGACGCGGTCCTCGGGTGCCTCCGCAGGGCCGGGTTCTCCGTTGCGCTGACCGCGCACGCCTACTCGGCCCTCGACAGCTACATCTACGGCTTCGCCCTCCAGGAACGCGGCCTGCCCTTCGACACCCCCGACGAGACCGCGCAACTGGCGCAGTCCATCTTGTCGCAGGCGGCCGCCGACCAGTACCCGCACCTGGCCGAGCTGACGGCCGAGCATGTGCTGCGCCCCGGCTACGACTACAGCGACGAGTTCGCCTTCGGACTCGACCTGATCCTCGACGGCTTGGAGAGGGCCGGGTGAAGCTGCCCAGCAGACAGCCCCGCCCGCACCCGGGCGAGGCCGTACTGCTGCACGATGCCGGTCCAGTGCTCGACGCTCACGCCTGACCGGGCACGATTAGCTGTCGGAAGGTGACGGGTCCTCCTGCGGTGCCAGGCCCATATGAGCCATCAGGGCCGTGGCGAGGGAGGCCACGGTGGGGTGCTGCCAGATGAAGTTGCTTGCCAGGCGGACCGCGAGGTCGGTGTCGAGGCGGATGCGCAGTTCGGTGGCCAGCAGTGAGTCGAACCCGAGGGATTTCAGCGGGGTGTGCGGGTCCAGGGTGGTGCTGCCGGTGCGCAGGATCGCGCGGATGTGATCGGCGAGGTAGCTCTCCAGAGCGGTCTGGCGGGCCATGCCCGACGGGAGCGCTTCGAGGCGGGCATGGATGTCCGAGCCGCTGGACTTGGACTCCTCCTCGGCTTCGGCACCGTCCGGCGCGAGACGGGCGAACAGGCTGGATGCCGCGGCCGCGCGGGGGATCCAGGTGTGCGGCGGGCCCGGAATCACACCGGTCTGGACCCGTCGGTGGGTGAGGAGGGAGTGAAGCGCCGCCAGGCCCTTGCGGGTGGGAATGGTCTCGTAGCCGCGATCGGCGAAGTCGACGGCCTGCCCGGTTTCGCCCCAGGGACCCCAGTCGACGGCCAGTGTGGGCAGGCCGTTGCGGGTGCGCCAGGTGGCGAAGGCGTCGAGCCAGGCGTTGGCCGCCGCGTACGTTCCCTGTCCGGCGTTGCCCAGTAGCGAACTCATCGAGGAGTACAGCACGAACCAGTCCAGTGATTGACGCACCGTGGCCCGATGAAGATTCCAGGCACCGGTGACCTTGGGGGCCCAGACCCGGTCGAGCTGGTCGTCCCGGGTCGTGGTCAGTGCGGCGTCGTCGAGGACCATGGCGCAGTGCAGGATCCCGCGCAACGGGACACCGCCCGCGGTGGCGGCCTCGACGAGCTGTTCGGCGGTGCCGTCCCGGGAGATGTCGCCGAGCACGACCTTGGTGTCGGTGTTCAGGTCGCTGACGGCACGCGCGGTATCGACCGAGGGGGCTCGGCGGCCATTGAGCACGATGCGGCCCGCTCCCTGCTGAGCCAGCCAGCGAGCGGTGGCCAGTCCCAGACCTCCCAGGCCTCCGGTGATGATGTACGCGCCGTCGGGGCGTACGACGGACGGGCCGTCGGGCAGGACAGCCGTGGTCTCTCCCCGGTCGGGGACGGTCAGCACGATCTTGCCGTTGTGACCGGCACGGGCCATCAGATGAAAGGCGTCGGCCGCGCGCTCCAGCGGATACTCGGTGCACAGAAGCGGTTTGAGCCGTCCGGCGGCAATGTGGGTCATGACCTCGCGCAGCACCGAGGCGAACAACTCCGGGCGCTGCTGCTGCAGTTCGATGAGGTCGACGGTGCTGAAGGTGATGTTGTGGCGCAGCGGGGCGAGCCTGAGGGCGGCGTCGGCCATGATGTCGCGTACGCCGAGTTCGACGAAGCGGCCGAACGGGCGCAGGCTTTCGAGCCCGGCCCGGACGGCGGGGCCGGCCAGGGAGTTGAGAACGACGTCGACTCCTCGGCCGTCGGTGGCCTGGCGGGTCTGCTCGGCGAAGTCCAGCGTGCGGGAGTCCATGACGCAGCGGATGCCCATACCGCGCAGGTGGCGCCGTTTCTCCCGCGTACCGGCTGTGGCCAGGACGTCCGCGCCCAGGAGGCGGGCGACCGCGATCGCGGCGCGACCGGTGGCGCCGGTGGCGGAGTGGATCAGTACCCGTTCACCGGGAGCGAGTCGTGCGACGCGCCGCAAGGCGTACCACGCGGTGAGATACGCCGTGGGCAGTCCCGCCGCTGTGACGGGCGCGAAGGCTCGCGGCACACGTGCGACAGCGCTCGCGGGGACGGTGATGAAGGAGGCGAAGGAGCCGCCTTCGAGCTGAACGGCGAGCACGGTGTCCCCGGTGCGGACATGGTCCACACCGGCTCCTACGTCACTCACCACGCCCGCGCACTCGAAGCCGATGCGGTAGGGGGTGAGCGGCTGCGAACCGAGCATGCCGAGCGAGGTCAGGACGTCACGGAAGTTGAGGCCGGCGGCCTGGACGCGAACTTGGACCTCGCCCTTGCCGGGCCGGCGACGCTCGGTCGCGGCCAGTTCGAGGCTGTCGAGATCGCCGAGCTTTCCCACGCGCAGTCGGAATCCGTCCTGTCCGAACCGGACCGTTCGGGTGGTGCGGGCGGTGCGTTCGGCGGGCGAGACGGGAGCGCGGTCGATGCGGGCGACGTAGCGATTGCCGCCACGCAGTGCGACCTCGTCCTCGGGCGCGTCGGCGAGGAGTTCGGCGGCCAGGGCGCGCAACCCCCTTTCGTTGGGGTCGGTGTCGACCAGAGTGGGGCGCATGCCCGGCTGCTCGACGGCCATGACACGCGCCACGCCGCGCACGGTGCCGTGGGCGGGGTGTCCGGGCTCGTTCGTGGTGACGGCGTACGCGTGCCGCGTGGCGGCGTACAGACGCCAGGTTCCGCGGTGTTCGTCGGCGGCCTGCGCGAAGGCGAGCAGCCGCCGGGCCCGTTGCTGTGCGCCGTGGGTGGGGTCGGTGTCGTGGGCCGAGGGCGTGCCGCACAGCAGGACGACGCCGCGCCAGGAGTCTGCTCTGGCGGCCAGGTACTGACGGTAGGCGTCGGCCAGTGAGGCGAGCCCGTCCGCGCTCAGGGGGAGTTCGCGCGCCTCGACCCGGGCGCCGGCGTCGCGAAGCAGTCCGGCCAGCCGGTCGGCCTCGCCGTCGCCCTCGCCCACCACGAGCCAGTTGCCGGGCGCGGCGGCCGGGCCGCCGCGGGGACGCGGGCCGCGGTGCCAGCCATGCTCCATGAACCACTGATCCACGGGCGTGCCCTCGGCGGGCGCGCGGCGGACGAAACGCACGCCGTCGAGGGCGACGACCGGCCGCCCGTGGGCGTCCAGGACGCGGACGTCTCCGGCGAGCGTCGTCTCGCCGTTCTCGGTGATCCGTGCGTGGGCGTGTGCCGCCTGCGCGGGGTCGCCGAGAATCCGCAGGCTGCGGACCTGGACCGGCAGGATGGGTGCGGGTGGGGTCTCGTGGCCGGCTCCCGCGACCAGCAGTTGCAGACACAGGTCGAGGAGGACGGGATGGATGCTCAGGCCGGGTTCGGGGGTGCGGGCGGTGGGCGGCACCTGGATGCGGGCCCAGAAGCTGTCCTGCCGCTTCGTGGTGTGCAGGGTGGTGATGCCGGTGAACGCCGGGCCGTGTTCGAGTCCGCAGGCGCGCAGCCTGGCGTACAGCTCGGCGGGGGTGAGGGGGACGGGGTGCTTGCGGTCGAGGTCGGGGACGGATGCGGCGCGGGTGATCTGGGTCGAGAGGTCGTGGCGGGCGACGGCCGAGGCGTGCAACTGCCAGGAGCCGTCCGGGTTGCGGGAGTGGATCTCGCAGGTGGCCTGCCCCCCGGTGGCGAGGGTGACGGTGGTGCTCAGGTCGGTGTCGTCATTCAGCCGGAGCAGGTCGTGGAAGGTGATGCCGCTCAGGTGGATGTGTGTGGAGGCCCCACCGCCGAGCGCGGTGCGGGCCGTGGTGTGCAGCAGGGCGCAGAAGCCGGCGCCGGGCAGGACGCAGGTGTCGTGGACGCGATGGTCCTTGAGCCAGGGCAGGTGGCGGGCCGGAGCGGTGGCGCGCCAGGTGTGGCGGGTCTGGTCACCGGGAACTTCGGTGTGCCGGCCGGGCAGGGCGCCCGTGTCGGTGGACGGAGCCCGGCCGGCGGCCCAGTGGCGCGCGCGGTCGAAGGTGATGGTGGGAGCGTCGGTCAGGCCTCCGTCGCCGTACAGGGGGGTCCAGTCGACGGTGGCGCCATTGCAGTGGAGGGTGGCGAGCTGGGTGCGGAAGACGGTGACTTCGTCCTGTGCGCGACGCAGGGTGGGCAGGACCACGGCCTCGGGGGCCAGTCGGGCCAGGCTTTCGGTGAGCGACTGGGTGACCACGGGGTGGGGTGAGACTTCGATGTAGATCTGGTGCCGGTCCTGGGCGGCCGCGGCCACGGTGGGGTGGAAGAGCACGGGGTGGCGCAGGTTGTCGCACCAGTAGGCGGCGTCGAGGAGGGGCGTGCGGCGTGGGTCCTCGGTCACGGTGGAGTAGAAGGGGATCTGCGGCGGTCGCGGGGCCAGACCCGACAGGGCCTGGTGCAGATCGGTCAGGAGCGGGTCGACGTGGGAGCTGTGAGAGGCGACGTCGACCGCGATGGGAACGGCGCGGATCCCGTGCCGTTGCCAACTGCTGATCAGCTGGGTGATCTGGTCGGTGTCGCCGGAGACGATGGTGGTGTCGGGTCCGGCCAGGACGGCGACGGACACCGCGTCGGTCCCGGCATCGGCCAGGGCGGCCTCCACCGAGGCCCGGTCCAGGCTGACGCTGGCCATCGCGCCCGTGCCGGCGATCCGTTTGAGCAGTGCCGAGCGACGGCAGATGACACGGACACCGTCGGCGAGGGTGAGCGCCCCGGCCACGACCGCTGCCGCGGCCTCTCCCATGGAGTGGCCGATGACGGCGGCGGGTTGGACGCCATGGGCCTTCCAGGCCGCGGCCAGGGCGATCTGCAGGGAGAAGATCGTCGGCTGGATCCGCGCGCATCCGGAGATGGGTTCGCCGGCCCGGATCAGGTCAACGACGGAGAAGCCGGCTTCGCTGCGGACGAGCGTGTCGACGGCGGACAGGGCTTTGGCGAAGGCCTCGTTCCGGGCGAGGAGTTCGCGTCCCATGCCGGGCCATTGGGAGCCTTGGCCGGAGAACACGAACACCGGCCTGCGGGGGGCGGTGACATCGGCCGTACCGGCGATGAGGGCCGGATCCGGCGTTCCGTTCACGAACAGCCGTAGTGCATCGATCGTCTCGCTGCGGGAACACGCGATGACCGCGAGACGCCCTCGGCCGGGGCTGCGGCGCAGGGCCAGCGTGTGCGCGACGTCCCGCAGCGGGACGTCGCCGCCGTCGGTCGCCAGCCAGTCGGCCAGTCGGCGGGCGGCAGTCGGCAGGGCGCGGTGGGATCCTGCCGCCACCAACACCACCTCGGGTGGCGCCGTCCGGGGCCGGCGGGGGGCGGGCAGGCCGGTACGGCGGGACTGCGGCGGCTCCTGCAGGATGACGTGGGCGTTGGTGCCGGAGAAGCCGAACGAGGAGACGGCGGCCAGCCTGACCGGTTGCTTCTTCGGCCACGGAGTGGCTTCGAGGGGGACGAAGAAGCGGGTCGCGTCCGCGTGGATGGCCGGGTTCCAGTCGGTGAAGTGGAGGTTGGGCGGGATGATCCCGCGCTGAAGACACAGCACGGTCTTGATCAGCCCGGTGATGCCCGCGGCGGGCTCCAGGTGGCCGAGGTTGGTCTTGACCGAGCCCAGAGCGCAGGGAGACAGGCCGTTGCCGTACACGGCGGCCAGGCTGGCGAACTCGACCGGGTCACCCACGGGGGTGCCGGTGCCGTGGGCCTCGATCAGTGAGAGATGGGCCGGGTCGACCCCGGCCCGGGCGAGTGCCGTGCGGTAGAGAGCCTGCTGGGCGGCGGGGGACGGGGCGGCGAGTCCGTCGGAGCGCCCGTCCTGGTTCACGGCCGACCCGCGTACGACGGCGAGGATACGGTCGCCGTCCCTGCGGGCATCGGCCAGGCGCTTGAGTACGACGACGCCGCACCCCTCGCCGCGGACGAAACCGTCCGCGGCGGCGTCGAAGGTGTGGCAGCGCCCGGTCGGGGACAGCATGCCCATCCTGGCGAATGACCGGGTGACGCGCGGGGCGAGCATGAGCGTGACGCCGGCGGCCAGCGCGAGGTCGCACTCCTCGCGGCGCAGTGCGGAGCAGGCCAGGTGGAAGGCGACCAGGGAGGACGAGCATGCGGTGTCGAGGGCGATGCTGGGGCCGTGCAGACCGAGGAGATAGGAGACGCGGCCGGCGGCGACACAGTGACCGTTCGTCAGGATGGAGCCTTCCAGTTCCTGGGGGTGGCCGGCCAGTTGGTCCATGTAGTCGTTGTAGCTGAGGCCCGTGAAGATGCCCGTTGGGGAGCCGGCGAGCCGATCGGGAGGCAGCCCGGCATGTTCGAGGGCCTCCCAGACGACTTCCAGCAGGAGCCGGTGCTGGGGGTCGAGGACGTCGGCCTCGCGACCGGCGACTCCGAAGAAGTCGGCGTCGAACCGGGAGACGTCCTTCAGATACCCGCCCTTCTGGAGGGCGGGTTGTGCGTCGGCCGGCGCGCCCGCTGCGGGGTCGGTCGTCTCGCGGCCGGGAGGCGGCGCGCCCACTGCTTCCCGGCCCTCGACCAGCAGGCGCCATAAGGCGGCCGGGGAGTCGGCGTCTCCGGGGAGTCGGCAGCCCATGCCGATGACGGCGATGGGCGCGTGCGGAAGGCGCGGGCGATGGTTGTCGTTGGCCACGGGAGTCTCCTTGTCGTCCAGGGGAGAGGTGGGAATGGGTGCTGCTCGGGGAGAAGGAGGTGTGCCGCGTGGCGGGCCGCGCGGTGGGCGGGACGGGCCGGGGGAGGTGAGGGGGGCGCCCCGGAGCGGGGAGAGGGCCGAGCCCCGGAGGTTGCTCAGACGTCGGGGCTTCCCAGCAGGATCGCGCTTTTGACGCCCCCGACCTGGTAGTTGAAGCTGAGGGCGTAGTCGAAGTCGAGGGGGCGGGGCGCGGTCCCCGGCACCGGATCGAAGGTCAGACAGTCCGCCGGCTCCTCGCAGTTGGCCGTCGGACAGACCTGGCCGTGGTTCATCATCAGCAGGGTCAGCGCCACCCCGAGACAGCCCGCAGGGGCGCCGTTGTGGCCGAAACAGCCCTCCTGCGAGGACATGAGCAGGTCGCGGGACGCGGGGCCGTACAGCTCACGGACCGCGTTCGCCTCGAACGTCGTGACCACCACGTTGCCGTCGCTGCCCCCGTGGAGGTAGGGCACCTGGGAGATGTCCCAGGTGTCACCGAGGCAGCGACGGACGGCGGACACCAGTGCCTTCCCGGTGTCGTCGCAGGCCAGCGGATTGGCGAGCCCGTCGCGGGTGGTGGCCTGCGACAGGACCTGACCGTAGACGTGTGCATCCCGTCCGAAGGCGTGTTCCCGGCTTTCGAGGATGACGGTCGCGGACCCTTCCCCGTGGTTGATGCAGTCGGCGCGCCGGTCATAGGGACGCATCAGAGCGTCGAACGACGGCAGCAGGCTGGGCATGTCCTGGGACCGCATGGCGTCGTAGGTCTGCTGGGCTCCGCTCAGCAGGCGCTGGATGTTGCGGATGAGTGTGACGCTGAAGACGTCGACCCCGGTGACCACGGCGATGTCGATCTCGCCGGCGGCGATCAGGCGCTGGGCGAGGCCGATCTGCAGGGCCGAGGACGCGCAGCCGCACGACACGGTGAAGTTGGCACCCTTCGACCGGGTGAGCGCGCCCTGGACCAGAGCGACGTCCGAGGGGGTGACGGCCTGCTCCGCGGCGACGAACATCTCCAGTGCCTCGGCGACGGGATAGGTCGCGGGATCGGCTCGCAGCACGGCGAGATAGCTGTCGATGTTGGCGTCCACCCCGCCGCGGCCCACCAGGATGGCGGCCTCTTCGAGATCGCGCTGGACATCGAGGTCGGCATCCGCGCACGCCTGGGACAGGGACACCAGTCCGAAGCGGTGGGCGTCCGTGTAGTGGCGTGAGAAGAACTCGGGAACGCCGGGGACCCGTTCCTCGAACGTGTCCTTCGGCAGGTCGACGCTGCCGTAGTAGACGCCCTTCTTGACGAGGCAGGACGTTCCGGCGGAGGCGATGTGCCAGAGGTCGTCCGTGGTGAACACCGCCGATTCCGTCCCCGGAAGACACAGCCCGATTCCGGTGACCACGGCGTCCCGGGCGCGTGTCCCGGTCCGCCGGCTCACGAGTGACTCGCAGATGACAGAGGATTGTTCATGGCGTTTCTCCTTCAGGAACGCGATGGGTTATTCGGCCACATAGGTGCGGCGGCACCAGCGGTAGACGGGCATGTGCTCGCCTTCCCGTGCGGAGTACGAGCCCGAGAACTCGAAGTGTTCATAGGCATTCCCGCACAGGATCTTCACTTTGGGTTCGGCTTCGAGGGACTCGACTTCCCATACGGCGGGAAGGGGAACCCACTCCGGCCCCTCGGAAAGAATGACCCGAATAGAGTTCGACACGTCCAGCTCCGGTATCGGTGTGACGGGCAGGGGGCGGATACTCACCCGTCGTCCCTGCGATTTCCTTTTCCTTGAATGCGCCCTGCGTCACGGGGTTTTGTGTCAACTCCGTCCGCATGCGGCGAATTTGAGCTCTGTGCCGCGGGCGGAGAGCAGGCACGCGCGGGAAGCAGCAACCTTGACGCCCGGAGGCAGGCTCGGCTCAGAGAATTGAGAAAGGCGACAACCAGCATGATGACCTCGCCGTGAGAAGAATGGAGCCATCGCCGATGAAGACCCCTTGTCACCGGTTGGGCCGGGCATTCACCGTCGCCGCCGCAGCGACGGTGAATGCCCGGCTTTTACGGCCCCCCGGACCGGGGGCGCGTCGGACCGGGGGGTGTCGAGCCCGGCGTAGGCCGGGGCGGGAGGCAGGGGTCCCTACTCAGGTACCTGCCTGTGTGTACTGGTCAGCTCGCGTTGGCCAGCGCCTGGTCGATCGCAGAAGCGGTTGCCCGCTCGGCGCTCAGGGCCGCGCTGGAGGCGCCGACCAGGTTGTAGAGGGTGGCGCCCGCGTTGGCCCCGGCAGCCGTGACGATGTTGGCCCCCACGACCTGCGGCTGCCCGGCACAGTCGCCCATCGCCGCGACCAGGGAGGTGGCGGTGGACAGGTTGTGGGTGCGGGCGGTCACGGTGTCGCCGACCTGGTCGGCGGCGATGGCCTCGTTGTTGGACGCTTGCGCCGCCGCCAGATCGTTGACACACGGTGAGGCAGCCGCGGCTGGGGCCGCCATGGCCAGGGGGGCGATGCCCACTACGGCGCCCGCCGCAAGGACAGCTGTGACGGTGGCGGCGGCAAGACGAGAACGAAACATGATGGCACTCCCTTGGAAAGATGACATACGCGCACATTGGCAACGACGCCGGCGGGAGTGGAACCCCATTTGTTTCAGGGGACGTCCTGCGTCGGGAACGAGAACTCGACCTGATCGCCGCGCACTTCGCGTGCTGGGAGTGACGACCGGAACGGGTAGCAGTCACGTCCCCGGAAAGGGATGGGCAACCCGCCGGTTCGTAATCCAGTAATGCAGCACGGGCGAGTGATACCTCAAGAGGAGCGGTCCCCGCATCACTCGATCGGAGTACGACGCGACGTACGATCCACGTGAAACCGCATCCACGGCTCCAACAGGAGTGTGTGCTGAGCCTGGTGGTTGCCATTGTCCTGGCGTGCAGAGAATGACTGAAGTCGGCTGCTGAATCGCCAAGTTGGAGTCGACCCATCGCGGTCTTCTGGTTTACTGTGACTTGCTGAAACGTCACGGCTGAGTGAGGATTCAGTCCCGGTCTCTTTGGCACGGCCTTGGCGTCAACTCCCCTGGGATATAAGGCTGTCATCAGTTCAGGGCACATATGAACGAATATTCCATCATACGAAGTACGCCATTCGAGTGTTGGAACACCGTCACCTGTTGCTGCCATATGCCAACTGGACGGATAACGGTTACATCCAACGGTGGGCCGCCTGTCCTCTCCGGGGGAGTGGTTGCCCAACCCGTGGAACGCGCCGGCTTCGTGTCGGCCGCAGAAGGACGGGCTGCCACGATGGGCACCCCATGAGAGGGGTTGGATCCGTCAGCCGACGCCGGCGCCGGGGGCGGCTGACGCGCTACTAACGGCCC
>NZ_JBFAIQ010000017.1:0-201381 GCF_040654755.1 Streptomyces sp. NPDC050625
TGTTTGTTGTGTCTCGCGGTGTGCTCTCCCCTCCGCCCGGCCCGCCCCACTCCTGGCCCCCCGGCGCGCCTTCACCGGGGCGGGGCGCCCGGGCCCCGGGGGGGCGCCGGGCCGCCGTGTGCGTGCGCTCAGCCCTGTCCGAGCGTCACCTCCCGCTCCTGGTGAGCGTGGAAGTACGGCAGTGGCAGACCGCCTTCGGGGCGCAGTTCCATCACGGTGGCCTCGACCCGGGCCGCGCCGGGGCGAAGCCGGTCCTTTTCGACCTTGCCGGTGTTCACCCAGGTGTGTGCGGCGCCGTCGCACACCGCCTCGGTGCCGCCGATGCCGTAGCGGACGGTCGAGGAGTCCTGGCCGACGGAGCTGCTGACGAACACCGGTCCCGTGCCGCCGGTGCAGCGATAGGTGCCGGAGAGGGTCACGGTGCCGTCCGCCGCGACGCGGCCCGTCGGATCGACGGTGACGGTCTCGTTCGGGTCGGCGGTGGCGGGGGCGACGGCGGCGCAGAGCAGCGCGAGCGCGGCGGCTCCGGCGGCGGCCGCGGCGAGGGCGGGACGTACGGGCATGGGGGGCCTTTCCGATCGTGCAGTGGGGGGTACCCACTGGTACCGGGCGGGCGCGGCACCGTGTGTGAACGTCACTCCATCGGGGGCGAGTCACGGCGGTCGTGGAACGGTCAGGGAGTTGTCCGCGAGTTGTCACACTTCGCTTCAGGCCGTTCCGAGGAGTTCACGAGGGGGGCATGGTCTACTCGTGCCGGGCGGCGAACGGGCCGCAGGCACCCGTCACATCCGACGCGGAGGTGTGCCATGTGTTCCCACCGGACCCCGACTCACGACAGCGGCGCCCCGCACATCGTCGCCGCCCACCCCGAGCAGGGCTGGAGCCTGCTGTGCGACGGGGGGATCGTCTTCGACGACACGGGTGAGCTGCACGCCGACGGCAGCGTCGTGCCGCCGCACCGGGCACCGGCCGAACGGCAGACGGTCGCGGCCTGAGCCCCGGCTCGGAAAGGCTCTAGGACAGCACGGCGAAGCCGTCGAGCTCGACCAGGGCCTGCTCGTCCCACAGTCGTACGACCTCCACGACCGCCATGGCCGGATAGGTGCGGCCCGCCAACCGGCGCCAGATCCGCCCGAGCTCGGGGGCCTGGGTGCGGTAGGCGGCGACGTCGGTGGCGTACACGGTGACGCGGGCGAGGTCGGCGGGGGTGCCGCCGGCCGCGCGCAGGGCGGTGAGGAGATTACCGAGCGCCTTCTCGAACTGTTCGGGGAGGGTGTCGCCGGTGACCTTGCCGTCGGTGTCGAGGGCGGTCTGGCCCGCGAGGAAGACCACGCGGGTGCCGGTGGCGACGACCGCGTGGGAGAAGCCGGCGGGCGGGGACAGGTCGGGCGGATTGACGCGCTCGGTCGTCACGGACGGGCCTCCCCCTCGGCGGTGGCGTACAACTCCTTGGCGATGATGCCGCGTTGGACTTCGCTGGCACCCTCGTAGATACGCGGGGCGCGCACCTCGCGGTAGAGGTGTTCGAGCAGATGGCCCCGCTCCAGCGCCCGGGCGCCGTGCAGCTGGACGGCCGCGTCGACGACGTACTGCGCGGTCTCGGTGGCCAGCAGCTTCGCCATCGCGGCGCGCCTGGGGACGTCGGGGGCGGACTCGTCGTACGCCGTCGCCGCCGCGTAGACCATCAGGCGGGCCGCCTCCGTGCGCAGCGCCATCTCCGCCACCTGATGAGCGATCGCCTGCAGATCCCTCAGCTTGCCGCCGAACGCGTCCCGTCCGGCCGTATGGGCGAGGGTCGCGTCGAGCGCCGCCTGGGCCATGCCGACGGCGAAGGCACCGACGCTCGGGCGGAAGAGATTGAGCGTGCCCATCGCGACCCGGAATCCGCGGTCGACCTCCCCGAGCACATCGTCCTCGGTCACGGGTACGGCGTCGAAGTCGAGGCTGCCGATGGGGTGCGGGGAGAGCATCTCCAGGGGCGAACCGGTGAGGCCGGGCCGGTCGGCGGGCACCAGGAAGGCGGTCACCCCGCGCGCACCCGCATCGGGGGTGGTCCGCGCGAAGACGGTGTAGAAGTCGGCCTCGGGGGCGTTGGAGATCCAGCACTTCTGCCCGGTGAGCCGCCAGCGCCCCGCTCCCCGCAGTTCCGCCCGCAGGGCGAGCGCCGCCGCGTCCGAGCCCGCCCCCGGCTCGCTCAGCGCGAACGCTGCCACCGCGCTGCCGTCGGACACCCGGGGCAGCCAGCGGTCCCGCTGGGCGGGGGTGCCATGGGCGTGGACCGGGTGGGCGCCGAGACCCTGGAGGGCCAGGGCGGTCTCGGCCTCCGTGCAGACCTGGGCCAGGGACTCGCGCATCAGACACAGGTCCAGGGCGCCGGAGGTGAACAGGCGCGAGAGCAGACCGAGCCGGCCCAGTTCCGTGAGGAGCGCCCGGTCGACCCGGCCGGGCTCGCCCTTCTCCGCGAGCGGGCGCAGCCGCTCCGCGGCCAGGGCGCGCAGCTCGGCACACCAGGCGATCTGTTCCGGTTCGAGCGAGAATGCGGGCACTGCCGGTCCTCCCTCCACGGCGGGCCGCCATCGACCCCCGATCGACGGTATCGCGAACTGTTGACTGCCGTCACCAACACGATACGCTCCTTGCGCGAGCGCACCACGAGCCCACGCGAGCCCACCAGGCAAGGGGGCGGACCGTCATGAACGTCTCGGCGCACGTCGACACCTTCGCGCGCGACAACCTGCCACCACCCGACGAATGGCCGGAGCTCCACTTCGACCTGCCGGAGCTGCACTACCCCGAGCGGCTGAACTGCGCCGCCGAGCTCCTGGACCACGCCGACCCGGCGCGTCCCGTGTTCCACGCGCCCACCGGCGACAGCTGGACCTACGGCGACCTCCGGGCCCACGTCGACCGCATCGCGCACGTCCTCACGCGCGACCTGGGCGTGGTCCCCGGCAACCGCGTCCTGCTGCGCGGCCCCACCACGCCCTGGCTCGCGGCCTGCTGGCTGGCGGTGCTGAAGGCGGGCGCGGTGGCCGTCACCGTGCTGGCCCAGCAGCGCCCGCACGAGCTGGGCACGATCTGCTCGATCGCCCGGGTGGGCCACGCGCTGTGCGACATCCGCGCCGTCGACGACCTCGCCAAGGCGGAGATCCCCGGGCTGCGCATCACGACGTACGGCGGTGACGCCCCGGACGACCTCCTCAACCGCCCGGCGCCCGGCACCCCGTACCCCGCCGTCGACACCGCGTCCGACGACGTCGCGCTGATCGCGTTCACCTCCGGCACCACCGGTCGCCCGAAAGGGTGCATGCACTTCCACCGGGATGTGCTCGCCATAGCGGACACCTTCTCGAAGCATGTGCTCAAACCACATGTGGACGATGTCTTCGCGGGCAGTCCCCCGCTGGGCTTCACCTTCGGCCTCGGGGGGCTGGTGGTGTTCCCGATGCGGGCCGGCGCCAGCGCGCTGCTCCTCGAACAGGCGACCCCCAAGCGGCTGCTGCCCGCGATCGGCGAGCACCGGGTCTCGGTCCTGTTCACCGCGCCCACCGCGTACCGCGCGATGCTCGACGACCTGGACGGCCATGACATCTCGTCACTCAGACGCTGTGTGTCCGCCGGGGAGAACCTGCCCGCCGCCACCTGGCGGGCCTGGCACGAGCGCACCGGCCTGCGGATCATCAACGGCATAGGCGCCACCGAGCTGCTGCACATCTTCGTCTCCGCCGCCGACGAGCAGATCAGGCCCGGGACGACCGGTGTTCCGGTGCCGGGGTGGCAGGCGCGCGTGCAGGACGCCGACGGGGATCCGGTGCCGGACGGGGAGCCCGGGCTGCTCGCCGTGCGCGGGCCGGTCGGCTGCAGGTACCTCGCCGATCCTCGGCAGCGGGACTATGTGCGCGCCGGCTGGAACGTCACCGGTGACACCTACGTCCGCGAGGACGACGGCTACTTCCGCTATGTCGCCCGCGCCGACGACATGATCATCTCGGCCGGGTACAACATCGCCGGACCGGAGGTGGAGGACGCGCTCCTGCGCCACCCGGACGTGGTCGAGGCGGCGGTGATCGGGCAGCCCGACGAGGCCCGCGGACAGGTGGTCGTGGCGTACACCGTGCTGAAGGAGGGCGCGGAGCGGGACGCCGACGCGCTGCGCGGCTTCGTCAAGTCCGAGCTGGCGCCGTACAAGTGCCCGCGCGAGATCGTGTTCCTCGACGCGCTGCCGCGCACGGCGACCGGCAAGCTCCAGCGCTATCGCCTCCGTACCGAAGGCGACCAGCCGTGATGCCGAAGACCTAAGATGATCAACGTGTCCGAGCAACACGCACCACGGTCCCTCATCGTCACGCTCTACGGCGCGTACGGCCGCTTCACACCCGGTCCGGTACCCGTCGCCGAGCTGATCCGGCTGCTGGCCGCGGTCGGCGTGGACGCGCCCTCCGTACGCTCGTCTGTGTCCCGGCTCAAGCGGCGCGGCCTGCTGCGGCCCGCCCGTACGGAGCAGGGCGCGGCCGGGTACGAACTCTCACCCGAAGCACGGCAGTTGCTCGACGACGGCGACCGGCGCATCTACGCGACCGCACCGCCCGAGGACGAGGGCTGGGTGCTCGCCGTGTTCTCGGTGCCGGAGTCGGAGCGGCAGAAGCGGCACGTGCTGCGCTCCCGGCTGGCGGGCCTGGGCTTCGGCACGGCGGCCCCCGGGGTGTGGATCGCACCGGCGCGGCTGTACGAGGAGACCCGGCACACCCTGCAGCGGCTGCGGCTCGACCCGTACGTCGACTTCTTCCGCGGCGCGCACCTCGGCTTCGCGCCCACGGTCGAGGCGGTCGCCCGCTGGTGGGACCTGGCCGCGATCGCCAAGGAGCACGAGGCGTTCCTCGACGCGCACGAGGGCGTGCTGCACGACTGGGAGCGGCGCACGGACACTCCGCCGGAGGAGGCCTACCGCGACTACCTCCTGGCCCTGGACACCTGGCGCCACCTCCCCTACACCGACCCGGGCCTGCCCGTGCACCTGCTGCCCGCGAACTGGCCGGGCGCGCGGTCGGCCGAGGTGTTCCGGGGACTCCACGAGCGGCTGCGGGACGCGGGAGCGACGTTCGCCGGGCTGTGAGCCCGGCCACAACAAAGCGCGGGCAAGACGACGATCGCCCGCATCCTGGGAGACCGGCCGGCAGCCGAGGGACACCGGGTGGAGGTCCTCGACGGCGTCGAGATACGCCGCTTCCTCTCCGCCGGACTCGGGCTCGTCTCCGAGCTGACGGCGAACGACCTGGGCCGGATCAGCCTGCGCACGGCCGAGCCGCTGGCCCTCGACGACCACGCGGTCTCCCGGCGCACCGGCGCGTTCATCCTGATCGACCCGGCGGACGGCACGACGCTGACCGCGGGCATGGCCGAGGTCAACCCTCCAGGGTGAGCCGTGGCTTGGGGGCGTCCGTGCGTCCGGTCTGCGGGGGCCGGCTGCCCGCGCGGTACGGGTCGGGCCACGCGACGCCCGGACCCTCGTACCCCTGCTCGGCGGCGGCGTGCAGGGTCCAGTGCGGGTCGTAGAGGTGAGGTCGGGCCAGCGCGCACAGGTCCGTACGCCCGGCCAGGATCAGCGAGTTGACGTCGTCCCAGGAGGAGATCGCGCCGACCGCGACGACCGGGACGCCGACCTCGTGCCGGATCCGGTCGGCGAACGGCGTCTGGTACGACCGCCCGTACTCCGGCTTCTCCTCGGCCACCACCTGCCCGGTCGACACGTCGATCGCGTCGACGCCGTGGGCGGCGAAGGCGCGGGCGATCTCGACGGCGTCCTCGGCCGTGGTGCCGCCCTCGGCCCAGTCGGTGGCGGAGATGCGCACGGTCATGGGCCGCTCCTCCGGCCACACCCCGCGTACGGCGTCGAAGACCTCCAGCGGGAAGCGCAGCCGTTTCTCCAGCGAGCCGCCGTAGGCGTCGGTGCGCCGGTTGGTCAGCGGGGAGAGGAAGCCGGAGAGCAGATAGCCGTGAGCGCAGTGGAGTTCGAGCAGATCGAAGCCGGCGCGGGCCGCACGCCAGGCGGCGGCGGTGAACTGTTCCCGGATGTCCGTGAGTTGGGCGCGGGAGAGCTGGCGCGGCAGCTGACTCTCGGGCTTGTACGGCAGCGGGGAGGCGGCCACGAGCGGCCAGTTGCCGTCGGGCAGGGGTTCGTCCATGCCCTCCCACATCAGCTTCGTCGAGCCCTTGCGCCCGCTGTGGCCGAGCTGCACGCCGATCGCGGTGCCCGGTGACCGGTCGTGCACGAACTCGGTGATCCGCCGCCAGGCCTCGCCCTGTCTGCCGGTGTAGAGACCGGCGCAGCCGGGGGTGATCCGGCCCTCCTCGCTGACGCACACCATCTCGGTCATCACCAGACCGGCACCGCCGAGGGCGCGGGCGCCCAGGTGGACCAGGTGGAAGTCGCCGGGGATGCCCTGGACCGAGGAGTACATGTCCATGGGCGAGACGACGACCCGGTTGCGCAGGGTCAGACCGCGCAGCCGGAAGGGGGTGAACATCGGGGGCGTACCGGGCGGGCAGCCGAACTCGCGCTCCACGGACTCGGTGAAGCCGGCGTCCCGCAGTCTGAGGTTGTCGTGGGTGACGCGGCGGCTGCGGGTGAGCAGGTTGAAGGCGAACTGGCGGGGCGGCTGGCGCAGGTACAGCGCGATGTTCTCGAACCACTCCAGGCTGGCGCGGGCGGCGCGCTGGGTGGAGGCGACGACGGGTTTGCGCTCGGTCTCGTAGGCCGTCAACGCCTCGGCCAGGGTGGGCTGTTCCTCCAGGCAGGCGGCGAGCGCGAGGGCGTCCTCGACGGCCAGCTTGGTGCCGGAGCCGATGGAGAAGTGGGCGGTGTGGGCGGCGTCGCCGAGGAGGACGATGTTGCCGTAGGACCAGTGCTCGTTGACGACCGTGCGGAAGTTGATCCACGCGGACTTGTTGGAGCGCAGGGGCCGCCCGCCCAGTGCGTCCGAGAAGATCTTCGCGCAGCGCTCGACCGACTCCTGCTCGCCGAGTTCGTCGAACCCGGCGGCCCGCCACACCTCCTCGCGCATCTCGACGATCACGGTGGAGGCATCGGCCGCGTACGGGTAGCCGTGCAGTTGCATCACGCCGTGCTCGGTCTCCGCGATCTCGAAGCGGAAGGCGTCGAAGGCGAAGTCCGCGGCCAGCCAGATATAGCGGCAGCGGTGGGTGGCCACATGGGGCTGGAACACATGGGTGTAGGCCTCACGTGTGGTGCTGTTCACGCCGTCGGTGGCGATGACGAGGTCGTATGCCTCGGCGAGCCAGGCGGGGTACGGTGCCTCGCTGCGGAAGCGCAGCTCCACGCCCAGGTCGCGGCAGCGCTCGTGCAGGATTTCCAGGAGGCGTTTTCTGCCGAGGGCCGCGAAGCCGTGGCCTCCGGAGGTCTGGCGGGTGTCGCGGTGGACGATGTCGATGTCGTCCCAGCGGACGAAGTGCTTCTGCAGGGCCTCGTAGACCGTGGGGTCGGCGTGTTCGATGCCGCCGAGGGTTTCGTCGGAGAGGACCACTCCGAAGCCGAAGGTGTCGTCGGGGGCGTTGCGTTCCCAGACGGTGATTTCGCGGGCCGGGTCCAGGCGTTTGAGCAGGGCGGCCGAGTACAGGCCGCCGGGGCCGCCGCCGATGATCGCGATGCGTCGGGGGTGGCTGGACATGTGCGGCGGCTGCGGGCTCGTCGCGGCTGGTCGCGCAGTTCCCCGCGCCCCTGGGGTCGGCACCCTCCCGTCGGCTTCCACGGTCACCGCCCCCTCCACTTCGGGGGCCTCTTCTCCGTGAACGCCGCGTGGAACTCCGCGTAGTCCTCGCCGTTCATCAGCAGCGCCTGTGTCGAGGCGTCCAGTTCCACCGCCGCCGCCAGCGGCATGTCCAGCTCCGCTGTGAGCAGGGCCTTGGTCTGGGCGTAGGCGAGGGCCGGGCCGTTGGAGAGGCGGTGGGCCAGGGCGAGGGCGGCCTCGTCGGTGTGGCCCTCCTCGGTCAGTTCGCTGATCAGGCCGATCCGCTCGGCCTCCACCGCCCGCACCGGTTCACCGAGCATCAGGAGGCGGGTCGCGTGGCCGAGACCGACCACCCGGGGCAGCAGATAGGCCGCGCCCATGTCGCCGCCGGACAGGCCGACGCGGGTGAAGAGGAAGGCGAAGCGGGCCGAGGGGTCGGCGATGCGGAAGTCGGCCGCGAGGGCCAGTACCGCTCCCGCGCCGGCCGCCACCCCGTGCACCGCCGCGATCACCGGGAACGGGCACTCCCGTACGGCCCGCACGACCTGTCCGGTCATCCGGTTGAAGTCGAGGAGCTGCGCGGTGTCCATGGACAGCGTCGCGCCGATGATCTCGTCGACGTCGCCGCCGGAGCAGAAGCCGCGGCCCTCGCCGGTCAGCACCAGGGCGCGGACCGACCTCTCGCGGGACAGCTCGGCGAGCAGGTCGCGCAGGTCGGCGTAGGCGCCGAAGGTGAGGGCGTTGAGTTTCTCGGGGCGCGCGAGGGTGACGGTGGCGACTCCGTCGGCGGTATCCACCCGCAAGTGCTCCCAGTCGGAGGTGCGGGTGGCGGAGCCGGTGAAGGGACTCATGACGGCGGCCTCCCAGGGCGGCGGTGCCTCACGTAGCTCTACCCCATGAAGCTATCACCGATTTATGACTGTCGTCACGAGCACGCGACACGAGTGGCGCAATTGGTTGAGTGCGGTCACGCCGGTCACGGGTGGTCGACAGGGAGGTAACAGTGGGAGCGGCCGCGCTAGGCGGGCCGTGGTAGCGGGTAAGCCGCCCGGTACCGGGGCCACAGGCCCCCTGCGGTGCCCCTTGAGAGACGCTGAAGTGGGGCGCCGTACCATCTCTTGGGTTGAAAGCAGGACAGCCTGCTCCATGAACGGAACCGCCTTGTACGAGAGCCCCTCCGCCCCAGCCTCGTGGCGCATCGCGCTGCCGCACACCGCCGCCGCGGTGCCGGTGGCGCGTGCGCTGGTCCGTACGGCACTGGCGGAACTGGAGCATGCGGCCGACAGCGACACCGCCGAGCTGCTCACGGCCGAGCTGGTCGCCAACGCGGTGGAGCACACCTCGGGCAACGGCCCGATAGAGCTGGTGGTGGAGCTGCGGCCGACCGGCTGCCAGGTCGAGGTGCACGACCCGGACCCGGCGCCGCCCGGCCATTTGGCCCGGCCCGTCGTCGAGCAGCCCGACCCCTGGCAGGAGCACGGGCGCGGTCTGCTGCTGCTCCGCGCCCTCAGCTCGTCCTGCGGCCACCGCCCGACCGAGTCGGGCAAGGCGGTCTGGTTCAGACTGCCTGTGGTACCGCGTCAGCGGCGTCCCGCGTGACCTCGGCGTCCGGCGCCTTGGTGAGCGTGGAGTTCCGGCGCCCGTAGAGGACGTACACCAGGAATCCGGCCGCGAGGAACACCGCGAACTGGATCCAGGTCGTCCAGCCCGTCTCGTACATCAGGTACAGGCAGAAGCCGACGCCGAGCAGCGGGACGACCGGGTACAGCGGCACCCGGAAGGAGCGGGCGAGGCCCGGCTCGCGGCGGCGCAGGGCGATCACCGTGATGTTGACGACGGCCATGATGGCGAGCGTGCCGATGGTGCACAGGTTCATCACGGCGTCCAGCGGGGCGAGGGCCGCCGGAAGGGCGAAGACGACCGCGACGATCAGGGTGCCGACGACGGGCGTCGAGGTCCGGGGCGACACCTTCTCGAAGACGCGCGGGATGAGTCCGTCCCGGGACATCGACATCAGGATGCGGGTCTGCCCGTACATCACGGCGAGCACGACGGAGGCGATGGCGACCACCGCGCCGAAGGCGACGACCCCGCCGCCGACCGCCGAGCCGGTGACCTGGTTGACGACGTAGGAGAGGGCGGCCGGGCGGTTCGCGACCTGGTCGCCGCCGATGGCGCCGATGGCGGCGACGGCCACCGCGCAGTACAGCAGGGTGACCAGGCCCATGCAGACGAGGATCGCGACCGGGATGTCGCGGCGCGGGTTCTTCGCCTCCTCACCGGCGGTGGTGATCGCGTCGAAGCCGATGTACGAGAAGAACGCGGCCGTGGTGCCGGCGCCGATGCCGCCGAGCCCGGCCGGGGAGAACGGGGTGAGGTTGCCGTCCTTGAAGGCGCTGTAGCCGATGGCGCAGAAGGCGACGAGGATGGCGAGCTTGACCGCGGCCATGGCGGCCGTGGCCCGGGCGCTCTCGCGCACACCGCGCACCAGCAGCACGGAGGCCAGGGCGATGACGATCACGGCGGGGACGTTGACGATCCCGCCGTCGGCCGGGCCGGCGGAGAGCGCGGCCGGGAGCTGCAGGCCGGTGAGGCTGTGCAGCAGTTCGTTGACGTACTGGCTCCAGCCGACGGCGACGGCCGAGATGGAGATGCCGTACTCCAGGAGCAGGCACCAGCCGACCAGGAAGGCGGTGGACTCGCCGAGGCCCGCGTAGGCGAAGGAGTACGACGATCCGGAGACCGGAATCGCGCCGCCCAGCTCGGCGAAGGAGAAGGCGGTGAAGACGCAGGTGATCGCGGCGAGGACGAAGGAGACAACGACCGCGGGTCCGGCCTGGGCGACCGAGTCGGAGAGGCCGACGAAGATGCCGGTGCCGACGATCGCTCCGATGCCGAAGCAGATCAGCTGGAAGAGGCCCATCGAGCGCTTGAGGCCGTGGCCTTCGCGGTCGGCGCCGGATTCGGCGACCAGCAGGGCAGGGGACTTGGTACGCAGCTTGGTGGGCTGAGCGGGCATACGGGTGGTGCTCGTTTCTGGTGGTGCGGGCGCGATCCGGTGTCGATCGCTGCGGCGGCCGTGGCAGGGGTGGCGCCGGGCCGCCGGACAGGATAAGGCCTGGTGAGGCCGGTCAGGCAACGCCGCGCGCGGCAGGCCGCCCGAGGGTGGCCACGAGGACGGCCTTGATGGTGTGCATCCGGTTCTCCGCCTCGTCGAAGACGACGGAGTGCTCGGACTCGAACACCTCGTCGGTGACCTCCAGCTCGGTCAGTCCGTGCCGCTCGTGGATCTCGCGGCCGACGGCGGTGCCGAGGTCGTGGAAGGCGGGCAGGCAGTGCAGGAACTTCACCTGCTCGTTGCCGGTGGCGCGGAGCACGTCCATGGTCACGGCGTACGGGCCCAGCAGCGCTATGCGCTCGTCCCAGACCTCCTTGGGCTCACCCATCGACACCCATACGTCGGTGGCGATGAAGTCGGCGCCGCGCACGCCCTCCTTCACGTCGTCGGTGAGCGTGATCCGGGCGCCGGAGGCACCGGCGAGCTGCTGGGCCACCTCGACGATGGTGTCGTCCGGCCACAGCAGCCGGGGCGCGACGATCCGGACGTCCATGCCGAGCAGGGCGCCGGTGACGAGGTAGGAGTTGCCCATGTTGTAGCGGGCGTCGCCGAGGTAGGCGAAGGCGATGTCGGTGAGCGGCTTGTCGCTGTGCTCGGTCATGGTGAGCACGTCGGCGAGCATCTGGGTGGGGTGCCACTCGTCGGTGAGGCCGTTGTAGACGGGGACCCCGGCGTAGGCGGCCAGTTCCTCGATGACGCCCTGTCCGTGCCCGCGGTACTCGATGGCGTCGAACATCCGCCCGAGGACCCGGGCCGTGTCCTTGACCGACTCCTTGTGGCCGAGCTGCGAGCCGGAGGGGTCGAGATACGTCGTCGAGGCGCCCTGGTCGGCGGCGGCGACCTCGAACGCGCACCGGGTGCGCGTCGAGGTCTTCTCGAAGACCAGCGCGATGTTCCTGCCCCGCAGGTACTGCGTCTCGGCCCCCGCCTTCTTGGCGGCCTTCAGCTCCGCGGCCAGCTCGACCAGGCCGCGGAACTCCTCCTGGGTGAGGTCCAGCTCCTTGAGGAAGTGGCGGCCGGCGAGGGCGGTCGGGACTGTCGCCATGGGGGGCGCTCCAGGGGTACGAGAACACGGGACGGATGGAAGTCTATACGACCGACCACATTTATATACAGCAGCTCTATACGGCATCCCGTTCCACGGGACAGCTCATACAGCGCGGCCCGCCTCTGCCCCGGCCCAGCTCGCTGCCCGGGATCTCGATGACCTCGATGCCCTGCTTGCGCAGATGGGTGTTGGTGGTGGAGTTGCGCTCGTAGGCGACGACGACACCGGGCTCGACGGCGAGGACGTTGCAGCCGTCGTCCCACTGCTCGCGCTCGGCCGCGTGCACGTCCTGGGTGGCGGTCAGGACGCGGATCTCGCTCAGCCCGAGGGAGGCGGCGATCGCCCGGTGCATGTGCTCCGGCGGATGGTCGGTGACCTTGAGTTCCTTCTCCACGGAGCCGGGTTCGATGGTGTACGAGCGGAGCATGCCGAGCCCCGCGTACTGGGTGAAGGTGTCGCCGTCGACCATCGTCATCACGGTGTCGAGGTGCATGAAGGCGCGCCGCTTGGGCATGTCGAGCGCGACGATCGTCCGCGCCGAGCCCGCGGCGAACAGCTTGTGCGCGAGCATCTCCACGGCCTGCGGGGTGGTGCGCTCGCTCATGCCGATCAGGACGGCGCCGTTGCCGATCACCAGGACGTCGCCGCCCTCGATGGTGGACGGGTAGTCGGCCTGGCCCGCCGACCAGACGCGGAAGGCTTCGTCCCGGAACTGCGGATGGTGCCGGTAGATCGCCTCGAAGTGCACGGTCTCGCGCTGCCGGGCGGGCAGGCGCATCGCGTTGATGGCGACCCCGTCGTAGATCCAGGCGGAGGTGTCCCGGGTGAAGAGGTGGTTCGGGAGCGGGCCGAGGAGGAAGTCGTCCAGGTCCATCACATGGAAGCGGACGGAGGTCGGCTCCTCGTGCGCGTCCAGGAACTCCCGCTTGGTCATGCCGCCGACCAGGGCCGCGGCCAGTTCGCGCGCGGGCAGGGTCTCGAAGGCCGCCCGGAGGTGGTCGGTGGCGAGGGGGCCGTACTCCTTCTCGTCGAAGACCCGGTCCAGGACGAGCGTCCTGGCCTCCGGGATCTCCAGGGTCTCGGCGAGCAGGTCACCGAAGAGGTGGACGGTGACGCCGCGCTCGCGCAGCACGTCGGCGAACCCGTCGTGCTCGGCGCGCGCCCGGCGCACCCACAGCACGTCGTCGAAGAGGAGGGCGTCCTTGTTGCTGGGGGTGAGCCTTTTGAGCTCAAGATCCGGCCGGTGCAGGATGACGCGGCGCAGCCGCCCGGCCTCGGAGTCGACGTGGAATCCCATGCCTCCATCCTGACCACAGAAGACCGCCTTCACCCTCTGCTCGACCGTTTCGGAATCTTCTTGTTTTCGTCCCATTGACGACAAGCAGTCTCTCCGCTTATCGTCTACATGACGAAAATTGGAGGGGGTTCCATGGCCGACATCACCCGGCGCCTCGGCTGGCGCCATCTGCGCGGCGCGCCGACGGCGCACATCAGACACCACCGGTCGGGCAAGCTCGCGCACGACGGCCCGGGACTCAGCTTCTGGTACCGCTCGCTGACCGCCGCGCTCTCGGAGGTGCCGGTCGACGACCGTGAGCTGGCGATGACCTTCCACGCCCGCACGTCCGACTTCCAGGACGTGGCCGTGCAGGCGACGGTCACCTACCGGATCGGCGATCCGGCCGTCGCCGCCGCCCGCCTGGACTTCTCGATCGACCCCGACACGGGCGTGTGGCGGGGCACGCCCCTGGAGCAGCTGGGCACGCTGCTCACCGAGACGGCCCAGCAGCACGCGCTGGCCGTCCTCGCCCGTACGCCGCTGTCGTCGGCGCTGGCCGACGGGGTGAGCGCGGTGCGCGAGCGGATCGCGGAGGGGCTGGGCACCGAGCCCCGGCTGCCGGCCATCGGCATCGAGGTCGTCGCCGTCCGTGTGATGGCGCTGCGGCCCGAGCCCGAGGTGGAGCGGGCGCTGCGCACCCCGGCCCGTGAGCAGATCCAGCAGGAGGCCGACCGGGCCACCTACGAACGGCGGGCGGTGGCCGTCGAGCGGGAGCGGACGATCGCCGAGAACGAGCTGGCCAGCCAGATCGAACTCGCCCGCCGCGAGGAGCAGTTGGTCGAGCAGCGCGGTACGAACACGCGCCGCGAGGCCGAGGAGCACGCGGCGGCCGACGCGGTGCGCGCCCGGGCGGAGGCGGCGCGGACGGTCAGGCTCGCCGAGGCCGAGGCGGCCCGCTCGGTGAAGCTCGCGGAGGCGGAGGCCGACCGGTCGGTGCGACTGGCCGACGCCGAGGCGCGGCGCACCGGGCTGCTCGCCGAGGCGGAGGCCGCGCGGACGGCCCGGCTGGCGGAGGCGGAGGCGGCCCGTTCGACACGGCTCGCCCGCGCCGAGGCCGAGGGCGCGCGCGAGGTGGGTGAGGCGCGGGCACAGGCGCAGGCCGCATGGCTGCGGGTGCACGCGGACGCCGGAGTCGACGGCGTCGCGACCCTGCACGCCCTGACCGCCACCCGGCTGGCGGAGAACCTGCCCCGGATCGACAGCGTGACCGTGTCGCCGGACGTGCTCACCGGGCTGCTGGCCAGGCTCGGCGGCACCGGGACGGAGGAATGAGTCTCGCCCCGCGTGCCGTGCTGGTCCATCGCACCACGGAGTACGAGGAGTTGGTGGCCCGGCACGGCACGCACGGCCAGGCCGCCTTCTTCCTCGCCTCCCGCGGCCGTGACATCGACGAGGTCGCCGAACGCCACCACCGCACGCGCCGGGCGCTGGCCGAGGTCGCCTCGGCGGTCCCGCTGACCTGGCGGCAGAGCCGCGTGGAGCGGGCCGACCTGGACCGTTTCCTGTTCGCGCCCGAGGACGTGGTCGTGGTGGTGGGCCAGGACGGGCTGGTGGCGAACGCCGCCAAGTACCTCGCGGGCCAGCCGGTGCTGGGCATCGACTCCGATCCCGGCCGCAACCCCGGTGTGCTCGTGCGGCACCGGCCCGCGGACGCGGCGGCGCTGCTGCCGGCCGCCCTGGCCCGGGGCACCGGCGCCGACGAGCTCACCATGGTCGAGGCCGTCGCGGACGACACACAGCGCCTGGTCGCGCTCAACGAGATCTATCTGGGGGCGGCCGGGCATCAGACCGCCCGGTACCGCCTGGGCCTCGACGGCGACGGGGGTGTCGTCGAGGCCCAGGCCTCGTCCGGGGTGCTGGTGGGGACCGGGACCGGGGCCACCGGGTGGCTCCGGTCGGTGTGGCAGGAGCGGGCCAGCCGGCTTGCGCTCCCCTCCCCCACCGAGGACCGGCTGCTGTGGTTCGTACGGGAGGCATGGCCGTCACCGGTCACCGGAACGTCCCTGGTGGCGGGCGAACTCGCGGCCGCTCAGGCCCTGTCGGTCACCGTCGAGTCCGATCGGCTGATCGCCTTCGGCGACGGGATCGAGAGCGACGCGCTGGAGCTCACCTGGGGCAGACGATCCGGGTTCGGGTGTGCGGGCAACGGCTGCGGCTGGTCGGCTGACGCCCGGCGTCCACAGGCCGGCCGCCGCCAGCAGCGCCACCACCGCCGACCCGAGGAGCACGGGCACATTGCCGATCCCGGCGGCCAGCGCGCCACCCGCCAGCGCTCCGACCGGCACCGTCCCGAGGAGCGCGGCCTGCACGAACCCGGCGACACGCCCCTGCATGGCGGCCGGTGTGGCCAGCTGCTGCAGGGTGGTCATGGAGATCGCCCAGACGGTGACGGCGAGCCCGTAGCAGGCCTGGTAGCACAGCAGCAGCGGAAATGCGGGGCCCAGCGCGGCCGCCGGGATCAGAAAGACCGCGCCGCCGGCCAGCAGCGCGCAGATCCTGGTGGCCGACCACAGCCCCGCCGTCCGGGCGAAGCGGCCGGCGACACCCACCCCCGCCAGCGTGGCCGCGCTGTGCACGGCGTACGAGATGCCCAACTGCCAGGCGGACAGGGCGAGATCGCGGGTCGCGTAGTACACGAGGAGCGCGCCCGCCGCACCGCTGCCGAGGTTGAGCCCGGCGCCCGCGAGGACCATCCGGCGCAGCTTCGGTTCGCCGCGCACCACCTCAAGTCCCGTGCGGAGCAGGGCGGTCGGCGACTGCGCGTCCCTCGGTTCGGCCGGGTCGTTCAGTGCCGCGGGCAGGGCCAGCAGGAACAGTGCCTCGACGGCGTAGGCCGCGCTGCCCGCCAGCAGCGCCGGGGCGGGTCCGAGGATCCCGACCAGCACACCGCCGAGCGCCGGGCCGCCGATCAGCCCGGCCGTACGGGCCCCGGTGAGCGCGGAGTTGGCGGCCAGCAGCCGGTCCGGTGCGACGACCCGGGGCAGCGCCGCCTGCAGGGCGACCGAGAGGGTGAAGGTCAGCGCGCCGGAGACGACGGCGACGCCGTACAGCTGTGGACGGCCGACTCCTCCCAGGGCGTTCGCGAGCGGGACCGAGCCCACGACCAGGGCCTGTGCGGCGGTGACCACGACGAGCAGCCGGCGCAGCCGCACCCGGTCGACGAGCACTCCGGCGAACGGGCTGAGCAGGGCCCCCGGCAGATAGGTCAGCGCGAGCACCGCGGCCGCCCCGAACGGCCCCGTGTCCAGATCGGTCACCGCGAGCAGCGCCACCGCGAGGGCGGTGACCTGGCGTCCGACGGAGCCGGCGATCTGCTCGCCGCACAGCAGCACGAAGGCCCGCTGCCGCCGCAACGGGAGCGGCCGGGCCTCGGCGGTTGCCGCGGCCACCCCTCAGATCCCCGTGCAGGGCACGGGCCAGCGGCTGATGCGCGGCGGCAGGGCCACCGCCCACCCGTCGGTGACCAGGGCCAGCCGCTCGGCGGCCAGCAGTCCCGCGGCCTCGCGCGGGCCGGGGTCCAGCTCGTGCAGGGGCGTGGGGTTCAGCAGGGTGTGGAAGGCGGAGAGCAGATCGGGGTGGTCGAGGGTGAGCCGTACGGCGGTGCCGGGCTCCCTGCGGTCCATGACGGCGACGAAGTCCGGGCCACGACGGTGGTAGAGCATCCCGTACGCATACCCCGCCCGCCACTCCTTCAACTCACCTTGCTCATCGGATACTTGAGCGGGCGGGGGCAGATGGCGCAGGAGCCCGATGTCGTACGGCGTCTCCCCGTCGGCCGCCGTCCAGCTCACCCGGAGTCCGAGGCTCTGGCACTCGCGCAGGAACTGGACCGCCAGCGCGGTGCGTTGGCCGCCGGCGCCCAGCCGGAGCGGCTCGGTCGCCTCGACCCGGCGGCCGGTGAGCCGGTGCGGGACGGCGGTGGGCAGCCCGGTCATCCGGCGACCCCCGCCCCGTCGGGGATGCGGACCGTCTCGTCCCAGGTGGGCAGGGAGACATAGGTCCGGCCGTCACGGAACAACAGGCCGAGGGCGAAGGCGTGTTGGAGCCATTCGCGCAGGACTTCGGGGCTGACGCGGTGGCCGTCCTCCGTCAGCAGCCGGTGCAGTGCGGACTCGGTGCGCCCGTCCTCCAGACGGCGCAGCGCGGCCGCCGCCCAGCCGGTGAAGCGGTGGGTGGCCGGCGGCCGGCCGTGGCGCCGGTCGTGCACGAGGAGGGCGGCCGGGTCCGCTCCCTCGCCCGTATCTCCCTCGGCCTCCTCCATATCTCCCTCGGCCTCCTCGAACAGCAGCCGCGAGGTGTGATGTCCGGCGCGCCACTGCGCCACGGCCCCCTTGAGCCGGTCCTCCGTCTCGCCCCCGATGCCCGCGTCCTCCGTGTCGAACAGGTAGACGAGGTCGGTCAGTTCGTCCTCGGGCAGGTCGTAGACGTGCTGGTACATCGCGGCCGGGCGCCGCTTGCCGAAGCCCAGGCCCGGGTCGGTGAAGTGCGGGCTGAACCGCTCCAGTTGGATGCGGTGGGCGCCGCTGGGCGGTTGCAGATGGACGAGTGCCGGGAGCTGGTCTACGACATGGGCGTAGTCCTCGGCGGTCTCGCCGGGGAAGCCGTACAGGAGGTTCCAGGAGCAGGTGAGCGCGTGGTTCTCGCACTCGCGGAGGGTGCGGATGTTGCGGGCGCCGCTCACACCCTTGTCCATGAGTTCGAGCACCCGGCTGCCGAGGCTCTCGATGCCGGGCTGGATGTGCACGGTGCCCGAGCGGCCGAGGAGGCGGAGCTGGTCGGGGGTGAGGTTGGACTTGACCTCGTAGTGCAGCCGCAGGTCCCAGCCGCTGTCGACGACGCGCGGGAGGAAGTCCCGGAAGTAGGCCATGTCGATGATGTTGTCGACGGTGACGATGTCGAGGATGCGGTGCCGTCGTACGAGGCGGTCGATCTCTTCCCACAGCCGCTCGCCCGGCTTGGCGCGGAAGGCCATGGACGAGCCGTTGAGCCCGCAGAAGGTGCAGTGGTGCTTCTCCCCCCACCAGCAGCCCCGGGCCCCCTCGACCACCAGCTTGGGGTGGACGTACTCCAGCACCGGCGAGGCCTCCAGGTCGGCCTGCCACTGGTCGTAGTCGGGCGAGGGTATGTCGGCGGGCACCACCGTGCGACGGGTCTCGGTGTTGGCCCGGGATATGTCTCCGTCCCACCAGCACAGGCCGGGGACGTCCACGGGCGGGGTGCCCGCGTCCACATGCCGCAGGAGCGCCGGTAAGGCGTACTCCCCCTCGCCGCGCACCACATGGTCCACGAACCGGTGGTTGCGGTGCAGGGCGTGGCCCATGGGGCCGTCGCAGTTGCTGCCGCCGAAGACGACGGTCAGCTCCGGGCGGCGGCGCTTGAGCTCCCGGGCCAGCGCCAGGGAGGACACGTTCTGCATGAACGTGGTGGTGAACCCGACGACGTCGGGCTCCGCCGCGAGCACCTCGGCGGCGCACTCGTCGATGAACCCGGCCGCGTAGGGGCGCATGTCGAGGGCGGTGTCGATGAAGACGTCCCGGTCGGCCGCGTAGGCGCGCAGCCGGGCCGAGCCCCAGTCGGGGTCGTCGTACAGGACGCCCGAGAACACCCAGTCGCCGAGGCCGTGGAAGATCGAGTCGCTGCCGACCGCCACATAGTCGCCCGGGCGCAGCCGCCCTCCGGAGTGCTCCAGGAGGAACTCGGCCCAGCGCAGGGAGCCGTGGAACTCGGTCACCTCGTCGGCCGGGCGGGCCTGCCGCACCAGTCGGTGCAGCAGGCCCACCTGCAGCGAGGGGAGGTCGATCGGATGCCAGGGCATCGTCACCAGGTGAACGCGCATACCGCCCCTTCGGTCAGCGGGTCGGCCGCTTCTCCAGGACCGCCGGCCGACGGCTGGTGCTCTGGTCCTCGCGGACCACGACCTTCTTGATCTCCATGTCCCTCACTCCCTCCGGTGTCCGAACACACGTACGTCGCAAGGCGTTTCACCATATGGACACATACGTGTGAGACACAAGGGCGTGGGGGGAGGGACGGTTCACAAGCGCGGGTCCACCGGCTCCGACTCCAGCGCCAGCACCCCGAACACGGCCTCGTGCACCCGCCACAGCGGCTCGCCCTCCGCCAGCCGGTCCAGGGCCTCCAGCCCCAGCGCGTACTCGCGGATCGCCAGCGACCGCTTGTGGTTGAGGAACCGCTTGCGCAGCCGGTCCAGGTTGTCCGGCCGGGTGTACTCGGGGCCGTAGATGATCCGCAGGTACTCGCGGCCCCGGCACTTGATGCCCGGCTGGACCAGACGGCCCTCGTCGCTGCGCACCACCGCGCCGACCGGCTTGACGACCATGCCCTCGCCGCCCCGGCCGGTCATCTCCAGCCACCAGTCGACACCGGCCCGCACCGACTCCGGGTCGCCGGTGTCGACGTACAGCCGCCGGGTGGTCTGCAGCAGCCCGGTCCCGTCGTGCTCGACGAGCCGGTCGATCAGCGCGAGCTGCTCGTCGTGCGGCAGCGCGGCCAGGCTGCGGCCCTGCACGGCCAGGATCTGGAACGGGGCGAGGCGCACCCCGTCCAGGCCGTCCGTGGTCCAGCAGTAGCGGCGGTACGCGTCCGTGAACGAGGCCGCGTCGGCGGCCCGCTCGCGCTGCCGGGAGAGCAGCCCGGTCACGTCCACACCACGTGCCGCCGCACCTTCCAGGGCGGCCAGCGCGCCCGGGAACACCGCGCCGGAGGCGGCGCCCACGGCCGCGTACTGCGAGCGCAGCAGCCCGGACGCCTTCAGCGACCACGGCATCAGCTCGGCGTCGAGCAGCAGCCAGTCCGTCTCGAGTTCGTCCCAGAGGCCCGCCTCCGTGATCGCCGAGCGGACGCGTCCGAGGATCTCCTCGGTCACGGCCTCGTCGTCGAAGAAGGGCCGTCCGGTGCGGGTGTAGAGCGACCCGGTCGGCCTTCCCCCACTCTCGGCTTCGCTCGAGCGGGAGGTGCCCCCAGCCCCGAACCGCTTGCGCGCCGCCTCGGCGTCCCGGCACACCAGGGCCACCGCCCGCGAGCCCATGTGCTTCTCCTCGCACACGACCCGGGCGACGCCGTCCTGCGCGTACTGCGCGAAGGCCTCCGCCGGGTGCTCCAGGTAGCCCTCGACATGGCTCGTGGCCGTCGGCGCCATGGTCGGCGGGAGGTACGGCAGCAGGCGCGGGTCGATCGCGAAGCGGCTCATGACCTCAAGGGCCGCCGCCGCGTTCTCCTCGCGGACCGCGACCCGGCCCGCGTGCCGTGTCTCCACGACCCGTCGGCCGTGCACGTCCGCCAGGTCCAGCGGCCGCCCGTCGTGCCCGCCGGGCGCCTCGCTGCGCAGCGGCCTGGCCGGCTCGTACCAGACCCGCTCGGCCGGTACGTCGACCAGCTGCCGCTCCGGCCAGCGCAGCGCGGTGAGCTTGCCGCCGAAGACGGCGCCGGTGTCCAGGCAGATGGTGTTGTTGAGCCATGTGGCCTCCGGCACCGGGGTGTGGCCGTAGACCACGGCCGCCCGGCCCCGGTAGTCCTCGGCCCACGGGTAGCGCACCGGCAGCCCGAACTCGTCCGTCTCCCCCGTGGTGTCGCCGTACAGGGCGTGCGAGCGGACCCGGCCGGACGTCCGCCCGTGGTACCGCTCCGGCAGACCCGCGTGGCAGACGACGAGCCGGCCGCCGTCGAGGACGTAGTGGCTGACGAGGCCGTCGAGGAACTCCCGGACCTGTGCCTTGAACTCCTCGCTCTCGCCCTCCATCTGCTCGATGGTCTCGGCGAGCCCGTGGGTGTGCTGCACCTTGCGGCCCTTGAGGTAACGGCCGTACTTGTTCTCGTGGTTGCCGGGCACGCACAGCGCGTTGCCCGACGCGACCATGGACATCACCCGGCGCAGCACGCCGGGGGTGTCCGGGCCGCGGTCGACGAGGTCGCCGACGAACACGGCCGTACGGCCCTCGGGGTGCACGCCCTCGCTGTAGCCCAACTTGACGAGCAGCGACTCCAGTTCGGAAGCGCAGCCGTGGATGTCGCCGATGATGTCGAAGGGGCCGGTGAGGTGGGTCAGGTCGTTGAAGCGCCTCTCGGTGACGACGGTGGCGCCGTCGGCCTCCTCGACCCCGCGCAGGATGTGCACCTTGCGGAAGCCCTCGCGCTCCAAGTGCCTGATGGAACGCCGGAGTTCGCGGATGTGCCGCTGGATCACCCGGCGCGGCATGTCCGCCCGGTCGGTGCGGGCCGCGTTGCGCTCGGCGCACACCTCCTCGGGGACGTCGAGCACGATGGCGATGGGCAGCACGTCGTACTTCCTCGCCAGTTCGATCAGCTGGCGCCGGCTGTCCTGCTGCACGCTGGTGGCGTCGACGACGGTACGGCGGCCGGCGGCCAGCCGCTTGCCGGCGATGTAGTGCAGGACGTCGAAGGCGTCCCTCGTCGCGCTCTGGTCGTTCTCGTCGTCGGAGACCAGACCGCGGCAGAAGTCCGAGGAGATGATCTCGGTGGGCTTGAAGTGCCGGTGGGCGAAGGTGGACTTGCCCGAGCCGGAGGCGCCGACGAGCACCACGAGGGAGAGGTCGGTGACGGGGAGCACCCGCCCCTTGCGTGTCTCTGTCATGCCGCCTTCGCCTCCTTCTCGTTCGTGGTCCTGATGCTGAACACGGCCATCTGCGTGGGCGGGCCCACCTCGGGGTCGTCGGGCCCGACGGGCCGGAACTCCACGTCGTAGCCGTGCCGTTCGGCCACCGTCCCGGCCCAGGTGCGGAACTCCTCGCGGGTCCACTCGAAGCGGTGGTCGCCGTGCCGGACGTGCCCGGCCGGCAGGGACTCCCAGCGGACGTTGTACTCGACGTTCGGGGTCGTCACGAGGACCGTGCGCGGCCGGGCCGCGCCGAACACCGCGTACTCCAGGGCGGGCAGCCGGGGCAGGTCGAGGTGCTCGATGACCTCGCTGAGCACGGCGGCGTCGTAGCCCTTGAGCCGACGGTCGGTGTAGGCGAGCGAACCCTGCTGGAGCGTGACGCGCGAGGCCTGCCGCTCTCCCATCCGGTCCAGCTTCAGCCGCCGTCCGGCGATGGTGAGGGCCCGCATCGACACGTCGACGCCGACGATCTCGGTGAACCGGGGGTCCTTGAGCAGCGCCTGCACCAACTGGCCCTGTCCGCACCCGAGGTCGAGGACCCGGGCAGCACCCGACTCGCCGAGCGCGGCGATGATCGCGTCCCGGCGCTGCACGGCGAGCGGGGTCGGCTTCTCCTCCGTCTCGCTGTCCTCCTCGACGGCGTTGTCGATCTCCTCGACCTCGCTGTCGTCCGCCTCCGCAAGGCGTACCAGCTCCAGGCGCTGCATCGCCTGCCGGGTGAGCGACCAGCGGCGGGAGAGATAGCGGCTGGTGATGAGCTTCTGCTCGGGGTGGCCGGGCAGCCAGCCCTCCCCGGCCCGCAGCAGCTTGTCGACCTCGTCGGAGGCGACCCAGTAGTGCTTGGCGTCGTCGAGGACCGGCAGCAGCACATACAGGTGCCGCAGCGCCTCGGCGAGGGTCAGCGCCTGCGACTCCAGGACGAGCCGCACATAGCGCGAGTCGCCCCACTCCGGGAACGCGGTGTCCAGGGCCACCGGCTCGACACTCACCGCCCAGCCGAGCGGCTCGAAGAGGCGTCGTACGAGGTCGGGGCCGCCGCGGGCGGGCAGCGCGGGCACCTCGACGCGCAGCGGCAGCGGCTGCGTGGCGCGCTCCGGGCGGGCGGTGCACACGCCCCGCATCGCGCTGGAGAAGACACTGCTCAGTGCCACGGCGAGCAGCGAGGAGGCGGCGTACGGGCGGTCGTTCACATACTGCGCGAGCGCCGCGTCGGGCGCTCCGCCCCGGCCCTTGCCCTTGCCCCGCCGCACCAGCGCCACGGCATCCACCTCCAGCAGGAGCGCCGCCGTGCAGCGCTCGGCGTCCGCCTCTGGGTAGAGGACGTGCGCCGTGCCGTAGGAGGTGGAGAACGCCTGCGCCTTCTCGGGATGCTTGTGCAGCAGAAAGCCGAGGTCGGTGGCGGGGCGCTCCGGGGTGCCGGTGGTGCCGATGGTCAGGAACATGCCCTGAGTCTCCCCGGCCAGGGCGCCGGTGACCAGCGGTTTTCATAGGGTGGCGGACCGACGACCGACAGTCGTGATGCCCTCGACGGCCGGTCGTCGCACGCCCGCGTCCGCTACTGCTACGACTCCTGCGACTCCTACGAGTCCTGCGCCAGCTGCGACTGGACCTGGGACGAGATCAGCTCCAGGTGGTCCAGGTCCGTGAGGTCGAGGACCTGGAGGTAGATGCGCTGCGAGCCGATCGCGGCGTACCGGCCGATCTTGTCGACCACCTCGGCCGGGGAGCCGGCCAGGCCGTTGGTCCTCAGCTCGTCGACCTCGCGGCCGATCGCGGCGGCCCGGCGGGCGACCTCCCGGTCGTCGCGGCCGACGCAGACGACGAGGGCGTTGGAGTAGGTCAGGTCGTCGGCCCTGCGCCCCTCGGCCTCCGCCGCGGCGCGCACCCGCCCGAACTGCCGCTCGCTGTCCTCGATCGAGGCGAACGGCATGTTGAACTCGTCCGCGTACTGCGCGGCCAGCCGCGGGGTGCGGGCGGCGCCGTGGCCGCCGATCAGGACCGGGATCTTGGCCTGGGCGGGCTTGGGCAGCGCAGGCGACTCGGTGAGGTCGTAGTGGGTGCCGTGGAAGTCGAAGCTCTTGCCGGCCTCGGTCGCCCACAGGCCGGTGACGATCGCCAGCTGCTCCTCCAGGCGGGCGAACTTGTCCTTCGGGAAGGGGATGCCGTACGCCTTGTGCTCCTCCTCGAACCAGCCCGCTCCCAGGCCGAGTTCGACCCGGCCGCCGGACATCTGGTCGACCTGGGCCACCTGGATGGCGAGCACACCGGGCAGCCGGAAGGTGGCGGCGGTCATCAGGGTGCCGAGTCGGATCCGCTTGGTCTCACGGGCCAGACCGGCCAGCGTGATCCAGGCGTCGGTGGGTCCCGGGAGGCCGTCCACGTCGCCCATCCGGAGGTAGTGGTCCGACCGGAAGAAGGCATCGAACCCGAGGTCCTCGGTGGCCTTCGCCACGGCGAGCAAGGTGTCGTAGGTCGCCCCTTGCTGGGGCTCGGTGAAGATTCGAAGGTCCATACATCCATCCTGCACGCCGGCGGCCCCGCCAACCCCATCGGCACCACGTGCCCCTTGCCGGGTGGGCGAGGCCGCCGCCCTCAACCCGGCTCCTTCTCCGGTAGTGCCTCCTCGCGCGCCGCCAGCTTTCGCAGCATCTCCCGGACGCGGTCCCGGGACTCGTCCGCGGCGTCGATCGCCTCCATGCACTGCCAGTACCTCGCCTGGTCGTCCGCCGAGCTGGCCATGCCGACGAGGGCGATGCCGACCTCGGCGAGGAGGCCGCCCAGGCCGAGAAGGGTCTCGCGGGCGTCGTCCAGTTCGGTGAGCTGGGCGGCGCGCAGGTCGCCCGGGTCGAGCTGCGGTGCGTCCAGGACGCCGCAGCCGCGGCCCGCCAGTTCGGTCAGGCCCAGTGCCTCGCCCCGTAGTTCGGGTGGGCCGGAGACGGCCAGGCGGCTGCCGATCGCCTGGGCCAGGGCCTGGGCCTGCCACACCTCCGCCAGGATCTGAGGAGCGTCGCCGCTGCCCGCCAGGGCGCTTCTGCTCGTCACGATGAGTCGCATCGCTTCCATGGGCCGTCCCCGTCCGCCCGACGTGCTCGCGCACGCCTCCGCCCGAACTCCCTTGTTCACTACCCAGAGTGAGGGGCGCTGAGACGGAAAGCCAGAGGAAGACGGAAATCTGTGGACAACAATTCGGATTCGGACGACATTTTGACTCCGGAGAGTGATTTCGGAATCAAGGATTCCCTACGCGTCGCCCTCCCCCGGCACCGGGAACCTCCGCTCGTTCCGGTCGATCTTGGCGTCCAGGGCGGCCAGCGGTTCGATGCCGAGCACCTCGCACAGCTGAAGGAGGTAGGCGAGCACGTCGGCCACCTCGTCCGTGACGCGGTGCGCGGTGTCGGGGTCGTCCATGACCCGCGCGGACTCCTCGGGCGTCAACCACTGGAAGATCTCGACCAGTTCGGACGCCTCCACGCTGAGGGCGGCCGCGAGGTTCTTGGGGGTGTGGTACGGCTGCCAGTTCCGCGCGGCCGCGAACTCGGCCAGCCGGCGCTGCAGTTTCGCCACGTCCAGGTGTTCCGTCACGGGTTCAGGTGTACCACCGTGACTCCTTCGGTCTCCGCGGCCCAGGAGGCGTCGCTCACCGCGCCCACCAGGCGGATGTGCCCGAGCCCGCACATCCGGGTGGCGAGCCGCAGCAGTTCCGTGCGCTGACGGCCGTCCAGCGCGCGGTCGAAGCCGTCGGCGAGGACGGTGAGGGCCCGCATGGCGTCGGGGACCTCGCCGGGTGTGTCGACGTCCAGCACGCCCGGGCCGGTGAGCAGCACCAAGGCCAGCGCGAGATATCTCAGCTCACCGTCCCCGAGCCGGCCGAGGTCGGTCCGGATCCCGTCGCCGCGGTCGAGCAGCGCCCGTACCGTGCCGTCGCCCTGCGGTTCGGCGGCCAGGTCGGCCACGGGCCCGGCGCATCCGGCGTGCACCGCGGCGACGAGCCGGGCGTGCCGGCGCGCGCATTCGGCGCGGGTGCGCCACAGCACCTCGGCGAGGTTGTCGCAGCCGGGCAGAAGGCGTCCGGAGCCCAGCGGGACGGCCTCGCGCATCCGGTCGGGACGTGGGTCGCAGGCGAAGACCGAGCGCAGGGCGACCACCGTCTGTTCGGCCGCGGCGAGCACCTGGCGCTGGCCGTCGGTCTTGCCGGCCACGCGCAGCGGGAGGAGAGCGGTGCCGAGGCGGTCGTCGGGGAGCGGGGCGCGTGTCACCGGTGAGGCTCCCGCGGTGTGCCAGGCGGCCTGTACGGCGGGGCGGCCCGGGTCGCGCAGGGCCGTCTCCAGGAGGACGAGTCCGCCCGCGGTCAGCCGCTCGCCGACGATGCGCAGTTCGGGCTCCGCCTGTACGGCGACGTCGAGCCGGACCGGACCCTCGGGACCGTCCGTCGTACAGCCGATGCGGAAGCCGCGCCGGCGCTGCAGGTCGGGCCGGGCGCGCTCGGGCACACAGGCCGCCGGATCCGGGAACACCGCGGCGAGCGGCGCGCCGCCGCCGAGCCGGGCGAGCGCCTCGTACGCCCGCAGCGCACTCGTCTTGCCGCACCCGCTGAGCCCGGCGAACAGCGTGAACGCCCCGACGGGAAGCCCGGCGCCCCGATGCCCCGCGAACGCGGACAGCCGCAGCTCGGTGACCCGTGGCCGCGCCCATCTGTCCCGACGGGCCGGGCCGTCGAGGACCGCCGGCGCGGACGGTGGCTGCGGTGGGGCGGGGGCCTGCTCCCGTTTCGGGCCGGGTGGGGTGGGCCCGGGTGCTCGGTCCGGAGGGACGGGTGTGGGGGGTGCGGTCATATCCGGACCGTAGGGGGCCCGGTGGAAGGGGAACCGTTCCGGCTTCGGGACCTTCCTACGAACGGGGGACCGGCCTCAGGTGCCGGAGAACCCGGCGCCCTCCATGAGCCCGCTGACCTCGGTCCCGGGCGGGGTGAGCAGGAACACGTTCCGGTCCACGCGGTGCATTCCGCTGCCCAGGCCGAAGACGACACCGGTGCTGAAGTCGAGGACGCGCTTGGCCACCTCGCTCTCCGCGCTGGAGAGGTCGAGCAGGACCGGCACGCCCGCCATGAGCGTCTCGGCCACCTCGCGGGCGTCCGCGAACACATTGACCCGCAGGACGACGAACCGCCGCCGGGTCTCGGTCTCCGAGTCCGGTAGGGAGCGGTGGCTCACCGCGGACGGCCAGGCGTCGCGCCCCCGGAGCGGCACGACCTGCGCGAGCCCTTCCCACTGTTCATCGGTGACGTCGTAACGGCTCACCGGATCCCCCCGAACTGACTCGCACTCCATGCCTGCACCTGCCAATTCTTACGCCAAGTCACCCGTTCGGCCCAACAGCGACACGAAGCGCGACCCGACCGACGGAGTCCTGCCTTCCGTGAACGTCCTGCGACACTTGTGCGAAATAGCCCGCTTCTTACCGCCCTCACACCGGACTCTTCACCTCCTGCGATCCCCCGCTCACCGGCCGCGATTACGGTCCGATGTCGTGCACTTGGCAGAAAAACGGCTGGTGACACCCGGCAGGCGGACGCAGTCGGCGGTGTCCGCCGCACCGGGGCTCCCGGCACAGTGGCATCGCGTCCTGACCCTCCTCGCCGACGTGAGCCTGTTCATCGGGACCCGTGCGGTGTGGACACAGGCGGCGACCCACCGTCTCGTCCTCGCGGCGGTCATCTCCGTCTGCTACGCCTCGATCCTGGTGACCGGCGTGCTGGCCCTGACGGTCCGCCGCGCCCGCTCGCTGGCGCGTCTGGACCTGGTGGTCCTGGTGACCGCGATCGCGCTCACTCTGTGCGGCTGGGCGCTGAACCACAGCGGCGGCGACGAGGCGGTCCTCACCACCCAGGCCGCCAAGGAACTGGTCGCCGGGCACACCGTCTACGGACAGCCCTGGCCCTGGCTCTTCAGCGGCAAGGGCGTCGCCATCACGCCGACGATAAACGGCGGGTACGACTTCACGTACGGCTATCCCCCGCTGGCCCCGCTGCTGGCCGCCCCGCTGCTGTGGCTGGGGCACGGGGGCGCGGCCGCGACGGCGGTCGGCACCGGCGCGCTGGTCGTCGGCGCGGTCGTGATGTGGCGGATGCTGCCGGTGCCGTGGCGGTCGGCGGCCACGATGGCCTGTCTGGGCTTCGGGTTCCTGCCGTCGTACGCCCGGCTCGGCTATCCGGCGATCCTCGCCTTGGCCCTGCTGGTGCCGGTGGTGGTGCGCTGGCCGCGGATCGGGAGGGGCGGGCGGCTCGGTGCCGGCGGGATCGCGCGGGCCGTGTGTCTGGGGGCCGCGTGCGCGGCGCAGCAACTTCCCTGGTTCGTGGCGCCGTTCCTGCTGGCCGGGATCTACGCGGTGCGCCGCGGCGAGCTGGGCGGGCGCGCGGCGGGGCTGGTGGTCCTGCGGGTGGTGGGGATCGCCGTCACGGTGTGGCTGCTGATCAACACGTACTTCATCGTCTCCGAGCCCGGCCCGTGGCTGGCGGGGATCGCCCTGCCGCTGACGCAGGGCGCGGTGCTGCACGGCCAGGGCCTGGTAGGCATCTCGCTGTACTTCACCAACGGCAGTGACCGGCTCGACTGGTACTCGCACGCGAGCATGCTCCTCGCGGCGGCCCTGCTCGCGCTGTTCGTGCTGTTCGTACGGCGGCTGGGCCCGGCGGCGACCGTGCTGCCCTGGCTGGCCTTCTATCTGGCGACGCGTTCCCAGGACGGCTACTACCTGATGATGACCCCGCTGTGGCTGGCGGCGGCGGTCACCGCGCCCCTCGCGGAGTTCGAGAACGCCTGGCAGCCGCGCCCGGGGCCGCTGACCGGCCCCCGGCGCCGCTCTGCCCTGACCGCGGCGATCGCCCTGCTGGTCACCCCGGCCCTGGTGTGCGCGGCGCTGGCGGTGTCGGGCAGGCCGCCGCTCAGGATGGAGGTCGCCTCGGTGCGCCGGGCCTCGGCGAACGCGATCTCGGCGCTGACCGTGCGGGTGGTCAACACGGGCGACGCCGCGCTCACCCCGCACTACACGCTCACCACAGGCCAGGGCATGAACAAGTACTGGTCGCTCGCGCGAGGCCCGGCCACGATTCCCGCCCACGGCACGGCGAACGTGGAACTCCGGCCGCCCAAGGGCAGGTTCCCGCTCCCGAAACCGAGCGTCCGCATCCGGCTGCGCGCCTTCACGGCGTCCCCGCAGACGCTGTCCAGCCAGGACATACGACTACGCAAGAGCACCACCAAAGCAGGCTGACCGGACGACCCCGCGCGCATGAACCGCAGCGCGGCGGTCACCGGTCGCCAGGCCGCGGATCACCCCCAGCGATTCCGCCCACATCGATCCGCGGCCGACTGACCCCACACACGGCAAACCGACCCACGACAGGCACCACGCCGCCACCCCACAACCCGGCACCGACACACCCCCACGGCGTCCCCAGGACGCCGACCAACCACCGGACCGATCAAGCCCCCACGCGCGTGAACCGCAACGCGGCCGTCACCGTCGCCAAGCCGCGGATCACCCCCACCGATTCCGCCCACATCGATCCGCGGCCGACTGACCCCACACACGGCAAACCGACCCACGACAGGCACCACGCCGCCACCCCACAACCCGGCACCGACACACCCCCACGGCGTCCCCAGGACGCCGACCAACCACCGGACCGATCAAGCCCCCACGCGCGTGAACCGCAACGCGGCCGTCACCGTCGCCAAGCCGCGGATCATCCCCAGTTGGTTCCAGGTCATGCCGAACTCGGCGCGGTCCACGGTGAACTCGGTCTCCAGTGTGAGCGCGCCGGCGGTCGCCGCGGTCACGCGTGCGGTGAGGGACTGCGGGCGGCTGATGCCGCGGACGGTGAGCTGGCCGTTGACGTGTGCCGTGGCGCCGTCGCGCAGCTCGGCGCCGCGGACGGCGAAGGTGATCTCCGGGTGGTGGTCGGTGTCGAAGAAGTCGGCCGAGCGCAGATGGGTGTCGCGCTTGGCGAGCTTGGTGTCGAGCGAGGCCACGTCCAAGGTCACGGTGCCCGTGGCGGACCCGTCGGGCCGGACCTCGCCCTGACCGGCGACGGCGGCGAAGGTGCCCTTCACGGTCACCAGGCCCCAGAAGGTCTTGTGGCTCAGGGCCACGGCGGTGGCGGTCGGGTCGAGCTGCCAGACACCTGTTTCCACGGCGACGGTCATGGTCGTACTCCCAAGTGATGCATCCGAGTGGCGATGCGTCCGAGTGGTTCAAATTTGGATGACTGCACGCTAGCCCATCATCCAAATTTGGACAACAGGTAGACTCGAACCCATGGCCGCCCCCGACGAGCACCCCACCGACCAGCCCGAATGCTGTGCCCGGGAGGGCAGTGGACTGCTCCCCGGAGAGCTGCGCGCCTGGATGCTCCTGCTGGCCGCGACCGGGGCGGTGGAGCAGCGGCTGCGCTCCGCGGTGAAGGAGAACCTCGACGTCTCCCACGACGAGTTCCTCATCCTGTGCCTGCTGGCCGAGCACCCCCGGGACGGCCTGCGCATGACCCGGATCGCCGACCTCCTGGGCCGCCCGAAGACCCGGCTCACCTACCAGATCGCCTGCCTCCAGCACGCCGGCCTGGTCACCCGCCAGACCGTCTGCGGCGACAAGCGGGGCGTCCAGGTCACCCTCACCGAGAAGGCCCGGCGGCTGCTGAAGGAAAGCTCCGCACTGCTCGCCGCGACGGTCAAGGAAGCGCTCGCCGAGTTCGTCGGACCGGAGCAGCGCGACGCGGTGAGCGGACTGCTGCCCGGACTCGCCGACGGGACCTGCTGACGACCCCGCGAACAACCCCTGCTGACGGTACGAAAGCGGGCGTACAGCACCGGAGAGGCACAGGTCACAACCACGAGGAGGGAAACGTCACAGCCCCCGCGCCACTGCCATTTGAGCGGCCTGCCCTAGCATCCGAGCATGACGGTCCTGCCTGACGACGGGCTCTCACTGGCCGCCGAGTTCCCTGACGCGACACACGAGCAGTGGCAAGCCCTGGTCGAGGGTGTGCTGCGCAAGTCGGGCAAGGAAGTCTCGGGCGCGGCAGCTGAGGACGCTCTGTCCACGACGCTGGAGGACGGGCTGCGCACCCGTCCCCTGTACACCGCGCGCGACACCGCGCCCGACCCCGGTCTGCCCGGCTTCGCGCCCTTCGTGCGCGGCGGCCGCTCCGAAGGCAGCACCGCGGGCGGCTGGGACGTACGGCAGCGGCACACGGCGGCCGAGGACGGCGCGATCCTGACCGACCTGGAGAACGGCGTCACCTCGCTCTGGCTGCTCGTGGGCCAGGGCGGCATCCCCGTCTCCGGCCTCGCCCGCGCCCTCGACGGTGTCTACCTCGACCTGGCCCCGGTGGTGCTCGACGCCGGACGTGACGTCGAGGCCGCCGCGGCGGAACTGCTGCGGCTGTACGAGGAGCGGGGCGTCGACCCGAAGGCGGTGCGCGGCAACCTGGGCGCCGACCCGCTCGGCCACGAGGCCCGCACCGGCACCTCCCTGGACTTCGCGCCGGTCGCCACCCTCGCCGCGCGGTGCGCCGAGACGTACCCGGGGCTGCGCGCGCTGACCGTGGACGCACTGCCGTACCACGAGGCCGGCGGCTCGGCCGCGCAGGAGCTGGGCGCCTCCCTGGCCACCGGTGTGGCCTATCTGCGCGAGCTGACCGAGGCGGGCCTCACCGCCGAACAGGCCCTGGCGCAGCTGGAGTTCCGCTACGCGGCCACCGCCGACCAGTTCCTGACCGTCGCCAAGCTGCGCGCGGCCCGCCGGCTGTGGGCACGGGTCGCCGAGGTGTGCGGGGCGCCCGGCGCGGGCGCGCAGGTGCAGCACGCGGTGACCTCGCCGGTGATGATGACCCGCCGCGACCCGTGGGTGAACATGCTGCGCGCGACGGTCGCGACGCTCGCGGCCGGGGTGGGCGGGGCCGACTCCGTCACCGTGCTGCCGTTCGACCACGCGCTCGGCCTGCCGGACGCGTTCGCCCGCCGGATCGCCCGCAACACGTCGACGATCCTGGTCGAGGAGTCCCATCTGGCGCGGGTCATCGACCCGGCGGGCGGCTCCTGGTACGTGGAGTCGCTCACCGACGAACTCGCCCGCGCGGGCTGGGAGTTCTTCCGGTCGATCGAGCGTGACGGCGGTCAGGCGGCCGTGCTGCGCTCGGGCCGGATCCGTACGGACCTGGCCACGACCTGGGCGGAGCGCTCCAAGAAGCTCGCCAAGCGGCGTGAACCCATCACCGGTGTCAGCGAGTTCCCGTTCCTGGCGGAGAAGCCCGTGGAGCGCGAGCCGGCTCCCGAGGGTCCCTCCGGCGGGCTGCCGCGCGTGCGCCGCGACGAGGCGTACGAAGAGCTGCGCGCCCGCTCCGACGCCCACCTCGCGGCGACCGGCTCCCGCCCCCGGGTCTTCCTCGCCACGATCGGCTCGGCCGCTGCGTACACCGCGCGCTCGACGTTCGCCGCCAACCTCTTCCAGGCGGGCGGCATCGAGCCGGTCACCGAGGGAGACTTTGAGGACAGCGGCGCCACCGAGGCCGTGCTGTGCTCCAGCGACGCGCTGTACGAGGAGCAGGCCGAGCAGCTGACCCGGTCCCTGAAGGCGGCGGGCGCCCGGCACGTGTTCCTCGCGGGCCGCCCCGCCGAGTACGCGGACATCGACTCGTACGTCTTCGCGGGCTGCGACGCCGTCGCCACGCTGTCCGCGACCCTCGACCGCATGGGAGTGTCCTGATGGGAATCCCCGACTTCTCCGGGATCGAGCTGGGGACGCCGGTCGCCGACGGCGGTGCCGAGGAGTGGCGTACGGCCGTCAAGCGGGCGACCGGCGCCGAGGAGGCGCTCTGGGAGACCCCGGAGGGCATCGGCGTCAAGCCGCTCTACACCGGCCGTGACCTGGAGGGCCTGGACTTCCTGGGCACCTACCCGGGCATCGCGCCGTATCTGCGCGGCCCGTACCCGACGATGTACGTCAACCAGCCCTGGACCATCCGCCAGTACGCGGGCTTCTCCACCGCCGAGGAGTCCAACGCGTTCTACCGGCGCAACCTCGCGGCCGGTCAGAAGGGCCTGTCGGTCGCCTTCGACCTGCCCACGCACCGCGGATACGACAGCGACCACCCGCGCGTGACCGGTGACGTCGGCATGGCGGGCGTGGCGATCGACTCGATCTACGACATGCGGCAGCTGTTCGACGGGATTCCGCTGGACAGGATGACCGTGTCGATGACGATGAACGGCGCCGTGCTGCCGGTGCTGGCGCTGTACATCGTGGCGGCGGAGGAACAGGGCGTACCGCCCGAGAAGCTGGCCGGAACCATTCAGAACGACATTCTGAAGGAGTTCATGGTCCGCAACACCTACATCTACCCGCCGAAGCCGTCGATGCGGATCATCTCCGACATCTTCGCGTACACCTCGCAGCGGATGCCCCGCTACAACTCCATCTCCATCTCCGGCTACCACATCCAGGAGGCGGGTGCGACGGCCGACCTGGAGCTGGCGTACACGCTCGCGGACGGTGTGGAGTACATCCGGGCGGGCCGCGAGGCGGGCCTGGACGTGGACGCGTTCGCGCCCCGGCTCTCGTTCTTCTGGGCGATCGGCATGAACTTCTTCATGGAGATCGCGAAGCTGCGGGCGGCCCGGCTGCTGTGGGCCAAGCTGGTCTCCCAGTTCGAGCCGAAGAACACCAAGTCCCTGTCCCTGCGCACCCATTCGCAGACCTCGGGCTGGTCGCTGACCGCGCAGGACGTGTTCAACAACGTCACGCGCACCTGCGTCGAGGCCATGGCGGCGACCCAGGGCCACACCCAGTCGCTGCACACCAACGCCCTGGACGAGGCCCTGGCCCTGCCGACCGACTTCTCGGCGCGCATCGCCCGCAACACCCAGCTGCTCATCCAGCAGGAGTCGGGCACGACCCGGGTCATCGACCCGTGGGGCGGCAGCGCCTACGTGGAGAAGCTGACGTACGACCTGGCCCGCAAGGCCTGGGCGCACATCCAGGAGGTCGAGCAGGCCGGCGGTATGGCGCAGGCCATCGACGCCGGCATCCCGAAGCTGCGCGTGGAGGAGGCGGCCGCGCGCACGCAGGCCCGCATCGACTCCGGCCGCCAGCCGGTGATCGGCGTCAACAAGTACCGCGTCGAGAACGACGAGGCGATCGAGGTCCTCAAGGTCGACAACTCCTCCGTGCGCGCCCAGCAGATCGAGAAGCTGCGGCGGCTGCGCGCGGAGCGGGACGAGACCGCGTGCCGGGACGCGCTGGACGCGCTGACCCGGGCCGCGGACGGCGAGGGCAACCTGCTGGAGCTGGCCGTGCGCGCGGCCCGCGCCAAGGCCACCGTCGGCGAGATCTCCGACGCCCTGGAGAAGGTGTACGGCCGCCACGCGAGCCAGATCCGTACGATCTCCGGCGTGTACCGCAACGAAACCGGGGAGTCTCCGTCCGTGGACCGCACCCGCGCCCTGGTGGACGCCTTCGAGGAGGCCGAGGGACGCCGGCCGCGCATCCTGGTCGCCAAGATGGGCCAGGACGGCCACGACCGCGGCCAGAAGGTGATCGCCACCGGCTTCGCCGACCTCGGCTTCGACGTCGACGTCGGCCCGCTGTTCCAGACCCCGGAGGAGGTCGCCCGCCAGGCGGTCGAGGCGGACGTCCATGTGGTCGGCGTGTCCTCGCTGGCGGCCGGTCACCTCACCCTCGTACCGGCGCTGCGCGAGGCGCTCGCCGAGGAGGGCCGGGAGGACATCATGATCGTGGTCGGCGGGGTGATCCCGCCGCAGGACGTGCCGACGCTCCTGGAGATGGGCGCCACGGCCGTGTTCCCGCCCGGGACGGTGATCCCGGACGCGGCGTACGACCTGGTGAAGCGGCTGTCGGCCGATCTCGGCCACGATCTGTAGAGCTCATGGCAGCGATCGATCTCGACACGTATGTGAAGGGTGTGCTCGACGGGAAGCGGGCGATCGTGGCCCGTGCGATCACTCTCGTCGAGTCCACCCGGCCGCAGCACCGGGCGCTGGCACAGGAGTTGCTCACCGAGCTGCTCCCGCACAGCGGCCGGGCGCGGCGGATCGGCATCAGCGGGGTGCCGGGCGTGGGCAAGTCGACGTTCATCGACGCGTTCGGCACACTCCTGACCTCGCTGGGGCACCGGGTGGCGGTGCTCGCCGTGGATCCGTCCTCCACCCGCACCGGCGGCTCCATCCTGGGTGACAAGACCCGGATGGAGCGCCTGGCGGTGGACCCGGCGGCCTTCGTACGCCCCTCCCCCAGCGCGGGCACGCTGGGCGGGGTCGCCAAGGCCACCCGTGAGTCCATGGTCGTGATGGAGGCGGCGGGCTACGACGTGATCCTGGTGGAGACCGTCGGGGTCGGCCAGTCCGAGACCGCGGTCGCCGAAATGGTCGACTCCTTCCTGCTGCTCACCCTGGCCCGCACCGGCGACCAGCTGCAGGGCATCAAGAAGGGTGTCCTGGAGCTGGCCGACGTGATCGCGGTCAACAAGGCGGACGGCCCGCACGAGCGCGACGCCCGCGCCGCCGCACGGGAGTTGGCGGGCGCGCTGCGGCTGATGCACGGCAAGGACGCCTTCTGGGCCCCGCCGGTGCTCAGTTGCAGCGCCCGCGAGTCGACCGGCCTGGAGGTCGTCTGGGAGCGCCTTGAGCAGCACCGTACGCTGCTCGACTCCACGGGCCGGCTCACCGCCAAGCGGCGGGATCAGCAGGTCGGCTGGACCTGGGCGATGGTGCGCGACGAGCTGCTGGGCCGGCTGCACGCCGATCCGGCGGTACGGGAGGCCGCGCCCGGCCTCGAACAGCGGGTCAGGGAGGGCTCGTTGACGGCGACACTGGCCGCCGAGCGGATCCTGGAGGCGTTCCGGGGGCCCGTCGGCTGAACAGTTCGGACCTCAGTCGTCGCGGTCACGTCGGCATACCGCGCTCGGCGAGGCCGCTCTCGTACGCGATGATGACGAGCTGCGCGCGGTCCCGGGCGCGCAGCTTCGCCAGGAGGCTGCCGACATGGGTCTTCACCGTCGGCATGCTGATGACGAGGTGTTCGGAGATCTCCGTGTTGGACAGCCCGTTCGCGATCAGTACGAGGACTTCCTGTTCCCGCTTGGTGAGTCCGACGAGTCGCGGTGCCGGCCGTGTCGCCTCGCCGCGGCGGGAGCAGTTCGCGATGAGGCGCCGGGTGACCGTCGGCGCCAGTACGCCCTCGCCGGTGGCGATGACCCGGATGCCGTTGACCAGTTCGGACGGTGAGGCGTCCTTCAGCATGAAGCCGCTGGCGCCCGCCTGGAGGGCCGGGTAGACGTACTCGTCCATGTCGAACATGGTGAGGGCCAGCACCCGGACTCCGGCCAGCGTCTCGTCGGAGCAGATCTCCCGGGTGGCCGCGATGCCGTCGAGGACCGGCATGCGCAGATCCATCAGGACGACGTCCGGGGTGAGTTCGCGCGCGAGCCGTAACGCCGTGGCACCGTCGCCAAGACGCGGTCGGCGAGTTCGATCTGGCTGACGATGTTGCCGAGGCTGTAGAAGACCGGCCTGTTCCGGTACAGCTCCACACCGCGCAGGAAGTGCGGACCGTGCCCGACCACGACGTCGGCGCCCTCGTCGATCACCTGGTGGGCGAAGGCACGCAGGAACTCACCCGGTGTTTCGGGCGTCGGGCCGGGCTCGTGGGAGTGGACGCCGACCACGACGAGGTCCGCGCGCAGCCGTGCCTCGCCGACCCATCGGGAGATCTCGTCGAGGTCCCGTGGCTCGCACTCGGTCGTGAAGCCCGGCTCGTCCGCCGTGTGGAAGCGGGTGCCGAACAGGGTGAGCCGGTCGGGCGCGAGCAGGGCGGGATCGATCCCGAGCAGGGTGCGGGCCTCGGCCCGGCGGGCCCGCAGCCCCGTCTCGGCGTCGATCGCGCGCAGCACGGCCATCTGAGTGCCCGTCACCCGCAGGATCGCGGTGTGGCGCAGCGGGTTGAGGCCAGGACGGCCGGGCAGGCTCCGGTGACGGGTCGGCCGCCTCCTGGCCGGGCAGGAACGTCGCGCTGCAGGAGAGCAACGCCAGGCTGCCGCCCGGCCGGTCGACGTAGACCGGCCGACGCGCGGTGGTGAGGTCGGGGCCGATGCCGGCGAACGGGAGCCGTCTCGCCCGCAGTTGCGCCATGGTGCCGAGCACGCCCTCCACGCCGAGGTCCAGGGCGTGGTTGTTGGCGCAGCCCAGCACGGTGAAGCCGGCCGCCGTGATCTCGTCGAGCACACCGGAGTCCGCGATCAGGCAGCCACCGCCCGCCGCGTTGTGCACCGGGTGCCCCCGTCCGCCGCCGGGCACCACTTCCAGGTTGGTGACGGCGAAGTCCGCGGTGTGCAGCAGTTCGCGCAGCCGGCCGGCCTCCGGGGCGGAGGTGATCAGCGCTCCCCGGGTCGCCATGCAGTCGCCGGAGAGGACCACGGTCAGCCGGGTCACCGCCGGGCCTCGGTGACGGCCCGGGTCAGCGCGGCGGCCGGATCGGAGCCGGTGACGTCGACGCGCCTGCCCGCCACCACGGCGGTCGGTGTGAGCGCCACCTTGCGGGAGGCGGCGAGATCGGAGACGTACCGCACCCAGGGCCGGTACGGCGCGTCCTTCACACAGCGGGCGAACGACGCCCCTGTGATGCCCGCGTCCCGGCCCGCGGCGATCAGCCGGTCCTCGTCGAGCCCCGGGCCCTGTTCGGCGGGCTGCTCGGCGAACAGGACCGTGGAGTACCGCTCGAACTTCCCTTCGTCCGCCGCGCAGGCCGCGGCGGAAGCCGCCCGGGTGGAGTAGCCCGCGGGCCTGCTGCGGTCGTCGAGGAAGGCGACCGGGTGGTAGACGACGCTCACCCCGCCGTCCGACCTCAGCTCCTTCAGGGCGGCGGTCAGGGCCCGCTCGGTGCAGCGGCATTCGGGGCAGAGGTAGTCGAGGTGGAGGTCGACGCGTACGGCGCCGGTGGAGGCGGCCAGGCCCGACTTGTCGGCGGCGGCCCCGGCAGGCACACGACTCGGCGCCTTGTCGGGGGCGGTGTTGTTCGCCCGGACCAGACCGGCGCCGACCAGCGCGGCGCCGACGACCACCAGCACCGCCACGAGCGACACCACCAGATGACGCCGTCGCCGGTGCCGCCGGTGCACCAGCTCCCGCACCATGGCGTCCGTCGTCTCCATGCCCATCACTCCTTCGGGTCCAGGACCCAGCGGTCCAGCGCCCGCTCGGCCAGGTCCTGGATGTGGGCCAGTCCGGAGGCCCAGGTCGAGGGCCCTTCCGGGGCCGCGTCCACGAGGCCGGCGGTGTAGCCGACGTCGAAGAGGTTCTCGGCTCGGTCGGCGGACAGAGTGTGGTGCCGGGCCGCCGGAAGGTGCTCCGCCGCCCTGTGCGCCCAGCGGGTGTCCGCGTTGGCGCTGTCGAGGGGCATCACGTGGTACGTGACCAGGTCGGCGCCGGCCGCATGGGCGAGGAAGCACAGTGAGGTGGAGAATCCGTATGCGTTCCTCGACCTTGGCCTGCTCGGCCGCCTGGCCGATGGCCCGCCGCAGACTCTCCCGTCGCTCCCGGACGGCTGCGCCGCCGGCCCAGGTGGCACCGAGGACCAGCAGCCCGAACAGCAGTTGCACCGCTCGGGTCCCGCCCGCGTAGTGCTGCCCGCCCGTCATGGTCAGCAGGGCCGCGCCCGCCGCGCTCGCCCCGCCGACGAGGACGGCCGACCGCCCGGGCCGCCGCCGTCGCGTCGTCGCGACCGGGTACAGGGCGTAGGCGGCGGCGAGGAAGACGGCCGGGCCGAGCCCGGCGGCCAGTGCCGCGCAGGAGGCGACGAGGACGATCACGAAGACCGGAACGGGCCACAACCACCGTACGGCCAGCGGCAGCGCGCTGCCGAGCGAGAGCAGACAGGCGCTGACCGCACCGGGTGCGCCGCCGGTGTCCGGCCGCACCAACGACAGCTGAGGGAGCAGCGCGAACCCGAGTGCGGCCGCCCCGTCCAGGAGGATCTGGCGTCGACGCGAGACATCTCCCATGCCCCGAACCTAGGCGCTGGGCCGGACGGAGGTCCAACTCCCCGGTTCCGCACCGCCGATGGACTCCGTACCGCCGACCGACGGAACCGAACGGCCTGAACCCGACCATGAACGACAAGAGCGCCCACATGGACCGGCACCATTCCATGCAGGATCCATACAGGATCCATGCAGGCGTGCAAACCGTTCAACGGGGGTGCAAAGCCATGCGTATCAACCTGTTCATCCTCAGCGAGGACCCGGTTTCACTGGCCGGGCTGGAAGCGATTGTCGAACAGGACGACAGGGTCAACCTCCTAGGCACGGCGGTGGACGAGTCCCACGGCCTTCGATGTCTCGAGGACACGGCGTTGCAGCCGGATGTGGTGATACTCGGAGAGCCGCCGTCAAAGCGGGCCATCTGCAGGGACGTTGCCCGGATCGTTTCCAGGTATCGCCACGAGAAGTCACGGCCGCAGATCGTCGTGGTCTCGCAGAACCACTACGACGACGTGATCGTCTCCGCGCTGCGCCTGGACGTGAACGGGTATCTCGCGCGGATCGCGTCGTCCGAGGAACTGCTTCAGTCCCTTCAGATCGTGGCACGCGGAGGTGCCGCGTTCAGTTCGGCGATAGCGGCCCGTTTCAGCAGATACTTCTCCACCATGCAAAGGCTTCCGGAACCGTCGGAGCTCTCCCATCTGACCAGCAGGGAGATGGAAATACTGGAACTGCTCGCAAACGGTCTGAACAATCGCCAGATCGCCCGGAGACTCTTCCTGGCCGAGAAAACCGTGCGCAATTACGTCTCGCGCATCTTCACCAAACTGGAAGTCCACGACCGGGCCTCCGCCGCCCTGCGCGCCCGCGACGCGGGTTTCGGCGACCAGCCGACCGACGCGATCCCGCACAGCGCCTGACGACCGAGCCCCTCAGCCGGTGGATCCCTTGGCCGACAGGGCGCCCGGCGGGCGGCCGGGGAACGGGCGGGGGCTGACCACGTTCTTCATGACGATGGTCGAGCTGAGGCCACCGACGCCGGGGAGCCGGATGAGAACGCTCTCGTAGAGCTGCTGGTAGGCCTGTAGGTCGGCGCTGACCACGCGGATCAGACAGTCCGGTTCACCGAACAGCCGCTGGGCCTCGATGACCTCGGGAACCTCCGCCAGCGCCGCGTCGAAATCGTTCACCGCGTCGGGTCGAGTCAGTGTGGCGAAGAGCGGGACCTCGAACCCGTATCCCAGGGCGAGGACCTCGTCGGGGCGATCAAGAGACTGCTCTCCCCCTCGGCACCCAAGGCGGGCACCGGCAAGGGCGGCAAGGAGCCGGGCGGCAGCGGGAAGTCCGGCGCCCGGAGCGGGGACGAGCCGAGCCCGGGGTCGGAGCCGAAACAGGGCAACGCCTACCGCAGCAAGCCCGACAAGAAGCGGCCGACCGGGACGAGGAAAGGCAGGTCGCCGGCGACTGCGAGCCCAGGCACGGGTGCTGTCGGCCCCACGTGGTGGTCACCTGGAGGCATGTCGAAACGCTCGGCACCGCACTCGCAGACCTGTACAAACGCGCAGGTCAGACGCCCTTGGCGGCCGGCTCCAGAATCGCCACGCACTCCACGTGGTGGGTCATCGGAAACAGATCGAACGCCCGCAGCGTCCGCACCCGGTACCCGCCCTCGCGGAAGTAGCCGAGGTCCCGGGCCAGGGCCGCCGGGTCGCAGGCCACGTAGGCGATGCGGCGGGCGTCCAGTGAGGTCAGGTGGGCGACCGTCTGGCGGCCGGCGCCGGCGCGCGGGGGGTCGAGGACGATCAGGTCTACCTCGGTGATGCCGGTGCGGGGCAGGACGGACTCGACCTTGCCCTGTTCGATGCGGACGCGGGGGAAGTCGGCGAGGTTGTGGCGGGCGTCCTCGACGGCGCGCTTGCCGGACTCGATGCCGAGGACCGCGCCCTTCTCGCCGAGGCGGTCCGCGAGGGCGCCGGCGAAGAGGCCGACACCGCAGTAGAGGTCCAGGGCCATCTCGCCCTTGCGCGGCAGCAGGCCCTGCATGACCGCCGTCACCAGGGTGTCCGCCGCCTTGGGGTGGACCTGCCAGAAGCCTCCGCTGCCGACGCGGTGGGTGCGGCCGTCCGCGCGCTCACGGACGAAGGGACGGCCGTGGACGCGGTGCACACCGCCGTCCTTCTCGCCGACGCGCATCACCGACACCGGCTTGTCCAGCTCGACGATCGGGAGGCGGGCTCCGGGCCGCGGGGTCAGGATCACCTGGCGGTCCTGCGAGCCCGTTGCCGCGATCGCCTCGATCGACTCCATACCGGTCCAGTCACGCTTCTCGATGCCCAGCTCGGTGACACCGGCCGCCGCGATCATGCAGTGGTCGATGCGCTCCACCTCGTGCGAGCGGTGGCGGCGCAGGCCGGCGTGGCCCTCGGCGTCGACGGCGTACTGGACGCGGGTGCGCCACTGCGGCACCTCGCCCGCCGGCAGCTTGTCGCCCTCGGCGGGCATCACCGTGCCGTCCCAGCCCGCCTCCTCGGGCGTGAGGCCCGCGAGCCGCTGCAGCTGCTCGGCGATGACCTCGCCCTTGAGGCGGCGCTGGGCGCCGGGCTTGGCGTGCTGCCAGTCGCAGCCGCCGCAGCGGCCGGGACCGGCGTAGGGGCAGGGGGCCTCGATACGGTCCTTGGAGGCCTCCAGCACCTCGACCGCGTCGGCTCGCAGATACCGGGCGCCCTCCTCGCCCTCCGTCACCCGGGCCACGACCCGCTCGCCCGGCAGCGCGTGCCGGACGAACAGCACCTGGCCCTCGGAGGTGCGGGCGATGCAGTGGCCGCCGTGGGCGACGGCGCCGACCTCGACCTCGTACTCCTCGCCCACCAGCGACTTCTTCGGTTCTGCCTGCATGGCGGGGTGACTCCAGATCGAGGGGCGGTACAACAGCCCACCAGTCTACGTCGTCACCCGCACCGCTCAGCTCCCGGCGGTCGGCTCCTTCGGCCGCTGCTGGGCGGGACCGCGTCGCACCGCACCCGGCGCGTTCCACTCCTGCCGCTTGCGGGCACGGACCTTGGCCGCCTCGGAGGACTCCAGCTGGTACGGCACCGAGGTGACCATGACGCCCGCGGTGAACAGCAGACGGCCCTTGAGCCGCAGGGCGCTCTGGTTGTGCAGCAGGTGCTCGTACCAGTGGCCGACCACATACTCCGGGATGATCACCGAGACCGCGTCGCGCGGGGACTCCGCGCGCAGGCCCTTGACGTACTCGATGATCGGGCGCGTGATCTCGCGGTAGGGCGAGTCGAGCACCTTCAGGGGCACGTCGATGCCGCGCCGCTCCCACTCCTCGCGCAGCGCCTTCGTCTCCGCCGGGTCGACGTTGACGGTGAGCGCCTCCAGGGTGTCGGAGCGCATCAGCTTGGCGTAGGCCAGGGCGCGCAGGGTGGGGCGGTGGATCTTGGAGATGAGGACGAGGGAGTGGACGCGGGAGGGCCGCACGCTGTCGTCGCTCGGGCCCTCGGGGGCGGCGATCTCCTCGGACACACGGTCGTAGTGGCGGCGGATCGCGGTCATCGTCGCGTAGAAGATGACCATGCCCAGCAGGGCCACCCAGGCACCGTGCGTGAACTTGGTGACGAGGACGACGACCAGGACCAGGCCGGTGAAGAAGGCGCCGAAGGCGTTGATCGCCCGGGAGCGGACCATGTGGCGCCGCTTGGCCTGGTCCTTCTCGGTGGCGAGGTGCCGGTTCCAGTGCCGGACCATGCCGGTCTGGCTGAGCGTGAAGGACACGAACACGCCGACGATGTACAGCTGGATCAGCCGCGTCGAGTCGGCGCCGTAGATCACGACCAACAGGGCCGCAGCGCCCGCGAGCAGCACGATGCCGTTGGAGAAGGCGAGGCGGTCGCCCCGGGTGTGCAGCTGGCGCGGCAGGTAGCGGTCCTGGGCGAGGATCGAGCCCAGCAGCGGGAAGCCGTTGTACGCGGTGTTCGCCGCCAGGAACAGCACCAGGGCGGTGGCGGCCGCGAGCAGGATGAACAGGAAGCTGCCCTTGCCGAACACGGCCTCGGCGACCTGGGAGATCACCGGGTTCTGGACATAGCCCGGACCGATCGGGACGCCGTTGTGGATCAGGTCGCTGGCCGGGTTCTCGGCCATGCGCACCTTGGTCGACATGGCCAGGGCGATGATGCCGCAGAACATGGTGACGGCCAGCAGGCCCATCATCGCGAGCGTGGTCGCCGCGTTCTTGGACTTGGGCTTGCGGAAGGCGGGGACGCCGTTGGAGATCGCCTCGACGCCGGTGAGCGCGGCACAGCCGGAGGAGAAGGCGCGCAGCAGCAGGAAGACGAGGGCGAAGCCCGCCAGCCCCTGGTGTTCCGCCTTGATGTGGTAGTCGGCGGTCGGCGCGCGCATGGTGTCGCCGAGGACCAGGCCGCGGAAGGCGCCCCACGTGATCATGATGAAGACGCCGCCGACGAACACGTACGTCGGGATCGCGAAGAGCTTGCCCGACTCCTTCACCCCGCGCAGGTTCATCAGCGTCAGCAGCACGATCACCGCGCTCGCGCAGAGCACCTTGTGCTCGACGACGAAGGGGACCGCGGAGCCGAGGTTCTCGATGCCGGAGGCGATGGAGACGGCGACGGTGAGGACGTAGTCGACGAGCAGCGCGCTGGCGACGGTGAGGCCCGCTTTGGGCCCGAGGTTGGTGGTGGCCACCTCGTAGTCGCCGCCGCCACTCGGGTAGGCGTGGACGTTCTGCCGGTACGAGGCGACCACGGTGAACATCAGCACGACGACCGCGACCGCGATCCAGGGGCTGAAGTGGTACGCCGACACGCCCGCGATGGACAGGACCAGCAGCACCTCTCCCGGGGCGTAGGCCACGGAGGACAGCGGGTCGGAAGCGAAGACGGGGAGTGCGATGCGCTTCGGCAGGAGCGTTTCGCCCAGCCGGTCGCTGCGCAGAGCGCGCCCGATCAGAATCCGTTTGGGCACGTCGGTCAGTTTGGACACGACAGAGAATGCTAGGCCTTCGAACTGGCTGTCGCCCACCCGCGTCCCACGATCTGTCTCGGCGCGTCCACCGATCTGCCTCAAGAGTGAAAACAGACACGGCTTGAACTGCGGATTCCGTGGTCGGCGCGATCGCCGTGTCTAGATGACAAACGCCGCCTGTCGCCGACCCCGGAGGTCCCATGCCCGCGACCGCAGAGCTCATCGGTGCCGCGTCCGCCATCGTCGGCCTCGGAATCCTCACCCTGTGCAGCGTGCGCAGCATCACTCGGCGCCGGGCGGTCAGGCGGTCGTCCGGGTACGCGGCCGAGTCGCGGCTCTGAACCCGGGCCCGGTTCCAGCACGGGGCGCGTCGGCCGGGCCTTCACCCGCGCGGTCCAGGCTCCCTGGAGGAACGAGCCGGGCTGTCGGTCCGTGCCGTTACGGTGGACTTGGGCACACTCGGGCAGCGATCCGTACCCGCGGGGGATCACCTGGGCGATTCCCCGGCATGATGTTGCCCGGTGGACCGTGAAACAGGTCCCCCGACCCGTTGCCCCGGCGAGCCGAGAGAAGGATATGAGCACTGCGTTCACGCAAGTCAGCGGCCTGAGGAGTGCGGGGTAAGACCGTGCACATCGTCATCATGGGCTGCGGAAGAGTGGGCTCCGCTCTTGCCCAGACCCTGGAACAGCAGGGCCACACGGTCGCCGTGATCGACCAGGACCCCACCGCCTTCCGTCGGCTGGGCCCCGGATTCGGCGGGCGCCGGGTCACCGGCGTCGGCTTCGACCAGGACACGCTGCGCGAGGCCGGCATCGAGGAGGCGGGCGCCTTCGCAGCCGTCTCCAGCGGAGACAACTCGAACATCATCTCCGCGCGCGTGGCCCGCGAGATGTTCGGCGTGGAGAACGTCGCGGCCCGTATCTACGACCCCCGCCGCGCGGAGGTCTACCAGCGCCTGGGCATCCCCACCGTGGCGACGGTCCGCTGGACCGCCGACCAGATGCTGCGCCGGCTGCTGCCCTCCGGGGCGGAGCCGCTGTGGCGCGACCCCACCGGCGGCGTCCAGCTCGCCGAGGTGCACGCCTCAGCGAAGTGGGTCGGCCACAAGATCAGCAAGCTGCAGGAGGAGACGGGCGTCCGCGTGGCGTTCCTGACCCGCCTCGGCGAGGCGATCCTGCCCACCTCGCAGACGGTGCTGCAGGAGGGCGACCTCGTGCACGTGATGATGCGTACGGACGACGTCGAGAAGGTCGAGGCGGCGTTCGCCGGGGGCCCTGAAGAGGAGGGCGGTCACTGATGAGGGTCGCCATTGCCGGTGCCGGCGCGGTCGGCCGTTCGATCGCCGGCGAACTGCTGGAGAACGGCCACGAGGTCCTGCTCATCGACAAGGCGCCGACCGCCATCTCGGTCGAGCGCGTCCCGCAGGCGGAGTGGCTGCTGGCCGACGCCTGTGAGATCACGTCCCTGGACGAGGCGGCGCTCCAGCGCTGCAACGTGGTGATCGCCGCGACGGGCGACGACAAGGTCAACCTGGTCATCTCCCTGCTCGCGAAGACGGAGTACGGCGTCCCGCGTGTCGTGGCCCGGGTGAACAACCCCAAGAACGAGTGGCTGTTCAACGAGTCCTGGGGCGTCGATGTCGCCGTCTCCACGCCACGTCTGATGTCCGCCCTGGTCGAGGAGGCGGTGAGCGTCGGCGATCTGGTCCGGCTGCTGCGCTTCAGCCACGGCGACGCCAACCTCGTCGAGCTGACCCTTCCGGAGGAGTCGGCCCTGGCCGGCACCCAGGTCGGCGACGTCGAGTGGCCCGAGGACACGTCCCTGGTCACGATCATCCGCGGCACCCGCGTCCTGACCCCCTCCAGGGACGACTCCCTGGAAGCGGGCGACGAACTCCTCTTCGTGGCCGCGCAGGCCCGGGAGGAGCAGCTGGAGGACCTGCTGTCGGTCCGTCGGGACAACGGCTGACGTTCGAGGGTTACGACGACGGGGGCGCCCGGAGACCGGTCTCCGGGCGCCCCCGTCGTCGTATGCGAAGTACGTGAACTCCGTGGGGTGGGCGAAGTAGGCGGAACTACCCGTCCCGGCGGTGCCGTCCGCCCGTGGTCTCGCCCCGCTCCGCCGCCAGTGCCGCTCTGCGCTCCTCCTCGGCCTTCTCCTCCGCCTCCATCTCCGCGAAGACGTCGATCGGCGCGGGCGCCTTCGCCAGGAAGACCCAGGTCAGCCAGACCGCGAGCAGGAAGGGCGGGATCTTGAGGGTGACCAGGACCCAGCCCAGCTGAGCGGTGTTCGCCCACCAGTAGAGCGGGAAGAGGATCGCGCACTTGGCGAGCAGGATCAGGCCCCAGGCCCAACTCGCCTTGGCGTAGGCCTTCTTGCGGCCGGGGTTGCGGGTGCGCCAGGAGAGGTTCTCCTTGAAGACCGGGCCGAGGATCAGCCCGATCAGGGGAACGCCCGCGAGGGTCGTGATGATGTACGCCAGCGCCAGGCCCAGCGTGTAGAGCATGCCGGGGAGGTAGAAGTCCTTGGCGTTGCCGGTGAACATCGCGAACACCACGCCGAAGGCGACGCCGAAGACACCGCTGAAGGCGTGCTTGACGGTGTCCTTCATCGCCAGCCGGACCACGACCAGGACGAGCGACACGGCCAGCGCGGCGATCGCGGACCAGTGCAGGTCCTTGTTGATCGTGAAGATCGTGACGAAGAGAAGGCCGGGCAGGACCGTCTCGACCATGCCCCGGACACCGCCGAACGCCTCGAACAGCGCGGCCTCGGTGACCGCCCTGGCTTCGTCCTGCTGAGTGGTGTCTTCGGTCGGCTTGTCGAGTGACGTCACGGGCTACTCCCGTCCGAGGGGTCTCAGTTCGTACTTGGGGTTGAACAGCACGCGGCGGCCCCGGCTCATCGAGATCCGGCCCGACGCGATCAGCTTGCGCCCCGGTTCTATCCCCACGATGGAGCGCCTGCCGAGCCACACCACGTCCAGGGCGGCGGAGCCGTCGAACAGCTCGGCCTCCAGGGCCGGCACTCCGGCGCGCGGCCGCAGGGTGACCGTGCGCAAGGTACCAGTAACCGTGACGATCTGCCGGTCGTGGCAGTCGCCGATCCGGATACAGCCCGCGATGTCGGCGTCCTCCCGCAGCTCCTCGGACTCCAGGTCCTCCTGGGACGAGGAAAGCCGGTCGAGCATGCGCCGGAACCGGCCCACCGGCTTTTCGGAACGAGGAACAGCGCTCATATCTGAAGCGTACCGGGGAGCACTGACGGCTACGTACCCGCGGCCCCACGCCCGGACCCGCGCCGCCCCGGCTCACCTTTCCCCGCGGCTCACCTCTCGAACCGATACCCCATCCCCGGCTCCGTGATGAAGTGCCTGGGGTGCGAGGGGTCCGCCTCCAGCTTGCGGCGCAGCTGGGCCATGTACACGCGCAGATAGTTCGACTCGGTCCCGTACGACGGCCCCCACACCTCTTGCAGCAGCTGCTTCTGGCTGACCAGGCGGCCCGTGTGGTGCACCAGCACCTCCAGCAGATGCCACTCGGTCGGAGTCAGCCGTACGTCCTTCCCGGCCCGGTTGACCTTCTTCGCGGCCAGGTCGACCGTGAACCCCTCGGTCTCCACCAGCACGTCGTCCTCGCCGCCCCCGGCGACCGGCTCGGCCCGGCGCACGGCGGCCCGCAGCCGGGCCAGCAGCTCGTCCATGCCGAAGGGCTTGGTCACGTAGTCGTCGGCGCCGGCGTCGAGCGCCTCGACCTTCTCGTCCGAGGTGTGCCGGGCCGACAGGACCAGGATCGGCACCCGGGTCCAGCCGCGCAGGCCCTTGATCACCTCGACGCCGTCCATGTCGGGCAGGCCCAGGTCCAGGACCACCGCGTCGGGGTGGCGGGATGCGGCGAGTTCGAGGGCGGTACGGCCGTCGGCGGCCGCGTCCACCTCGTACTTGCGTGCCTTGAGGTTGATCACGAGGGCGCGCACGATCTGCGGCTCGTCGTCGACCACGAGCACCCGGGTCATGTGACCTGCCTTTCCGGTGGTACGGGGGTGAGCTGTCCGGCACGCGCTCCTGCCGCGCGCAGGCTCAGGACCATGGTGAGACCGCCACCGGGCGTGTCCTCGGCGTCGAGGGTGCCGCCCATGGCCTCGGCGAAGCCGCGCGCGACGGCCAGGCCGAGGCCGACCCCGGCGCCGCGCGGGGCGTCACCGTAGCGCTGGAAGGGTTCGAAAATGCGTTCCTTGGCCGCGTCCGGGACGCCCGGGCCCCGGTCCACGACCCGCACCTCGACCCGGTCGGCGAGGGCGCTGCCGGAGACGAGCACGGGCCGGTCCGGCGGGCTGTACTTGACGGCGTTCTCCACCAGGTTGGCCACCGCGCGTTCGAGCAGCCCGGCGTCGACGGCGACCATCGCGAGGCTCTCGGGGATGTCCAGGTCCACGCTGCCCTCGGGCACGCCGCCCAGCGCCATCGGCACCACCTCGTCGAGATCGATCTCGCGGATGATCGGGGTGACCGTGCCGGTCTGCAGCCGGGACATGTCCAGCAGGTTGCCCACGAGGTGGTCGAGCCGGTCGGCACCCTCCTCGATGCCCTCCAGGAGCTCCGCCTGGTCCTCCTCGGACCAGGCCACGTCGTCGGACCGCAGCGAGGAGACGGCCGCCTTGATGCCGGCCAGGGGAGTACGGAGGTCATGGCTGACGGCGGCGAGCAGCGCCGTGCGGATGCGGTTGCCCTCGGCCAGCGCGCGGGCCCGGTACGCCTCCTCCTGGAGGCGCCTGCGGTCCAGCACGACGGCGGCCTGCGCGGCGAAGGCCGCCAGCACCCTGCGGTCCTCGGCGGGCAGCACCCGGCCCGTCAGCGCAAGTGCCAGGTGGTCCCCGACCGGCATGTCGACGTCGGCGTCCTCCGGCCGCTCCAGCGTGGGCCCGAATCCGGCGCGGCCGGCGCAGGTCCAGGGCTCGGTCTCACCGGCCCGCTCCAGCAGGGCCGCCGACTCCATCCCGAAGGTCTCCCTGACCCGCTCCAGCAGCTCCTCCAGGCTGGTCTCGCCGCGCAGCACATTGCCGGCCAGGAAGGAGAGGATCTCCGACTCGGCGCGTAGCCGGGCCGCCTGGTGGGTGCGCCGTGCCGCGAGGTCGACCACGGACGCCACGGACACCGCGACCCCGAAGAAGATCACGATGGCGACGATGTTCTTCGGGTCGGCGATCGTCAGCCGGTGCAGCGGCGGTGTGTAGAAGTAGTTCAGCAGCAGTGACCCGAAGGCCGCCGAGGCCAGGGCCGGCAGGAGCCCGCCGAGCAGGGCCGCCGCGACCGTGAGGGTCAGGAACAGCAGCATGTTGTTGGCGAGGCCGAGGTTCACGGTGGTCAGCAGCACCGCCATGACGGCGGGGCCCGCGAGTCCCACGGCCCAGCCCCAGATGATCCGGGCGCGGCCGAGCCGCGCGCCCCGGGCCACGGGCAGTCCGCGGCCCTTGGCCACCTCTCCGTGGGTGACGATGTGGACGTCGAGGTCGGGCCCGGACTCCCGGGCGACCGTGGCGCCGACGCCGGGCCCGAAGACGTACTGCCACGCCTTGCGCCGCGAGGAGCCGAGGACTATCTGGGTGGCGTTGACCCCGCGCGCGAAGTCGAGCAGGGCGGTGGGTATGTCGTCGCCGACGACGTGGTGGAAGGTGCCGCCGAGGTCCTCGACCAGCGTGCGCTGGACGGCGAGCTCCTTCGGGGAGGCCGAGGTCAGGCCGTCGCTACGGGCTATGTAGACGGCGAGCACCTCGCCCCCTGCGCCCTTCTCGGCGAGACGGGCGGCCCGGCGGATCAGCGTGCGCCCCTCGGGGCCTCCGGTCAGTCCGACGACGATCCGCTCCCGGGAACCCCAGATCGCCGAGACCTGGTGCTCACTGCGGTACTGCTTGAGGTACTCGTCGACCCGGTCGGCCACCCACAGCAGCGCCAGCTCGCGCAGCGCGGTCAGGTTGCCCGGCCGGAAGTAGTTGGACAGGGCCGCGTCGACCTTGTCGGGCTGGTAGATGTTGCCGTGCGCCATCCGTCGCCGCAGCGCCTGCGGCGACATGTCGACAAGCTCGATCTGGTCCGCCCGCCGTACGACCTCGTCCGGCACGGTCTCCCGCTGCCGTACACCCGTGATGGACTCGACGACGTCGCCGAGCGACTCCAGGTGCTGGATGTTCACGGTCGAGATCACGTCGATGCCGGCGGCGAGCAGTTCCTCGACGTCCTGCCAGCGCTTGGCGTTGCGCGAGCCCGGGATGTTGGTGTGGGCGAGTTCGTCCACCAGGGCGATGGCGGGCGCGCGACGGAGGACGGCGTCGACGTCCATCTCGGTGAAGACGGCACCGCGGTACCCCAGCTCCCTGCGCGGGACCTGCTCCAGGCCGTGCAGCATCACCTCGGTGCGCGGCCGGCCGTAGTGCTCCACGAAGGCCACCACGCAGTCGGTGCCCCGCTCCACACGCCGGTGCGCCTCGGACAGCATCGCGTAGGTCTTGCCCACGCCCGGTGCCGCACCGAGGTAGATCCGAAGCTTGCCGCGTGCCATGGCCCCATTGTCTTCCGGTTACTGCCGCATACGCAGCGTCGACCTTACGGCCAACAATCCCGGCCAATGGGGCAGGGAGCCCGGCAGCGGGCATCTTTGACGCAACCCTGACGGGATGCCCTGATGTGCTGTGCGCTCAGCGCTCGACGATCTCGCCGTCGCTCAGTTCCAGCACCCGGTCGGCCAGGTCGAGCAGGGTCGCGTCGTGCGTGGCGACCAGCGCCGTGACCCGCTCGCTGTGTACGACGGCCCGCAGCAGCTCCATCACGGCGTGACCGGTGTCGGCGTCCAGCTGGCCGGTGGGCTCGTCGGCGACGAGGAGCGCGGGGCGGTTGGCGAGGGCGCGGGCGATGGCGACGCGCTGCTGCTGGCCGCCGGACAGCTCGCCGGGCCGCTGGGCCGCGTGGTCGGCCAGGCCGACGAGGGAGAGCAGCAGCTCGACACGTTCCTCGCGCTCGCGCGGGTCGGCCCGGCGCAGCCGCATCGGCACGCCGACGTTCTCGGCGGCCGTGAGGATGGGAATGAGCCCGAAGGACTGGAAGACGAAGCCGATCCGGTCGCGGCGCAGCTCCAGCAGCCCGCTCTCGCCGAGCTCCGCAAGGTCCCGGCCGTCGACGGCGACCCTCCCCCGGTCGGGCGTGTCGAGCCCGCCGACGATGTTCAGGAGCGTGGTCTTGCCCGATCCCGAGCGCCCCTTGAGGGCGACGAGCTCGCCGCGCGGGACCTCGAAGGAGACACCGCGCAGGGCGTGCACGGCGGCGGCTCCATGGCCGTAGGACCTGTGGACGTTCTCGACGCGCACCATGGTCTCGGTGACCACCTGGCTCATGTCGCCTCCCCCGTGGACCGGGCGCCAGTATCGCCGCCGGACGCCCGGCCGTTCAACGGGTTCGTCAGCCGGGGTTGTCGCCGTGGGTGAGGGTCTCCCAGGCGACGAAGAGGTTGTTGCTGCCCGCCGGGCGGTTGTTCAGGGTCAGCGCCTGGGTGTTGGCCATGGCGATGCCGAGACGGTTGTGCAGGGCGTTGTAGCCGACCTCGGTGACCGGACCGAGCCCGAGCTTGAGCGACCCGCCGCACAGCCAGCTCGGGGCGGCCGTGCCCAGCTGGTACTTGGACTGGAACCCGAGCGCCTGCCGCAGACGCTCGCCGACGTCGGTGCCGTACAGGTCCTGGCCCTGGATCCGGCTGGTCTCGGCGATGTGCGAGATCGCGGAGATGCCGTAGCCGGTGTGCACGAAGTCCCGGCAGGTCTCCTGGGTGAGTCCGGTGACGAAGGTGGACTGGCCCTGCCAGTAGGCGACGATCTTGGCGGTGGTGTCGAGGTGCTGGCTGGGCACGGTCCTCGGCACGGAGCCGTCGGAGGACAGATAGACGTAGGCGGCCGCGCGGGTGCGGAACTTGGCCATGGCCGTGTCGTACGACGTCTTGTCCTCCAGGAAGACGGAGATGCCGACGGCGGCCTCCATCATCGACAGCTCCCAGTTGCCGTTGGAGTTGGAGCCCTTGATGACGACCGGGAGGTAGACGTTGCGGAGCATGGTCGCGAAGCGGCCCTGGTTGGCCCAGCCGCCCGGGTACGTGTACTTGATGATCTCGGCGGCCTTGGGCCAGGAGGAGCCCGCCCAGCCGGTCTGAAGGGGCGCGTTGCTGTTGGTGTGACTGGTGATCGTGCCCGACCAGGCGTCCATGATCTGGATGGCCTTCCGGGCGTAGCGGGCGTCCCGGGTGATGTACCAGGCGAGGGCGTCGGTGTACGCGGCGATCGCGTCCTCGCGCTCGTCGGTGCAGCCGTGGTCGGGGTTGGAGTAGGAGCCGCACTCCACGGTGGCTCGGGGCTTCGGGGTGCGGTTCAGGTCGGCGTACTTGCTGGCCAGCATCCGGTCGTAGGCACCCTTCCAGGGCTGGGCGCCGGCCAGGACCTTGTCGCGGGCGAAGTCCAACTGACCCTTGGAGACGGTGACTCCGGGATGGACGAAGGCGGTGGGGGCGGAGTGGGCGGCGGGTGCCGCCAGGGCGCCCAGCAGCAGGGATGCCACGGCTGCGGGCAGTGCGGTTCGGCTTCGGCGCACGGTTACTCCGTTCTCATACATGAACGTGGAGCGCCTTTATGAACAGAGGCGTTGGCCGGAGACCGTAGGTACAGACCAATCACGCGTCAAGGGGTCACGCATGCGAAAGGCCCGCACCCGACATCGGCACGCCCCTTGGACCCCGCCCGGATCCTGCCGCCCGCGGGGGCGGGCCCGGCGACGTCAGGGAGTCCGACGTACACAAGACGGGGTCCCCTGCTCGAAGCCCCCGGGCGGGCACGCAGGGCGTCGCGGGGCCGACGGGGGTGTGACAACGGCAGCCGAAAAGGCCGCACCCGACATCGGGGCACGGCCCTTGAACCGCTCAACCGAGCGCAGCACCCAGCAGACCTCGGTGTCTCCGGGCCACGCTGCAACCAGCCCATACCGCCGGAGAAGCACAACGACTCCCCCCGCCGAACGCCTTCGGAGACCACAAGTACAGGCCGTTCGCCCGCCAACGCGTCACCCAAGCGCAAAGACCGCACCCCCGCACCGGAGCACAGCCCCGAACCACCCAGCCGAGCGCAGCGCCCAGGCCCTGTCGTCACACTCGCGTCGCCGGCCGTCGGGTCGACGGGAGCTTGACGACGGCACGCGAAAGGGCCGTACCCGGCATCGGGGTACGGCCCTTGAATCGCTCAGCCGAGCGCAGCGTCTAGCGGACCTCGGTGATCTCGGGGCCGCGCTGCAGTTGGCCCATGCCGCCGGAGAAGCGTGAGGACTCCTCCTGCTGGACGCCTTCGGGGACCATCTGGGCGTCGTTCGGCAGCTTGAGGACGATCGGGTCGCGGGGCGCCATCGGGCCCTCGCCGCGGACCACGACCGTGTCCCGGAAGATCTGCTCCAGCAGACCGGCCGCCTGCGGCTGCACCGCGCCCTGGCCGGAGATCACACCGCGCAGGAACCAGCGCGGGCCGTCCACGCCCACGAACCGCACGACCTGGAAGCCACCCGTGCCGTCCGGCAGCTGCACCGGCACCTGGGCGCGCAGCTCCCAGCCCAGCGGACCCTCGACCTCGTCCACGATGCCGCCCTGCTGGGTGATGCCGGTCGCGATCTCCTCGCGCACCTCGCCCCAGATGCCCTCGTGCTTGGGCGCGGCGAAGGCCTGCAGCTGGACGGCGCTGTCGCGCAGCACGACCGTCGCCGCGACGATCGCGTCGCCCGCGACCTCGACGCGCAGCTCCATGCCGTCGACACCGGGCACGAGCAGACCGCCGAGGTCCACCCGGCCCTCGCCCGGCTCGCGCACCTCGGAGTCGTCCCACGGCCCGTCGGGCCGGGGTTCCGGCTCAAGGCGTACGCGCTCGCGCTCGCCCTCTTCCTCGTCCGCCTCGGTGTCGACGCTGTCGACGACCTGCTCGGCCTCGCCGGCCGCGTCCTCGGCGGCACCCTTCTTCTTGCGACGTCCGAACACGTCACTGTCCTTCCCGGTCGGATACGACCGAAGCGTATCGATTCCCACCCGTCCGACCGCCTACGGCGGCCTGACCGTTTGTGCCGCTCACGTCGCCCACCGCGGCATGACCGCCGGTGGACCCGAAGCCCCCCTCGGCCCGTGCAGAACCGGGAAGCTCCGCGACCTCCTGGAAGCGGACCCTCTCGACCTGCTGGACGACCAGTTGGGCAATCCGGTCGAAGCGCTCGAACCGCACGCACTCGCGCGGGTCGAGATTCACCACGATCACCTTGATCTCCCCACGGTACCCGGCATCAACCGTCCCCGGGGCATTCACGAGGGCGACACCGCAGCGGGCTGCGAGACCGGATCGAGGGTGCACGAACGCCGCGTACCCCTCAGGGAGGGCGACAGACACTCCCGTGGGCAGGACGGCCCGCTCCCCCGGCTTCAGATCGCAGCTCTGAGTCGTCCGCAGATCGGCTCCCGCGTCACCGGGGTGCTCGTACGCCGGAAGCGGTACGTCGGGGTCGACGCGGCGGATCAGCACGTTCAGGGGCTCACGGCTCACGGGTTCACCTCGAAGGCGCGAGCGCGCCGGGCCTGGTCCGGGTCGCTCATGGCCGCCTGGATCTCTTCCTTGCGGCCGTTCTTGACGAAGTGACCGACCTCGACCTCGATGAAGAGGGCGTCCGCACGGACGGCGACGGGCCCGTCGGGGCCGCCGATCCGCCCCGTGGCCGTGGAGTAGATCTTCCGCCCGGCGACGGCGGTCACCTCGGCCTCCAGATACAGCGCCGTCCCCACCGGCACGGGCCGCACGAAGTCCGTCTCCAGCCGGCCGGTGACGGCGATGGTCCGCAGCAGCCAGTTGAGCGACCCGAGCGTCTCGTCGAGGGCGGTGGCCAGCACCCCGCCGTGCGCGAGGCCGGGGGCGCCCTGGTGGGCGGGCTGCACGGTGAACTCGGCCGTGAGGGACACACCCTCGCCGGCCCGCGCCTCCAGATGCAGTCCGTGCGACTGCTCGTGGCCACAGCCGAAACACTGTTCGTAGTGCGCACCGAGCGCCTCACCGGGCGCGGGGGCATCGGGGTGCCGCACCGGCTTCACGGCATCGGCGGGAGGCTTGAGACCTGCGGAACTACCACTCACAGCCGCAGACCTTACCCGCGCGTCGGCGGTATCCGGACACCGTGCCAAGCTTGGCTCCATGCAGCTCTCCGCCAGCCCCTACGAAGAACGCCTCACCGCCCCCCGCTCCTGGTGGCTGATCAGCTTCCTGGTCGGGGTCTCGTTCGCCCTGATCCTGCTCCCCTTCGGCCCGTTGCCGGCGCTGGGTGGCCTGGCGGGTGGCACGGCTGCGGCCGCGGTGGTCGCCAGTTCGTACGGCTCGCTCCGCATCCGCGTCGTGGGCGACTCCCTGATCGCCGGCGAGGCCAAGATCCCGGTGTCGGCCCTCGGCAAGTCGGAGGTCCTGGACCCGGAGGAGGCCCGCGCCTGGCGCACGTACAAGGCCGACACCCGCGCCTTCCTCCTCCTGCGCGCCTACATCCCCAGGGCCCTGCGGGTCGAGGTCACGGACCCGGACGACCCGACGCCGTACCTGTACCTGTCCACACGGGAGCCGGAACGCCTGGCGGCGGCCATCGAGGCCGCACGCGGGGGGACGACGGCGTAGGCCGTCCTACGGGGGCGTGTGGCAGGAGGTGGCGGGGCAGGGCGCACGACGGGGGGACAGGGGGCTCAGTGCCCCAGTTCCTTGGTGATGTCGCCCATCGTCAGCGGATGCTCCGGCGCCTCCAGCGGGGGCAGTTCGGCCAGGGCGTCCCACGGGACCCGGATCTTGCGCAGGTCCGCACGGATGCGTGCCGCGAGTCTCCTGGTGTCCCGGCGGTTCATGACCGCCCCGACCGCCGCGCCGACCATGAACGGCATCAGATTGGGCAGGTCGCGCACCATCCGCTTCATGATCTGCTGGCGCAGCTCGCGCTTCATCTGGCCGCCGAGGGCGCGGTCGTACGTCGACGGCTTCAGCATCCGGATCCCGCGCTCCCCCGACCAGGAGGACAGATACGCGGTGCTCCGGTCCTTGAGGTTGCCCGGCGGCCGTACGCCGTAGACCTCGTGCAGCTCGGCGATCAGCTTCAGCTCGATCGCCGCGACCCCGGTGATCTCCGCGGCCAGTTCGGTCGGCATGGCAGGCGGCACCGGCAGCATCGCTGCGGCACCGATCCCGGCCCCGACGGTCGAGGTCCCGTAGGCCGCGCCCGCCACGAGCTTGTCCGCGAGTTCCTCGGGCCCGAGGCCGGGGAACTGCCTGCGCAGCGTGGCGAGGTCACGTACGGGGATCCGCGGGGCGATCTCGATGATCCGGTCCGCGAGGTACCCGAGGCCCGCCTTGGCGCGGCTGCCGCCCTTACGGGCGCCTTCCCGGGCCATGTCCCAGGCCTTGTCCCGGATGACCGCGACCCGCCGCCTGGCGACGGGCGCGGGCATCTGGGCCGACGCCGGGAGGTCACCCCGGTCGGCCACCGGTTCGAGCGAGGCTCCCACGCCGGATGAGCCCCGCTCGTCGTCACGCGCACCGATCGGGCCGTCGGACGGCCCCTGGTCCGCTCCCGTCAGACGGAAGCGGCGCTTCCTGGGAGGGGTCGAGCCAGTCACGGCCGACCCCTCCTCAGTCGCAGTCGCGGCAGATCGGCTGACCGTTCTTCTCCCGGGCCAGCTGGCTGCGGTGATGCACCAGGAAGCAGCTCATGCAGGTGAACTCGTCCTGCTGCTTCGGCAGCACCCGGACGGCCAGCTCTTCGTTCGAAAGGTCGGCGCCGGGCAGCTCAAGGCCTTCGGCGGCCTCGAACTCGTCGACGTCCACCGCGGAGGTCGACTTGTCGTTCCTCCTGGCCTTCAGCTCTTCGAGACTGTCCGAGTCGACGTCGTCGTCGGTCTTGCGTGGAGTGTCGTAATCGGTTGCCATGTCGCTCTCCCCCTCTGGGTGTCTGCGGTGTCTCCAGCGCACGTAACGCGTGAGAGGCCGGACTTGTGCCCGACCCGAGGCGGAGATTTTGCCTCACATCAAGGTCTGTTACTCAATCGACACCCAACCGGACTCCTCAAGAGTGATCGGCTTGGATGGCGATGGGGACCGTACACGGTCCTGATGCCGCACCTCAAAGGCGTCTCAACGTGTACTTCCCGTGATCAAGACACCTGAAAACCCGGATTTTCCCGGCTTTCTACCCACAGCCATGATCACAGAGAGTAGATGGCCGGAAAACCGCGCATGTGATCGATCACACACGCAGAAGCCCGTCCGGTCTCCCGAAAATTCCGCGCAAAGCGAACATCCCCGCGTGTGTCGAAACGCGACCAGTTGTGGATCACACCGGCAGGGTGACACGCATCACGAGCCCGCCCCCCTCGCGCGGCTGCGCCGCGATGTGGCCGCCGTGGGCGCGCGCCACGGAGCGCGCGATCGACAGGCCGAGGCCCACACCCTTGTCGCTGCCCGTGCGCTCCGTACGCAGCCGTCTGAAGGGCTCGAAGAGGTTGTCGATCTCGTACGCCGGCACGACCGGGCCGGTGTTCGAGACCGTCAGCACCGCCTGCCCGTGCTGGATCTCGGTGGTGACCTCCACCCAGCCGTCCTCGGGGACGTTGTAGCGCACCGCGTTCTGCACCAGGTTCAGGGCGATCCGCTCCAGCAGGACGCCATTGCCCTGGACGACCGCCGGCTTGCGCTCGCCCTCGATCCGCACGCCCTTGGCCTCCGCCTCGCCGTGCACCTGGTCGATGGCCTGCGAGGCGACCTCGGCGAGGTCTACGGGCTTGCGCTCGACGATCTGGTTGTCGCTGCGGGCGAGCAGCAGCAGACCCTCCACGAGCTGCTCGCTGCGCTCGTTGGTCGCCAGCAGCGTCTTGCCGAGCTGCTGCAGCTCCACGGGCGCGTTCGGGTCGGACAGATGCACTTCCAGGAGCGTGCGGTTGATCGCGAGCGGGGTCCGCAGCTCGTGCGAGGCGTTCCCGACGAAGCGCTGCTGGGCGGTGAAGGCCCGCTGCAGCCGCTCCAGCATGTCGTCGAAGGTGTCCGCCAGCTCCTTCAGCTCGTCGTCCGGGCCGTCCAGCTCGATCCTGCGGGACAGGTCCGAGCCGGCCACCGCGCGGGCGGTGCGGGTGATCCGCCCGAGCGGGGAGAGCACCCGGCCTGCCATCGCATAGCCGAACGCGAAGGCGATGATGGCGAGGCCCAGCAGGGCCAGCAGCGAGCGGCTGAGCAGATCGTCCAGGGCGACCTGGCGCTGTTTGTCGACGCACCGGCTGATCGCGTCGTTGAAGTCCGACAGCAGCAGGCTGGTCGTGTTGATCTCGGGGCAGTTGTCGCTGGAGACCTTGAGCTGAGAGCCCTGCGAAAAACTGACGATCTTGAACAGCGGCTGGTTGCCGGTGCTGATCGCCTGTGCGGCCAGCAGATAGATGATCGACAGCAGCAGGATGCCGGCGATCAGGAACATGCCGCCGTACAGCAGCGTGAGCCGTATGCGGATGGTCGGGCGCAGCCAGGGGAACGGGGGCTGCGGCCGCCGGGGGTCCCAAGTGGGCTTCGGGGGCGCCTGCGGGGGCGCGGGTGCGGCTGCCATGGCGATCAGATCCGGTAGCCGGAGCCGGGAACGGTGACGATGACGGGCGGCTCGCCCAGCTTGCGGCGCAGGGTCATGACCGTCACGCGCACCACGTTGGTGAACGGGTCGGTGTTCTCGTCCCAGGCCTTCTCCAGCAGCTGCTCGGCCGAGACGACCGCGCCCTCGCTGCGCATCAGCACCTCCAGGACGGCGAACTCCTTCGGCGCGAGCTGGACCTCCTTGCCCTCGCGGAAGACCTCGCGGCGGTTGGGGTCGAGCTTGATGCCGGCGCGCTCGAGGACGGGCGGCAGCGGGACGCTGGTACGCCGGCCTAGGGCACGCACGCGCGCGATGAGCTCGCTGAACGCGAAGGGCTTGGGCAGATAGTCGTCGGCGCCGATCTCCAGGCCCTCGACGCGGTCGCTGACGTCGCCGGACGCGGTCAGCATGAGCACGCGCGTGGGCATGCCCAGCTCGACGATCTTGCGGCAGACGTCGTCGCCGTGCACGAGCGGGAGGTCGCGGTCGAGGACGACCACGTCGTAGTCGTTGACGCCGATGCGCTCCAGGGCGGCCGCACCGTCGTACACGACGTCGACGGCCATGGCCTCCCGGCGCAGTCCGGTGGCCACCGCATCGGCGAGCAGTTGCTCGTCCTCGACGACGAGTACGCGCACGTCGCTTGTCCTTCCTGTGTCCACCCGCGTAGCGCTCCGTGAGCGCACGTGGGCAGGGGGCTTCGTGGGGTGTGACCTCCATCCTGCCCTTTTCGGCCATAAGTCGGCTGTAAGACGGGGGCGCCGGCCGGACAGATCGGGCCGGGCGGACGGGAATGCGAGATTTTCTCCTCCGGTTGAGGTTTCCACGGAAGGGAGTGGGGGGAGGACGGCTTTACACCCCACGATCACGCTCTGCATGTGCCGCAACACCATGCGGTACATCGCGATCCGCTTTTCCGCGGAGCGGGCGTGGGTGTCCGGCACCGTCGCCGCCCAGCAGGGCAGCGCTGGGCACCCGCAGGAGACGTGATCGTCCCTTCCGAACGGCACACCCCCGTGCCACCGACCCACGACCCAGGACGAGGGGGCGCAGCATGGACGCATTCACCGCAGGACTTCTGCAGCGCATAAAGGCGACCGAGTCCGACCTCACGCGGGCTCGTGACGAGGGCGACGACTTCCTCGTCGAGGTGGAGCAGGCAGAGCTCGACGACCTGCACCGCCTCGCCGCCGAACACGGTGTGGAGGTCAGCGCCTAGCGTCTGATCGCGCGTACGCACGACAACGGAGCCCCCGGCGAATCCAGCGCCGGGGGCTCCTTTTTTGGCTCGTTCGCCTTCGGGGCGCCCAAGCCCCTACGGCTCTCTCGCGGCCGACGCGTCGGGACAGGCAGCGTTGGTGGGCCCGCGCCGTGGGCCCCCACCAGGGTCGGCACTGCGGGCTCCCGCCGGGGGCGAGCGTGGGTGCCCCGTACGCGAACGAGCCGGCCGGCTCAGTCGTGCCAGGCGCCGAAGTCCTCCAGGAGGCGCTGGAGGGGTTCGAAGACTCCGGGCGTGCCCGCGACCGTCAGATCGCGTGCGGGGCGCTCTCCGGGGCGTCCGCCCGTCAGCGCGCCCGCCTCCCGGGCGATCAGGTCGCCTGCGGCGAAGTCCCAGGCGTTCAGCCCGCGCTCGTAGTAGCCGTCGAGACGGCCCGCGGCCACGTCGCACAGGTCGACCGCGGCCGAGCCGCTGCGGCGGATGTCGCGCAGCAGCGGGATCAGCCGCGCGGCGACCTCGGCCTGGTGGGCGCGGACCTCGGAGACGTAGTTGAAGCCGGTCGACACCAGGGCCTGCTCCAGGGGCGGCGCGGGGCGGCAGGCCAGTGTGCGCTCGCCGTCCCAGGTGCCGGTGGCCCAGGCGCCGCCGCCGCGCACCGCGTGGTACGTCTCGCCGCGCATCGGGGCCGCGACGACGCCGACGACGGTCTCCCCGTCCTGCTCGGCCGCGATCGACACCGCCCAGGTGGGCAGTCCGTACAGGTAGTTGACCGTGCCGTCGAGCGGGTCGATCACCCAGCGGATGCCGCTCGTGCCCTCGACGGAGGCGCCCTCCTCGCCGAGGAAGCCGTCGTCGGGGCGGTGGTCGGCGATCAGGTCGGTGATCAGCTTCTCCGCCGCGATGTCCATCTCGGTGACGACGTCGATCGGGCTGGACTTGGTGGCGGCGACCGCGAGGTCGGCCGGGCGGCCGTCCCGCAGCAGGGTGCCGGCGCGGTGCGCGGCCTCCTGCGCCAGCCGCAGCAGGTCGGAATGCGGGGCGTCGGTCACGGGGCTCCTCACGCGTAGGGGCTGTCGGCGCCCGCGGCGGCGGGGCGGGGGGCGCGGGCGGGGCAGCAGCCGACCGGGCAGAGGTTGTGGCTCGCGCCGAGCGTGCCCAGGGCGCACCGCGTGACGTCCTGCCCCTTCTCCGCGGCGGCGCGCTCCAGGACGAGCTCGCGGATCCCGGCGGCGAACCGCGGGTCGGCGCCGACGGTGGCCGAGCGGCGCACCGGCAGGCCCAGCTCCTCGGCCTTGGCCTTCGCCTCGGTGTCGAGGTCGTACAGGACCTCCATGTGGTCGGAGACGAAGCCGATGGGGGCCATGACGACGGCCGGGACCCCGGCCTCGTGCTGCGCCTCCAAGTGGTCGCAGATGTCGGGCTCCAGCCAGGGGATGTGCGGGGCTCCGGAGCGGGACTGGTAGACGAGCCGCCAGGGGTGGTCGACGCCCGTGCGCTCGCGGACGGCCTCGGCGATCAGCTCTGCCACGTCCAGGTGCTGTTCGAGGTACGCGCCGCCCTCGCCGTGGTCCTCGACCGGGCCGGAGGTGTCCGCGGCGGAGAGGGGGATCGAGTGGGTCGTGAACGCGATGTGGGCGCCGTCCCGGACGTCGGCGGGCAGGTCGGCCAGGGATTCGAGCACCCCGTCGATCATGGGCTGCACGAAGCCGGGGTGGTTGAAGTAGTGCCGCAGCTTGTCGACCTTGGGCAGCTCCAGGCCCTCGGACTCCAGGGCGGCCAGCGAGTCGGCGAGGTTCTCGCGGTACTGGCGGCAGCCCGAGTAGGAGGCGTAGGCGCTGGTGGCCAGGACCAGGATGCGGCGGCGGCCGTCGGCGACCATCTCGCGCAGGGTGTCCGTCAGATAGGGGGCCCAGTTGCGGTTGCCCCAGTAGACGGGCAGGTGCAGGCCGTGCTCGGCGAAGTCCTTGCGGAGGGCGTCCAGCAGGGCGCGGTTCTGGTGGTTGATGGGGCTGACCCCGCCGAACAGGAAGTAGTGCTGTCCGACTTCCTTCAGGCGTTCCTTGGGGATGCCGCGCCCGCGCGTCACGTTCTCCAGGAACGGAACCACGTCGTCCGGGCCTTCCGGGCCGCCGAAGGAGAGCAGGAGCAGGGCGTCGTAGGGGGTGGCATCGAGCGCGTCTGGCATGGGTCCGATCCTGCCACCTGGCACTGACAGCCGGGAAACAGCGGGGTGACGAGTGCGGTTCGGGGCGGTGCGTTAGGCTCGCCTAACCCGTAAGCTGTAACGACTCTCTTCACACCTTACGGAGCCCCGCGTGCCCAGCCCTTACCGCGCCCTGTTCGACGCACCAGGCACCAAGTCCTTCTCCGCCGCGGGCTTCGTCGGCAGGATGCCGCTGTCGATGATGGGCATCGGCGTGGTCACGATGATCTCCCAGCTCACCGGGCGGTACGGGCTCGCGGGCGCGCTGTCGGCGACCATCGCCCTGGCCGCGGCGGCGATCGGGCCGCAGGTCTCACGGCTGGTGGACCAGTACGGGCAGCGCCGGGTGCTGCGCCCGGCGACGCTGGTCGCGCTCGCGGCGGCGGCCGGGCTGCTGTTCGCCGCGCACTACGGGTGGCCGGACTGGGTGTTGTTCGTCTGCGCCGCCGGGATCGGCTCCGTACCGAGCCTGGGCGCGATGATCCGGGCCCGCTGGGCGGCCCTGTACCGGGGCACCCCGAAGCTGCACACCGCCTACTCGTTCGAGTCCGTGATGGACGAGGTCTGCTTCATCTTCGGGCCGATCGTCTCCATCGGACTGTCCACCGCCTGGTTCCCGGAGGCGGGGCCGCTGCTGGCCGGCTGCTTCCTGGCCGCCGGTGTCTTCTGGCTGACGGCCCAGCGCGCCACCGAGCCGGAGCCGCACCCGCGCGAGCACCACGGCGGCGGTTCGGCGCTGCGCTCCGCGGGACTCCAGGTGCTGGTGGCCACCTTCGCGGCCACGGGGGCGATCTTCGGGGCGGTCGACGTGGTCACCGTGGCCTTCGCCGACGAGCGCGGTCACAAGGCCGCCGCAAGCGTCGTCCTGGCGCTGTACGCGGCCGGTTCCTGCCTGGCCGGGGCCGTGTTCGGGCTGCTGCGCTTCGCGGGGGCGCCCGAACGCCGGTGGCTGCTGGGCATATGCGCGATGGCCGTGAGTATGATCCCCCTCCTACTGGTCGGAAACCTGCCGCTTCTGGCCGTGGCGCTGTTCGTTGCGGGCCTGTCCATCGCGCCGACGATGATCACGACGATGTCCCTCATCGAAGAGCACGTACCTCGCGCGAAGCTCACCGAGGGGATGACCTGGGTGAGCACCGGCCTCGCGGTCGGGGTCGCCGTCGGCTCCTCCGTGGCCGGCTGGGTGATCGACGCGGCCGGCGCACGCGCCGGGTACGGGGTTCCGGCCGTGTCCGGAGCCGTCGCGATCGCGGTCGGTTTCCTCGGGTACCGCCGGCTCAGCAGGCCGGCCGCGGGTCGGGGAGGCATCGTTGAGCACCACAGCGAGCGGGAAGAACGGCACGTGGCGTAACTGGGGAGGCAATGTCGCCGCCCGTCCCGCCCGGGAGGTGACGCCCGCCTCCGTGGAGGAGCTGACCGCTGCCGTGCGCCGGGCCGCCGAGGACGGCCTGAAGGTGAAGGCCGTCGGCACCGGGCACTCCTTCACCTCCATCGCCGCCACCGACGGCGTGTTGATCCGCCCTCAACTGTTGACCGGTATCCGCACCATCGACCGTGAGGCCATGACCGTCACGGTCGAGGCCGGCACCCCGCTCAAGAGACTCAACATGGCTCTGGCGCGCGAGGGTCTGTCGCTCACCAACATGGGCGACATCATGGAGCAGACCGTCTCCGGGGCGACCAGCACCGGCACCCACGGCACCGGCCGCGACTCCGCCTCCATCGCCGCCCAGATCAAGGGCCTGGAGCTGGTCACGGCCGACGGCTCGGTACTCAGCTGCTCGGAGAAGGACAATCCGGACGTCTTCGCGGCCGCCCGAATAGGCCTGGGCGCCCTGGGCATCGTCACCGCGATCACGTTCGCCGTGGAGCCGCTCTTCCTGCTGACGGCCCGCGAGGAACCGATGTCCTTCGACCGGGTACTCGCCGAGTTCGACGAACTCTGGGCCGAGAACGAGCACTTCGAGTTCTACTGGTTCCCGCACACCGGCAACACCAACACGAAGCGCAACAACCGCAGCGCGGGCCCGGAGAAGCCGGTGGGGCAGCTGGCCGGGTGGTTCGAGGACGAGTTCCTCTCCAACGGCGTGTTCCAGGTGGCCCAGTGGGTCGGCCGGGCGGCGCCCGCCACGATCCCGACGATCGCCAAGGTCTCCAGCAAGGCCCTGTCCGCGCGCACTTACACGGACATCCCCTACAAGGTCTACACATCGCCGCGCCGGGTGCGGTTCGTGGAGATGGAGTTCGCCGTCCCGCGCGTGGCGTTGGTGGATGCCCTGCGGGAACTCAGGGCGATGGTCGACCGTTCACCCCTCAGGATCAGCTTTCCGGTGGAGGTCCGTACCGCGCCCGCCGACGACATCACCCTGTCCACCGCCTCCGGCCGGGACAGCGCGTACATCGCCGTCCATATGTTCAAGGGCACGCCCTATCAGGCGTACTTCACCGCCGCCGAACGCATCTTCACCGCGCACGAGGGCCGGCCGCACTGGGGCAAGGTGCACACCCGGGACGCGGAGTACTTCGCCCAGGTCTACCCGCGCTTCGGCGAGTTCACCGCCCTCAGGGACCGCCTCGACCCGGACCGGCTGTTCCAGAACGACTACCTGCGACGGGTTTTGGGGGCGTAAGGAGGCTTACGGGCGGAATGCGCCTGGAACAATTGGTTCCGTTTGCGGTAATTGCGTGAAACGACCCCGTTCATGATCGGGAAAATCCGCTTGCGCACGGCCAAGTCGCATCCCTTGCCAGAAGTTGGGCGGCGCGGCAATCCACGCACGTGGCCCGAATGGAGTACTGTTGCGAGCCTTGGGCCCGGCCTCCCGTCAGGGTGTCCGCGGTCCTGCAGGACCGCCGGGAGGGGGGCTAGTTGCACAGGGTGACGGAGTTGGTCACTTAGCGTTGCGAATAGGTAACCGTGCCATAACGGCGGTCCAGGGCCCGTGCCCGACACGCCGGGCAACTCGGCAAGGTTGTGGCAGGCTGCACCCGGGCAGGCCACACTCGACTAGCGGAAGCAGCGACGCACGTGACGTCGGCAGGCACCACCCGGGAGGTCCCCATGCCCGAACTGCGTGTCGTGGCCGTCTCGAATGACGGCACACGGCTGGTGCTCAAGGCTGCCGACTCCACGGAGTACACGCTTCCGATCGACGAGCGGCTGCGCGCCGCCGTGCGCGGCGACCGGCCCCGCCTCGGCCAGATCGAGATCGAGGTCGAGAGCCATCTGCGGCCCCGTGACATCCAGGCACGTATACGTGCGGGCGCGACCGCGGAAGAGGTCGCGCAGCTCGCCGGCATCCCCGTGGACCGCGTACGGCGGTTCGAGGGCCCGGTGCTCGCCGAGCGCGCCTTCATGGCGGAGCGGGCCCGCAAGACCCCGGTCCGCAGACCGGGCGAGAACTCCGGTCCCCTGCTGGGCGAGGCCGTCCAGGAGCGACTGCTGCTGCGCGGCGCCGAGAAGGACACCGTGCAGTGGGACTCGTGGCGCCGCGACGACGGCACCTGGGAGGTCCTGCTGGTCTACCGGGTCGCGGGCGAACCCCACTCGGCGAGTTGGACGTACGACCCGCCCCGGCGGCTCGTGCAGGCCGTCGACGACGAGGCACGCTCGCTGATCGGCGAGTCCGACGACCTCGCCGTACCGGAGCCGAGCTTTCCGTTCGTACCGCGCATCGCCCGGCTGCCCCGCGATCGTGCGCTGGACCGTGCCCTGGACCGCGAGCGGCCCAGTCTGCCGGCGCAGGCGTCCGAGCCCGCCGAGGAGAGCACGAGCGAACGGGACTCGCTGACCAGCCTGTTGGAGGCGGTGCCGAGCTTCCGGGGCGACATGGTGGTCCCGGAGCGCCCGGCGGAGGTGCCGGAGGAGCCCGTCACCGAACCCGAGGCGGAGGAGCCTCCCGCCCCCGCGGCCTCGGCCGGATCCGCCTACGCGGACGTCCTCATGCCGCGCTCCGTCGGCAGCCACCGCGACCGCCTCATCGGCGCCACCGACCGCCAGGCCGAGGCCGACGGCGTCCGCCCCGGCCGCCGGGCGGCCGTCCCCAGCTGGGACGAGATCGTCTTCGGGACGCGCCGCAAGAAGCAGGAGTAGCCGGCCGAGAAGCAGGAGCGGCCGGTCTCGTACGACCGCGCGCAGAAGGGGCCCCGCTCAAGAGCGGGGCCCCTTCTGCTGCCGCTACTGGGGGGTCGGGTTCTCCAGCCGCTACTGGGGGTCGGGCCCCACGGCCACCGGCCGGGACGGGTCCGCGGACCACTCCGACCAGGAACCCGCGTACAGCGCGGCCGGAATGCCCGCGACGGCCAGCGCCAGGACCTCGTGCGCCCCCGAGACGCCCGAGCCGCAGTACACGCCGACCTCGGCGTCCTCGGACGCCCCGAGGGACTTGAAGCGGGTCCGCAGCTCCTCCGCGGGCAGGAACCGCCCGTCCGCCGCCACGTTCTCGGTCGTCGGCGCGGACACGGCCCCCGGGATGTGCCCGCCGACCCGGTCGATCGGCTCCACGTCGCCCCGGTACCGCTCCCCCGCCCGCGCGTCGAGCAGCACACCGGAGCGGGCCAGCGCGGCGGCGCCGTCCGCGTCCAGCAGCCCCACGGCACCCGGCGCGGGCACGAAGTCGCCCTCGGCGGGCGTGGGCACGTCCGTCGACAGCGGCCCCTCCCAGGCGGGCAGTCCACCGTCCAGGACCCGCACATCCGGATGACCCGTCCAACGCAGCAGCCACCAGGCACGGGCCGCGGCCCAGCCCTGACCGCCGTCGTACACGACCACCGGCCGGCCGGTGGTCACACCCGCCCGGCGCATGACGGCGCCGAAACCGGCCGTGTCCGGCAGCGGATGCCGGCCATTTTTGCCCGGCGGCGAGGCGAGTTCCCGGTCCAGGTCGACGAAGACCGCGCCGGGAATGTGCCCCGCCCAGTACTCGGCCCGGCCGTCGAACGCCGCTGCTCCCGCCGCCTTGGCCAGGCTGAGCTGCCAGCGGACGTCGAGCAGCACCGGCGGGTTGTCCCCGGTCAAGTCGTGCGCGAGTCGCGTTGCGGTGATGATGGCTTTCATGGCCTCCATCCTTACGTCAGGGGTGGCCGCATCGTCCAGGTCCGACTACTCTGCTCGGCCGGACAGGCTCGATCACCAGGCGTACGGGATCGGGCACATGCTGTGCAGCTGATGGACACCCGGCGGCAATCACCCGGAAACGGGAGAGAAAAGGCAGAGCAGGCATCCTCGCGGCGGCGCCGCACGGCAGCGGCGCGGCCGCGGCGCGCGATGTCACGGAGGGTGCGAGCATCGGCACGGGGCGTGCGCGCGACTGCGGCACACCGATCCGGAGAGCGGAAGCGACACGGCCACCGCGAGGGGCCGGGGAGAGAGTGACGATGACCGAGGCACGGGGGTCGGCGGGCCCGAACGGCACGCGAACTCGGCGCGAGCCCGGCACGCCCTGCTGGGTGACCCTGATGGCACACGGCCTGGCCGCGACCGAGGAGTTCTACGGTGCGCTGTTCGGCTGGGAGTTCGAGCCCGGTCCCCAGCAGCTCGGCCCCTATGTGCGGGCCCTGCTCGACGGACAGGAGGTGGCGGGCATCGGTCAGCTGCCGCCGGACCGTCATCTGCCGATCGCCTGGACGCCGTACCTCTCCTCGGACGACGTGGACCACATGGCCGAGACCGTACGGCTGTGCGGCGGCACCGTGGGCGTGGGCCCGCTGGACATGTCCGAGGCCGGTCGGCTGCTGATCGCCTCCGACCCCTCGGGGGCGGTGTTCGGCATCTGGCAGGCGGCGGAGCACCACGGCATGGCGGTCTCCGGCGTGCCCGGCACGCCTTCCTGGAACGAGCTGCTCACCTTCGAGACGGCGAGCGTCGCCAAGTTCTACAAGACGGTGTTCGGCTTCCAGGAGGAGGCGGTGGTGTCCGCCGGCTTCGACTATGTGACGCTGCACGTCGGCGGGCGCCCGGTGGCCGGCATCCACGGCGTGGGCAACGCGCTGCCCCGCGACCGGGGCCCGCACTGGCTGACGTACTTCGAGGTCGCCGACACCGACGAGACGCTGCGCCGGGTCGCCGAGCTGGGCGGCCAGGTGCTGAAGCCGGCCCATGACACCGAGCACGGCCGGGTGGCGACGGTGGCGGATCCGGAGGGCGCCGTCTTCTCCGTGGTCCAGAGCCCGCGCTGAGCCCCGGTGGGGCGCCTCAGTCCGTCGGGACCGGCAGGACGTCCGGGGACAGTGCCGCCGCACGCGCCGTCGCGGCCGTCATACGGCGCCGGTGGTGCCGGCGGCACAGCACCTCGTAGCCGACCTCGTCCATGGACTGGTTGACGTCGCCGACGACCACCTGGGCACCCTCGACGACCATTTCGCCGCCGACCGTGCGCGCGTTGTGCGTGGCGCGGGCTCCGCACCAGCACAGGGCCTCGACCTGGAGGACCTCGACCCGGTCGGCGAGTTCCACCAGCCGCTGGGAGCCGGGGAACAGCTTGGTGCGGAAGTCGGTCGTGATGCCGAAGGCGAAGACGTCGACGGCCAGGTCGTCGACGACGCGCGCCAGTTGGTCTATCTGGTCCGGGGCCAGGAACTGCGCCTCGTCGACGATCACGTAGTCCGCGCGGCGGCCCTGGGAGAGATGGTCGACGAGGTACGCGTACAGGTCCTGGCCGTCCTCGACCTCCACCGCGTCGGTGACCAGGCCGAGACGGGAGGACAGCTTGCCCTCACCGGCCCGGTCGTCGCGAGTGAAGATCATGCCGACGAGACCGCGCGCGGAGCGGTTGTGCTCGATCTGCAGAGCCAGCGTCGACTTCCCGCAGTCCATCGTTCCGGAGAAGAACACCAGCTCGGGCATGGGGAGTTGAGCACCTTTCGGCGAGGCGAGGACGGGCGGGGCGAAGACGGGCGGGACGGCGTGCGGGACGGCGGGCGGTGCTTCGGGAGCGAACTTCGAGCGTCAGGAGCGTACTTCGAGCAGAGGCACCAACTGCTCGGCAGGGGTCATCGAACCGTGGTTGCCGATCAGCGCCGACTCCTTCGGCTCCCGCTCGGAGGCGATGATCAGGACGTCGTCGTGAGCCGCCGCGACCACATCGCCGATCCGTGCGTACACGCGGTCGTCGACCCGGGGGCCGAACCAGCCCGCCGCGATCGCCTCGTTCCGCGAGGCCACCCAGAACTGCTCGCCGAGCACCTCGCGCCAGCAGGTGAGGACGTCGTTCTCGGCGCCCGGCAGCGCGTAGACATGGCGGGCGCGGCCCTCGCCACCCAGCAAGGCGACCCCGGCGCGCAGCTCCCAGTCCTCGTCGAAGTCGAAGCGGTGCTGCTCGTCGGAGGGCACGTCGACCATGCCGTGGTCGGCGGTGACGTACAGCGCGGTGCGCGGCGGGAGCTGCTCGGCCAGCCGCTGGACGAGGCGGTCGACGTACATCAGCTGGCCGCGCCAGGTGTCGGAGGCGACGCCGTAGCGGTGCCCGGCGCCGTCCAGCTCGGCGTAGTAGGTGTACACCAGGGAGCGGTCGGCGGCGGCCAGTTGCTCGGCCGCGATGTCCATGCGGTCCTCGCCGGTCAGCCGTCCGTGGAACGCCCCGCCACTGAGTGCGATCTTGGTCAGCGGGGTGTTCTGGAAGGCGGGGGACGACACCTGGGCGGCGTGCACGCCCGCCTCGTTGGCCAGCTGGAAGACGGTGGGGTACGGCTGCCAGGCACGCGGGTCGGTGTACGGCTGCCAGCGGAGCTGGTTCATGAGCTCGCCGGTCTGCGGGTTCCGGGCCGAGTAGCCGGGCAGGCCGTGCGCGCCGGGCGGCAGGCCCGTGCCGACGGAGGCCAGCGAGGTCGCCGTGGTCGCCGGGTAGCCGGCGGTGATCGGGCGTCCCGTGCCCCCGCGCGAACTCGCGAGCAGCGAGGTCATGAAGGGGGCCTCGTCCGGGTGGGCCTTCAACTGCTCCCAGCCGAGCCCGTCGATCAGGAAGACACAGTTGCGGTCGGCCGCGGTCAGCTCCTGGATCCCGGCGGTCATACCCGGTACGGCCATACCGGCGGCCAGGGTGGGCAGGAGATCGGCGAGCGAACCGGTGCCGTACTCGGGGAGCGGCGCGGTGCCCAGGGCGAGCGGTTCCGGGTGGTCCCAGGCGGTGGAATCAGGGGCAGACGGGTGGGCCATCAGTGTGTGACGTCCGCAGTCGCTTCGGAGATGGCCTGCGCGAAGGCGAGTGCCTGACGCACCGTCTCCGGGCCGTCCCCGGCCTCGCTGACGCGCAGGCTCAGGTCGTCCGCCGTCGAGTTGCCCGTGTAGCCGTGATCGGCCTCGCAGTTGGGGTCGCCGCAGGCGGCGGGCTCCAGGTCGATGCGGGAGACCGCACCCCAGCCGATGGTCAGCACGACCTCGCGGGGCAGCGTGCCCGGCGCGTACTGCTCCGGGTTGGCGACCACCCGGCTGACCACGACGGACGAGATCCGGCCGAGCTTCACGGACTCCGTGGACGTCGTGGCGTACGGCGTCGGGGAGGTGCTGTCGGCGGCCTGCTCGTCGGTGTGGCTGACGATGAAGCGGTTGCCGGTGAGGACGAGCACGGTCACATGCCGCCGCACCTCGTTCTGGTCGAACGTCGTCTCCTGGTGGACCAGGTACGACCGGATGGGCTCGCCGCCCACAGCGGCCTCCACCGCCTCGGCCACGAGGGCCGGGTAGTAGCCGCTGCGCTCGATCGCCGCGCGCAGCCCCTGGGTCGTCGTACTGGTCTTGGCCATGACGTCCATCCTAATCCGTGGGCAAGGGGGCTCCGGGCCAGTCGTGGGCGGCCGGGGCGGTGTGGGCGCCCGCGCGCGGGTGCCTGAGGACGAGCGCGGGCCGGAGGACGAGCCCGGGCCGGATGTCGAGCCGTTCCGCGGCGATCAGACAGGAGACGGGCTCACTGCCGTCGGCGTCCGCTTCGAACGCGACCACCAGGGGCGGTGTTTCGCCGAGCGCCCGCGCGAGACGTGCCGTCTCCCCGGTGGTGGGCGGGCGGAAGACGGGGTCCTGGAAGCCGAGCGGACAGGACACGAAGGCCGGGGCGACGAAGACCAGCTCCAGGCCGCGGCGGTAGGTGAGGTCGTGCCCGGCGGCCAGGCGGAGCTGCCCCGCGTCCCAGACGATCACTTCCCAGTCCCACCAGCTGCCGTCGGGCAGCGCCCGTCCGGCGATCTCCATGCGCTCCCCCTCCCCCGCTCAGTAGGCCGGCAACGTACGCGGGCCGAGGTCGTCACGGGCGGGCGGCGGCGCGAGCCGCAGGGTGGCGCCGAGGACGCTCACGCCGTGCGGCGCGACGACGACCGGCTCCAGGGTCACGGCGACGACCTCCGGGTGGTCGTCGACCAGCCGGGACACGCGCAGCAGCAGCTCCTCCAGGGCGGGTGTGTCGACGGGGGTCGACCCGCGCCAGCCGAACAGCAGCGGCGCGGTCCGGATCGACCGCACCAGTGAGGTCGCCTCCCGGTCGGTGACCGGGACCAGCCGGTGCGCCATGTCGCCGAGCAGCTGGGAGGCGGCCCCGGCGAGCCCGAAGGACAGCACGGCTCCGACCGCCGGATCGATCACGGCCCGTACGACGGTGTCGACGCCCCGGGGTGCCATCGACTGCACGATCGGCCGCAGCTCCTCCGGGTTCCCGAACAGCTCGGTCAACTCCGCGTACGCTCGGCGCAGTTGTTCCTCGTCCGCCAGGTCGAGCCGGACCCCGCCCAGGTCGGCGCGGTGGCGCAGATGGGGGGCGGTGGCCTTGAGGGCGACCGGGTAGCCGAGGGTCCGGGCGGCCCCGGCGGCGGTGTCGGGGGTGGGGGCGGGCAGCGCGCGGCGGACGTGGATGCCGTACTTCCCGAGCAGCGCGCAGGTCTCCTCCGAGCCGAGCGTGAGTCCCTGCCCGCGCTCCAGCAGCCCGCCGATCAGCTCCGCGGCGCCCTTCTCGTCGATGTCGTCGTACTCGGGGACCCGGCCCGGGTCGGCGGCCTCGCGCCGCCACTGCGCGTACTTCACGGCTTCGGCGAGGGCCCGGGCGGCCCGCTCCGCGGCGGGGTAGGCGGGGATCAGGCGGGAGCCGCCGCGGGCGGTGTCCGCCTGCACCGGTACGGCGCTGGGGGACGGCTGTGCCGCTCCCGCGCCGGGCGTGCGGTCCGTGGGTCGGTTCGGTGCCGTGCTGGCCGCGGCCGACAACGCCTCCGCGAGCCCGCCGAGCTCCACGTGCACGACGAGTGCCGGTTTGGAGGGCGCGGCAGCGGCGGCGGACCGCAGTGCCTCGGCCAGCTCCGCGTCCCCGGGCGACCCCTCCCCGATGGCCGGTATGGCCGTGACGACCACCGCGTCGCACGCGTCGTCGGCCAGCGCCTGGGACAGCGCCCGCCGGAAGTCCGCCGCGGTGGCGGCCGTCGTCAGGTCCAGGGGCCGCTGCGGCCGCAGCCCCTCGGCGAGGCACGCGTCGTAGGTCAGCTGTCCCAGGGACTCGGAGTTCCCCAGGATCGCCACCCGCGGCCCGCCGGGCAGGGGCTGCCGGGCGAGCAGCAGCCCCGCGTCGACCAGCTCGGTGATCGTGCCGACCCGGATCACCCCGGCCTGCCGCAGCAGCGCGGAGACGGTCGCGTGCGACAACTGCGTGGCCCGTACCGCATGGCCCTGTGGAGCGGACCCGGCCCCCTGCACCACGACGAGCGGCTTGGCGGCGGCCGTGCGCCGGGCGAGGCGGGTGAACTTGCGCGGGTTGCCGATGGATTCCAGGTACATGAGGACGACGTCGGTGTCGGGGTCGTCGTACCAGTACTGGATGACGTCGTTGCCGGAGACGTCGGCGCGGTTGCCGGACGAGACGAAGGTGGACACGCCCGTGACCCCGGTGACTCCGCCGCCGCGCCGGTGCAGCCGGGACAGCAGCGCGATGCCGATCGCCCCGGACTGGGCGAAGAGCCCGATCCGGCCGGGGCGGGGCAGCTCCGGCGCCAGGGACGCGTTGAGCCGCACCTCCTCGGAGGTGTTGATGATCCCGAAGGCATTGGGCCCGATGATCCGCATGCCGTACGCGCGCGCGTGCCGGACGAGTTCACGCTGCCGCTCGCGGCCCTCGGGTCCGCTCTCCGCGTATCCGGCGGACAGCACGACGAGTCCCTGCACGCCGTGTTCCCCGCACTCGGCGACCACCTCGGGCACGCGTTCGGCCGGTACGGCGACGACCGCGAGGTCGACGGGGCCGTCGATGTCCCGCACCGAGCGGCGGGCGGGCACGCCGTCGATCTCCTTCAACTCGTCCGGGAAGGCCTTGTTCACGGCGTGCAGGCGGCCGGTGAACCCCGCGTCCCGGATGTTGCCGAGGACACCGCGGCCCACCCCGCCGGGCGTGCGTCCGACGCCGACGACCGCGACGGAGCCGGGCGCGAGGAGCCGCCGTACGGACCGCGCCTCCGCGCGCTGCTCCCGCGCGCGCTGCACGGCGAGCGACCGGTCGGTGGGTTCGAGGTCGAATTCCAGGCGTACGACGCCGTCCTCGAAGCTGCGTTTCTGGGTGTAGCCGGCGTCCGTGAACACCTTGATCATCTTGGTGTTGGCGGGCAGCACCTCGGCGGCGAACCGGCGGATGCCGCGCTCGCGCGCGACGGCCGCGATGTGTTCGAGCAGGGCGGAGGCGACCCCGCGCCCGTGGTGCGCGTCCTGCACGAGGAAGGCGACCTCGGCCTCGTCGGCGGGGGCGGAGGCGGGCAGGCCGCCGGGGCCAATGCGGTCATAGCGTACGGTTGCGATGAACTCGCCGCCGATGGTGGCCGCGAGTCCCACCCTGTCCACAAAGTCGTGGTGCGTGAAGCGGTGGACGTCCTTGGCGGACAGTCGTGGGTACGGCGCGAAGAAGCGGTAGTACTTCGACTCGTCCGAGACCTGCTCGTAGAAACTGACCAGGCGGTCGGCGTCATCAACGGTGATGGGCCTGATGCGCGCGGTACCCCCGTCGCGCAGCACTACGTCCGCCTCCCAGTGAGTGGGGTACTCGTGCCGGTCCTGCCGGCCCGCCGAGGTCTGCATGGGCCCCAGAGTACGGCTCGCGTCGGACAACGGCGCGAGGCAGTCTGTGGAGGACGGAAGTCGGATCGAGGCCGAGGTCCGACATCACCTCCGGAGCGGAACACAGGCCCGCTCCGGGCATGCTTCACGATATGGGAAACTGGTCTAGACAACCCTGAACAGTGAAGGGCAGCATCACATGGCTGAGCGCCGCGTCAACGTCGGCTGGGCCGAGGGCCTCCACGCCCGCCCCGCCTCCATCTTCGTCCGGGCCGCCACGGCCTCCGGCATCCCCGTGACGATCGCCAAGGCCGACGGCAACCCCGTCAACGCGGCCTCCATGCTGGCCGTCCTCGGGCTGGGCGCCCAGGGCGGCGAGGAGATCGTCCTCGCTTCCGACGCCGAGGGTGCGGAGGTGGCCCTCGACCGTCTCGCGAAGCTCGTCGCCGAGGGCCTGGAGGAACTGCCCGAGACCGTCTGAGCCACCGCGCCGAACGCCGGAGCCGCGTCAGCCCTTTCGGGCGGCGCGGCTCCGCCGTATTCTCATGGAAATTCCGGGCGCACGGAAATCAGGGCAGCGGAAATGCACCTCCGCCGAATATCCCTTCTTTGTATACGGCGCCCGTGTTAATGCCGCAGGCCCGACATGTTTACGGCATGTTGCGAAGTCCTCACACGGTCCGAACGGTCACCGCCGCCGGGAAAGCGCAATCGGTGCGCGGATGTCGCGCGCTCGGTGTGCAGCGCCGTGATCGCCCGCGCGCGCTCGCCGTCGCCGCGCGCCACCGCGTCCACGATGGCGCCGTGCTCCGTCCAGGACTCCACCGGGCTGGCGGGCGCCTCCACCGTGTACATCCAGGCGATCTTGTGCCGCAGCTGGGTCAGCATCGAGGTCAGGGCGTGACTGCCGGAGGCCTGCGCGAGCGTCTCGTGGAACCAGCCGCCCAGGGAGCGCAGATCCTCGCTGTTGCCCCGCCTGGCCCGCTCCTGGCCCAGCCTCACCAGGCCCCGCAGCACCTTGAGATGGGCCTCGGTGCGCCGCTGCGCGGCCCGAGAGGCGCCGAGCGGCTCCAGCAGCATGCGCATCTCCAGCAGGTCGGCGGCCTCCTGCTCGGTCGGTTCGGCGACGCACGCGCCCGCGTGCCGCCGGGTCACCACGAAGCCCTCGGCCTCCAGGGTGCGCAGTGCCTCGCGGACGGGGACGCGCGAGACGCCGTAGCGGCGCGCGAGGAGTTCCTCGGTGAGCCGGCCGCCGCGCTCGTAGACACCGGCGACGATGTCGTCCCTGATCGCCGTGCATACCGAGCTCGCCGGAATACGCATGACCGACCTCCGCTTTAATCCCCGTGAAACGTCGCCGATTGACGTGTGTTCCGTGACTCTATTGCAATCAACGGGAATTTCCGATGGCGTGCCGGAATCCATGGATATTTTTTGGACAGCGGGGCGACCGAAACGGCGAAAGCCCCGGCTCGGGGAGCCGGGGCTTCGGGAAGCGGTGCGCCATGCCGTCAGATGTTCACGCCGTGCTTGCGGAGGTAGGCGACGGGGTCGACGTCCGAGCCGTACTCCGGGGTCGTGCGGGCCTCGAAGTGGAGGTGCGGCCCGGTGACGTTGCCGGTCGCTCCGGAGAGGCCTATCTGCTGGCCGGGGACGACCTTCTGGCCCACGGAGACGCCGATGGACGACAGATGGCCGTACTGGGTGTACATGCCGTCGGCCATCCGGATCACGATCTGGTTGCCGTACGACCCGCCCCAGCCGGTCGACACGACCGTGCCGGAGCCCACCGCGTGCACGGTGGTGCCGCTGGAGGCGTGGAAGTCGATGCCGGTGTGGGAGCCGGAGGACCACAGGGATCCGCCGCTCTTGTAGCCGGTGGAGACGTACGAGTTCGCGATCGGCGCCACGAACGCGTTGAGCCGCTTGCGCTCGGCCTCGCGGGCGGCGCGCGCCTTGGCCTCGCGCTCCTTCTCGGCCAGGGCGACGGCCTTCTTTCGCGCGGCCTCCTCGACGGCCTTCTGCTCGGCGGCCTGCTCCTGGGCCGCGGCCTGGGCATCGATCTGCTCGGCGACCGAGTCGCCCATGGTGATGACCGGCGTGAGACCGGTGTCCGCGGGAGCGGGCTCGGTGGCGAGGGCCGGAGAGGCCGCGAGGGTGCCGACGGCGCCGGTGGTGGCGAGGGCCGCGACGCCCGCCGCGCGGACGGTGGTGCGGTGCATCCGGCCGGGACGGCGGTGCTTCCCGGTGGCGCGGGTGAACGCCATGTAGTGGCTGGTCCTTTCCTTCCCTCTCGCCTACCGGGTTAGCTGACGGGTTCGGAGCAGGAAGGTCTCCTACGGACCCCCTCGCGGCACGCGCGGGTGTCCGATTCACCCCAGGGACTGCATGGGTCCCCGGCTCCCCTGGCTCGCGCCGTACGGGGACTCGGCGATGACTGTCCGGTGCCGCGGGTGCGGCGCACTGCCCGACGAACAGCCTGGACGACGCTATGCGGGCGGTCTTTCGATCCCCAAACCGAAGCCGGATTTTGTAGCGCATCCCACAGGGCAGACAGGCAACCTCCGCCCCAATTCGGACATCTTGGAGAGACGTTCGTGGGTCCTGACGGCCCGTCGGCCGGCAGGACCCACGCGCGCGTGCCCCTACTCGGCCGGGACGACGGTGACTTCGCCGATGCCGAGAGCCTCGACGGGCTCCTTGATCTGGGCGGCGTCGCCCACCAGGACCGTCACCAGACGGTCCACCGGGAAGGCGTTGACCACCGCGGCGGTGGCCTCCACGGTGCCGGTGGCGGCGAGCTGCTGGTACAGCGTCGCCTGGTAGTCGTCCGGCAGATACTGCTCGACCTGGTCGGCCAGCGTGCTCGCCACGGCCGCCGCGGTCTCGTACTTCAGCGGTGCGACCCCCACGAGGTTCTGCACGGCGACGTCGCGCTCGGCGTCGGTGAGGCCCTCCCCGGCGAGCTTGCGCAGCACCGCCCACAGGTCCTGCAGCGCGGGACCGGTGTTCGGGGTGTCCACGGAGCCGCTGATGGCGAGCATCGAGGCACCCGTGCCGTCCGGGGCGGACCTGAGGACCTGCCCGAACGAGCGCACACCGTAGGTGTAGCCCTTCTCCTCGCGCAGAACGCGGTCCAGGCGGGAGGTGAGGGTGCCGCCGAGGCAGTACGTGCCGAGCACCTGGGCGGCCCACACGCGGTCATGCCGGTCCGCGCCGACCCGCCCGATGAGCAGCTGCGTCTGGACGGCTCCGGGGCGGTCCACGATGACGACCCGGCCGGTGTCGTCGGCGGTCACCGGCGGCACGGGCCGCGGCTGCGCCGAGGAGCCGTTCCAGTCGCCCAGGGTCTCGCCGAGCAGCGCGTCCAGATCGATGCCGGTGAGGTCGCCGACGACCACGGCGGTGGCCGTGGCGGGCCGCACGTGCCGGTCGTAGAAGCCGCGGACGGCTGCCGCGTCGATCTTCTCGACCGTCTCCTCCGTGCCCTGGCGCGGGCGCGACATGCGCGCGGTCGCCGGGAACAGCTCCTTCGAGAGCTCCTTGGCGGCACGGCGGGAGGGGTTCGCCAGCTCGTGCGGGATCTCGTCGAGGCGGTTGCGCACCAGCCGCTCCACCTCGCTCTCGTCGAACGCGGGTGCCCTGAGGGCGTCGGCGAGCAGGCCGAGCGCCTTGCCGAGGCGGGAGGCGGGGACCTCCAGGCTCAGCCGGACGCCCGGATGGTCGGCGTGCGCGTCCAGGGTCGCGCCGCAGCGCTCCAGCTCGGCGGCGAACTCCTCGGCGGAGTGCTTGTCGGTGCCTTCGGAGAAGGCCCGCGCCATGATCGTGGCGACACCGTCGAAACCGGCCGGCTCGGCGTCCAGCGGCGCGTCCAGGAGCACCTCGACGGCGACGACCTGTTGGCCGGGGCGGTGGCAGCGCAGAACGGTCAGGCCGTTCTCCAGCGTGCCCCGCTCGGGGGCCGGGAAGGCCCACGGCTTCGCCTCGCCCGCACGGGGCTGGGGGTGGAACTCCATCGCGGCGAGCTCGGTCACTTGGCCGCCTCCTCGTCCTCGTTCTGGTCGGCGGTGGACGCTTCCACGGTGGCTTCCGCCTCCGGGTCCTCGGGGAACTCCTCGTCCTGGGTGTGCTCCGCGGACTCGGCGGAGAGCGGCTCGTAGACGAGCACCGCACGGTTGTCCGGGCGCAGACGGGCCTTGGCCACCTCCTGGACCTCCTCCGGCGTCACCTCCAGGACGCGCTGGACGGCGGTCAGGGCGAGCTGCGGGTCGCCGAACAGGACCGCGAACCGGCACAGTTCGTCGGCGCGGCCGGCGACCGTGCCGAGCCGGTCCAGCCACTCGCGCTCCAACTGGGCCTGGGCGCGCTCCATTTCCTCGGGCGTGGGGCCCTCCTCCGCGAAGCGGGCGAGTTCCTCGTCGATGGCGGTCTCGATGACCGGCACCTCGACGTCGCCGGAGGTCTTCACGTCCAGCCAGCCCAGGGAGGGCGCCCCGGCCAGCCGCAGCAGGCCGAACCCGGCCGCGACGGCCGTACGGTCGCGGCGCACGAGCCGGTTGTACAGGCGGGAGGACTCGCCGCCGCCCAGGACGGTGAGCGCCAGGTCGGCGGCGTCGGACGCGCGCGTGCCGTCCTGCGGGAGCCGGTAGGCGGCCATCAGCGCGCGGGCCGGGACCTCCTCCACGACGACCTCGCGCAGCTGCTCGCCGATGATCTCCGGCAGCGAGCCGTCGCGGGGCTCGGGCTTGCCGTCGTGGGAGGGGATCGAGCCGAAGTAGTTCTCGATCCAGGCCAGGGTCTGCTGCGGGTCGATGTCGCCGACCACGGAGAGCACGGCGTTGTTGGGCGCGTAGTACGTCCGGAAGAACCGGCGCGCGTCCTCCAGCGTGGCCGCGTCCAGGTCGGCCATCGAGCCGATCGGCGTGTGGTGGTACGGGTGGCCCTCCGGGTAGGCGAGGGCGGTCAGCTTCTCGAAGGCGGTGCCGTACGGAACGTTGTCGTAGCGCTGCCGGCGCTCGTTCTTGACGACGTCCCGCTGGTTCTCCATGGACTCGTCGTCGAGGGCGGCCAGCAGCGAGCCCATGCGGTCGGCCTCCAGCCAGAGGGCGAGCTCCAGCTGGTGGGCGGGCATGGTCTCGAAGTAGTTGGTGCGCTCGAAGCTGGTGGTGCCGTTGAGCGAGCCGCCGGCGCCCTGCACCAGCTCGAAGTGACCGTTGCCCTTCACCTGCGCGGAGCCCTGGAACATCAGATGCTCGAAAAGGTGAGCCAGGCCGGTACGGCCCTTGACTTCGTGGCGTGAGCCGACGTCGTACCAGAGGCACACCGCCGCGACCGGGGTCAGGTGGTCCTCGGAGAGCACCACGCGCAGACCGTTGGCCAGGCGGTGCTCGGTCGCTGCCAGGCCCCCGGAGCCTGCCTCGGCCTTGGTCGTGTGACCCATGGGCATGTACGTCCCTTCGATCGCGGAAGCGGTCGTGCAACCGCTGTGTTCCTGCCGGTCCTGCCACTGTATGCAAGCGGCCGGAGCCTCGGTGAAGTTCCCGCCGGACGTACGCCCACAGCGGATCGCGTAGCCTGCGGGAGTCGTGCCGCGGGGCGGCTCCTCCGGCGCCGCGCGCCACCGGGAAGGGCCACCTGCACCGGGTCCTGGCCCGGCTTGTCAGTACCGCGGTCCACAATGGTCCGATCAGACCCGTTCACGCTTCAGAAAGAGTGAGCCGAAGGGGTGCGTCGACACCGACGTGAGCGACCCGTAGGCGAGCGACCAGAAAAGAGGAGCCGGCAGCGATGGCCCGCCGCAGCACGAAGACCCCACCGCCCGACGACTCGTACGAGGAGAAGATCCTCGACATCGACGTCGTGGACGAGATGCAGGGCTCCTACCTCGAATACGCATATTCGGTCATCTACTCGCGCGCCCTGCCGGACGCCCGTGACGGCCTCAAGCCGGTGCACCGCCGGATCGTCTACCAGATGAACGAGATGGGCCTGCGCCCGGACCGCGGCTATGTGAAGTGCGCGCGTGTCGTCGGCGACGTGATGGGCAAGCTCCACCCGCACGGCGACGCGTCGATCTACGACGCCCTGGTGCGCATGGCCCAGCCGTTCTCCATGCGCGTCCCGCTGGTCGACGGGCACGGCAACTTCGGCTCGCTGGGCAACGACGACCCGCCGGCCGCCATGCGGTACACCGAGTGCCGGATGGCCGAGGCCACGAGCCTGATGACCGAGTCGATCGACGAGGACACGGTCGACTTCGCCCCCAACTACGACGGCCAGGAGCAGGAACCGGTCGCCCTGCCCGCCGCCTTCCCGAACCTGCTCGTGAACGGCGCTTCGGGCATCGCGGTCGGCATGGCCACGAACATGCCGCCGCACAACCTCGCCGAGGTCGTCGCGGCCGCCCGGCATCTGATCCGCCACCCGAACGCGGACCTGGACACGCTGATGAAGTACGTGCCCGGGCCCGACCTGCCCACGGGCGGCCGGATCGTCGGTCTCTCCGGGGTCCGGGACGCGTACGAGACGGGCCGCGGCACGTTCAAGATCCGTGCCACGGTGACGGTGGAGAGCGTGACGGCGCGCCGTATGGGCCTCGTCGTCACCGAGCTGCCCTTCACGGTCGGCCCGGAGAAGGTCATCACCAAGATCAAGGACCTGGTCAACGCGAAGAAGCTGCAGGGCATCGCGGACGTCAAGGACCTCACGGACCGCGCGCACGGCCTGCGTCTGGTCATCGAGATCAAGAACGGCTTCGTGCCGGAGGCGGTCCTGGAGCAGCTCTACAAGCTGACGCCGATGGAGGAGTCCTTCGGCATCAACAACGTGGCCCTGGTGGACGGCCAGCCGCTCACGCTGGGCCTCAAAGAACTCCTCGAGGTCTATCTCGACCACCGCTTCGACGTGGTGCGCCGCCGCTCGGAGTACCGTCGCGGCAAGCGCCGCGACCGGCTGCACCTGGTGGAGGGCCTGATCACCGCCCTCGTCGACATCGACGAGGTCATCCGTCTGATCCGCTCCAGCGAGAACAGCGCGCAGGCGAAGGAGCGCCTGATGGAGCGCTTCTCGCTGTCGGAGATCCAGACCCAGTACATCCTCGACACGCCGCTGCGCCGCCTCACCAAGTACGACCGCATCGAGCTGGAGGCGGAGAAGGACCGGCTCACCGCGGAGATCGCCGAGCTGACCCGGATCCTGGAGTCGGACGCCGAGCTGCGAAAGCTGGTCTCCGCCGAACTGGCCCAGGTGGCCAAGAAGTTCGGCACCGAACGGCGTACGGTCCTGCTGGAGTCCTCGGGCGCCCCGGCGGCGGCCGTGCCGCTGCAGGTGGCGGACGACCCGTGCCGGGTGCTTCTGTCGTCGACGGGCCTGCTGGCCCGCACCGTGAACGGCGAGCCCTTCGCGCAGGACGCCGAGGCCAGACGCGCCAAGCACGACGTGATCGTCTCGGCGGTGCCCGCCACGGCACGCGGCGAGGTGGGCGTGGTGACGTCGGCGGGCCGCCTGCTGCGGCTGAACGTGGTCGATCTCCCGCAGCTGCCGGAGACGGTGGCGGCGCCGAACCTCTCCGGAGGGGCGCCCATCGCGGAGTTCGTCTCCCTGGAGGACGACGAGACGGTGGTCTGTCTGACCACGCTCGACGAGTCGTCCCCGGGCCTCGCGCTCGGCACGGCGCAGGGCGTCGTCAAGCGTGTGGTGCCCGACTACCCGTCCAACAAGGACGAGTTGGAGGTCATCACGCTCAAGGAGGGCGACCGGATCGTCGGCGCGGTGGAGCTGCGCACCGGCGAGGAGGACCTGGTGTTCATCACGGACGACGCGCAGCTGCTGCGCTACCAGGCGTCCCAGGTCCGTCCCCAGGGCCGGCCGGCGGGCGGCATGGCGGGCATCAAGCTCGCCGAGGGCGTGAAGGTGATCTCCTTCACGGCGGTCGACCCCGCGGTGGACGCGGTGGTCTTCACGGTCGCGGGCTCGCGCGGCACCCTGGACGACTCGGTCCAGACGACCGCCAAGCTGACCCCGTTCGACCAGTACCCGCGCAAGGGCCGTGCCACCGGCGGCGTGCGCTGCCAGCGGTTCCTGAAGGGCGAGGACTGTCTCTCCCTGGCCTGGGCGGGCGCGGTCCCAGCACGGGCGGCCCAGAAGAACGGCACCCCGGTCGACCTCCCGGAGATCGACCCGCGCCGGGACGGCTCGGGCACGTCGCTGGCGAAGACCGTGTCGGTGGTGGCGGGTCCGGTCTTCTAGCCGACCGGTCCGGTCGTCCAGCCAGCCTGTCCAGTCCGCCGGCTAGACGACCGGCGGGTCCTCTCCTTCGGGGTCCCGCACGTAGCGCAGGACGCCCCACATGCCGTGCTCGTCGGCGTGTGGGGCGTCGTTCCCGCACGCCTGCAGTTCCTTGGCGAGGGTGGCGGTGTCGATGCCGGAGCCGATCAGGACGAGCTGGGTGAGACGTGCCCCCCCGGGCGTCCAGGGCTGCGGGTAGAAGCGCAGAAACCGCCCCACGGCGTGGACGGCGTAGCGGTTCAGGGCGTCGTGGGGCCCGAAGTCGACGTACCCCTTGATGCGGTAGAGCCCCTCGGGCCGGCTGTCGAGGAACTCCATCAGCCGACGGGGGTCCAGGGGGACCTCGCAGACGAAGGACAGGCTGTCGTACGCCGTGTGCAGATGCCCGGTGTGCTCGTCGTCGCTGTCGTGGTCGTGGAGGTCGTCGAAGGACAGCTGCCCGACGCGCTCCTCGCTCGGCCTGCAGTCGAAGAGGAACTCCGGGTCGATGCGCCCATAGGTGGCGGGGACGACGGCGGCACGGTCGGTGAGCGAGCCGACGAGGCCGAGGACGCGCTCGGCATCGGCCGCCCGGTCGAGCTTGTTGACCACGACCAGGTCGGCAAGGGCGAGGTGCCGGTCGATCTCGGGGTGTTGCTCCCGGGTGGTGTCGAACTCGGCGGCGTCGACGACCTCGACGAGTCCGCCGTAGACGATCCCGGGATGCTCGCTGGCGAGCACCATCCGCACGAGTTCCTGGGGTTCGGCGAGTCCGCTGGCCTCGACGACGATGACGTCGAGGCCGGCCGACGGGTTCGCGAGCCGCTCCAGATACAGATCCAGTTCGCTAGCGTCGACGGCGCAGCACAGGCATCCGTTGCCCAGGGAGACCGTGGAGTCGCCTAGTGCGCCGGTCACGGCCATCGCGTCGATCTCGATGGCCCCGAAGTCGTTGACGATCGCCCCGATGCGGCTGCCTCCGCTGCGGTGCAGGAGATGATTGAGCAGCGTGGTCTTCCCCGAGCCCAGGAATCCGGCCAGTACGACGACCGGGATCTGCTGCGGACCTCGGCTGTGCCCCACTCTGTGACCTCTCTCACGCGGACGCGTGCACCGGCTCTCGGCCCGGCGCACGAACGACGATGGGAATGCCGACTCAGGATACGAGCGGGAAGAAACACCGCGAAGTGAACGATTGTTAGCACCTCTTGCGGGGCAGACGATGGGCAGGCGCCGGAGCGTGCGACCCTCGCTTCCTTCCGTGCGCCTCCTCTCCGCCTCCCCGCCGATCAGAGCCGCTCGGCACACTCTGGGAGACGGCAAGCGCCGCCCACCGCTCGCCGGTCCCCTCCAGTCGACCCGCACCCCGACGACCGGCGGACGGCCGCCTGATTCGGGGGTTGACATGGCCACACAGAGTTCAGGGACAGGGAGGATCGTTTCGGCTGCCAAAGCAAAGCTCGCAGCCGTCACCGACTCCATCGGCACGCGGAGGTCGCGTCACCGCAGAAGGGCCGCTCTCACTCAACAGCACCGGCTCCACTTCGACCTGATGTGCAAGGCCATGGACGATCCCGCCCTGGCCGCGGTGCTCGACACCTACGAGACCGACATTCCGCTGGAGAAGCAGCGCCAGTTCCTCTTCGCGAACGCGCTCTACATCAACGCCCTGTACTTCTACCGGATCGAAGCCCTGTCCAAGGCGGAGCTCTACGGCCACCTGCGGATCATGTGCCAGAACAGAGTGTTCCGCGAGTACTGGGAGGCGACCCTCCACCACAGGCAGAGCCTGCCCGAAACGTCGGAGGAGTTCGTTCTGGGCCGGATGATGGACGATCTCATCCAGGAGCTGGCCGATTCCGACACGGACGAGTGGTGGGTGGTGGGCGAACCCCCCAGTGACCCGTCCTGATCGCGCCGGCACCCGCTTCACCCCTTCCCGGGGTCCGTCAAGAGGCAGTGATCGAGCTTCACTCGACTGCCTTGTCGCAACTCGGCCCCCGCGAGCACCAAAGTCGCTATCTTGTCGCTTGCCCTCTCCGGGCACTCCGACGAACACCCCTGCGCTCGGAGACAGACCGCTCCGACGCACACACCTGCCCGGAGACCGCCACGCTCGGAGGAGACCTACTTACTCTGAGCCACAAGGCGGGTATCTCCCTGTGAAGATCGTGCGACGTGTCGGGGCCTCGCCTCGCGAGCGTGGCAGCAGCACCGGTCAGTCATGCCCCGACATCTTTGAACTCAGTAACGGCGATTTCGCCGTCATTGGGCGCGAAGCCACCGCGGAACTCGACCCCGAGCTCCCTCCGGACGCCGCACGTGCCGACTATGAGCGCATCGTCGTCATCACACGCGAGACCCTGCTACGGGCCAAAAACGACATCCCCGACGCCTGACAACGCCGGGCACAGCACGACCAGCTCTTTCGTCACCGCTCTCGCCTGCCCGACCCGGTTTCCGCGGCACTGCGCGGGGAACCATCGTGGTCGACCCGAGGGGGACGTTTGGCGCGTGGGGCAGGCTGGAACTCGGTTGCCAGGTACGGCACTTGGCTGGTGGCAGCGGTCATCGCGATCGTCTTTGTGTGCCTGGCCTCCGTTGCCGTCAGCGGCTGGCTGATAGACGGCGTGGAACGAGCGAACGGCGGCCTGCGAAAGGCCGCCCAACGCAGCGTCCTCGGCGAGTACTTCGGCGCCGTCAGCGCCGTCTTCTCGGGCGTCGCCCTGCTCCTCCTGGTCGTCACGCTGCTCTTCCAACAACGTGAGCTGCACTTGCAGCGCCAGGAGCTCGCCCTGCAGCGAGAGGAACTGATCGCCTCACGCGACGAACTCCGCAGGAGCGCCGCCGCGGATCTGCGAGCTCTCCATCTCCAGCTCACACAGATGCAGATGGCGGATCCGGCGTTGGCCGAGGTCTGGAACGACTGGCCCGGCCAGCCTCCCGCGGACGTACGGCAACTGCTCTTCGCCAACCTCACCTACGGCCATTACATGCTGGTGTACGAATGGGGAAACACCACCGAGGACGAGGTACTCGCCCACGCACGAAGGCTGGTGCAGAGCCCCTCGTTCCGTCGCTACTGGCTCCTCTCCCGTGAGGCGAAGGCCGCTCTCCCGTCGGACAGCGTCGAAGGACGCTTCTTCCGGCTCTTCGACCGGGCCGTCAGCGAAACGCAGACCGGAGGTTCACCACCGGCCTGACCGCCGCTCGCGTCACCCCGCCGTGGGCACCGCCACCGGCGGCTCCGGGCCCACATACCGGGCCACCGGGCGGATGATCTTCGAGTCCTGGGCCTGCTCCAGGATGTTGGCGCTCCAGCCCACCACGCGGGCCGCGGCGAACGTGGGGGTGAACATCTCACGCGGCAGGCCGCACAGTTCCATGACCACGCCCGCGTAGAACTCGACGTTCGTGTGGAGTTCGCGTCCGGGCTTCAGCTCGGCGAGGATCGCCTCGACATGGCGCTCGACCTCGACGGCGAAGTCGACGCGCGGGCCGCCGAACCCCCGGGCGATGTCCCGGAGCATCCGCGAACGGGGGTCCTCCGTGCGGTAGACGGCGTGCCCGAAGCCCATGATGCGGTCGCCGGCGAGAACGCGCCCCCTGATCCAGGAGTCGATCCGGTCCGGGGTTCCTATCGCGTCCAGGGTGTCCAGCGCGCGGCTGGGCGCACCCCCGTGCAGCGGCCCCGACAGCGCACCCACCGCCCCCACGAGACATGCCGCCGCGTCCGCGCCCGTCGACGCGATGACCCGGGCCGTGAAGGTTGACGCGTTGAAGCCGTGATCAATGGTTGAGATCAGGTACTGCTCGATCGCCCGGGCCTGCCGGGGATCCGGTTCCACACCCGTGAGCATGTAGAGGTAGTTGGCCGCATACGACAGGTCTTCGCGCGGCTCCACCGGGTCGAGCCCCTGCCCGAGCCGGTACAGCGCGGTGAGCAGGGTCGGTACGGCCGCGCAGGCGGCGAGTGTGTCCTCGCGGCGCCGGTCCGCGTCGACGTCGTACACCGGCCGGAATCCCTTCGCCGCACCCAGCAGCGACAGTGCCGTGCGCAGCCCGGCCAGCGGGCCGGACGTGCGGCTCGCGGCGGCGACGGCGGGCAGGGCGGCCCGTACCTCGTCCGGCAGGCTCCGCAGCTCGGCGGTCCGGGCGGCGAAGGCCGTGCGCCGCTCGGCGTCCGGCAGTTCGCCATGGACCAGGGGGTGCCAGACGTCCTCGAAGCAGCGGGTCCGCGCGAGTTCGACGGCCGAGTACTGGCGGTAGTGGTAGAAGCCTTCGAGCCCCCGGACATCGCCGATCTCGGTGTCGGTGACGACGACGCCGGCGAGTCCGCGCGGGACGTCGACGAGGGTGGCCGCGGCCCTGTTGATGGACATCATTTTCCTCCCTGGACTTGATTCCACTGTCAATGCTTGACTATTTCCTTGTCAATATTGATTCAGTCAATATGCCGGGAGGCGGCTACGGTGACCCCCATGCGCGATCAAGAACCGGCTTCCGGCCGTCCCGGGCGGAGGCTGAGCACCAAGGAGACCGCCGAAGCGCTCGGCGTGAAGCCGGAGACCGTGTACGCGTATGTGAGTCGCGGTCAGCTCAGCAGCAGGCGCGAGCCCGGCGGCCGCGGCAGCACCTTCGACGCCAAGGAGGTGGAGGCCCTCGCCCGGCGCAACAGGCGGGAGAGCAGCGTGCGTTCGGGCTCCGGCGGCGAACTGTCCGTACGCACCCGCATCACACTGATCGACAAGGACCGGTACTTCTTCCGGGGCGTGGACGCCACCCGGCTCGCCGCCGACCACACCTACGAGGAGGTCGCAGAGTGGCTGTGGACCGGGCGGATGCGCCCCGGCGTCACCTTCACCGCGCCGGAGGGCATCGTCGCCGTCGTCCGCCGCGCCGTGGACGCCCTGCCCGAACACACGGCGCCCACCGACCGGCTGCGGGTCGCGGCGATCGCCGCGGCGGCGGAGGACCCGCTGCGTTTCGACCTGTCCGAGGATGCCGTGCTCGGCACCGCGCGCGTCCTGATCCCCACACTGGTCGCCGCCCTGCCGCCCCACCCGTACGCCCACCACCACGACGACGGTCCGCTGGCCCACCGCCTGTGGGGCCGGCTGACCGGGCACGAGGCCGACGAGGCGTCACTGCGCGCCCTGGACACGGCACTCGCCCTGCTCGTCGACCACGACCTGGCCGCCTCGACGCTCGCGGTACGGGTCGCCGCCTCGGCCCGCGCCCACGCGTACGCGGCCGTCTCGGCCGGACTCGGCGTGATCGAGGGCCCGTTGCAGGGCGCGGCCAGCGGACTCGCCCACCGGATGCTGCAGGACGTGCTCGAACGCGGCACCGCGGTCCCGGTGATCGCGGACGAACTCCGCGCCGGCCGCCGCATCCCCGGACTCGGCCACCGGCTCTACGCGGGCGAGGACCCACGCGCGCGTGCCCTGTTCGCCCTCCTGGAGCGGGTCCCGCGCGCGGAACCCGCCCTGCTCGCGGCCCGCGACGTCGTCGCCACCACCGCCCGCCACACCCCGCTGCACGCGAATGTCGACCTGGCCCTCGCTGTGCTCACCGTGTCCTCGGGCATGCCCGCCACGGCGGGCGAGACGATCTTCGCCGTGGCCCGGACGGCCGGCTGGATCGCCCACGCCCTGGAGGAGTACGGGGAACGGCCGTTGCGCATGCGGCCCAGCGGACACTACGTGGGACCGAGACCGCCTCAACCTCTGCCTGAGTAGGACACCGGCCCGGCTGGAAGTCACTCCGAGGAAAGTCAGGTTAGGCTCACCTCTGTGAGTAGGTGTGCGACCGTCTCCCGGAGCCTCGAAGAGCCCGTCTCCGGTACCGCGGCCACTGCGACGACATGGCTGCTGCTGGAACAGCCCGGTCCCTGGGGTGCCAAAGCGCTCGCTTCGAGCCACCTGGACCCCGCGCTGGGGCGCGCCCTGGAGGCGGCCGCCGAGGGAACCGGCGTACGGATCGCGCTGATCCGGCGTCCCGGACGCCACGCCGACCTCGGCAGGCCCGCGATGCGGCAGGTCTACGCCGCCCACACCGTTCCCGGGAACACCTGGCTGCGCAGCGCCACGACCTGCGACCCGGAACAGCTGCGCGCCCTCGACTTCGCCGCCCTCGGCGCGGGTGACCACCGTTCGTTCGACGTGGCACTGCGCGCCCGGGCGCACCCGGACGGCCCCCTGGCGCTCGTCTGCACCAACGGCAAACGCGACCGCTGCTGCGCCCTTCTGGGCCGCCCCCTCGCGGCGGAGCTCGCCGCGTCCGGTGTGCGGGGCACCTGGGAGGTTACCCATCTGGGTGGTCATCGCTTCTCGCCGACCGTGCTCGTGCTGCCGTACGGCTACGCCTACGGCCGGGCCGAGGCGCACGCCGTCAAGGAGGTGCTGCACGGCGTGCGGGAAGGCCGTGTCGTCATCGAGGGCTGCCGCGGGTGCTCGGCCTGGGAACGGCCCGGCCAGGCGGCCGAACTGGCCGTGCGCACGGCCGCCGACGAGTACACGGCGGGCACGCTGAGCGTCGTACGTACAGAAGGCGGGGCACCGCGCTGGGAGGTGACCGTGGCCCATGTCGACGGCCGCCGGTGGCGCGTCACCGTGGCCCAGGGCGCCTCGCTGCCGCCCCGACCGGAGAGCTGCGGGGCGTCGGAGCTCGGTACCCCGGCCCGGATGGACGTGGTGGCGGTGCACGAGCTGACCACGACGGCCCTGGCGGGCTGACGGCCCCCTGACGGGGCCCACCCGGCTCTCCCGAGGTCCGGGTCAGGAGATCCACGCCACACCCCCTACGGCAGGGTGCGCCCGGCCACGTACCGTCGTGGGCATGAGCCCCACTCCCCCCGCACGCCGTCTGCGCCTCGGTCTGCCGCGGCGGGTGTTCTCCCAGGTGCTGCTGATGCAGGTGGCGATCGCCGCGGGAGTCGCGGTGCTCGCCACCGGGCTGTTCCTGGCGCCGCTGAGCAAGCAGCTCGACAACGAGGCCATGCGCCGTGCGCTGGCGATCGCGCAGACCACCGCGCAGGAGCCACAGGTCGCGGCGGACCTGCAGAACACCCCGCCGACCGCAGACGGCCCGGTGCAGCGGGAGGCGGAGCGCATCCGGCGCGCCACCCACGCCGAGTACATCGTGGTGATGGACCTGCGGGGCATCCGCTGGTCGCACACGAACCCACGGCAGATCGGCCTGAAGGTCTCGACCAGCCCCGAGGAGGCCCTCGCCGGCAATCAGGTCATGGAGATCGACACCGGCACCCTGGGCCGCTCCGCCCGCGGCAAGGTGCCGCTGTACGACGCCGACCACCGGATCGTCGGGGCGGTCTCGGTGGGCATCGCGTACGACAGCGTGCGGGCCCGGCTGATCAGCGCGATCCCGGGGCTGCTCGCCTACGCGGGCGGCGCGCTCGCGGTCGGCGCGCTGGCCGCCTGGCTGATCTCCCGCCGGGTCCAGCGGCAGACCCGGGACCTGGCCTTCTCGGACATCTCGGCGCTGCTCGCGGAGCGCGAGGCGATGCTGCACGGCATCCGGGAGGGCGTCGTCGCCCTCGACCGCACCGGCCGCATACGTCTGCTCAACGACGAGGCGCGGCGGCTGCTGGGCATCGGTGACGAGGCCGTCGGCCGGACGCCGGACGAGGCGCTGGGCGCGGGCCGTACGACGGACGTCCTGGCCGGCCGGGTGACCGGCACCGACCTGCTCACCGTCCGAGGCCAGCGGGTCCTGGTCGCCAACCGCATGCCCACCGACGACGGCGGCGCCGTGGCCACCCTGCGCGACCGCACCGAACTGGAGCAGCTCGGCCGCGAACTCGACTCCACGCGGGGCCTCATCGACGCCCTGCGCGCCCAGGACCACGAGCACGCCAACCGTATGCACACCCTGCTGGGCCTGCTGGAACTGGAGATGTACGACGACGCCGTGGAGTTCGTCGGAGAGGTGGTCGGCGCCCACCGCGTCACCGCGGAACAGGTCACCGAGAAGATCCAGGACCCGCTGCTCGCCGCCCTGCTGGTCGGCAAGGCGACCGTCGCGGCCGAGCGCGGAGTCGCCCTGTGGGTCTCGGACCGCACTCGGCTCCCGGACCGGCTGATCGACCCCAGGGGCCTGGTCACCGTCGTGGGCAATCTGGTGGACAACGCGCTCGACGCCGTCGCGGGCACTCCGCACGCGCGCGTGGAGGTGGAGTTGCGCACCGAGGGGCGTACCGCCGTTCTACGGGTGTGCGACACGGGTCCCGGCATACCGGCGGAGCAGCGGGAAGTGGTCTTCACCGAGGGGTGGTCCACCAAGGAGCCGCCCGCGCACGGCAAGCGCGGCATAGGGCTCTCCCTGGTGCGCCGGCTCGCCGAGCGGCAGGGCGGGAGCGCGACGGTGAGCGAGGCGGACGGCGGGGGCGCCGAGTTCACGGTCGTACTGCCGGAGGCTCTGACCGAGCCTGGCCTGGCACCGGCGCTGAGCGCACCCGTGGCGTCCGCCGACGAGGAGGCGTGATGATCGAGGTCCTGGTCGTGGACGACGACACCCGGGTCGCCCGGGTCAACGCCGCCTACGTCGAGAAGGTGCCGGGCTTCCATGTGGCCGGCGAGGCGCACAACGCGGCCGAGGCGCTGCGCCGGATGGAGGAGCTGCCACGGCTCGACCTGGTCCTCCTGGACCACTACCTGCCCGACGAGACGGGCCTCGCGGTCGTCCGGGAGATGCGCCGGCGCGGCCACCAGACCGACGTCATCATGGTCACGGCGGCCCGGGACGTGTCGACCGTGCAGGCGGCGATGCGGCACGGCGCCCTGCAGTATCTGATCAAGCCGTTCGCCTTCGCGGGACTGCGGGCCAAGCTGGAGGCGTACGCGCGGCTGCGCCGCGCCCTGGACGGCGGGGGCGAGGCCGAACAGGCGGAGGTGGACCGTATCTTCGGCGCACTGTCCGCGCCGTCGGAGCCGGGGCTGCCCAAGGGCCACTCCCCCACCACCGCCGGGCTGGTACGGCAGTCCCTGATGAACGCCGAAGGCCCGCTGTCGGCCCAGGAGATCGCCGAGCGGACCGGGGTGAGCCGGCAGACCGCCCAGCGCTATCTGAAGCTCCTGGAGCGCACGGGACGGGCCCGGCTGACCCTCAAGTACGGCGACGCGGGCCGCCCCGAACACCGTTACGTGTGGGCGACCCGCGTCTGACCGCGGCCGTTGCGTCCGTCGGCCGGCCTACTTCGCGGCCTTCTCGACGAATTCGGTCGTGTACGTCTTGCTCAGGTCCACCGTGGCGTTCTTGATGGTGGGGTTGAACGCCTTGAGGACCTTCTCGACGGTCTCGGGGCCGTTCTCGGGCATCACACCGTCGTCGGTGAACATCGGAAGGGTGCTCTTGATGGCCTCCGAGTAGAGCGTCTTGTTGCCCTGGGAGTAGTCGGCGGGCATCTTGGCCGCGATCTCGTCCGCGCTGTGGGTGGACATCCACTTGAGCGTCTTGACGAATGCATTGGCCAGCTTCTGGACGGTGTCCTTGTGGCTGTTCACCCAGTCCGTCTGCATGTACAGACTCGACGACGGGTACGGGCCGCCCAGCGCCTCCTGCGAGCCCTCGGGGGTCCGCATGTCGATGAGGATCTTGCCCGCCTTCTTGTCCAGGATCGTGGCGACGGTCGGGTCGGTCGTCATGCCGGCGTCGATCGAGCCCTGCTGCAGCGCGGAGATGAACGTCGGGCCCGCACCGACGGCGACCGGGGTGAACTCGCTGGTCTTCACACCGTTCTTGACCGCGAGGTACTTGGTGAGGAAGTCGGTCGAGGCGCCGAGACCGGTGACGCCGAGCTTCTTCCCCTTGAAGTCCTTGGCCGAGGTGATGTCCTTCGCCTTCTTGGCGGAGACGACCTCCACCTCGCCGGGGGCGTGCGAGAACTGCACGACGGACTCCACGGCCTTGCCCTTCACCTGGAGGTCGAGGGTGTGGTCGTAGAAGCCGACGGCGCCCTGGACCTGGCCGGAGACGAGCGCGGTCTCCGCCTGGACACCGGCGGGCTCGCTGAGCATTTCCACGTCGAGGCCCTCGGCGTCGAAGTAGCCGAGCCGCTGGGTGAGCATCGCCGGCAGGTAGATGACCTTGTCCAGGCCACCGACCATGATCTTGACCTTGGTGCCCTTGCCGTCTCCCTTGCTCCCGGAGCCGGTGGAGGTGGTGCTGGCCGCGTCATTGGCGCACGCGGTGAGCGAGGAGAGGGCGAGCAGGCCGGCGGCGGCGAGCGACGCGTATCTGGCGGGCTTACGCATGGCGGTTCACGTCCTTGTGAGAGGGCGGTGCTGGGATGAAAGGAAGGTCTGTGGGGGGGCGTTCAGCTGGGCGGAGCCGGTCCGCTCAGCGAAGCGGTCGGCTCAGCGCGGCCGGTCCGCTGTGTGTGGCTCGGATCAGCTGTCCGAGCCGGCCGGCTTCCACCGGAAGATGCGGCGCTCGGCGAAGGTCAGCAGGCCCTCGGCGAAGAGTGCGACGACCGCGAGGATCACCATCGCGGCGTAGACGCCGGCCGCGTTGAAGGTGCCCTGCGACTGGGCGACGAGCAGGCCGATGCCCTTGGTGGCGCCGATGTACTCGCCGACGATGGCGCCGATGAGGGCGAAGCCGAAGCTGACGTGGAGGCTGGTGAAGATCCAGGAGGTGGCCGACGGGATGACCACCTGAAGGGTCACCCTGCGATCGCTCGCACCGAGGATCCGGGCGTTGGCGACCAGGTTCCGGTCGACCTCGCGGGCGCCCTGGAAGGCGTTGAAGAACACCGGGAAGAACACCAGCACCACGGCCGACGCGATCTTGGAGGCCGGGCCCAGGCCGAACCAGATCACGAAGATCGGGGCGAGGACGATCCTGGGGATGGAGTTGAGCACCTTGATGTACGGCCCGAGGACATCGGCCAGGAAGGCGATCCGCCCGAGCGCGATACCGAAGACCACACCGGCGGCGACACCGATGATCCAGCCGAGCAGCGCCTCGTGGAGCGTGTACCAGATCTGCTCGCCGAGGGAGCCCTGCGCGGTCCCGTGCATGATCCAGGTGTAGATCTGGTCCCAGATCTTCGACGGCATCGAGAAGTTGAACGGATCGATGACGCCGGCCCGGGACAGGGCCTCCCACAGGCCGAGCACGGCGACCAGGACCAGCACACGAGCGCCGGTGACGACGATCTTGCGTCTGCGGGCGGCCTGCGCCCGTGACTGCGCACGGTCCGGTGTCTTGACGGTGTCGACGACGGGCGTGGTGATGACCTCAGGCGACATTGGCGGCACCCCTTTCGCGGGTGATCCGGACCTCTTCGCCGAGGGACTCCCAGATCTCGCGGTAGATCTCGATGAACCGGGGTTCCAGACGCACCGACTCGACCTTGCGCGGCCGGGGCAGGTCGATGTCGAAGACCTGCTTCACGGTCGCGGGTCCGGCGGTCATCACGACGACCTTGTCGGCCAGCGCGATGGACTCCTCCAGGTCGTGGGTGACGAAGACGACCGAGGCGCCCGTGCCCTCCCACAGCTCCAGGAGCTCGTCCGACATCAGCGCCCGGGTCTGTACGTCGAGCGCGGAGAACGGCTCGTCCATCAGCAGGATCTCGGGGTCGTTGACGAAGGTGGCGGCGAGAGCGACGCGCTTGCGCTGTCCGCCGGAGAGCTGGTGCGGATAGCGGTCCTCGAAGGCGGCGAGCCCGACCCGGGCCAGCCACTCGCGGGCCTTCTCCTTGGCCTCCGCCTTCGGCACGCCCCGGAAGCGGGGGCCGGCCATGACGTTGGACAGGACCGTGCGCCAGGGGAAGGTGGCGTCCTGCTGGAAGACGAAGCCGACCTTGTCACCGACGCCGGAGACCGGCCGCCCAGCCACCAGCACATCGCCCTCGGTGGGCTCCTCCAGCCCGCTGACCAGGGTCAACGTGGTCGACTTACCGCAACCGGTCGGGCCGACCACAGCCACGAACTCCCCGCGTCCGACGGTGAGGTCCAGGTCCCGGACGGCCGTGTGCAGACCCCCCGAAGGGGTCCTGAAGATCTTGCTCGCGCCCCGCAACTGGATGGCGGGGCTGGTGTCTGCGCTCATGGCCCGGGACGGTAGGTGTGGCCCCGGCCACAGCAGCAGTCTTCTGAGCGCAAGGCGTTCTTTTGCTCGCAAGGGCCTGTTGTGCTCATTTTGCTCGCGCTACAACTGCGGAGCACGAAACACGGGCTTAACGCTCGCCGGCCTTGAAGGAGAGGCCTGATGATTGACGTCCTGGTCGTGGACGACGACTTCCGTGTCGCCGAGATAAACGCCAAGTACGTGGGAAAGGTTCCCGGCTTCCGGGTGGCCGCCCGCGCGCACAGCGCTGCCCAGGCCCTGGCCACCGTGGCACGCGGGGGCATCGACCTGGTGCTGCTCGACCACTACCTGCCGGACCGGACCGGCCTCGAACTCGTCCATCTGATGCGGGAACAGGGCCACGGCACCGACGTCATCATGATCACGGCGGCCAGCGATGTGACGACCGTGCAGAAGGCGATGCGGCTGGGGGCCCTGCACTATCTGGTCAAGCCGTTCACCTTCGCCGCCCTGCGCACCCGCCTGGACTCCTACGCCGCCCTGCGCCGCACCGTCGACCGGGTCGGCGGCCGGGGCCTGACCGGACAGGAGCAGGTCGACCGCATCTTCGGCGCGCTGCGGACCACGCCCGCGCCGAACGCGCCCGGCCTGCCCAGCGGTCAGTCCGAGCCCACCACGGATCTCATCTGCGGCGTCCTGCACCGCGCCGGACACCCGCTGTCCGCCCACGAGGTAGCCGCCGAGACCGGTCTGAGCCGCTCCACCGCCCAGCGCTACCTCCGCCACCTGGAGCAGGCGGGCCGGCTCCGCCTGTCTCTGAAGTACGGCGACACGGGACGCCCCGAGCACCGGTACGCATGGGTGGCACCGTGACGCGCCGCCGCCCTGGCGCACGGATGGCTGCGTAGGGGCTCACCGCCCTGGCACGCGGGCCGCACTACACGGCCCCCGCTCCGGTCAGCGACCGCACCTCGGTCTCCGCGTGCTTGGCCTCGTCCGGGACCTCGGCCGAGGTGACCGTCCCCAGCCAGCCCGCGAGGAAGCCCAGCGGGATGGAGACGATGCCGGGGTTCTGCAACGGGAAGTACTGGAAGTCGACGGCCGGGAACAGCGAATCCGGGCTGCCGGACACCACCGGCGACAGCAGGACGAGCCCCAGGGCCGGAACAAGCCCTCCGTATACGGCCCATGCCGCGCCGCGTGTGGTGAAGCCACGCCAGAACAGCGAGTAGAGCAGCACCGGCAGATTCGCCGACGCGGCCACGGCGAAGGCCAGGCCCACCAGGAAGGCCACGTTGAGGTCGCGGGCCAGCAGGCCCAGCCCGATCGCGACCACACCGATGCCGACCGCCGCGACCCGGGCCACCGCCACCTCGCTGCGCGGCTGACCACCCCCACGCCGCAGGGAGGCATACAGGTCGTGGGCCACCGACGCGGAGGAGGCGAGGGTGATCCCGGCGACCACCGCGAGGATCGTGGCGAAGGCGACGGCCGCGACGACCGCGAACAGGACCGTTCCTCCGGTGGAGTCGGCGCCGCCGCCCAGGTTGAGCGCCAGCAGCGGAACCGCCGTGTTCCCGGCCGCGTTCGAGCCGCTCACGGCCTTGGGCCCGACGATCGCCGCCGCCCCGAACCCGAGCACGATCGTCATCAGGTAGAACCCGCCGATCAGCCCGATCGCCCACACCACCGAACGGCGTGCGGCCCGCGCGGTCGGCACGGTGTAGAACCGGGACAGGATGTGCGGCAGTCCGGCCGTGCCCAGCACCAGCGCGAGGCCCAGGCTGATGAAGTCGAACCGTGCGGTCCAGTCCCCGCCGTACTTGAGGCCGGGCGCCAGGAACGCGTCCCCGCGACCGCTGCGCTCGGCGGCCGTGAGCAGCAGCCGGTCGACGTCGCCGTGGAACCGCAGCAGGACCAGCACGGTCAGCGCGATCGTCCCGCCGAGCAGCAGAACCGCCTTCACGATCTGAATCCACGTCGTGGCCCGCATCCCTCCCAACGACACATAGATCACCATGAGCGCGCCGACCCCGATGACGGTCCACGCCTGCGCCGCCTCACCGCTCCGCCCGAGCAGCAGCGCGACCAGGCTGCCCGCCCCCACCATTTGCGCCACCAAATAGAGAACGGACACGGTGACCGAGGACGTTCCCACCGCGATCCGCACCGGACGCTCGCTCATCCGCGCGGCCACCACGTCGGCCAGCGTGAACCGCCCGCAGTTGCGGACCAGTTCGGCGACCAGGAACAACACCACCAGCCAGGCCACCAGGAAGCCCACCACGTACAGCAGTCCGTCGTAGCCGAACAGGGCGATGAGACCGGTGACTCCGAGGAACGAGGCGGCCGACATGTAATCGCCTGCAATGGCAAAACCATTCTCCATGGGCGAGAAGAGCCGCCCGCCGGCATAGAACTCCTCCGCGGAGCCCCGCCGGTTGCGGCTCACCCACGTGGTGATCGCCAGCGTGATCGCCACAAATCCGCTGAACAGCAGCAGCGCCAACGTCTGGTGATGACCCGTCATGACGCACCACCTTGCACACCACGCGTCAACTCCTGTGTGTCCCAGCGCAGATCGAGCGCCGCCCGGTCCCTGTGCAGCCGCGCATGCCGGGTGTAGGCCCAGGTGAGGAGGAAGGTGGTGGCGAACTGCCCGAGTCCCGCGAGTATCGCCACGTTCACCGCGCCCACCACGGGCCTGGCCATGAACCCGGGCGCCGTCGTCGCCGTGACCACGTACCCCACGTACCAGGAGAAGAAGACCGCGACTCCGGGCACCACGAACCTGCGGTACCGTCTGCGCACTTCCTGGAAGGCTACGCTGCGCTGGACCTCCAGGTATACGTCGCGCGCCCGAAAGGCCACCCGCTCCTGCCCTTCGCGCGCGGCCGGCACCACCGGAGTGGGCACGCCCGTGCCGTCCAACTCGCCCCAGCCGGAGGCCAGCGCGTCGTACCAGGGGTCTTCATATCCCACGCCGTGGGAAGCCGGGCCATCGTCTTCGTGGTTTCCGGCCGGACTCTCGGGGCCGCCTCCGCCTTCGCAGGGACGGCCGTTGCTTGACTGCATGCCCAAGGATGGACAGATCGGGAAGATCCCTGACTCTTCTTCCCCCGGCTCTCACCCCATCAGGTGACTCAACCGGCAGGTGGACGCACCAGTCCCTTTCCGTACGCATAACGCACCGCCTGGGCACGGTCCTTGAGTCCCGTCTTGGCGAAGAGGTTGTTGATGTGGGTCTTCACGGTCGCCGTGGAGACGTGCAGCCTGCGGGCGATCTCCTGGTTGGTGAGGCCCTCGGCGATCAGCACCAGAACCTCGGTCTCCCGCGCCGTCAGCCCGTCGGGCGCCTCGGCGCGCTCCGGTCTCGGCTCGGGCTCCGACAGCCGCTCCAGGAGCCGCCGTTGGACACTCGGTGACAGCCCGGCGTCTCCTGACAGCACGCTCTCCACGGCCCGCACGATCTCGTCGCCGCCCGCGTCCTTGGTCAGGTAACCGCGAGCCCCCGCTTTCAGCGCGGGGAACATCGACTCGTCGTCCGCATACGTGGTGAGCACCACGACCTGGGTCCCGGGGTACTGCGCCCTGATCCGCCGGGTCGCCTCGACACCGTCGCAGCGAGGCATCCGCAGGTCCATCAGGACGACGTCCGGGGCGAGTTCGGCGACCAGCTTCACCGCCTCCTCGCCGTCGCCCGCGGCCCCGACGACCTCGACGCCCGGCAACAGCCCGAGCAGCATCACGATGCCCTCCCGGACCACGGTCTGGTCGTCCGCCACGACCACCCGCGCGGGCCTCTTGCCTGCCTCCTCCGTCATACGGGCACCTTCAACGTCACCGCGAACCCCTCCTCGTCCGGCCGGGCCTCCAGCGAACCGCCCAGCAGCTCGGCACGCTCCCGCATGCCCAGCAGACCGTACCCGGCGCCCGACCCGGTGAGTTCGCCCGCCGCCCCTCCCGAGTCCCGCACGTCCAGGGTCACTTCATGGTCGCTGTAGTCCAGCCACACCCGGACCTTGGCGCCGTGGGCATGCTTGCGGACGTTCGTCAGCGCCTCCTGGGCGACCCTGCGCACGGCCTGCGACGCCTCCGTGGGCAACGCTCTGCGCTCACCCGTGACGGTGACCTCGGCGCCGTCGGCCGCGCTGACGAGCTCGCCGAGGAAGTCCTCCAGCGGGGTCAGTTCACCGCGCAGCGCGGAGAGTGCCTGCCGGGTCTCGGCGAGACCGTCCCGGGCCATCCCCCGTGCCGCCACCACCCGTTCCAGGATCTGCTCCCGGTCGGCGCCCCGCTCGATCAGCAGCCGGGCCGCCTCCAGGTGCACGAGCTGCGCCGAAAGGCTGTGCGCGAGCACGTCGTGGATCTCCCGCGCGATCCTGGCCCGCTCCGCCAGCGCCGCCGACTCCGCCTCGGCCACCCGGGCGGCACGCTCCTGCGCGAGCAGACGCTGGGCGTTGCCGCGCGCTTCGGCGTCGAGGCGTAGGACATAGCCGGCGAGGGCCATGCCCGCGACGGTGGCGGCGGTGGTCAGCCAGACGTCGTTGTTGAAGGCCGAGTACGAGGCGAGGGCCACGGAGGTCACCGGCAGAGCGGCGCCGAGGGGCAGTCGCTCCAGGGCGCAGATGCCGCACCCGCACCAGATCACAAGGGCAGGCGCCTTGAAGCCCGTGGCCTGTGCGGCCGCCGCGATGCCCAGCAGCACGCCGATGAGGGCCAGGGAGGGCACGAGCCGGTGTGCGTAGGTCGTGCGGAAGAAGGCCCAGGAGACGACTGCGGCCATCACGACGCCCACGGCGGCGGCGACCGCGCCCAGGGCATGGACGTGACGTGCGCTGAAGGCCTCCCAGAGGAGTATGGCGAGCACCGGGACCCTCACGGCCCAGGCGAGCATCCGCCGGGGCCGGGAGATACCCGCGCGGCCGAGCGCCTCGCGGGACGGCCAGCGCGTCCAGGCGTTGTCCGTCATACACGCTCCTTCCACGCCGGTCCGGCCACGCTGTCACCGTACGCCGCGCCCTGTGCGGCGGGTGTCCTCAGCAACTGCGCACGCCAGGCCAGGATCCCGGAGCGGACCAGCAGGGTGCCCGCGAGGGCGACCATCAGGGCGGAGCTGTCCTGGTGTATGCCGACCAGGGCGCCGAGCGCGAAGAGTCCGACGCGCGCACCGATGCCCACGGCCCAGACGAGCACGCTCGCCTTGGTGCTCTTGGTCCAGACGACGCCGTCCGGCTCCTCCCACACACGGGTGGTCCAGGCCCAGCCGACGCCGGTGGCCAGGCCTATGAGCACCTCGGCGGCGAGCAGCAGAGCGGACCCGGTGCGGTGGTGGGCGTCGAGTATGCCGGGCTCGCGCAGCGCGAGGACCGCGAGGATCACGGGTACGGCCCACCAGCGCCGGTCGGTCGCGATCGGACGGGCGCGGAACTGCCGTACCACCACCAGCGCGACAACGGCCGCGATCACCAACACGTTGACGAGCCCGGACATCAGAGCCTCCGTGAGCGGGAAGGGGATGCCGGCAGCGAGTCCTGCCGACGCCTTCGACGCTACGGAAATTCGCAGGTCAGCAGATCGGAGCGGGGGTGGATCGTGGGTGGATCCCCGCGGGCGGGCCTCATCCACCCACGGGTGGAGACACAGCGAGGCCGCACTCGTACCGTGCGGCCGCACGAGCGCCGCGAAGAGAGGCGAGCCCCGCAGAACCACGCGAGTACCGCCGAGTCACCCGCCTGGGCCGGTCTCGGAACCGGCCCAGGCCCGGCGCAGCCGCTACGCGTCGATCCTCGACCGGTCCAGCGTCGCCGCCGAGCTGGAGATGAACTCCTTACGGGGCGCGACGTCGTTGCCCATCAGCAGATCGAAGACCTGCTCGGCGGCCTCCAGGTCGGAGAGGTTGATCCGGCGCAGGGTGCGGTGGCGCGGGTCCATCGTGGTCTCGGCCAGCTGGTCCGCGTCCATCTCGCCCAGACCCTTGTAGCGCTGGATGGAGTCCTTGTACCGGACACCCTTGCTCTGGAACTCCATGAGCTTGTCGCGCAGCTCACGGTCCGAGTAGGTGTAGACGTACTTGTCCTGGCCCTTCTTCGGCTGGACGAGCTCGATGCGATGCAGCGGCGGCACCGCGGCGAAGACGCGGCCGGCCTCGACCATGGGCCGCATGTAGCGCTGGAACAGCGTCAGCAGCAGGCAGCGGATGTGGGAGCCGTCCACATCGGCGTCCGTCATCATGATGATCTTGCCGTACCGGGCCGCGTCGAGGTCGAAGGTCCGGCCCGAGCCCGCCCCTATGACCTGGATGATCGCGCCGCACTCGGCGTTCTTCAGCATGTCCGTCACGGACGACTTCTGGACGTTGAGGATCTTGCCGCGGATCGGCAGGAGCGCCTGGAACTCGGAGTTCCGGGCCAGCTTCGCCGTGCCCAGCGCGGAGTCTCCCTCGACGATGAACAGCTCGCTGCGCTCGACGTCGTCGCTGCGGCAGTCGGCGAGCTTGGCGGGCAGGGACGAGGACTCCAGGGCCGTCTTGCGGCGCTGCGCGTCCTTGTGCTGGCGGGCCGCGATGCGCGTACGGGCGGCGGCGACCACCTTTTCCATGACCACCCGGGCCTGGGCGGCCGCGTCGCGCTTGGTGGAGGTCAGGAAGGCCTTGAGCTCCTTGGCGATCACGTTGTTCACGATCCGGCGGGCGGCCGACGTGCCGAGGACCTCCTTGGTCTGGCCCTCGAACTGCGGTTCCGCGAGCCGGACCGTGACGACCGCGGTGAGCCCCTCCAGGGCGTCGTCCTTGACGATGTCGTCCTCGGCGACGCGCAGCAGCTTCTTGGCGCGCAGCACCTCGTTCAGCGTTTCCTTGACGGCCTGCTCGAAGCCGGCGACATGGGTGCCGCCCTTGGGGGTGGCGATGATGTTGACGAACGACCTGAGGGTCGCGTCGTAGCCGGTCCCCCAACGCATCGCGACGTCGACGCCGAGCTCGCGCGTGACCTCGGTGGGCGTCATCTGGCCGTGGTCGTCCAGGACCGGGACGGTCTCCTTGAAGGTGCCCTGTCCCGTGAAGCGGAGGACGTCGCAGACCGGCTTGTCCGTCGCCAGGTACTCGCAGAACTCACTGATGCCGCCGTCGAAGCGGAAGGATTCCTCGCCCTTGCTGCCACCCTCGCCCAGGCCGTACTCGTCACGGACGACGATGGTGAGGCCGGGTACGAGGAACGCGGTCTGGCGGGCGCGCTGGTGCAGCGTCTCCAGGGCGAGCTTCGCGTCCTTGAGGAAGATCTGGCGGTCGGCCCAGTAGCGCACGCGCGTGCCGGTGCGGGTCTTGGGGATCCTCTTGGCCTTGGCCAGGCCGCTCCTGGCCTCGAACTTGGCATCCGGGCCGTCCGTCGCGAAGGCACCCGGGACGCCGCGGCGGAAGCTGATGGCGTGGGTGTGGCCGCCGCGGTCCACCTCGACGTCGAGACGGGCGGACAGCGCGTTGACCACGGAGGCACCGACGCCGTGCAGACCGCCGGAGGCCGCGTACGAGCCACCGCCGAACTTGCCGCCGGCGTGCAGCTTGGTCATGACGACCTCGACTCCGGACATGCCTGTCTTGGGCTCGACGTCCACGGGGATGCCGCGGCCGTTGTCCCGCACTTCCACGGAGCCGTCGTCGTGGAGGATCACGTCGATGTGGTCGCAGTAGCCACCGAGGGCCTCGTCCACGGAGTTGTCGATGATCTCCCACAGGCAGTGCATGAGGCCGCGGCTGTCGGTCGATCCGATGTACATACCGGGGCGCTTGCGCACGGCCTCGAGGCCCTCAAGGACGAGCAGGTGCCGCGCGGTGTAGTTGGAACCGTCCCGGTCTGCTCCTGCCAGCAGCGCTGTGGACGGCACGGACTTATCGGCGGTCACGCGGTTCGCTCCTCGCTGAATTTCAGTTGGGCCCCTTCTGGGTTGGGGCCCGGCTTCGGTCGCCGCTCAGAGGGTACCGAGGCCTGGTAGAGCCGTTGTAACGCCACCCTCACTCTGAACTCAGACTAGTCCAGAGTCGCATGCATGTTCGATCCCTCGATGGAGTGAAGTACATATCACGTTCCCTTCGAGGCATGAACCATTTAGGCTCCGGGCACGTCCTCCTGAACAACCGGCAAGCCAGCCGGGGGGACCCAATCCGATAGACAGCGCGAACCCGTAAGCACACAAACACGCAATACGGCACATTCGCCGCCAACCGGCAGCAGACAGCCGCCCCGGAAAGATTTTTTCGAGGAAATGCCACGAGCGGGAACGTTTTCGGGCTGGTTGGATGTTGACCCTGGTACGACAGCTCGTCGAGCTAGAGAAGAGGCGACGTGACTACTGTTCTGACCCCCGCGAGCCCGCTGACGGCCGCCGATCGCTGCGACCGCTGCGGCGCCCAGGCCTACCTGCGCGTAGTCCTGCTCAGCGGCGGTGAACTGCTCTTTTGCGCCCACCACGGTCGCAAGTTCGAGCCGGAACTCAAGAAGATCGCCGCTGAGATACAGGACGAGACGGAGCGGCTGACGTCCGTTCCGGCATCCGCCTCCGAAGAAGAGCGCTGACCTCTCGCATCCACGACGAGCCAGCCCCGGCACAGGCCGGTGTTCGGGCGGTCGCTCCTCCCAGGAGCGACCGCCCGTCCTCGTCCTCACAGCCCCTCAGGCCCCCCGGTGCGCCTTCGGTGCCCCGCTCCCGCCGACCTGGCCCAGCGTCCGTACGACCTCGGACACACGGGTGTAGACCCCGGGGCTCCCCGCGCGGCCACAGCCGTCCCCCCAGGAGACGAGCCCGATCAGCCGCCCATTGGCGACCAGCGGGCCCCCGCTGTCGCCCTGGCAGGCGTCGGGACCGCCCTGCGTCTGCCCCGCGCACAGCATGGATGCGGCCTGGTACGTGCCTTCCTCTCTGCCGGGATAGGCCTCCTTGCACTGCTCGTCGGGCAGCACGCGCACGCGTGCGGCATGCAGTTGCCGCGTGTAGTCGCCGGTGCCCGTCGTGTCGCCCCACCCGGTGACCATGGCGGTCGTTCCGGGGGTGTACGCGGGATCACCCGCTGCCGCCATGGTGATGACCGAGCTCTGTGGCAGGGGCTTGGCAAGGGTGAGCACGGCGAAGTCTCCGGTATTACCGACCGGGTCGTAGTGCGGATTGATCCGGACCGCACGCACGGCGATCTCCTCGCCCTGGCCCGACAGGAGGTCTGTACGGCCCGCGATGACCCTGAGGTCCCGCGCCTGGTCCGGCGGGCCGCCCAGGACGTCCTCGCCCAGGCAGTGGGCAGCGCTCAGCACAGTGCTGCGGTCGATCGCCACGCCACCGCAGAACTGTCCCGCCCGCATACCCCCGAACCGGTCACGGCTGGACAGCGCAACCGTCCAGGGCACCTGTGACACATCGACGGGGAAGCCACCTACGACAACGCTGTCCGCGGCGACCGGGGCCGCGGTCGCCAGCGGTATTGCGGCCGCGGCAGCCGCCAGGACCAGCGGCTGGACCCATGCCCGCGCAAACTTTCGACGCATGCTCGCTCCTCACTCAGGGTGCTCTTGGAACACCCAGAGTCATCCAGAGCGCCGCACTGCGCAGCGCGAAGGCCCGGCCCCCCAAGAGGAGACCGGGCCTTCGAGGCCGTACGAGGGCGACCTAGTCGAGGTAGTCGCGCAGCACCTGGGAACGCGAGGGGTGGCGCAGCTTCGACATGGTCTTGGACTCGATCTGGCGGATCCGCTCACGCGTCACGCCGTACACCTTGCCGATCTCGTCGAGGGTCTTCGGCTGACCGTCGGTGAGACCGAAGCGCATGGACACGACGCCCGCCTCACGCTCGGACAGGGTGTCGAGGACGGAGTGCAGCTGCTCCTGGAGGAGCGTGAAGCTGACCGCGTCGGCCGGGACGACGGCCTCGGAGTCCTCGATGAGGTCACCGAACTCGCTGTCGCCGTCCTCGCCCAGCGGGGTGTGCAGCGAGATGGGCTCACGGCCGTACTTCTGGACCTCGATGACCTTCTCCGGGGTCATGTCGAGTTCCTTGGCCAGCTCCTCCGGGGTGGGCTCGCGGCCCAGGTCCTGGAGCATCTGGCGCTGCACGCGCGCGAGCTTGTTGATGACCTCGACCATGTGCACCGGGATACGGATGGTGCGGGCCTGGTCGGCCATCGCGCGGGTGATCGCCTGACGGATCCACCAGGTGGCGTACGTGGAGAACTTGTAGCCCTTGGTGTAGTCGAACTTCTCGACCGCACGGATCAGACCGAGGTTGCCCTCCTGGATGAGGTCCAGGAAGAGCATGCCGCGGCCGGTGTAGCGCTTGGCCAGGGAGACCACCAGACGGAGGTTGGCCTCCAGGAGGTGGTTCTTGGCGCGGCGGCCGTCCTCCGCGATGATCTCCAGCTCACGCTTGAGCTTCGGCGCGAGCTTGTCGGCGTTCGCCAGCTTGTCCTCGGCGAACAGGCCGGCCTCGATGCGCTTGGCGAGCTCGACCTCCTGCTCGGCGTTGAGCAGGGGAACCTTGCCGATCTGCTTGAGGTAGTCCTTGACCGGGTCGGCGGTGGCGCCGGCCGCGGCGACCTGCTGCGCGGGCGCGTCGTCCTCGTCCTCGTCGGACAGCACGAAGCCCGCGCTCTCGGCACCCTCGGGCTCCTCGGAGCCCTTGGCGTCCTCGAGCACCTCTTCCTCGACGAGCTCGCCGTCGTCCTTCTTGGCGGTGGTCTTCTTGGCCGCCGTCTTCTTGGCGACGGTCTTCTTCGCGACAGCCTTCTTGGCGGTCGTCTTCTTGGCAGCGGCCTTCTTGGCGGGTGCGGCTTCCTCGGCGGGATCGACGGCGGCAGGTTCGGCGGGCGCGACCGGGGCAGCCGTGGTGGCGGTGGCCTTCCTGGTGGTCACCGTCTTCGCCGCGACCGTCTTGGTGGCGGTGCGCTTGGCCGGACTCTTCGCTGCGACGCTCTTTCGGGTGCGCTTGGGCTCCGCGGCACTGACCATCAGCGTCACACCCTCTTCCTCGAGGATCTGGTTGAGGCTGCGCAGTACGTTCTTCCACTGAGTGGCCGGAATCTGGTCAGCTTCGAAGGCCCGACGCACGTCATCGCCGGCGATCTGCCCCTCAGCCTTTCCCCGCTCAATGAGCGCCATGACAGAGACGGACTCGGCAATCTCCGGCGGGAGCGTACGGGATGTGCTGGCCGACACGAACAACCTCTCGGAACGTTGGAAAACGGCTTCCGGCCCCGTCCGAAATGGACTGGAGCCGACCGCCGGCTTGGGGATGGGCCGACGGCGCGGGCGGGGGCCGGGAAGATTCACAGCGCCTTGAACGGCGTCCGTATTCCCTCCACGGCTGTCACCTCTTAGGTCATCGCGCTGATCCCGTGAGCGTTACGCCCAATCTGCGTGGCCCGAGTCACACCGCGTAACCACTCAAAAACGGTCAGACATGGGCAGATGATGTCACCGATGTCCTTGACCGAGGCCGCTCCGACGCATATGCCACCTCGTCGCACCGCCGGACCCCGCCGGACTTCTGAGGGTCCGGCGGGGTCCGGCAGCAGACGGGTTCCGAGGCCCGGCGCAGCCACGAGAACGCGGCACTCACCGACCGCACCGCCCGCGGGGCGGGCTCAGTGTTCGCGTGGCGCGGGCACCACGCGCTCCACCTCGGGATGAACGGTCAGCAGTTGCCGCATGGCCGTCTCGGCCGCCGCGCCGTCACCGGTGCCCAGGGCGTCGACGATCCGCGCGTGCTGGGCCAGTGACCCCTCGTTCGGCCGGTCGCAACCGGTGACCGGGCCGCCGGAGACCTGCAGGGCGGCCGACACGATGCCGGAGAGGTGCTCCAGCATGCGGTTGCCAGCGATCTGGATGAGCAGCGTGTGGAACTCGGAGTCGGCGCGGGAGAAGGTGAGTGCGTCGCCCTGCCCCATGGCGTGGCTCATGATCTCGACCATGTCGGAGAGGCGCTGCTGGACGTCCTCGCGCCCGTGCCCGGCGGCGAGACGCGCGGCGAGCGGCTCGATCGTCCAGCGCAGCTCGCTCAGCTCGCGCCGCTGGTCGTCGCGCTGGGGCCCGAAGGCCCGCCACTCGATGATGTCCGGGTCGAGAAGGTTCCAGTCGCTGACGGGACGCACGCGCGTGCCGACGTTCGGGCGGGCACTGACCAGGCCCTTGGCCTCCAGGACCCGGAGGGACTCGCGGACTACGGTGCGGGAGACCTCGAAGCGCTGGCCGATCTCCTCCGGGACGAGTGGGCGGTCCGCGCCCAGGTCACCCGAGACGATCATCTGGCCCAGCTGCTGAACTAGTTGGCCGTGCAGCCCGCGTCCGCGACTGCCCGCGGCGCGCCGGCCCACACGGCCCAGCTCGGGTTCCGCACCGTCCCAGACAGGCGCTCCGACGCGGTCGGTGGCGGGGGCCTCCGCGTAGGGGTAGCGGTCGAGTTCGCCCGGGCCGACCAGACCGGAGTCTGCGGGGCGGGCGGCGGTCATCATGGTGTGCGCAAGGGTACTCACGGAACCTTTGTCGGCTCCGTCTCCAACTCCCTTGAGGTCTTTGGTGAAAAGCACACGAAAGGGTGATCGCTCACCCCGTCGCAATTGACGCCTTATCGGAAAGAAATGGGCGTTCTCCGGGAGGTTGTGTGCACGGGCGGACCCGAAGCGTACGGACGGTCGTCATCGGACCCTGCTCCGCAGGGTCGTCAGCACATAGGCGCAGAGCAGGGCGGTCAGTGACAACGTGAGGGCGCCGCCCACGGGTTGCACGAGCACTCGGGCAGCCGCGGTCAGATATCGTTCTCCCCCGAACGGCCACTGCAGCAGGAAGACCTCCCGCATCCGCCCGGGAAGCCCCGCCGCCATCCGCACCGCGGGCCCCTGCAGCGCCTTCTGCACCAGGGGTACGACGACTACGGGTACGGCGAGCACCGCGGCGAGCCCGGCCGCGGTGGACCGGAAGACGCCCGCGGCCAGCACTCCGGCCCAGGCGCACCCGGTCACGAGCCCGAACCAACTCGCGGTCACCGAAAGCCAGTCGGCGGGAACTTGCGTGAGCTCCCGGCCGTATACGAGATAGAGCAACTCCGCGTCGCAGCCCACGGTGAGGAAGGCCAGCATCAGCGCCGTGGCACCGGAGACGAGGAGTTTCGCAGTGAGCAGCCCCAGCCGTCGGGGCACGGTGCCGCGGTCGGCGGCCAGGGCGGGGTGGCGGAACTCGTCACCGAAGGCCAGCGCGCCGAGCAGCCCCGCGCCGAGCGCCGCGGGCGGCAGGGGCAGCTCCTGGGGCCATGCCGCGAACAGACGTGCCTGCGTGGTGTGGCCGAGGCGAGCGAGCAGTACGGCGGTGAGCGCGGACACCACGAGCGCGGCACCGCAGGTGACGAAGCCCGTGCCGATGCCGGCGGCCCGGCGGAGTTCGTAGCGGAGGGGGCGGAGGGGGCTGGGGGCGGGGCGGACGGAGATGGGGGGCGGGAGGGGGGACGGATCACCGGGAGCGAGGGGATCGGCGGGGCGTGAGTGACCGGCACTGAGCCGGGTTCCGGACGCGTGGTGGTGATGCGCGGCGGTAGTGGAGGGGGTGGGGGTGGGGTCGTCGGGTTCCGAGTTGTCATCGGTTGCCTCCGCGTCGGCCGTGTGCACGCCGCTGACCTGGGTCTGCTCACTCTCGGCGGCGGAGACCGAGGCGGTGGGTGGCCCCGCGGGCACGGTGGTCGGCGGTGCGTCCGGAGCGGGCGGACCGGGGTCGGATCGCGACTGACCTGGCACGTAGGGCTCGTCGAGGGGCTGCGGCTGGTCCGGCCCAGGGAGGTCGTCGAGGACCTGCGACCGGTCTGTGGCGGCCGCGTCGCCAGGAGTTTCCGTTCGATCCGTGGCGGCCGCGTCGCCAGGAGTTTCCGTCCGATCCGCGGTGGCGAGATCGTCAGGCGTCTTTGGCTCATGCGCCGCAACCGGACCGTGGGACGTCGTCGCCTGATCCGTCAGCGCCGCACCGCCGAACGCCTTCGCGCCCTCCGCGCCCCCCGGGCCGTCGGCCGACTCCGTCTGTAGCACCGCCACCGCGTCGCCGGGAGCCTTCGGCTGTTCGGCGGTCGGCGGCTCGTCGGCGGGTGCCGGGCGGTTCGCCTCCGCCGTTCCGTCGGCCGAGTGGGATCCGTCCGTCGTCGACGTTCCGGCCCCGGGACCCATGTCGCCCGTCTCGTCCGCGAGTTGGTGGACGAGGATGCCATGACGGAACGCGGTCTCCCCCACGTCGGCGGTCGTACTGCCATACACGGAGAGGCGGTTGCCACCCTCATGTACGACCTCGACGGAGCGTCGGCCGGTGCGCGCCTCCTTGGTGAGTACGGCCGCCAGGCGGACGGCGTGTGGGCTGCGGACAGCGACGCGGGGGCGCAGGCGGGTGCGGCCGAACTCCGCCGCCTCCTGGTCGGCGACGAGCCTTCCGCCCTCCAGGGTGACGACCTGGTCGGCGGTGCGCGCGGCTTCCTTGGGGTCGGCCGTGGCGAACAGGACCGTGCCGCCCTGGCTCGCGTGGGCCCGGAGCATGCCGTGCAGCCACCGGGCCTCGCGGACCGACAGGCCGTGCGCGGGGTCGTCCAGCATGAGGGTGTGCGGGTCGGACAGCAGGACGCAGGCCAGGCCGAGCCGGCGGTCCATGCCCCGGGACAGTGTGCCCAGGCGCTCCTCGCGCAGGCCTGCGAGGCCGACCACTTCGAGGACCTCGTCGGCGCGCCGGGCGGGGACTCCCGCCGCGGCGCACAGCATGCGCAGGTGTCCGCGGACCGAGCGGGCCGGATGCCCGGGCACATCGCCGAGGAGGACGCCGACTTCGCGTGAGGGGTGGGTGATGCGGTGCAGGGGCCGGCCTCTGAAACATGTGATCCCGCGGCCCTGTTGGAGTTCGATCATCAGCCGGAGCGCCGTCGTCTTGCCCGCGCCCGATGCCCCGAGGAGCGCGGTGACACGGCCCGCGCGCGCCTCGAACGAGACGTCGTCGACGGCGGGCGGGTGCGCCTTGCGGGGGTTGCTGGTCAGTCCGAAGGCCTGGATCACCTGAAGCAAGATAGCGCGCTTCGTCCGATTTTTCGGGTATCGCCCCTTCTATCCCGCCAGGGCCGCCCGTCCGGTCTCCGCCGCCGCGGCTTCACACCTCGGGGCGCAGCATCGGGGGGTTGAGCAGTGTGGCGCCGCCCGCGCGGAAGAGCTGGGCCGGGCGGCCGCCCTGGCGCGTGGTCGTGCCGCCGGCGGGGACGAGGAATCCAGGGGTGCCGGTCACCTTGCGGTGGAAGTTGCGCGGGTCGAGAGCCACGCCCCAGACGGCCTCGTAGACGCGGCGCAGCTCTCCGACGGTGAACTCGGGCGGACAGAAAGCGGTGGCCAGCGACGAGTACTCGATCTTGGAACGGGCCCGCTCGACCCCGTCGGCCAGGATCTGGGCGTGGTCGAAGGCGAGCGGCGCCACCGGCTCACCGTCACGGCCGTATCCGCCCTGCTGGAGCAGCTCCTCGACCGGTGCCCAGCGCGCGTTGCTCGCGTCGCCGCCGGCCTGGGGTGCCGGCAGGTCGGGAGCGAGGGCGAGGTGCGCGACGCTGACCACTCGCATGCGCGGGTCCCGCTTGGGGTCGCCGTAGGTGGCGAGCTGCTCGAGGTGGGCGCCGCCGTCCTGGACGGGGGAGGAAGGGTCGTGGGCGTGCAGCCCCGTCTCCTCGGCAAGCTCGCGGGCCGCGGCCTGTGTCAGGTCCTCGTCGGCCCGTACGAAGCCGCCGGGCAGCGCCCAGCGTCCCTGGAACGGGGGCTCACCCCTGCGCACCGCCAGCGCGCACAGGGCATGGCGGCGCACGGTCAGCACGACCAGGTCAACGGTGACGGCAAAGGGCGGAAATGCTGACGGGTCGTAGGGCATGCGGCGATCATAGTCGTCTGCCTGACGATAAACACTCCCTTCTTGAGCCGCATCGACAGCTGATCCGCTTCCGTCCGGCACGGGGCCCACGAGTCGGCTCGCGCACCTCACGCGGGTCGCGTCGTACGAGGTCACACTCCCAACTGCAGGCCCTTCGCCGCCTCCTCGACCATGGCGAGTCCGAGTCTGCTGACCCGTACGGAGAAGGGGGCCCCGGCGATCCGCAGCCCCGTGAAGCCGATCTCTCCCAGGGGCACGCTCCGCACCGGGCGCAGCGCGATCGTCCGGGCCGGGGCGTCGGGGCGGATACCCGCGAGCGCGGTGAGCAGCAGGACCCCGGAGGCCGCCGCCACGGCCGCCGGGCGGCAGGCCGCCGGGTGGGGAACGGGTGCGCTCCCCTCGGAGCGCTGCTCGCCGGCGTACATCTCGGGCAGCCGGTGGCCGAAGCGCTCGGCAGCCGCCAGAACACCGCGCAGCAGGCCGCTCGCCTCCTGCTCATGGCCCGCCGCGGCCAGCCCGGCGACGGCGAGCGCAGTCTCCTGGACGCGTACGGCTCCGGTCCGGTGGCCGAACGGGTTGTGTCCCGCCTCCTTCGTGCCCAGTCCCCTCAGCCCCCAGCCGGAGTCCAGGGCGGGGCCGCCGAGCAGCCGGGCGAGCTGGTCGGTCTGTGCTCTGTCGAGCAGACCGGGCGCCGGTTCTCCCGCGCCGAGCAGACCGGTGTCGAGGAGGTGGGCGGCGGCAGCGCCGAGGTGCGGAAGCAGCCGTCCGTCCGGGGCACGGGCCGCCGCCGGACGACCGCCGCCATGATCCTCGATCCAGAAGTCGCCTTGGAACGCCGCCCGCAGTTCCCGCGCCCACTGGCGCAGTTCGGTGCCGCCGGGTCTGCCGTACGCCTCCAGGAGATCGGCGCCCAGCAGTGCCGCGCGATGGGCGTGGGCCTGGGTCTCGCAGCGGACGGGGCCTCCGGGCTGCGGGTCGCACAGGTACGTGCTGCCGCGCACGGTGGTGCGCAGCCAGGTCAGACACCACTCGGCCGTGGGCAGCAGTTCTTCGGCCTCCTGCTCCGGGAGCCCCCAGCGGCGGGCCTCCGCGAGCAGGACGGGGAACAGCAGTGTGGCCTCCGTACCCGTGCAACCGGGTGGCACGTGCGTACCCGCGTCGCGTCGCGGTCCGGGGATCATGCCCGTCTGCGGGCCCGCACCGGTGAGTTGTGTACGGGCGAGGGTGCGCAGTGTGCCGACGGCGAGCCTGGTGCCGAGGGGCAGCGTCATGCGCGCGGCGGCGAGTGCCTCGGCCGGGGCCATGCCGCAGCGCCAGGGCGCCCCTGCCGCGAGATAGGTGTCGGTGGGGTGGGCCGGATCCCGCAGCAGCAGGGCCCGGAGATCCTCGATGCTCGTCCGCATCAGGATCGCGGCCCTGGGGTCGTCGCCCGCCGCCCGGGCGTGCGCCAGGGGGCTCGTCGCCGCACGGCCCGCGGCTCTGAGCGGTCCGGCCCCGCCCGGCCGTACGCGCAGTTCCACGGTCACCGTCGCACCTGGGGGCAGTTCGAACTCCCAGCACAGCAGTCCCGCTGAGGCCAGGGCGTCGGCAGGCGGCGGGGCGGCCGTGACCATGGAGGTCACCGCGGCCCGGTTCCAGCGCAGGCCGGAGTCGTGGACGGTGGCGGGCAGTTCGGGGCCCGCGTTGCCGGAGGCGATGGCGCTCAGGTCCGCGAGGTCCGTACCGAGGGCCACCTCGACCGGCAGCCGCAGTGGGCGCAGGGCAGCGCTGTGGAAGGTGATGCGCTCGGTGCCGTCGGCGTGCCGGATCCGCTCGACGACGACGTCCGGATCCGGTCCGGCGGCCGAGGCGGTACGCACCGTTCCCACGAAGCGGGCCTGATCCGCTCCGGCCATCCTGGCCTGCACCGCCAGCGGTTCTCGTCCGCCCACGCGGACCTGGCAGCGCGAGAGCAGCCGTCGGCCCGCCCGGTAGAACCCCTCCAGCCCCCGCCCGGCGAGCTGCCCCTCCTCCATGGAGATGGCGAGGCCCGGCAGGGCGACGCAGATCAAGGCCGTGTGGGTGGGCGGAAGGTCGGCGGTGCGACGGAGAGTCGGTGGCGGCGCGCCTGCGGTGGCCCCGTGAGACGGGGACGCGGGCGCACGTGGGACCCGACGCGCAGGCACGGACGGGGACCGGTCTCGGGGCGTCGAGGAGGCCGGAGACCGGCTCTGCGGCGCGGACGACGACCGGCGGGAGTCTTCCATGAGCCGGGGATCCGTGAGTCGGGGATCCGTGAGTCGGGGAAAAGCTCCGGTCTGCCACGGCGCAGGCATGGGGTCGGGCCCCAGGGTCTGTGTCAGGTTCGGGTCCGCCGTGCTGGTCGGTCGCGGGGGGACTGCATCGACGGGCGGTGACGGTGCAGGGCTGTCGGGGACAGAGGGGTGGTCGTCGGTTGCGATGGGCGGAGTCGGCTGATGCATGCGGCGGTTTCTTCTGCGCTCTGTGCGCCTCGGACGTGCTCGGCGCCGGGTGGCGTGCTCCGGAGGAACATCGGACGTGCGGCGGCGCAGCCCGTCCGGGGATACCGCCACCCAGGTGAACGGCGCGGAAGTCCGCCTGGTCACGCCTCCCATCAGGGAAGCGACCGAATGGCGGCGGTTCTTGAGTGCGGGTTCACTCTTCGGACCCATCGCCCGGCGCCGAAACCCGTGCGGCGGTAGCGGGCCCCCGGCAGCGGGCGGAGCCGGCCCGGCCAGTCGCCACGTGCCCCGACCTGACAGCAGACGCCAGGCGACCAGCAGGCACCAGGCAACCGAGGCAACACACCAACCGTTGCTCATGCATCCGCCTCCGGGCCATTGCTTCCGGATCGATTGCCTCCTGATGCGGCGTCGTCGCACCGCGCATCGCCCTTCCCTGCGGCACGCGTGCGCGTACTGGCCGGCCTTGAGGCGCCCGGGCGCGTACGTCCGGGTGCCGGGGTGCGCGGATGCGTGCCGTCCGGCCGGAGCCGTCGGCTCTTCGCGCGTGTCGAGCGCGGCTGACGGTCGGCGCCGTCGGCGGCACGAGCGCGGTGGTGTCGGCGGGAGGCGCCCTCCGAGACACCCGGCCGAGTCGGGGCCGAGTCCGAGTCCACCTCCGTTCCCTCGTCCTCAGCGGCCTCCGTCTCCACACCTCCCGTGCGTCCCGCACGCAGGCAGCGGCGGATCGCCTCCGGATCCAGGCCCTCGTTGCAGGCCTGGTGCAGAAGGCGGGCGAACAGGTAGTCCGGGTCCGCGCCCAGGGCCATCGCCAGGGCCTCCCTGGCTTCGAGGTCGTCGCCGATCGACCAGGCGACCCAGCCAGCGAGGGTGAGGGGTGCGGCGGCGTGTTCGCCGTACGGCCCGACGCATCGGCGGGCCAGCGCACGCCACAGACGCAGCGCCGGACCGGCCTCGTCACCTTCCATCCATGCCGCGGCCCGGTCCCGGGTCGTGCGGTCCTGCAGGCCGAGGATCAGCTTGGCCGCTTCCTCGTGCGTGATCAGTTCGTCGTCACGAAGGTCCGCGGGGAGTGTGCCGGACACCGACGGCGCCGCGGCAAGCCGGGCCATGACCCGCTCGGCGAGGCCGAGGGTCTCCTCGGCGACCTGCGCGCGCGTCGCGTCGTCGATGATCCTGGGCACCACGGTCATGCCCATGGTGTCCAGGACGATCTCCTGCTCCAGCGCGGCAGACGTCTCCCAGGGAAGCAGCCTGGCCCGCAACTCGCGCAGCGTGCCGCGCACTTGGATACCGGCGTAGGTGGCCGCTGCCGCGAGTACGGAGGTGCCGGGCAGGCCCATCGGTGTTCCGTCGTCCGGGCAGCACCCCTCGTTCGGGCAGCAGTAGGACCAGAAGCGGCCGTCCGAGATGCACACCGCCTCGATGACCGGTACGTCGAGGTGCCCGCACTCGGTGCGCAGCAGTTGGGCAAGCGGACGCAGCCGCCGCATGACGTCCCGGCCCGACTCACCCTTCGCCGGTTCCTGACAGACGTAGGCGACCATCTGCTCGGGCCGGGCGCCCCTGCGCTCGCTGCCGGCCACCAGGCCCTGGGCCAACTGACGGGCGGCCGACTCCCAGTCGTCCGTGCTCGCGGGGATGCCGAGCCGCGCCCGGCCGCCGAAGCGGCCGCGGCCGCCCCGGTCGTGCAGGGCCACCAGCACGATGCTGTCCTCGGGGCGGTAGCCGAGCAGATAGGGCAGGGCGTCGGCCAGTTCGGCCGGGGTGCGCAGCGTGATCTGGCTCTCGTGTGCCGTGGGCCCGAGGTCTGCGAAGCGCTCTGTCTCCGCTCGCTCCACTCGCCCCGATCGCCCGGCGTCCGCGGCGCGCCCGCTGTGCGCGTCACGTCCTGCGATATCGCCGTTTTCGGAAGGTCCGGTCGTTTCGCTGTGATTCGTCATGCGCAGACGATCTCGCGGATCCCGAGATTCCGCTTGAGCCTGTGGATAAGTCCGAGCAGGGACACGCCAAACAACCGGAGCACTCCCGCCCGCCGTCCCACGGACCGCACGGATGTCAGTGCCGTCCTGTTGTATGGGACGCATGGAGCACACGAGCAACGCGGACCTCAGGACGCAGGCCGACGCCGTCCTCGCCCGTCTCGTCGGGGACGCCACGGGCACGGCGAGACTGCGCGAGGACCAGTGGCGGGCGATCGAGGCACTGGTCGCCGACCGGCGCCGGGCCCTGGTCGTGCAGCGCACGGGCTGGGGAAAGTCCGCCGTCTACTTCGTGGCGACCTCGCTGCTGCGCGCCCGGGGCAGTGGCCCGACCGTCATCGTCTCGCCGCTCCTCGCACTGATGCGCAACCAGGTGGAGGCGGCGGCCCGCGCCGGCATCCACGCCCGGACCATCAACTCCTCCAACACCGAGGAATGGGACACCGTCCAGGGGGAGATCGCGGCGGGCGACGTCGACGTGCTGCTCGTCAGCCCCGAACGCCTCAACAACCCCGACTTCCGCGACCAGGTCCTGCCCAAACTGGCCGCCGCGACCGGACTGCTCGTCGTGGACGAGGCCCACTGCATCTCCGACTGGGGCCACGACTTCCGTCCCGACTACCGACGGCTGCGCACCATGCTCGCCGACCTCCCGCCGGGTGTACCCGTACTGGCCACCACGGCCACGGCCAACGCACGGGTGACCGCCGACGTCGCCGAGCAGCTCGGCACCGGAGGCACGTCCGACGCGCTGGTGCTGCGCGGCCCGCTCGACCGGGAGAGCCTCAGCCTGAACGTGCTGCGGCTGCCGGACGCGGCGCACCGTATGGGCTGGCTCGCCGACCACCTCGACGACCTGCCGGGTTCCGGCATCGTCTACACGCTCACCGTGGCGGCGGCGGAGGAGGTCACCGCCTTCCTCAGGCAGCGGGGACACACCGTCGCCTCGTACACGGGAAAGACGGAGAACGCCGACCGGCAGCAGGCCGAGGACGATCTGCTCGGCAACCGGGTCAAGGCGCTGATCGCCACCTCCGCCCTCGGCATGGGCTTCGACAAGCCCGACCTCGGCTTCGTGGTGCACCTCGGCTCGCCCTCCTCCCCCATCGCCTACTACCAGCAGGTCGGACGTGCCGGGCGCGGTGTCGAGCACGCCGAGGTACTCCTGCTGCCGGGCAAGGAGGACGAGGCGATCTGGGAGTACTTCGCGTCGCTGGCCTTCCCTTCCGAGGACCTGGTGCGCCGCACCCTGGATGTCCTCGCCCGGGCCGCCGGCCCCTTGTCCCTGCCCGCCCTCGAACCGCTGGTGGAGCTGCGCCGGTCGCGTCTGGAGACCATGCTGAAGGTCCTCGACGTCGACGGTGCGGTCAAGCGTGTCAAGGGCGGTTGGATCGCGACGGGTCAGCAGTGGACGTACGAGGCCGAGCGGTACGCCTGGGTGGCGCGGCAGAGGGCGGCCGAGCAGCAGGCGATGCGCGAGTACGCGTCCACGACGGGCTGCCGGATGGAGTATCTGCAGCGGCAGCTCGACGACGAGGGCGCGAAGCCCTGCGGCCGCTGCGACAACTGCGCGGGAGCGCGTTTCACGGCGGACACCTCGACGGCCGCGCTGGATGCGGCGCGCGTCGATCTGGGCCGCGCGGGAGTCGAAGTGGAACCTCGTCGCATGTGGCCGACGGGGCTACCGGCGGTCGGCATTGATCTCAAGGGGCGCGTTCCGGCCGGGGAACAGGCTTCGGCGGGGCGGGCGTTGGGGCGACTGTCGGACATCGGATGGGGCAACCGGCTGCGGCCGATGCTCGCACCGCAGGCGCCGGACGCTCCCGTGCCGGACGATGTGGCGAGGGCCGTGGTGGGCGTCCTGGCCGACTGGGCCAAGGGCCCCGGCGGCTGGGCTTCCGGCGAGGAAGGCGCGCCGCCCCGGCCGGTGGGCGTCGTCACCGTCGCCTCGCGCACCAGGCCGCGGCTGATCCAATCCCTGGGCGCGCGTATCGCGGAGATCGGCAGGCTGCCACTGCTGGGCTCCGTGGAGTACATGGGCGAGGTGCCGCGCGGCTCCCGCAGCAACAGCGCGCAGCGCCTGAAGGTCCTCGACGGCGCGCTGACCGTTCCGCCCGCCCTGGCCGCCGCTCTCACCGAGGCCCGGGGTCCGGTTCTGCTCGTGGACGACTACACGGAGACCGGCTGGACCCTGGCGGTCGCGGCCCGGCTGCTCAGGAGGTCCGGGGCGCAGGGGGTGTTGCCGCTGGTCCTGGCCATGCAGGGCTGATCCACGGATGCGCGGGCGCCGCCCCCGGTCCGCGGCGTACGCACGTGTCGTGCTCGAACGTCACGTACGTTGCCAGGCGCCTCACAAGGTAGGGATATAAGCCACGCACCACCAGATAACAGTCGGTGGCCCCAATTGCTCGTTGCCGCATCCAAGTTCGACAGGAAGAATTGAAGTCCGCTCCCCGCACGGTTCGCTCGTGATCCGGTTGGGCTTCGCTGCGGTGTGCGCTCCCCCGAATCCGACCCCGCCCGCTGTATGGGCGCGTAGCCGAAGGGAGGAACGTGACCTTCGGATTCGCTCCGTCCTCGGCGGCCTCGTTGTCGACGTCCGCGTCCGCCGCGTCCGCCAGTCGCCTGCTTGAGCCTGCCGAGTGGGCAGCCGCCGGCATCCCACTGCTGCGCAACCCCCGTGAGGTCGTCAGCGGGCTGCACACGCGGCACCATCCCAGGGCGGCGACGGCGATCGTGGCCGTCCTCGACCCGGAGGAACGGCTGCTGGCGAGCGCCTCGTTCACCCGGCGCCCGGCACCGGCCGACGGATGGATGTTCCGCAACGCCCTGCTGGACCAGCTGCGCCGGGTCATACCGCATGATCTGCGGCGCCGCACACCGGTGCGTACCGCCGTGCTGCTCTACTGCCGTGAGGGGGACGCTCGTTGGACGGAGGAGGACGGCGCGTGGATGTGGGGGCTGCGTGACGCCTGCACGCTGCACGGGCTGCGCTGCGGGGCATACATCACGCTGACCAGCGACGGCTGGCAGGTGCTCGGCGAGGGGCGTGGCGGCCGCCGCCCGAACTCGGACTCGACACCTGAACCCTTCGGCATATCGGACGTGCCGCCCCCGTCGCCCCGCACCGGCGGCGCCATGTCGGACGTCCTGCGCCGCGCAGCGGCCCGCTGAGGAGCACCGGCTCCGTGTGCGCGTGGCGCCGGGCCGAGCCTCCACCGGGTCGACCGCTCCCGAAGCGCTGCGCGCCGCGCAGGTGGAGACGGGACCGCGACGGCTCGGGGAGGGTGTCCGGCACGGGCCCCGACGGCGCCGATCAGCCCCTCGGAGTTCTTCGCGCGCGGAACACGGGACCCCGCACGCACCGGTCACAGCGCGTGGGTAGGGCGCCTGCGAGATGGCATACCGCGGACCGGGGACGGATACGACACCATGGACCCGCCGCCGACGGGTGCGCCGGCGTCGGCGTCGTCACTCCGCGCGCCTCCACCAAGCCCTGAGCCGCCCGTCCATCCGGAAGCCGCCCCTCGGTGGGGCAGGGCCGCCACCGGATTCCGAGCAGGCCGAAGGCCCCACCGTGCCGGTGCCACCGCTGCGGCACCCTTGGCACCTCCGGTGCTTCCGGAGGTGCCGGACAGGGCTCAGACGCCCGCGCCCAGCACCGAGTTGATCTGCTGCGGGTCACCGCAGACGACCAGCAGGGCACCGGCCCGGGTGAGGGCCAGCGGAAGCGCGGTCGCGGCAGCGGCGGCAGGACCACCGTTGACGGCAACCACGACGACAGGACGGGACGCGGCACGCGAGGCCATGGCGGCACCCGTGTAGAAGACGTCGTCGCCCGCGTCGTGCTGGGCCCAGTAGGAGGCTTCACCGAAGGACAGCTCGTGGTCGGCCCACGGGTGCGGTTCGCCAGTGGTGATCACCAGCACGTCACCGGGGGCACGGCCCGAGTCCAGGAGCAGGTCCACTGCCTCCTCGGCGGCGTCGAGGGCACCCTCGACAGAGGCCGGGATCAGCTGGATCTGCGGAGTCGCCGCGGCTGCGGCGGGAACGGCCGGACCCGACGGGCCCGGCTTGGCGGCCACGTCGCGCGGCGTACGTTGCACCGGTTGCCCGGGCCGGAGAGGGCCGGGACGACCGGGACGCGACGGAGCCGCGGGGCGGGGGCCGGGTACGGGGCGAGGGGTCGGCGCGGTACGGCCGCTGGCCGGAGTGGCGCGGGGACCCTGGGCACTCTCGTGAATCTGAGGCTCCTCGGGAATGAGAGGCATGGGCTGATGTTTATCAAACGTTGGTGCGACTCGCGCGACCGGGTGGCACAACAGTGCGGGTGGAACGGTCAGAAATCGAAGCCCAGCTGACCCTCGATCTCAGGAACGCTTCCCTCCGCCCAGCTGCGGACCTTCTTGAGGTGCCGCCACTGGGGCAGCGCATCAAGATACGCCCACGACAACCGGTGGTACGGGGTGGGGCCCCGCTCCTCCAGTGCGGCCTTGTGCACGGGCGACGGATACCCGGCATTGTCCGCAAAACCGAAGTCTGCATGGTCGATACCCAGTTCGGCCATCATTTTGTCGCGCTGAACCTTGGCAATCACCGAAGCCGCCGCCACCGCCACGCACGAGCGGTCGCCCTTGATCACCGTGCGGACCTTCCAGGGGGCTCCGAGGTAGTCGTGCTTCCCGTCGAGGATCACCGCGTCGGGGCGGATCGGCAAGGCCTCCAGGGCCCGTACGGCGGCAAGCCGCAGCGCCGCCGTCATCCCCAGAGCGTCGATCTCCTCCGGGGAGGCGTGCCCCAGGGCATAGGCCGTCACCCACTTCAGCAGCTCCGCGGACAGCTCCGTGCGGCGCTTGACGGTGAGCAGCTTGGAATCGGTGAGGCCCTCGGGCGGCCGGCGGAGTCCAGTGACCGCCGCGCAGACGGTGACAGGTCCCGCCCAGGCGCCGCGCCCCACCTCGTCGACACCGGCGACGACCTTCGCTCCGATCGTGGCGCGGAGGGAGCGCTCGACGGTGTGAGTAGGCGGTTCGTACGGCATGGCGCCCTTAGCCTACGCCGCCGAGATCTCCGCGCGACACCCCGACCCACCCGGCGGGCCCGGGGGCGACGCGGCCCCGGATCAGGCCCCGTCCGGGCGCAGCAGCGGAAGCATCAACTGGTCGATCATCTCTTCGAGATCCTGGTCGGTCCATTCGCTTGCGCACATCTTGGACCGGTACATCATCATCGCCGGAATGGCGTCGAAGACATAGCTGTTCGCGGCATCCGAACGAACCTCTCCCCGCCCTATTCCACGGGTGATGACCTCACGCAGCAGTCTGATGGTCGGCTCCACAACCCCTTCGAAGATCAGGCCGTGGAAGCGCTCGGCCTGCGCGGGATCACATTCGTGAATGACTGCTCGCAGGGCGAATCCGGGTCGCGAGAACATCGCGCGACGCGCCTGGCGGCACAGGGCGAGCAGGTCCTCGCGCACCGTCCCCAGGTCCGGCGCCTCCGCCGGACGCGGCAGCCCGGCCTGGAGCGCGTCGGCCACGAGATCCTCCTTGGACGGCCAGCGGCGATAGACGGCCGCCTTGCCGGTCTGGGCACCGGCGGCGACACCCTCCATCGTGAGGCCCTTCCAGCCGACCGTACTGAGCTGCTCCAGCGCGGCGTCCAGGATCGCGCGTTCGAGCACGGCGCCGCGCCGGCGAAGAGAGGCCGTCCGAGCCGGGGCGGCCGTCCAGCGCGAGGTAACCATCTGAGTTTCTCCAGCGAGCAGGGTGAAGCGGGGATTGCGGGACCGGGGACACATCGCGCGACGGCAGAGGGGGACGCGAGGCGCGACGGTGAGCTAAGTGAACGCTTGCGTTCTCTGTCAGGAACTCACTACCTTTGACGGGACAGTGAACGCCTGCGTTCACTAACGCCTTCGTGGGGGACTCATAGTGACAACCTCTCAGCTGATACAGAACGAAAAACCTGGAGCAGCCCGCCGGGAGGGACACCCCGGCATCGCACTCACCGTCATCGCGGCCTGCCAACTCATGGTGGTACTCGATGCGACGATTGTGAACATCGCTCTCCCGCACATTCAAGACGCCCTCAAGTTCAGCACCACGGACCTCACATGGGTGGTCAGCGCCTACACGCTGACCTTCGGAGGCCTCCTCCTGCTCGGCGCGCGAGCCGGTGACATCCTCGGTCGCCGCCGGGTGTTCATGACGGGCATCCTGCTGTTCACCTTCGCCTCGCTGCTCGGCGGAATCGCCCAGGAGCCCTGGCAGCTGCTCGCCGCGCGCGCCCTGCAGGGCATGGGTGGCGCCATCGCGTCGCCCACGTCGCTGGCGCTCATCACCACCACGTTCCCCGAAGGGCCGGAGCGGAACCGGGCCTTCGGCGTCTTCGCCGCCGTCTCCGCGGGTGGTGGCGCCATCGGTCTGCTCGCGGGCGGCATGCTGACCGAGTGGCTCGACTGGCGCTGGGTGCTCTTCGTCAATGTGCCGATCGGCGTGCTCATCGCCGCGCTCACCCCGATGTACATCAACGAGTCCGAGCGACACCCCGGGCGCTTCGACATCGCGGGCGCGCTGACCTCGACAGCCGGTATGGCATCGCTCGTGTACGGCTTCATCCGGGCCTCGGAGGACGGCTGGCGCGACAGCCTGGCCCTCGGCTCCTTCGGTGCCGCCGTGGTCCTGCTGGTGGCCTTCGCGCTCACCGAGATGCGGGCCAAGGAGCCGATCACCCCGCTGAAGATGTTCGCCGACCGCAACCGCTCCGGCACATACGTGATCATGCTGAGCCTGGCGGCCGCGATGTTCGGCATGTTCTTCTACATCGTGCTGTTCGTGCAGAATGTGCTGGGCTACAGCCCGATCAAGGCCGGTCTGGCGTTCCTGCCCGTGACGGTCGCCATCGCGGTCGGCGCGGGTCTCTCGCAGCGGTTCCTGCCCACGCTCGGCCCCAAGCCGTTCATGATGACCGGTGCGACGTTCGTCGTGATCGGGCTCGTCTGGCAGTCGTTGATCACCCCTGACAGCTCTTACGCCGGGGGCGTGCTCGGCCCGATGCTGGTGTTCGGCTTCGGCATGGGGCTGAACTTCGTGACGGTGACCGTGACGGCTGTCTCCGGCGTCGCGCAGCACGAGGCGGGTGCCGCGTCCGGACTGCTCAACGCCACCCAGCAGGTGGGCGGTTCGCTGGGCCTGTCGATCCTCACCACGGTCTTCGGCTCGGCCAGCAAGGACGAGGCGAAGAAGCAGCTGCCGAAGTTCCTCGCCAACGGCTCGCCGGAGCAGAAGGCGGAGTTCGCCAAGACCCATCAGCTGCCCGCGCCCTGGGGGCACGAGGTGCTCGCCCACGGCATCTCGACCGCGTTCATTCCGGCCGCCTCGATGGCCGTGCTCGCCCTGGCCACCGCATGGCTGGTGATCAAGGTCCGCAAGAGCGACCTCGAAGCCCTCGCCGGCACGGCGGGCCCGGGGATCGGCTGACCCGACCGGGTCCGCGCAAGACCGCGGAAGGCCGGACCACGCCCGGGGGACAGCTGGCGAGGGCGACGGTCCGGCCTTCCGCACTCGGGCCAACGAGGCCACGAGAAACACCGACACCACCAGCACCAGCACGAACGACACTCCCGACACCCCCTGCCGCCCGCGGAACCTCTCGCCCGTGCGCATTCAGACTCCACACGGCTGATGCCAGGACAACGCCCACCCATCACGCAGAGTTCCCGGCGAACACAGAGAGTTCCCAAAGGCGGCCAGGCCCCCACAGGTGTCAGCTCGGCCCCACGGGCATCAGGTGGACGCGGCCACCCACTCCGGCAGCGTCTCCGTACGCTCCACCCACTCGGCGGGCGGTGTCCCCGCCTTGCCCGACGCGAGCACGCCGCCCACGATGGCACAGGTGGTGTCCACGTCCCCGCCGACCTGTGAGGTCGTCCAGAACGCCGTCTCGTAGTCACCGAGGGCCCGCGCCGCCGACCAGAGGGCGAAGGGGACGGTGTCATGGGCACTCGTACGCCGTCCGCAGCCCAGGACGGCCGCGACAGTGCCGGCGTCGCCGTAGTCGAGCATGTCCCGGGCGCGCCGCAGGCCCGCGCCGACGGCACTCTTCGGCACCAGGGCGATGACCCCGTCGAGGAATGACTCCGGGGTGGGCGGACCGCCGGGGGCGGCGGCCAGCGCGGCGGCCGCGGCGACGGCCATGGCGCCGACGACGGCCTCACGGTGCTGGTGCGTGGGGTACGCCGAGATCTCGGCCTGGTGAGTCGCCTGATCCGGGTCGTCCGCGTACCAGGCGCCCAGCGGTGCGATCCGCATCGCGGCCCCGTTGCCCCAGGACCCCTGCCCGTTGAACAGGCCGGAAGCCAGCTCACGCCAGTCGCCGCCCTCCCGCACGAGGCGCAGCAGCCTGTTGACCGCGGGGCCGTAACCCCGGTCGAAGTCGTGGTGCTCGGCGAAGGAGAGCGCCAGCGCGTCCTGGTCGACGCGGTGGTGAGCGGCGAGGACGGCGACCACGGAACAGGCCATCTCCGTGTCGTCCGTCCACTGCCAGGAGCCGGGCGGCAGCTCGCGGCGCTTCAGCAGCGGATAGTTCGCCGGAACGAAGAACTGTGAGCCCAGCGCGTCCCCCACCGCGAGTCCGCGCAGGCTGGCCAAGGCGCGGTCCAGGCGCCCGAAGGAAGAGGAGTCAGCGGTCATCGCCGCCACTCTAACCGGTGACCCAGTGCGGCACCGGGTCCCGCCAGCGCTCGAAGGGCCGGTCCAGTGTGTACTTGCCGTCGTCGCCGAGTACGAGCATCCGCATCTCGGCGTTCCCCGGGTTCGAGAGCGACTCGAATTCGGCGACCGTCCAGTGGAACCAGCGCATGCAGAACAGCCGCATGGCCAGACCGTGGGTCACGAGCAGGACGTTCGGCGGATGATCGGGGGCCTCGAAGCTGCGGAACAGGCTCTCCAGGAAGCCGCCGACCCGGTCGTACACGTCGGCGCCGGACTCTCCCTGGGGGAAGCGGAAGAAGAAGTGCCCGTACGCGTCCCGGTAGGCCTTCTGCACGCGTACGTCGTCGCGGTCCTGCCAGTTTCCCCAGTCCTGCTCGCGCAGCCGGGGTTCCTCGCGCACCCGTATGAGCCCGGGGTCGAGATGGAACGCGCGGAAGGTCTCGTGCGTGCGGCGGTACGGGGAGACGTACACGCTCACCCGCTCCCGCCCGAAGATCTCCCGGATCCGCTTGCCGGTCTCCTCCGCCTGCTGCCAGCCCAGCTCGGTGAGCCCCAGAGCATGGTCGGGTTCACGCTCGTACACGGAGTCATCAACATTGCCCGTTGACTCGCCGTGCCGGACAAGGACGATGCGCCGTGGTCGTGCCATGCCAAAACCCTAGATCGGCCGACGCCCGATCGAGCACTCGTACGGGCTCCATACGGCGTACGTCACACGAATCCCGCACCAGGAGCCACACAGAGGCACACGTTTTGCGCGTCCGGATTTCAAACCGTCCAGGACGGTTCCAGCTCCACGATGTCGCCGGTCAGCGATGCGATGTCCGCCTCCGTCTGGGCCCGCAGGGCGAGGCGCTCCACCCGCTCGGTGCGGTACTTACCGTGCTCGGCGGCCGACCGCCACATCGACAGGATCAGGAACTCGTGCTCCGGGGTCTCGGCGAACATCCCCCGGATCATGCCGGGCGAGCCGGCCATCGCGGGGTTCCACACCTTCTCCTGCATCAGTGTGAAGTGCTCGACGCGCTCCTCGTGGACACGACAGAGGGCGACACGGATCAGGTCGGAGTCCGTGAACCGCGGCTCGAAGCCGGTCTTCACGTCGAACCGGTACTCGAAGAGTTTGACCTGCGCGTCCTTGAACGTGCCGGACTGGGCAGCCGCCAGCCGGTCATGGGAGCGGGCCATGAAGGAGTCGTAGAAGGCACGGCTCTCCCAGAAGGCGAATATGTGCGCCACCCCCGGCCGCTGCCGGCTCCAGCCACCGCCCTGCCCCCGAAACCCCGGCTCCCCCAGAAGCCCCGCCCACTTTCGCTGCCCCCGCTCGAAGCCGCGGCGGTCCACCACGGTGCAGCGAATCCACTTGACCAGCACCGCGCCATCGTAAGGCCATGGGGCGTGGCGTCGGTCACGCTCCGGCACAGATCACCCGCGCACACTCCCCCGCGCGCATGGCACGATGGACAACGTGCCTCGGCCACCCGGGAGTTGGGGCAGGAGGCCGCGAGGGGGAAGGGGACGCCTGTTGAACGGCTTCAGCAAGGGGATCCGCAAGGTCGAGGTCGCACTGAAGTGGGACCCGAGTCCGGCGGGGCAGTCACCCACCGATCTGGACATCGTCGCCGCTCCGTACGCGGCGAACGACCCGTACGGGGCACCGGCGTACCTGGTGCACTTCGACAGTCGCTCGCCCGACGGCACGATCTTTCTCAACCGGGACAGCAAGGACGGCAAGGGCTTCGGCTGGGACGAGGTCATGACGCTCGAACTCGACCGGCTCGACGCCCGGTACGCGCGCGTGGTGGTCGGCATCGTCATCCAGCAGCGCACGGCGGAACGAACCTTCGTCAATGTCCGGAATCCGTCCGTGCGCATTCGGGAGGGCTACAACGTCCTGGCCGAGGACGACTTCGGCTCCGTCCTCGGATCGACGGCGGCGACGGTCGCGGAGTTCGTGCGCGACGAGTCCGGCGGGTGGAACTTCCGGCCCGCCATACGCGGCTTCGACGACGACCCCGCGGCCTTCGCCCGGCACATGGGCGGGGCTCATCAGCCCTGAGGGCCACCCCGTGCAGGGGGCCACGCACGATCCGGGTGAGCGCGTAGGCGGACCGGCAGCAGGGCGACGGCTTTGTTTCGGCCGGGTACCAGTAGGTGAAGGCGCGCCACCACTCCTGACGCCGGTCGCACGACTCGCTGAGGCCGCGGTCCAGTCGGGGCGCACGGCACGGAAAAGGGGCGCCGGCACATGGCCGGCGCCCCTCAGCTCAAGAGGGCTTGCCGTCGGCGTCAGCTGCAGCCGCTCGTCGAGCCGCAGCCCTCGCAGATGTAGCAGGAGCCGGCCCGCTGCATCTTCGTGCCGCAGGAGAAGCAGAGCGGGGCGTCCGCCTGGATGCCCAGCTGCATCTCCACCAGCTCGGCGCTGGTGTGGGCCTGCTTGGGAGCGGGCTGGGCCGCGCCGGCCTCCGCCTTCGGCGTGGCGACGGCCTTGAGGTCCGTCTGGCGCGGCGCCGACTGGGCCAGGCCCTCGACGTCGACCTCGTCCTCGGAGGGCTCGTACGAACCCGTCTCCAGGTGGCGCTGACGCTCCTCGGCGGAGTGGATGCCGAGCGCGGAGCGCGTCTCGAAGGGCAGGAAGTCCAGCGCGAGGCGGCGGAAGATGTAGTCGACGATCGACTGCGCCATCCGCACGTCCGGGTCGTCCGTCATGCCGGCCGGCTCGAAGCGCATGTTCGTGAACTTCGAGACGTACGTCTCCAGGGGCACGCCGTACTGGAGACCCACCGAGACGGCGATGGAGAAGGCGTCCATCATGCCCGCGAGGGTGGAACCCTGCTTGGACATCTTCAGGAAGACCTCGCCGAGACCGTCGTCCGGGTAGGAGTTGGCGGTCATGTAGCCCTCGGCGCCACCGACGGTGAAAGACGTGGTGATGCCGGGACGACCCTTCGGGAGGCGCTTGCGGACCGGGCGGTACTCGACGACCTTCTCGACCGTCTCGCGGATGGCCGCCTCGGCCTTCTCCGTGATCTCGGCCTTCTCCTTCTCCTTGGTCTTGGCGGAGAGCGGCTGGCCGACCTTGCAGTTGTCGCGGTAGATCGCGAGCGCCTTGACGCCCATCTTCCAGGCCTCGAAGTAGACCTCCTCGACGTCCTCGACGGTGGCGGTCTCGGGGAGGTTGACCGTCTTGGAGAGGGCGCCGGAGATCCACGGCTGGATCGCGGCCATCATGCGGACGTGGCCCATCGCGGAGATGGAGCGCTCGCCCATGGCGCAGTCGAAGACCTCGTAGTGCTCGTGCTTGAGGCCGGGGGCGTCGATCACATTGCCGTGCTCGGCGATGTGGGCGACGATCGCCTCGATCTGCTCCTCCTGGTAGCCCAGGCGGCGCAGGGCCTGCGGAACGGTGCCGTTGACGATCTGCATCGAGCCGCCGCCGACCAGCTTCTTGAACTTGACCAGGGCGAGGTCGGGCTCGAGGCCGGTGGTGTCGCAGGACATCGCGAGACCGATGGTGCCGGTCGGGGCGATGACGGACGCCTGGGAGTTACGGAAACCGTTCTGCTCGCCGAGGCGGACGACGTCCTGCCAGGCCTCCGTGGCGGCGGCCCAGATCGGCGTGTCCAGGTCGTCCATGCGGACGGCCGTGCCGTTGGCGTCGGCGTGCTGCTTCATGACGCGCTTGTGGGCATCGGCGTTGCGGGCGTAGCCGTCGTACGCGCCGACGACCGCGGCGAGTTCGGCGGAGCGGCGGTACGACGTGCCGGTCATCAGGGAGGTGATGGCGCCGGCGAGGGCGCGGCCGCCGTCGGAGTCGTATGCGTGGCCGGTCGCCATCAGCAGGGCGCCGAGGTTGGCGTAGCCGATGCCGAGCTGGCGGAACGCGCGCGTGTTCTCGCCGATCTTCTGGGTCGGGAAGTCCGCGAAGCAGATGGAGATGTCCATCGCGGTGATGACGAGCTCGACGACCTTGGCGAAGCGCTCGACGTCGAAGGACTGGGTGCCCTTGCCGTCGTCCTTGAGGAACTTCATCAGGTTCAGCGAGGCGAGGTTGCAGGACGTGTTGTCCAGGTGCATGTACTCGCTGCACGGGTTCGAGCCGTTGATACGGCCGGACTCCGGGCACGTGTGCCAGCGGTTGATCGTGTCGTCGTACTGGATACCCGGGTCGGCGCAGGCCCACGCGGCCTCGGCCATCTTGCGGAACAGGGCCTTGGCGTCGACCTCCTCGATGACCTCACCGGTCATCCGCGCGCGGAGACCGAACTTGCCGCCCTGCTCGACCGCCTTCATGAACTCGTCGTTCACTCGGACCGAGTTGTTGGCGTTCTGGTACTGGACGGACGTGATGTCGTCGCCGCCCAGGTCCATGTCGAAGCCCGCGTCACGCAGGGCGCGGATCTTCTCCTCCTCCTTGACCTTGGTCTCGATGAAGTTCTCGATGTCGGGGTGGTCGACGTCGAGGATGACCATCTTGGCGGCGCGACGGGTGGCACCGCCGGACTTGATCGTTCCGGCCGAGGCGTCGGCACCGCGCATGAAGGAGACGGGACCGGAGGCGTTGCCACCGGAGGAGAGCAGCTCCTTGGAGGAGCGGATACGGGAGAGGTTCAGGCCGGCGCCGGAACCGCCCTTGAAGATCATGCCCTCTTCCTTGTACCAGTCGAGGATCGACTCCATGGAGTCGTCGACGGACAGGATGAAGCAGGCGGAGACCTGCTGGGGCTGCGGGGTGCCCACGTTGAACCACACGGGGCTGTTGAAGCTGAAGATCTGGTGCAGGAGGGCGTACGCCAGCTCGTGCTCGAAGATCTCGGCGTCGGCGGGCGAGGCGAAGTACTTGTAGTCCTCACCGGCCTTCCGGTACGTCTTCACGATGCGGTCGATCAGCTGCTTGAGGCTGACCTCGCGCTGCGGGGTGCCGACGGCACCACGGAAGTACTTGCTGGTGACGATGTTGACCGCGTTCACCGACCAGAAGCCGGGGAACTCGACGCCACGCTGCTCGAAGTTGACCGAGCCGTCGCGCCAGTTGGTCATGACGACGTCACGGCGCTCCCAGGCCACCTCGTCGTACGGATGCACGCCGGGGGTGGTGTGGATGCGCTCGATACGCAGGCCCTTGCTGGCCTTGGCGCCCTTGGCTCGGGAACCTCGTGCCGGACCGCTCGCCGTCTCTGTCATGCCGCCTCCCTGTACGGGCTAAAACGCCCTGAAGTGCCACGATGTTCCCGTGACACGGTGTTCTGTCATGTGTTGCGGGCACCCTCACGCTGCCGCCCGCAACAGGTCTTGGATTGCCGCCGTCCGGCCGGATCCGGGGCCTCCGCCCCACTCCGGTCCGCCGGTCAGTCGGCGGCGTGGGCGGGCACCGGAACCTGGCTGGTCCCTCCGGTCCCGCGGTCGTCTTCCTGGCTCCCCGCTCCCGCGTCTTCGTCGTCCACGGCGGGGCCTCGCCTCGTTTCCCTGAGCTCCGTGATGGCTGCCTCGAAGTCCTCCAGCGAGTCGAACGCCCGGTAGACGGAGGCGAATCGCAGATAGGCGACGAGGTCGAGCTCCTGCAACGGGCCGAGTATGGCCAGCCCCACGTCGTGGGTGGTCAGCTCGGCGCTTCCGGTGGCCCGCACCGCCTCCTCGACCCGCTGGCCGAGCTGGGCGAGTGCGTCCTCGGTGACAGGCCGTCCCTGGCACGCCTTGCGCACGCCGTTGATGACCTTGGTACGGCTGAAGGGCTCGGTGACTCCGGACCGCTTGACCACCATGAGCGAGCACGTCTCCACGGTCGTGAAACGACGGGAGCAGTCAGGACACTGGCGGCGCCTGCGGATCGACGTGCCGTCGTCGGTCGTACGACTGTCGACCACACGGCTGTCGGGGTGCCTGCAGAAGGGGCAGTGCATGATCTCCAACCCTCCTCACAGCAGACTGAACAGCCTCGCGAGACCTCCTGGGCCCCTCGAAGCAGCCCCAAGCATAGGCGATCTCCGAGCCACCGAAGACCCGGGGGACCACAACTTGTGGGCTACTGCTGCAATCCAACCACTAGATGTGGGGCTTGGCCGATACATCGACCGTACGCGCGTGTCGCACGCGCGCGTATCCGCACGACCCGGCAGGCAAGCCGCTACGGAACACACACGTGCGCCTCCGTACCGCTGCGAGGCTTACGGAGATACGGTGGGCGCCGCACGGAGGTCACGTAGGACTCCGGCGCAGAAGGGGACCGGATCCCGGTTGACCGGGATCCGGATGGCAGACTTGGGACACAACCCACGAGGTCATCACCCCGGCGGTGAAGAGTACAACAATGGGCCCTTTTGTCCGCCAGGTGCCGCGTTAGCCATACACCCAGACACACGATTACGTCAGGTGAATCGCGGTTTTTCACTCGAACGTGTGTTTGGCGCAACCTTTCGAAAGCAACTACCGTTGTCCAGCAGGGAGACCATCGAGAGGGGCCGACGTGACCACCACCGCAGACAGTGCCACCATCACTGCCCAGGACCGCTCCCAGGGCCGACTGGACCCGGTGCACGCGATGAACGAAGCCACGAATCCCGAGGCGCACAAGCGCTCGCTGCCGGGCCGACCTCCAGGCATCCGGGCGGACAGCTCGGGGCTCACCGACCGCCAGCGCCGGGTGATCGAAGTCATCAGGGATTCCGTGCAGCGGCGCGGCTACCCGCCGTCCATGCGGGAGATCGGCCAGGCCGTCGGGCTGTCCAGCACCTCCTCGGTCGCGCACCAGCTCATGGCACTGGAGCGCAAGGGCTTCCTGCGCCGCGACCCGCACCGCCCGCGCGCGTACGAGGTGCGTGGCTCCGACCAGGCGGTGACGGTGCAGCCGACGGACACCGCGGGCAAACCGGCCGCGTCGTACGTCCCGCTGGTCGGCCGTATCGCCGCCGGCGGCCCGATCCTCGCCGAGGAATCGGTCGAGGACGTGTTCCCCCTGCCCCGGCAGCTCGTGGGTGACGGCGAGTTGTTCGTCCTCAAGGTCGTCGGCGACTCGATGATCGAGGCCGCGATCTGCGACGGCGACTGGGTCACCGTGCGCCGTCAGCCGGTCGCCGAGAACGGCGACATCGTGGCCGCCATGCTGGACGGCGAAGCCACCGTCAAGCGCTTCAAGCGCGAGGACGGCCATGTCTGGCTCCTCCCGCACAACTCGGCCTACGAGCCGATCCCCGGCGACGACGCGACCATCCTGGGCAAGGTCGTCGCGGTGCTGCGGCGCGTGTGACGGCTGCGGCGGGCGAGCACGACAGGCTCGTCCCCTGACCGGGCCCCGGGACCCCTGCGCCGGTTCCGGGGCCCTGTTCTGTCCCGACCCCGCTCCCTGGCCGCTTGGTATTGCTCGGTAGCCTGTCCCGGCGCCGGGACAGGCTACCGAGCGATCACTCCGCTTCCTTCTGCTTCGCCGCCGCGTCGATGGCGGCCAGTGACTTCCGGACCTGGTTACGGTCCGTGGTGAACCAGAAGTCGGGCAGTGACGCCTTGAGATAGCCGCCGTACCGCGCGGTGGCCAGCCGCTGGTCGAGCACGGCGACCACACCACGGTCCCCGGACGCCCGGACTAGACGCCCGGCGCCCTGCGCCATGAGGAGCGCCGCGTGAGTCGCGGCGACCGCCATGAATCCATTGCCGCCAGCGTCCTCCACGGCCTTCTGGCGGGCGCTCATCAGCGGGTCGTCGGGACGCGGGAACGGGATCTTGTCCATGACGACCAGCTGGCAGCTGGGACCGGGGACGTCGACGCCCTGCCACAGCGACAGCGTGCCGAAGAGACAGGTCTTCGGGTCAGCGGCGAAGTTCTTGATCAGTTCCCCGAGGGTCTCCTCGCCCTGGAGCAGGATCGGATACTCGGGAATCCGCGAGCGCAGTTCCTCGGCGGCGAGCTGAGCGGCACGCATCGAGGAGAACAGACCGAGCGTGCGGCCACCGGCCGCCTGGATGAGCTCGGTCAGCTCGTCGAGCATGTCGGCACGGTCGCCGTCGCGGGCCGGGCGCGACAGATGCCTGGCGACATAGAGAATGCCCTGCTTGGGGTAGTCGAAGGGCGAGCCCACGTCGACGCCCTTCCACTGGGGGAGGTCCTCGCCCTCCGTGCCCTCGGGGGCGAGCCCCAGGGAGGCGCCCACTCCGTTGAAGTCACCGCCGAGCTTGAGCGTCGCCGAGGTGAGGACGACGGAACGGTCCGCGAAGAGCTTCTCCCTGAGCAGACCGGAGACGGACATCGGGGCGACACGCAGCGAGGCCCCGAAGCGGTCGTGCCGTTCGTACCAGACGACGTCCCACTCCGAGCCGTTCACGACGCGCTCCGCCACGTCGTGGACCGTCTCCACCGAGGCCAGCGCCTGCTTGCGCACCGCGTCCTCGTCCTGAACGGACTTGTCACGGGTCGAGCCGATCGCGGAGATCACGGTACGGGCGGCATCCCGGAGCGCCATCAGGGCATAGGCGAGGTCCTCCGGGATCTCCTCCAGGCGACCCGGCAGAGCCAGCTCCATCAGCCGCTCGAAGCCCTCGGCGGCGGTCTGGAGCTGGTCGGCGGCCTTCTCGTTGACCAGCTTCGCCGCGCGGCGCACCGCACGGTTGACCTGCCCGGGCGTGAGCTCGCCGGTCGCGACGCCGGTGACCCGCGAGACCAGCTCATGGGCCTCGTCCACGATCAGCACCTCGTGCTGGGGCAGGACCGGAGCGCCCTCGATGGCGTCGATCGCGAGCAGGGCGTGGTTGGTGACGACGACCTCGGCCAGCTTGGCGCGCTCGCGGGCCATCTCGGCGAAGCACTCGGCGCCGTACGCGCACTTCGAGGCGCCCAGGCACTCCCGGGAGGACACGGACACCTGGGCCCAGGCCCGGTCGGAGACGCCCGGCGTGAGGTCGTCGCGGTCACCGCTCTCGGTCTCGTCCGCCCAGTCCCGCAGCCGCAGCAGGTCCTGACCCAGCTTGCTGGTGGGCGCGGCCGCCTCGAACTGGTCGAAGAGGCCCTCCTCCTCGTCCTGCGGCACGCCCTCGTGGAGCCGGTGCAGGCACAGGTAGTTCGACCGGCCCTTGAGCATCGCGAACTCCGGACGGCGGCGCAGCTGCGGGTGCAGTGCGTCGACGGTGCGCGGCAGGTCGCGCTCCACGAGCTGGCGCTGCAGGGCGAGGGTGGCTGTCGCCACGACGACGCGCTCCCCGTGCGCGAGGGCGGGCACCAGGTAGCCGAGCGACTTTCCGGTGCCGGTGCCGGCCTGGACCAGCAGATGGGATCCGTCGTCGATCGCTTCGGCGACCGCTTCGGCCATGGTCACCTGGCCGGGGCGCTCCGTACCGCCGACGGCTGTGACGGCGGCATGCAGGAGTTCGGGGAGTGAGGGCTTCGTCATAGCGCGACCACCCTACGGCCCGGCACTGACAAACGGGTGGTCAACGCTGGGACCGAGGGCGGGACGGGGAACGGGACCAGGGGCGGGACCAGGGGTCGGAGCACGGCCGGGACTCCTCGGGCGGGACGGGCGAGGGCTGGGACGGGCGAGGGCTGGGACGGGCGAGAGGTGAGACGTGGCGAGAGGCAGGACGCGGCGATAGGCAGGACGCGGCAAGAAGTGGGACGTGGCGAGAAGTGGTCGTCACTGGGCGCTACATCAGATCGCGCAGGGACCGGTCCCGGATCATGAGGGCAGCCCGCTTGGCGGGCAGGTCGACCTCGGCGGCATACCGGAACCCGGCATTCAGGAACGCGGCCATGGAGGGCGTGTTGCGAAGATCGGGTTCCGCGACGACGCGCCCGCAGGCGGGGCGTCGGTCGAGCACCAGGTCGGCCACGGCTCTGAGCAGGGCGGACCCCAGACCCCGCCCACGGTCGGCGACACCGCCGATGAGGAGGTGGACGCCGGTGTCGTGCGGGCGGGCCGGATAGTGGCGGGCGAGCGGGTCCAGATCCGCCCGGTAGATCTCCCAGTAGCTCATCGGGGTGCCGTCCAGCACGCCGACGCACGGGACGCTCCGCCCGTCACCGTTGAGCTGAGCGCGCACATGCTCCTCGGTCTGGGCGTGGGAACCGGCGAGTTCCCAGAACGCGGCGACGGCGGGATCGTTCATCCAGCGGCTGATGAGGGAAAGGTCGCGGTCGAGTCGGACGGGGACCAGTTGGAACGGACCCACCGGCGTGACGAACGGGCCCCAATCGCCGACGCGGTCCAGCAGATCGTCGTCGGGGCAGTCGAAACGGTCCTCGACCGGTGCGGGCCTGTCCTCAACCGGGACGAGACCCTGCGCCGCCTCCCCGGCGATGAGGGCGATGAGTTCATCGGGCAGGCGCAGGTCCAGCGTGTCCTCATTGTCCCCGCCAAAACCCGAGCGACCGGGGTGAACAGGGACGGTGACGGCATCGGCGCTCGCGTCGGTGGAAGACACGGCGGGCTCCTATCAAAAGACGAGGTGGGTCGTGTGGGTTCAGCGGTGAAGGGGGTTGGCCACAGTGACGTAGACGGACTGGGTGTCGACCGGGCCGACCAGCTCGTCGAGCCCGTGCAGCCGCGTCAGCAGGTTGGCCTTGCAGCGCAGCATCGGTGAGTCCAGCAGCCGGGCCGGCAGGGAGGTCCGCAGCGGGGCGGGTCCCGAGGCGACGTCGGTGAGGAAGCGGCGGAAGGCGGCGAGCAGCAGTTGTTCGTCGACGAGGCGCTGGGAGCCGAACGCGCCGATCAGGCCGAGCACGTTGTTGATGGCGAGGTAGTACGCGAAGCGTTCGTCGGTGACCTCGTCGGAGACGAACGTGTCACTGTGCTCGCCGATGCCGGGCAGTCGGGCGTCGAGTTCGGCGCGCCGGGACTCACGGAAGTAGTAGCCCTGGTTGTCGCGGTAGCGGCCGCCCGCGGGCCAGCCATCGCCGTCCAGCAGGAGCAGGGTGTTCTGCTGGTGTGCCTCCAGGGCGATTCCGGCCTCGCCGTCGAGCCACAGCACGGGGCGCACGACGTGTTCCAGATAACGCAGGAACCACTCGGCGGCGACCGCTCCCCGGGACCGACCGGTCCTCTCGGCGAGCCGTGCGACGACGTGGGCGAGCCGGGAACCGACCCGCGGCGTCCCCTCCGGCATCCGCGGCGTCCCCTCCGGCAAGGGGCTGTCGGCAGAGGCAGCGGCAGGACGGGGCCGGGGCGAGACCAGGCCGGCGATACAGGAGACGTCGTCGGAGGGGGCGAACGGGTTGTGCCGGATCACCACGTCGAGTCCGGGCACGGGGCGGCCGTCCGGGCCGTCGACGGCCAGCCAGGCCGGGTCGCGGACGATGTCGAAGCCGGGGTGCACGGCCTGCCACGCCTTGGACAGGCCGGCGCGCAGCAGGCGGTGCACCTCGACACCGCGGTGGAGCTCCTTGCGCAGGTTCTCCCGGCGGGAGTTGGTGATCCGCAGGCCCAGCGACAGCTTGAGCATCGCGGTGGCGCCGGACCGGTGAACGGTGCGTACGGAGGATGTGGGGTGCCACGGCGAGCCGTGGGGGCCGAGGTCGCGGAGCAGACCGGCGTCGAGCAGGGCAGCGATCTCGTCGCGGTGCCGGACTTCGCGTGACTGCCAGGGGTGCAGGGGCAGGGCGGCGTAACCGTCGGGCAGCGGCAGTCCGGGGCCGGCGAGCCGTGTCGTGAGCAGGTCGGCCGGAATGGGCCGGCCGCGCTCGGTCCAGGCCGAGTCGACCGCGAGCACTGAGGGGGCGACGGCCATCCAGTGCAGCGGGAAGGAGCCGCTCACCTCCGGTGAGTACAGGAGGGCCTCGCCCTCGGACAGGCCCTCGCGGCTCTTCGGAGTCGGGTGGAAGGGGTGGCCGAGCAGGAGTGCCTGTTCGGCGTCGAGGAAGAGGTCGGGGCGGTCGGCGGGTCGCTCGCGCCGGTCGGTGATGAAGGTGGCGGTGCGGCGTACCGAGTCGGCGACCCGGGCCACGAGGTCACCGCTGTCCGTGCTCACGGAGGCCTGCACAGGGGTGGCGGCAGCCTCAGGCTCGCCGGGTGTCTCCCTCGCGAGCAGCGCCGCGAGCGTGACCGCGTCGAGCGGCGGTGCGTCCTGCGGGGCATCGGCCAGGCGCGGAAGTCCGAACCGGTGCCAGCCTGTCGGAGACCAGTAGTGGACAGGTGCGGTCAGGGAGACACCGCTGGTGGGCAGCGGGATGTGCAGGGTGTCGGTGTCGGGGGCCGCCGGGTTCGTCTCGCGCACCCAGCAGCGGAGCAGGTTCTCCACGGCGGCGGCCTGGGCGGCGGTGTGCGGGTCGGGGTGGTCCAGGAGGTCGGTGGCGGTACCTCGTGGGTGCTCGGCTTCCGACGTGCGGGTCTTCTGCTGGGGTACCGGCTCGGCCGGCGGTGGGGGCGGGGCTTGGGTGCCGTGGGAGTCGTCGTGCGAGGGAGTGTGGGAACGGCCGTTGGGGATGGGGATCGCGTTCAAGACTGTTCCTTGGAGCGTTCGGATGTGCTGGAGAACTGCGTCGGCGGTGCAGGAACAGGGGCGCAAGGCGCCTGGTTCAGCGTTGCGACCGAGGCGGGACGACCTGTGCGGTGGCGCCGCGGGCCACCGCCGCCACCGCGTCGGTCAGCCGGTCGAGTACGGCCGCCGCCTGCTCGTCGCTGATGGTGAGGGGCGGGAGGAGCCGTACGACGCTTGAGTGGCGGCCGCCGATTTCCACGATCAGACCGCGGCGCAGGCACTCCCGCTGGACGGCGGTGGCAAGTTCGGGGGCGGCGGGACGAGGAGTGCGGGCGGGCTCCAGCCCGGCGGCCGTCCGTTCGGGAGCTTCCGCGGGACCGGGCCCGAGTCCGCCTGGCCCGTCCTCCCCCATGAGATAGCCCGCCATCGGATCCGCCCCTACCGGAGCCGTCCCCACCGAACCCATCCCCACCGGACCCGCCTCCACCGGATCCTCCCCCTCCGGATCCACCAGCTCGACGCCGATCATCAACCCCCGCCCCCGGACATCCCCCACGCACGGGAACTCCCCTTCGAGTTCCCGCAGTTGGGTCAGCAACCGGGAGCCCAGCAGGGCCGCGCGCTCCGCGAGGCCGTTCTCCCGGACATGGGCGAGGGTGGCGGCGCCGGCGGCCATGGCGAGTTGGTTGCCCCGGAAGGTACCGGCGTGGGCGCCGGGTTGCCAGACGTCGAGGTCGTCCCGGTAGACGACCACGGCCAGCGGGAGGCTGCCGCCGATGGCCTTGGACAGGACCATCACATCGGGGGTGACGCCGCTGTGTTCCACGGCCCAGAAGGCACCGGTGCGTCCCACACCGGTCTGGATCTCGTCCGCGATCAGCGGGACGGACCGGGCGGCGGTGATCTGCCGCATGCGCCGCAGCCAGTCGTCGGGTGCGGGAATCACCCCGCCCTCGCCCTGAACGGGTTCCAGGATCATCCCGGCGGGAAGGGGCACGCCGGACTTGGGGTCGTCCAGGACGGACTCGGTCCAGCGAGCGGCGAGTTCGGCGGCGCGGGGGCCGCCGACCCCGAAGGGGCAGCGGTAGTCCTGGGGGTACGGGAGACGGGCGACCCGTACGTCGCAGGCGCCGCCGGACGCGGCCAGGGCTCCGCTGGTCATCCCGTGATAGGCGCCGGTGAAGGCCAGGATCCCGGCACGTCCGGTCGCCGCTCGGACCAGCTTGAACGCGGCCTCCACGGCGTCGGTGCCGGCCGGTCCGCAGAACTGGACGCGGGCGCGATCGGCCAGGCCGGGTGGCAGGGTGCGGAACAGTTCGGTGATGAAGGCGTCCTTGACGGGGGTCGCCAGGTCGAGGACGGAGAGGGGCGCGCCCGAGTCGATGACCTTGCGGATGGCCTCCAGGACGACGGGGTGATTGTGGCCGAGGGCGAGTGTTCCGGCGCCGGAGAGGCAGTCGAGGTAGCGGCGGCCGTCCGCGCCCTCGATCGTCAGCCCGCGCGCTCGGACCGGCACGATCGGGAGGGCGCGCGCATAGGTGCGCGCTGCCGACTCGCGCGCCGACTGGCGCCTCAGAATCCCCTCGTGCGCGGCGCGCGCTCCCCCGGATGTCCCCCCGGTCACCGATTCGGTCACGGCCACGGCTCGCTGTCCTCCCGCTGTACAGAGGCGAGTTGATGCGTGGGGACCGGGCGTGGGCAGCGGCCCCCACACCGCTACAACCCCGAACCGCCCAGCTGGTTACGGGTTGCTTCAAGATCCTTGCCGTGACGGAACCGTTGCCGTTCCGTCGGAAGTCCCCCACAGCGAGCGCATAGTGTGTGATGCCGTTCCGGACGTCCGTGGGACCGTCGCGAACTCCCAATGAGTTCCGGCCGATGTCGCGGGCACAGCGCCTAGTTCCTTTACAGCAGGGGGAGTCAAGACCATGCGATCCATACGGCCGTCCTTCACCGTTCGCCGAGGAGGGAGCGCGCCTCGCAGAACCTCCCCCGTGCTGGCGGCCGTCGCCCTCGCCTCGGCGCTGGCGCTGACCGCCACCGCCTGCAACGGCTCCGGTGACGACAACGCCGGCGGGCAGGCGACCGCCGCCGCGACCGGCGGGGACAGCGGCGACGGCAAGATCAAGATCCCGGACGACATCAAGAACAAGCTCAAAGAGCACGGGATCGACATCGACAAGTGGAAGCACGGCGCCTGGAAGAACTGGGACAGGGACGACTGGCTGCGCGAGGCCAACGACTTCATCAACCCGATCATCAAGGGGCTGTGGGACCCGGACCGCATGCGGGACGCCAACGACCCCGACAAGGGTGTCGACGAGAACGACATCTCCGGTGACCAGGGCGTGACCGACCCGACGCCGACGCCGGTCAAGGCGCAGGCGGTGCAGCCGACGTACCACGCCCATGCGGCCACCTCCGGAAAGGTGTTCTTCGACGCCCCCGAGGGCAAGATGGTCTGCTCGGCGACGGTGGTGAAGGACCCGGCCCACCCGGGCAAGTCCAACCTCATCTGGACGGCGGGTCACTGTGTGCACGCCGGCAAGAAGGGCGGCTGGTACCGCAACATCGTGTTCGTGCCGTCGTACAACGACAAGGGCATGACGAACGACCAGTTGCAGAAGGCCACCAGGGAAGAGATCGCACCGTACGGCGTCTGGTGGGCCGACGGGGCCCAGACCTCGCAGCAGTGGATCGACCAGGGCGGGGAGACGGGCGGCGACGGCGCCTCGTACGACTACTCCGTGATCCATGTGACGCCCGAGCAGGGCAGCGGCGGCAAGTCGCTGGAGGAGACGGTCGGTTCGGCGCTGCCGGTGAACTTCAACGCCCCGGCCGTGCCGAAGGTGCAGAGCATCACGGCCACCGGCTACCCCGCGGCGCCGCCGTACGACGGAAGCCTGCTCTACCAGTGCCAGGACAAGCCGGGACGGCTGTCGATCAACAAGTCGGACCCGACGATGTACCGCATCGGCTGCACCATGACCGGTGGCTCCTCCGGCGGCGGCTGGGTGGAGACGGGCTCGGACGGCAAGCCGGCGCTCGTGTCCAACACCTCCATCGGCCCGGTCACCGCGGGCTGGCTCGCGGGTCCGCGGCTGGGTGATGTGGCCAAGGGCGTCTACGACTCGGTCAGCAAGAAGTTCGCCGGGCAGTAGCGGCCGGCCGGCGCGGCCGGGGCACGGACGGCGGCGCGGCGGGGCGCGGAAACCTTCACCGGCTCGCCGCCGTTCGTCCCCAACCCCACGGGCATAGTGGGGTGTCAACATCGCTTCAACGGGGGTAATCGCAGCATGCGTTCCATACGTACGCCCTTCGCGCACCGGCGCGGACGGCGGCCCACCGTCCTCGCCGCCACCGGTCTGGTCGCGGCCCTGGCGCTCACCGCCACCGCCTGCAACGGCTCCGGTGACGACAAGTCGAGCGACAAGCCCGGCGCCACGGCCACCTCGGCGGCCGACGGCGCCGGCAAGGTCGAGATCCCGGCCGACATCGCGAGCAAGCTCAAGGAGCACGGCATCGATGTCGACAAGTGGGCGGACGGCGGCTGGAAGAACTGGGACAAGGACAAGTGGCTCAGTGAGGCCAAGGACTTCGTCAACCCGGTGATCGAGGGACTCTGGAAGCCGGAGCGGATGCGGTCCGCGAAGGAGGCCAACAAGACGGTCACGGCGAAGGACGCCGCCGCCGACCAGGGCGTCAGCGACCCGGATCCGCAGCCGGTGCGGGCCGCGGCGGAGAAGACGCCGTACCACGACAACGCGGCCCCCGTCGGCAAGGTCTTCTTCGACTCCCCCGAGGGCTCGATGGTCTGCTCCGGCACGGTCGTCAAGGACGTCAACCACCCTGGCAAGTCCAACCTCGTGTGGACGGCGGGTCACTGTGTGCACGCAGGCAAGGGCGGCGGCTGGTACCGCAACATCACCTTCGTGCCGTCGTACAACGACCTCGGCAAGCCGGAGTCGCAGCTGGCCGATGCCACGAGCTCGCAGATCGCCCCGTACGGCACCTGGTGGGCGGACTGGGCGTCCACCTCGAACGAGTGGATCCAGGGCGGCTCGGAGACGGGCGGCGCGGGTGCCGCGTACGACTACGCGGTGCTGCACGTGAAGCCGGAGTCCGGGTCGAAGTCCCTGGAGGAGACGGTCGGCGCGGCGCTGGACGTGGACTTCTCGGCCCCGTCCGCGACCGAGGTCGCCAAGATGGGTGCCTGGGGATACCCGGCGGCGCCGCCGTACAGCGGTCTGAAGATGTTCAAGTGCATCGACCGGCCCGGCCGGCTGTCGATCAGCCCCGCGCTGCCGACGATGTACCGGATCGGCTGCACGATGACCGGCGGTTCGTCCGGCGGCGGCTGGTTCCGGGTGGTGGACGGCAGGACCGAGCTGGTGTCGAACACCTCGATCGGTCCGGCGGACAACACCTGGCTCGCGGGCCCGCAGCTTGGCAAGGAGGCCGAGGGGCTCTACCAGAACATGAGCAGGACGTACGGCGGTCGGTGACCCCGGCACGCCGAAGGCCCGCCCCCTGCGCCGAGCAGGAGGCGGGCCTTCGGGCTGTACGGGTCAGGCCGCGGGAGTGGGCACGTACGGTGCCAGGTCCGCGGCCAGCTCCTCGTGCACCCGCACCTTGAGCAGCGTGCCCTCCGCGGTGTGCTCCTCGGAGATCACCTCGCCCTCGGTGTGGGCACGGGCGACCAGCTTGCCGTGGGTGTACGGCACGAGCGCCTCGATCTCGACGGACGGGCGCGGCAGCTCGTTGTCGATCAGCGCGAGCAGCTCGGCCATGCCCTGGCCGGTGCGGGCCGAGACCGCGATGGAGCGCTTCTCGATCCGCAGCAGCCGCTGGAGCACCAGCGGGTCGGCCGCGTCGGCCTTGTTGATCACGACGATCTCGGGCACGTCGGTGGCGCCGACGTCCCGGATCACCTCGCGCACGGCGGCCAGCTGCTCCTCCGGGATCGGGTGCGAGCCGTCCACCACGTGCAGGACGAGATCGGCGTCGCCGACCTCCTCCATGGTGGAGCGGAACGCCTCGACCAGGTGGTGCGGCAGATGCCGGACGAAGCCGACGGTGTCCGCCAGTGTGTACAGCCGGCCGCTCGGGGTCTCCGCCCGGCGGACGGTCGGGTCCAGAGTCGCGAACAGGGCGTTCTCGACCAGGACGCCGGCTCCGGTGAGGCGGTTGAGCAGGGAGGACTTGCCGGCGTTGGTGTAGCCCGCGATGGCGACGGACGGCACCTTGTTGCGCTTGCGCTCCTGGCGCTTGATCTCGCGGCCGGTCTTCATCTCCGCGATCTCCCGGCGCATCTTCGCCATCTTCTCGCGGATCCGGCGCCGGTCCGTCTCGATCTTGGTCTCACCGGGACCACGGGTGGCGAGGCCGCCGCCCTTGCCGCCGCCCATCTGGCGGGACAGCGACTGACCCCAGCCCCGGAGCCTCGGCAGCATGTACTGCATCTGCGCGAGCGCGACCTGCGCCTTGCCCTCCCGGGACTTGGCGTGCTGGGCGAAGATGTCCAGGATCAGGGCCGTACGGTCGATGACCTTGACCTTGACGACGTCCTCAAGATGGATCAGCTGGCCGGGGCTCAGCTCACCGTCGCAGATGACGGTGTCCGCGCCCGTCTCGATCACGACGTCGCGCAGCTCCTCGGCCTTGCCGGAGCCGATGTAGGTGGCCGCGTCGGGCTTGTCGCGGCGCTGGATCACGCCGTCGAGCACGAGCGCGCCCGCGGTCTCCGCGAGGGCGGCGAGCTCCGCGAGGGAGTTCTCCGCGTCCAGCACGGTCCCCGAGGTCCAGACGCCGACGAGCACGACCCGCTCCAGGCGGAGCTGGCGGTACTCGACCTCGGTGACGTCCTCGAGCTCGGTGGAGAGGCCGGCCACGCGGCGCAGGGCCGCGCGCTCGGAGCGGTCGAACTGGTCGCCGTCCCGCTCTCCGTCGATCTCGTGGCTCCAGGCGACGTCCTCTTCCATCAGGGCATCGGCCCGAAGACCTTCGGGGTAGGCGTGCGCGAAGCGCTTGGTGTCCTGGGAAAAGGAAGAAGAGGAGGTCATTGGGTCCTTACGTCGATGGGGATTCCGATACGGCGGTCATTGTGCTACGGCGGTCACTGAGCACAACGTACGAGTCTCCTGGGAGATTCCCGGACCCGTACCACGTCAACCCGAAGATGGTCGCACGGGACGCCCCGTCTCGTCACCGCCTTATTCGCCGTGCGCGGTCTTGCCGGTCAGGGCCTTGCCGTGTGGGCTCCTGGCGGGTGCGTCCTTGGTCTGTGCGCCCTTGGCGGGCGGCGTGGACGCCCAGTCCGGGTGGCCCGGCATCGGCGGGGTCTTCTCGCCGTAGAGCCAGCCCTTGAGGAACCCGCCGAGGTCGCGGTCGGCGATCCGGGAGGCCAGCTCCACGAAGTCGGCCGTACTCGCCGTGCCGTCCCGGTGGTCACGCACCCACGCCCGCTCCAGACGCTGGAAGGCGTCCTTCCCGATCTCCTGCTGCAGGGCGTACAGCACCAGCGCGGCTCCGTCGTAGACGTTGGGCCGGAAGATGCTGATCTTCTGGCCCTCCTTGGGCGGCTTGGGGGCGGCGGGCGGGCCGCCCGAGGCCCGCCAGCCGTCCGAGGCGCCGTAGGCGGCCTTCATGCGTGCCTCCATGGGCTTGTTCGCCCTCTCCTGCGCGTACAGGGACTCGTACCAGGTGGCATGCCCCTCGTTCAGCCACAGGTCGGACCAGCTGCGGGGGCTGACGCTGTCGCCGAACCACTGGTGGGACAGCTCGTGCACCATGACCGACTCGATGTACCACTTGGGGTAGGCCGGCTCGGTGAACAACTCCTTCTCGAAGAGGGAGAGGGTCTGCGTCTCCAGTTCGAAGCCGGTGGAGGCCTGCGCCATGAGCAGGCCGTACGTCTCGAAGGGGTAGGCGCCGACCTTGCTCTCCATCCAGGCGATCTGGTCGGGAGTCTTGGCGAGCCAGGGTCCGAGGGCCCTGCTGTCGGCGGCGGGGACCACGTCGCGCACCGGCAGCCCGTGGGGTCCGGTGCGGTGCAGGACGGCGGAGCGGCCGATGGACACCTGGGTGAGCTCGGTGGCCATGGGGTGCTTGGTCCGGTACGTCCAGGTGGTCGAGCCGCCGTCCCGGCCCACACCGGCCCGAACTCCGTTGGCCACGGCCGTGAGGCCGTCGGGGGCGGTGACCCGGATGGTGAACATCGCCTTGTCCGACGGATGGTCGTTGCACGGGAACACCAGGTGCGCGGCGTCGGCCTGGTTGGCCATGGCGAGGCCGTCGGAGGTCCGCACCCAGCCGCCGTCCCGGCCCTTGACGGGCCTGGGGTCACTGGTGTGCCGCACGGTGATCCGCATCCAGGAGCCCTTGGGCAGCGGCACCCGAGGAGTGACGACCAGATCCTCACCGGCGGCGGCGAAGGTGGCCGGCAGGCCGTCGACCTCGACGGACTCGACCTTGCCGTGCGCGAAGTCGAGGTTGATGCGGTCCAGGTCGGCGGTCGTCCGGGCGTCGATGGTGGTGACGGCCCCCAGGGGTTTGTCGTTGGTGCCGGGATAGGTGAAGGAGAGGTCGTACGACGTGACGTCGTATCCCGGGTTGCCCAGGTACGGGAAGAGGCGGTCGCCGACGCCCAGCGGCTCGGCGGGGGCGCCGGCGGCCAGGAGGCAGACGGAGACGGCGGAGGCGAGGAGGGCCGCCGTGCGGTGCCGGGAGGTCCTCGTCCTCTTCGGCCGGGGAGGGCGGGTGCGGAGGATGAGCAGCATGCACCACCGCTACCAGCGCGCGCCCGCCCTGCGGTGGCGACGCGCGCCCGGCCCACCCGAACGGGTTGGGGGTCGGTTCCTCAGGAGGCCTGCGATGTCCTCCCTCAGGAGGAGGCGGGGGCCTGGTGCTGGGCCCGGCTCACGTCGTACACGCCGGGTACGTTCCGCATCGCCCGCATGAGGACCGGGAGGTGGGCCGCGTCGGGGAGTTGGAGGGTGTACGTGTGGCGTACGCGCTGCTGGCTGGGCGGTTCGACGGTCGCGGACACGATCTCGGCGCCTTCCAGGGCGATCGCTTCGGTGAGGTCGGCGAGCAGATGGGGGCGGCCGAACGATTCGGCGACCAGCGTGACCCGGCACTCGGTGGTGTCACCCCAGCGCACAGCGACCTCCGCGCGTCCTGTGCTCGTCATCCGGGCCACCGCGGCACACTCCACCCGGTGCACGGTCACCACCCCGCCGCGCACGGCGAATCCGGTGATTCGGTCAGGCGGTACGGGAGTGCAGCACCCGGCGAGCCGTACGGCGGCTCCCGGCGGGTCCACGAGGACGTCGGCGCCTCGGGGGCGCGCGGCTCGGGCGTCGCTGCCGGAGCGAGCGCCGGGGGCATCCGGGGTGACGTGCGCGGCGGAGGCGCCGGGACCGGCTGCCGGGCCGTCCGGGGCCGCACCGGCGTCGGTCTCCTGGGCGTGCGTGCCGGCGGACGCGTCCCGCGCGGCCTCGCCCTCCGGATGCGCCGCCAGCCACCGCTGGATGGCGATGCGCGCGGCCGGGGTGTGCGCGTGCTCCAGCCACTCCCTGGAGGGCTCGGAGGCCGGGTCCTGGCCCATGAGGAGTTGGACGCTGTCGCCGTCTCGGAGGACCGTGCTCAGCGTCGCGAGGCGGCCGTTGACGCGGGCTCCGATGCACGCGTGCGCGTCCTCGCCGTACTGGGCGTAGGCGGCGTCGACGCAGGTGGCGCCCTCGGGCAGGCCGAGCGTGCCGCCGTCGGGCCGGAAGACGGTGATCTCGCGGTCCTGGGCCAGGTCCTCCCGCAGGGTGGACCAGAAGGTGTCGGGGTCGGGCGCGGCCTCCTGCCAGTCGAGGAGGCGGGAGAGCCAGCCGGGGCGGGTGGGGTCGGCGCGCTCGCCGTCGCTCGCGGACTGCTCCTCCGAAGGAGGAGCGTAGGGATTGCCGAGCGCGACGACCCCGGCCTCGGCGACCTTGTGCATCTGGTGGGTGCGGATGAGGACTTCGGCGACCTGGCCGTCCGGGTGGGCCACCGCGGTGTGCAGCGACTGGTACAGGTTGAACTTCGGTACGGCGATGAAGTCCTTGAACTCCGAGACGACGGGCGTCATACAGGTGTGCAGCTCGCCCAGGACGCCGTAGCAGTCCGCGTCCTCGCCCACCAGGACCAGCAGCCGGCCGAAGTCCGCCCCGCGCAGTTGTCCGCGTTTGCGGGCCACCCGGTGGACGGAGACGAAGTGGCGCGGGCGGATGAGGACTTCGGCCTGGATGTCGGAGTCGCGCAGGACCGTGCGCACCTCGTCGGCGATCTCCGCGAGTGGATCGTCGGGGCGTGCCGCGTTGTCGGCGATCAGACGGCGGGTGTGTTCGTACTCCTCGGGGTGGAGGATCGCGAAGACGAGGTCCTCCAGTTCGGTCTTCAGGGCCTGGACGCCGAGCCGTTCGGCGAGCGGGATGAGGACGTCGCGGGTGACCTTGGCGATGCGGGCCTGTTTCTCGGGGCGCATGACGCCGAGGGTGCGCATGTTGTGCAGCCGGTCGGCGAGCTTGATCGACATCACACGGACGTCGCTCCCGGTGGCGACGAGCATCTTGCGGAACGTCTCGGGCTCCGCCGCGGCTCCGTAGTCGACCTTTTCCAGCTTGGTGACGCCGTCGACGAGATAGCGCACTTCCTCGCCGAACTGTTCCCGCACCTGATCCAGCGTCACGTCGGTGTCCTCGACGGTGTCGTGGAGCAGAGAGGCCGTCAAGGTGGTGGTCTCGGCACCGAGTTCGGCCAGGATCAGGGTCACGGCGAGCGGATGGGTGATGTACGGCTCGCCGCTCTTGCGCATCTGGCCGCGGTGCGAGGACTCGGCCAGGACGTAGGCCCGGCGCAGCGGTTCGAGGTCGGCGTCTGGGTAGTGGGCGCGGTGGGCCTCGGCGACATGGCCGATGGCGTCCGGCAGACGGTCGCGGCCGGCGGGACCGAGCAGCGCGACGCGGCCGAGTCGGCGCAGGTCGATCCGGGGGCGGGCCTTCCTGCGGGCCGCTGTAGGGGCTACAGGGCCTGGGGTCGCAGGGTTCGTGGCCTCCGCACTCATGGGCACCTCCGGCTCGTGGACCGGCGGACGGGGCCCCAGGGCATACGCGGCTCAGGGTTGGCGACGTTCCCCCGTCCGTGCCGGTGCTTGATGCTACCGAGCCCATCACGCCCGACTGACCCGCTCTCGCCGAGCGTGAAACGGATCACCCATTCGAGCGACGATTTGGAGGTTTACGGTTTTGCGCCACGTGCCTCGCGCCCTGCCATCGTTTCGCACCACCCCGGAGGCCAGGATCCACGGATCCACGCGCCCAGGGCTGCGGGAGCTGCGTTTCTCGCGGTCAGCGAACCGCGTTTTCCAGCCACTCGGCGTCGATCCCGCCCTCGGCGACGATCACCGCCGGACCGGTCATCTCGACCTCGCCGTCGGGTCGCTCGGTGATGACCAGACGTCCGCCGGGCACGTCCACGGTGTACGTCACCGGGGTTCCGGTGACGGTCGGGTCGGCGCCGTCCCGGCGCGCGGCGGCCACGGCGACGGCGCACGCGCCCGTGCCGCAGGAGCGGGTCTCTCCGGAGCCTCGCTCGTGCACGCGCATCGCGACATGGCCGGGCCCGCGGTCCACCACGAACTCGACGTTGACCCCGTCGGGGTAGGCGGCGGCCGGGCTGAAGGGGGGCGGGTCGAGCAGCTTGCCGGCGTGCGCGAGGTCGTCGACGAAGGCGACCGCGTGCGGGTTGCCCATGTTCACGTTGCGCGCGGGCCAGCTGCGCTCGCCGACGCTCACCGTGACGTCCCCTTCGGGGAGACGCGCTCTGCCCATGCCGACGGTGACGTCACCGTCCTTGGCGATGTGGACGGCCTTCACTCCCCCGCGCGTGGCGATCGCGAGGTCCCCTTCGGCCACATGTCCGGCGTGCTGGAGGTAGCGCGCGAACACACGGACGCCGTTGCCGCACATCTCCGCGATCGAGCCGTCACTGTTGCGGTAGTCCATGAACCACTCGGCGTCGGCCGCCATGTCCCTGGCCTCCGGGTGCGCGGCGGAGCGCACGACGTGCAGCACGCCGTCACCGCCGATGCCGGCGCGGCGGTCGCACAGGGCGGCCACGGCGGCCGGGGTCAGGTCGATGACGTTCTCGGGGTCCGGAACGATCACGAAGTCGTTCTCGGTGCCGTGACCCTTGAGGAAGGCGATCCGCGTGCTCATTCCTCGATCGTACGGGGTCGGTACGACAGCCGTACGGGACGTACCGGGTGGGATGGGACGGGACGCATCGGGGGGGACGACGGACCGGCTAGCGCAGCCGGGCCACGCGCCACACGGCGAGGACCGCGATCACCGCCACCAGCAGGACGTAGCCGATGACGACCCGCCAGTCCGGGCGGCGTCCGGAGCCGCGCGGGGGCAGGCCGGGGAAGGTGTGGCCCACGCGGCGGGCGGCCATCATGCCCCAGCCCGCGGCGCAGCAGCAGATCAGCAGGCCCAGCATGGCGATCACCGCGCCGCTGTCGCCGAAGTCGAAGGCGAGGGGGAAGGCGAACATCAGGGAGCCGACCGCGGCCAGGCCGACGATGGGCGCGAGCTGCCAGATACGCAGTCGGCGCTGTGGGCGCAGCTCGACCTCGACCTCCGGTCCGCCGGCGAACATCTCCTCGGGCTCGGGACCGTCGTCGGTCACACCGCCCGCGGTCTCGTCGGGCCCGTCGGAGCTCAGAGGGCCCTCACCCGGTTCCGGTTCTACGCCGCCGACGCCGATGTGCTCGGTGTCTTGTGCCGCCTGTGCGGTGTCGCGAGGGCCGGCCTCCATCGCCACGCGCCCTCCCAACTAGGACTCCACTTGGTCGATCGAAGCTCGATGATGGCACGGCGCCGGAGGCCTCGATGACCGGCGGCGCATCCCGATGCCATCACGTGATCAGGCTGTAACCGGTCGTTCGACCAACGCCAGGGCGAGGTGCGGAAGTTCTGTGAGGTCCGTCGCGGCCCCACTCAACCACTGCACGCGGGGATCGCGCCTGAACCATGAATCCTGACGGCGCGCGAAGCGCTTGGTGGCGCGCACGGTCTCGGCCCGTGCTTCCTCCTCGGTGCAGTCCCCGGAGAGCGCGGTGAGCACCTGCTGGTAGCCGAGCGCGCGCGACGCCGTACGCCCCTCGCGCAGGCCTTTCGCCTCCAGTGCGCGCACTTCCTCCACCAGACCCGCGTCCCACATCCGGTCGACCCGGCGCGTGATGCGCTCGTCGAGCTCGGGGCGGGCGACGTCGACCCCGATCTGGACGGTGTCGTAGACGGAGTCGTGACCCGGCAGGTTGGCGGTGAAGGGCTGGCCGGTGATCTCGATCACCTCAAGGGCCCGGACGATACGGCGGCCGTTGCTGGGCAGGATCGCCCGCCCCGCCTCGGGGTCGGTGGCGGCGAGACGCGCGTGCAGCGCCCCGGAGCCGCGCAGCGCGAGCTCCTCCTCCAGCCGGGCCCTGACCTCGGGGTCGGTGCCGGGGAACTCCAGATTGTCGACGGCTCCGCGGACGTAGAGGCCGGAGCCGCCGACGAGGATCGGCCAGCGCCCCCGGGCGAGCAGGTCGTCGATCCTGGCGCGGGCCAGCTTCTGGTACTCGGCGACGGAGGCGGTGACGGTCACGTCCCAGATGTCCAGCAGGTGGTGCGGGACGCCGCCGCGCTCCTCGGGCGTCAGCTTGGCGGTGCCGATGTCCATCCCGCGGTAGAGCTGCATGGAGTCGGCGTTGACGACCTCACCGCCGAGCCGCTGGGCCAGGAAGACGCCCAAATCGGACTTTCCGGCCGCGGTGGGACCGACGACGGCGATGACGCGGGGGGCGGAGGGTGCGCTGCTCACCGCACCAGTCTCGCAAACCTCGCGACCACGTCTCGAACGGGTTACGTGACGCACCGGGTTCGGCGTCGTTGCCCGTTGCGAGGATCCGGCCGCCGGTTTCGAGGGGCGGTGACCCGGGCGACGCAAACGGACGCTCCGGGTGACGCGGGATTTCGCCCGCACGAGTAACGTATGGAGTGGATATGGGCGTTTTTGCACGACTTCTTAGGAAATCAAAGGCGACGGAGGAGACCTCCGCCGCCGAGGCGCGGGTCGGCGCGGAGCCGGCCGGGGCCGAGGCGGAGGACGTGGCCGACAACGCGGCGAAGGTGACGGCCGAGGACGCGACGAAGGGATTGTCGGAGGCGAAGGCACCGGCGGGAGACGGCGACGAGAGTGCGGCGGCGACCGCGACCGACGCCGCCAAGGGTGCCGCCGCCGAGAGCGCCGACATTCCCAAGCAGCAGTCGGCCGAGAAGGCCGCCGACAACGACGCCGGTGAGGGCGCCCGTACATAGCTGATCCGCGAGGGAAGGTGGACCATGCATCTCTTGGACACCCTGAAGGCCAAGCTCGCCCCGGCCAAGGAGAAGGTGTCGGACCTCGCGCACCATCACGAGGACAAGATCGACAAACTTGAGCACGGTCTCGACAAGGTCGCCAAGGCCGTCGACGAGAAGACCAAGGGCAAGTACAGCGAAAAGATCCATGCGGGCACCGACAAGGCCAAGGGCGCCATGGACCGCTTCGTGCAGAAGAGCGGCACCGAGCCGGGTGAGGGCACAGCGACACCGCCCGAGGCGCCGCCACCGGCGTCCTGAGCGGTCACGGCGGTGGCCCGGCAGGTGGATCGGCGGACGGCCGAGGAGCGTGGGGGCTCCCGGCCGTCCGCCGTTTCCGGGACGTGCTCAGGACCAGGCGGCGACCAGGTACCCCACCCCATAGGGCGCGTCCTCGTAGAGCAGCGCGCCAGTGAGGTTGGCGCCCTCGGCCGCGCCCGCGAGGATCTGCCAGGGGGCTCGGCCGGAGACCTTCAGCTCATACGCCAGCTCGACGTCCAGGGCCTTCAGCGCCACCACGTCTGCCGCGCCCAGCGCACGCGCGACCTTCGCGTCGAAGGGTGCCGCCCGCTCGTCGAGGTAGCCCGGTGCCTTGAGTGTGCGGCAGGCGCTGGCGTCGCCCATCACCAGCAGTGCCACCCGATCGGCCCGCGCTCCGATGTCCCTTCCGACCGCCGTGCAGCGCTCGGGTGTGAGCGATTCCTCCACACCGAGTCCAACGATCGGGGCGTCCGCCCAGCCGGTCCGCTCCAGCAGCCATGCGGCGACGGCGAGCGACGGCGGCAGCTCCCGCTCGGACTCCGGGGCCCGCCCCGGGCCGAGCCGTACATCGAGGTCGACGCCGAAGCCGCGGAAGGAACCCCGGGCGCCCTGCGGATGAGGCCCGCTTCCGCTCTCCCCCGCGGGCCCGACCACCACCAGCCGGTCGGGACGGGCGGCGGCGAGCACCCCGAGCGCGTCCGTGCACGCGGCGCGCGCGGCGTCCAGCTCGGCTGCGGCGCCCGAGGCGATCTGGGGCACGAGGAGCGGTGGACAGGGGCAGACTGCTGCGGCGACAAGCATGATCGGCAGGGTAATGCCGTACGGCGGCCCTGACGTCACTCCTCGTCGAGCACGTCTGCCGGATCGAGGCCTGATCGATCAGCGTCAGTCGCAGCCGCACCCGCTCGTCGCCACCGGCAGCGGCGCCGGGGCGCCGATCTGCGGCAGGCCGAGCATCACGCCGGCCGGCTTCGCCGCCTCCGCCGCGTTGCGCTTCGCCCAGGCGTCACCCGCTCGCGTGGGGCGCACGCCGAGAACGGCGCCCTCGGCGAGGAGGTGGTGCGGGGCGGCGTAGGTGATCTCGACGGTGACCACGTCGCCGGGGCGTACCTCCTGCTCCGGCTTGGTGAAGTGGACCAGGCGGTTGTCGGGGGCGCGGCCGGACAGGCGGTGCGTGGCGCCGTCCTTGCGGCCCTCGCCCTCGGCGACCATCAGCTCCAGGGTGCGGCCGACCTGCTTCTTGTTCTCCTCCCAGGAGATCTCCTCCTGGAGGGCGACGAGACGCTCGTAGCGCGCCTGCACGACCTCCTTGGGGATCTGGTTCTCCATGGTGGCGGCCGGGGTGCCGGGCCGCTTGGAGTACTGGAAGGTGAAGGCCTGCGCGAAACGCGCCTCGCGGACGACGTGGAGGGTCTGCTCGAAGTCCTCCTCGGTCTCGCCCGGGAAGCCCACGATGATGTCCGTGGTGATCGCGGCGTGCGGGATGGCGGCGCGGACCTTCTCGATGATCCCGAGGTAGCGCTCCTGCCGGTACGAGCGGCGCATCGCCTTCAGGACGGTGTCCGAGCCGGACTGGAGCGGCATGTGGAGCTGCGGCATCACGTTCGGCGTCTCGGCCATCGCCGCGATCACGTCGTCGGTGAAGTCGCGGGGGTGCGGGGAGGTGAAGCGGACGCGCTCCAGGCCCTCGACGGAGCCGCAGGCGCGCAGCAGCTTGCTGAAGGCCTCGCGGTCACCGATGTCGGAGCCGTACGCGTTGACGTTCTGCCCGAGCAGCGTGATCTCGGAGACGCCCTCGCCGACCAGCGCCTCGACCTCGGCCAGGATGTCGCCGGGGCGGCGGTCCTTCTCCTTGCCGCGCAGGGCCGGGACGATGCAGAAGGTGCAGGTGTTGTTGCAGCCGACGGAGATCGAGACCCAGGCCGCGTACGCGCTCTCGCGCCGCGTCGGCAGTGTGGAGGGGAACGCCTCCAGGGACTCGGCGATCTCGACCTGCGCCTCCTCCTGGACTCGGGCGCGCTCCAGCAGAACCGGCAGCTTGCCGATGTTGTGCGTGCCGAAGACGACGTCCACCCAGGGCGCCCTGTTCACGATGGTGTCGCGGTCCTTCTGCGCCAGACAGCCACCGACCGCGATCTGCATACCGGGCCGGGCCGCCTTCTTCGGCGCGAGGCGGCCGAGGTTGCCGTACAGCCGGTTGTCGGCGTTCTCCCGTACGGCGCAGGTGTTGAAGACGACGACGTCCGCGTCCCCGTCCGACCCCTCGGGGGCGCGCACATAACCGGCCTCTTCGAGCAGCCCGGACAATCGCTCGGAATCGTGGACGTTCATCTGGCACCCGTAGGTGCGTACTTCGTAGGTCTTCACGCCCACGGGCCGGCTCCGGTCGATGCTGCTCATGTGACAAGGGTAGGGGGTTCCCGGAGCACCCCCTCCCTGAGGGATGAAGCCGAGGGATATAGCTGCGCAATTGCGAAATTTGGCAATCACTTAGCTGATTCCGGGTGCACGGGTCACCGTGTTCGGATCCGGCGCGGCCGCACGAGAGGATGGCCGCATGTTCCTGACGAGTAGGCGGACACGATGCACCGAGGTCCGGCGGGCGGTGCCGTGCCGCCATGCCGGGGAAGGGGCGACACCGTGAGCGCGCCGCTGTACCAACTGAAGGCCGAGTTCTTCAAGACACTCGGCCACCCGGCACGCATCCGCGTCCTGGAGCTGCTGAGCGAGCGCGAGCACGCGGTCGCCGAAATGCTGCCCGAGGTGGGCATCGAGCCCGCGCATCTGTCCCAGCAGTTGGCGGTGCTGCGGCGCGCCAACCTGGTCAGGACCCGCAAGGAGGGCGCGAACGTGTACTACTCGCTGACGAGTCCGCACGTCGCCGAGCTCCTGCGGGTGGCCCGCACCATCCTGTCCGGCGTCCTGGCCGGACAGGCCGAGCTCCTCGCCGATCTGCGGGCCGCACAGGGTGAGGAGAAGCCGTCGGCGTAGCGGCGGGGTCGTACGGAGACACAGGGGGGTGATCCGGCCCGCGCCGCGGCCTGAAATAGCCGTGGTTCAGGTCACGTTCGGATGTGGCCGGATTGCGGACGTCACGTGCGCACGGCCATGGCATGCTCATGTCTCGTCGCCGAGTTACCGGCCAGTACGGCACATTGCCGCTGTCCGCCGGTACCTCCTTGCCACCCCCCACCCTCAGGAATCACCTTGCGCAGACGCACGAGGCACACGCATGCCCTCATGCCCGCCTTCGCCGTGACCGCCCTCCTGTTCGCCGTCGGCTGCTCCTCGTCCTCACCGCAGGCCGAGCAGCCCGCCGCGGGTCACAGCCGGCAGACCCAGGGCCCGGACGGCACCGCCACGACCGCCGCGGATCACTCGCTCACCGTCGCCGCCGCTCCCGCCGCCACCCCGACCGCGGCCGCCGGCCCGGACGGCTCGGGCAGGCCGGCACACAAGACCACACTCACCGTCAGCTCGTACGACAGCAAGACCCGACGGGCCGTCATCTCCCAGGGGAAGAAGCCCGTTTCCCCCTCGCCCTCGGCGTCCTCCCCCTCTCCCGGCGCCTCCGCCGGCCGGCACGAGGCCGCCGTCGGTGACGTCATCGCCAGCGCCCCGGCACCCGGTGCGCCGCACGGTCTGCTCGCCAAGGTCACCAAGGTGATCGGCGAGACCGACAGGGGCACGGAGGTGCAGACCGAGCCCGCCGCGCTCAACGCCCTGCTCGGCGACGACACGGCGAAGGGCACCGTGCCCGTCGACCCGGCCTCCTTCGACATCGACAAGCTGCTGCCCGACGTCAAGGTCTCCTGGTCCAGGACCGGTGATGTGCACGTCGGCCCCAAGGGCGCCACGGTCCCGCTGGGCAGCCTGCGGCTCGACGTCTCCGCCGAGGTGCCCACACCCGAGGGCGCCCCGGTCTCGGCAGCCGCCTCGGTGTCCGGCTTCGTGCAGGTCGCTCCGCAGGTCGACTTCAAGTACGGCGGCCAGGGCACCGACACCCCGCCCGGCTCCGCCTACCTGGGCGTCTCCGGCGACTGGACCTCGGGCTGGGCCGTCAAGGGCCGCGCCGCCGCCTCCGCCACACCGCTGCGCATCCCGTTCGCGAAGCTGCACGCCGACCCGGTGCTGCAGGTCGGCCCCGTCCCGGTCGTCGTCAACCTCGATCTGACCTGCTACTTCCAGATCAGCGCCGACGGCAAGGTCACCGTCGACGTGCAGCAGAGCCTCAAGGGCGACTTCAAGGCCGGCGGCACCTTCGGCGCGGGCAAGGGCTGGACCCCGGTGAGCGCCTCGGACATGACGAGCACACCGGTGCGGACCTCGGTGACCGCCGCCGGGAACGTGAAGACCGCGCTCGGCGCCGAGGCCTCGGTCGGTCTCTACGGCACCGTGGGCGTCACCGCCGACCTGGCGCCGTACCTGCGCGGCGAGGCCTCGGGAACGGTGGAGGCCTCGTCGGACACCACCGGCGCGAAGACCACCGGCAAGTGGGGTCTGTACGGCGGCGTGGACCTGTCCGGCACCCTGCGCCTCCAACTGTCGATCTTCGGCACCCCCATCCTCCAGCGGAGCATCCCGCTGGGCGCGCTGCACCGCGAGTGGCAGCTGGCGGGCGACTCGGTCTGAGCGACGTCAGGCGCCGCCGGGTACCCATCCCTGGCGGCGCAGGACGGCCGTCACGTCCGGCGCCGCGTAGTGCTCGCCCTTGAGGACCTTGCCGTCGGCCCGGCGGGCGACCTCGCCGTCGAGGCCCAGCTTGCTCATGTTGGAACGGTGCACCTCGGCGATCACCGCGTCCAGGTCGATGCCGTGGACCAGGGCCGTGCCATAGGCCACGTAGACGACATCGGCCAGTTCGTGCGCGAGCCGGTCCAGGGGGCCGGCCACCGCGACCTCGGCAACCTCCGCGGCCTCCTCGGCGAGCAGTTCCCCGCGGTGCGCGGCCAGCTCGGCGGGCACCTCCGTCGGTCTGCTGCGGGCGTCGAGGCCGAAGGCGACGTGAAACTCGCGGACGAGGCCGGCGGGCGAGGAGTTGCTCATACGGCGACTGTAGCGGCCGCCACCGACAACCCCCCGCGGCGAGCCCGGCGCTGGTCAGGACCGCGGGCGGCTGGCAGGATCGCGCGCATGTCCAAGGTCTTCCCCGGTATCGGCAGGCGCCGCGCGCTCCAGGGCGCGGCCGCCGGCTTCGTCGCGTTCGGGCTGCTGCTGTGGTGGCTGCTGCCGCTCGGCGAGGAGCCGCCGAGCGGGACGATCGTCTTCAGCACCGGCACGCCCCGAGGGGTCTACCAGGAGTACGGGGAGCGGCTGCGCACCGAACTCGACAGGGACATGCCGGGTCTGTCGGTGAAGCTGCTCAACAGCGCCGGTTCGCAGGAGAACGTGCGGCGGTTGGCGACCGGGAAGGCCGACTTCACCATCGCGGCGGCCGACGCGGTGGAGTCGTACGAGCTCCAGCACCTCAGTGGTGCCGGGCGGCTGCGCGGTGTGGCCCGGCTGTACGACGACTACGTCCAGCTCATCGTGCCGCGCGACTCGCACGTCAGGTCCCTCTCCGACCTGAAGCACAAGCGAGTGGCCATAGGGCTGCCCAACTCGGGGGTGCGGCTGATCGCCGTCCGGCTGCTCAAGGCCGCGGGGATCGATCCCAAGAAGGACATCACGCCGGTGTCCGACGGCATCGACACCGGGCCCGACAGGCTGCAGCAGGGGAAGATCGACGCGTTCTTCTGGTCCGGCGGGCTGCCCACGAACGGGCTGGTCCAGCTCACCAAGACGTTCGACTTCAAGTTCGTCCCGATCGACGGCGACGTGGTCGACAAGCTCCACGCCGAGGGGGACTCCGCCCGCTACTACCGGGCCACCAACATGCCCGAGTCGGCGTACCCGTCCGTCCAGCAGGGGTCGACCGTGGCGACCATCGCGGTGTCCAACCTGCTGATGACCCGCACGGACATGGACCCCCGGCTGATCGAGTGGGTCACCCGAACCGTCATCAAGAGCCGTGACGACATCGGCGCCCACGTCCACTCCGCGCAACTGGTGGACCTCCGCACCGCCATCTACACGGACCCGCTCAGGCTGCACGAGGGGGCACGACGCTACTACCGATCGGTGAAGCCCTAAAAACGGGGAGCGCGCACGCCCCCTAAGCCACCGCCTCGCTCCTCGGCACCCGCACCGTCACGCTCAGGCCGTGCGGGGCATGGTGCTCGTACTCGATGGAGCCGCCGCCCGCCGCGAGGAGGGCGCGGGTGATGGAGAGGCCGAGGCCGGAGCCCTTGACGTTCTGGTGGCGGCCGCTGCGCCAGAAGCGGTCACCGACGCGGGCGAGTTCCTCCTCGGTGAGGCCGGGGCCGGTGTCGGTGACCACGACCGTCGAGGACTCGCCGTTGGAGGCGACGGTCACCGTGACGGTGCCGTCCTGCGGTGTGAACTTCACGGCGTTGTCGATCACCGCGTCCAGCGCGCTGGACAGCGTGATCGGGTCGGCCCAGCCGGTGGTCGGCGGGCAGTCGCCGGTCAGCCGGACCCCCTTGGCCTCGGCCGTCGGCGCCCACGCGGCCAGCCGCTCGGCGGCCAGTTGTCCGATGTCGGTCAGCCGCAGGTCGGCCTCGGCGTGCTCGGCCAGCGCGAGGTCCAGCAGGTCGTCCAGGACCTGCGCGAGCCGCTTGCCCTCGGTACGGACCGAAGCGATCTCCTCGTTGCCCTCGGGCAGTTCGAGGGCGAGCAGTTCGATGCGCAGCAGCAGCGCGGAGAGCGGGTTTCGCAACTGGTGCGAGGCGTCGGCGACGAAGGCGCGCTGCTGCTCCAGCACGTCCTCGACGTTGTCCGCCATCTCGTTGAACGACCGGGCGAGCCTGCGGAGTTCCGGCGGCCCGCCGGCCACCGCGACCCGGGACTTCAGCCGCCCGGTGGCGATGTCATGGGTGGTGGCGTCGAGCACGCCCACGGGCTTGAGCACCCAGCCGGTCAGCCGTAGCGCGGCGCCCACGGCCAGCAGCATCGCGGCGATCTCACCGGCCCCGATCAGCAGCCAGCCGCGCAGCGTCCGCGACCGCATGGGCCCCGTGGGCGAGTCGGTGAGCACGACCGCGACGACGTCCCCGTCCCGGATCACCGGCGAGGCGACGATGAGGCGGCTGCGCTGCCAGGGCCACACCTGTTCGGGGTCATGGCTGCGCCGGCTGAGCAGCGCCTCGTCGAAGGCGTCCCGCGCCTCCCCGCTCTGGGGCAGGAGCCAGTCGTCGGGTGCGTTGGCCATCGCCGCACCGTTGCGGTAGAAGACCCCCGCGCGAATGCCGTACACCCCGTAGTAGCTGGCGAGTTCGCGGCGCAGCGTCTCCTTGCGGTCGTCCTCGGTCGTGCGCGGGGACCCGGTGCCGTCGGTGACGAACTGGGCGAGCGCCGCGAAGCGCGCCGTGTCGTCGATCCGGTCGACGACCACCGTCTGCTGCTGGGCCGCGGCCACGCTGACGGCGAGCGGGAGGCCCAGTGCGAGCAGCACGGCCGCCATCAGGACGATGAGCAGCGGCAGGAGACGTGTGCGCACCCGTCCCCGCTACGCGGCCGGGGCGACGAGTCGATAGCCGACGCCGCGTACGGTCTCGATCAGCGCGGGCATGCGCAGCTTGGCGCGCAGGGAGGCGACATGCACCTCAAGGGTGCGTCCCGTTCCCTCCCAGCTGGTGCGCCACACCTCGCTGATGATCTGCTCCCGCCGGAAAACGACGCCGGGGCGCTGGGCGAGCAGCGCGAGAAGGTCGAACTCCTTGCGGGTCAGTTGGACGACCGAACCGTTGACGCTGACCTGGCGCGTGGGCAGTTCGATGCACACGGACCCCAGGCGCAGCGCGTCCTCGGTGCCCGGCACGGCGTCCTCGTGGGCGGTGCGCCGGCTGACGGCGTGGATCCGGGCGAGCAGTTCCCCGGTGTCGTACGGCTTCACCACGTAGTCGTCGGCGCCGAGGTTGAGGCCGTGGATGCGGGAACGCACGTCGGAACGGGCGGTGACCATGATCACCGGGGTGCTGGTGAGCTTGCGGATCTTGCCGCAGACCTCGTATCCGTCCTGGTCGGGCAGGCCGAGGTCGAGCAGGACCACGCCGAAGCCGGGACCCTCGGGTACGAGCGCCTGAAGCGCCTCCTCGCCGCTTCGGGCATGGGTCACATGGAATCCGTGTCGCGCGAGGACCGCGGAAAGCGCCGCGGCAACGTGGTTGTCGTCCTCGACGAGCAGCAGTCTCATCCCGGCCCCCTCCGGTTCAGTGGTCGTACGGTGGCGGTTCGTTCTCGGCTTGTACAAAACGCGCGCACGCGCGCGTGCACCAAGGCAGTCACGCCGATGGATGATGATGACGTCAAGACGGTTCCGGTTCCATGCGGGTTCCGTTACCCGGCCGATACATGCCCCGGCCTCAACTGCTACGACACGTGTCCGATTGCTATCGGATCGTGATGCTCAGATTCCCCTCAGATGTAATGACGCTGGTCATCCGGGGTTACTACATTCCTCCGAAACCGAGGAGGACGGAGCCCGAAAGCGATGACCGAAGTATCGGTGGCCAAGCAGGACAAGGCCGCGACCGGCGACTTGGTCGTCCTGGAGAGCGTCAACAAGCACTTCGGCGCGTTGCATGTACTCCAGGACATCGATCTCACGATCGCCCGCGGTGAGGTCGTGGTGGTCATCGGGCCCTCCGGGTCCGGGAAGTCCACCCTGTGCCGCACCATCAACCGCCTGGAGACCATTGACTCGGGCACCATCACGATCGACGGAAAGCCGCTGCCCCAGGAGGGCAAGGAGCTGGCCCGGCTGCGGGCGGACGTCGGGATGGTCTTCCAGTCGTTCAACCTCTTCGCGCACAAGACCGTGCTCGAGAACGTGATGCTGGGCCAGATCAAGGTCCGCAGGACCGACAAGAAGCAGGCCCAGGACAAGGCCCGCGCCCTGCTCGACCGGGTCGGCGTGGGCACCCAGGCCGACAAGTACCCGGCACAGCTCTCCGGCGGCCAGCAGCAGCGCGTCGCCATCGCGCGCGCTCTGGCCATGGGCCCGAAGGTCATGCTCTTCGACGAGCCGACCTCGGCCCTGGACCCCGAGATGATCAACGAGGTCCTGGAGGTCATGCAGCAACTCGCCCGCGACGGGATGACGATGATCGTCGTCACCCATGAGATGGGATTCGCACGATCGGCTGCAAACCGGGTGGTCTTCATGGCCGACGGCCGGATCGTCGAACAAGCTGCGCCCGACCAGTTCTTCAGCAATCCGCGCAGCGACCGGGCCAAGGACTTCCTCTCGAAGATCCTGCACCACTGACGGCACGCGTCCGCGCCGCGGACGACCGACCTGCGCCACCCGCCTGACGGCTCCCCTGTTCACCAGACAAAGGATGTTCACGATGAAGCTCCGCAAGGTCACCGCCGCCTCGGCCGTCGTACTCGCTCTCGCCGTGTCCGCCACCGCGTGCGGCGGCGGCAAGAAGGACGACGGCGGCTCCTCCTCCAGCGGCGGCGGCAAGATCAAGATCGGCATCAAGTACGACCAGCCCGGCCTCGGCCTGAAGGAGCCGGACGGTTCCTTCTCCGGCTTCGACGTCGACGTGGCGACCTACGTGGCCGGCAAGCTCGGCTACAAGCCCAACCAGATCCAGTTCGTCGAGACCAAGAGCGCCGACCGCGAGAACGCCCTCGCCCGTGGCGACGTGAAGTTCATCGCGGCCACCTACTCGATCAACGACGAGCGCAAGCAGAAGGTCGACTTCGCCGGCCCCTACCTGCTGGCCCACCAGGACCTGCTGGTCAAGAAGGACTCGGACATCAGCAAGGCCACGGACCTCAACGGCAAGAACCTGTGTTCCGTGACCGGTTCCACCTCGGCGCAGAACATCCACGACACGATCGCCCCGAAGGCCAACCTGAAGGAACTCAGTGGCTACTCCGAGTGCATCGCCGCTCTCCAGAGCGGTGCCGTGGACGCGGTGACCACCGACGACTCGATCCTCGCGGGCTTCGCCGCGCAGGACAAGTACAAGGGCCAGTTCAAGCTCGCCGGGCTCAAGCTCAGCAACGAGAACTACGGCGTCGGTGTGAAGAAGGGCGACACCGCGACCCTCGACAAGATCAACAAGGCTCTGGAGTCGATGGTCAGCGACGGCTCCTGGCAGAAGGCGGTCGACAAGAACTTCGGCCCGGCCGAGTACAAGAACGAGCCCGCGCCGAAGATCGGCCAGATCGTCAAGTAAGGCCGGCCCCAGCTCCGCAGGGTTCCCCGGGCGCGCCGTCGCCAGCCGCGATCACGGCGGCGGCGCGCCACGCCCTCCTCGTACGCCACACACCCGGAAGCGCGGGAGATCGTGTTCGACTTTCTTGAAGGTTACGACGTCCTCGGGGCGTTCTGGATGACGGTGAAACTCACCGCCCTCTCCGCCCTGGGCTCCCTGGTCTGGGGCACCCTGCTGGCCGCGATGCGGGTGGGCCCAGTGCCGCTGATGCGCGGGTTCGGAACCGCCTATGTCAACTTCGTCCGGAACATCCCCCTGACGGTCATCATCCTCTTCACGTCGCTCGGCCTCGCCGACATCTTCGGCGTGACGATGGGCGCCTCCGACTTCAAGGTCCAGGGCTTCCGACTGGCCGTGCTCGGCCTGATCGCCTACCACGCGGCCTTCGTCTGCGAGGCGCTGCGATCCGGCATCAACACCGTGCCCGTGGGACAGGCGGAGGCGGCCCGCGCGATCGGGCTGACCTTCAGCCAGACACTCAGGCTGATCGTGCTGCCGCAGGCGTTCCGCGCGGTGATCAGCCCGCTGGCGAACGTACTGATCGCACTGACCAAGAACACCACCGTGGCGGCCGCGATCGGTGTGGCCGAGGCCGCCTATCTGATGAAGTCGATGATCGAGAACGAGGCCCAGACCCTGGCCATCGGCGCCGTCTTCGCCTTCGGATTCGTTGTTCTGACCCTTCCCACCGGCCTGTTCCTCGGCTGGCTGGGCAAGCGACTGGCGGTGAAGCGATGAGCTCCGTTCTCTACGACACCCCCGGCCCCCGGGCCAAGCGGCGCAACCTCGTCTTCACCGTGCTCTTCGTCGTTCTGCTCGCCCTGCTGCTGTGGTGGGTCTGGCGGACCCTGGACGACAAGGGCCAGCTGAAGTGGGTCTTGTGGCAGCCGTTCACCACATCCGAGGCGTGGACGACGTATCTGCTGCCCGGCCTCGGCGACACCCTGAAGGCCGCCGCGCTCGCCATGGTCATCGCGCTGCCCCTGGGCGCGTTCCTCGGCATCGCGCGCATGTCCGACCACCAGTGGGTCCGCATACCGGCCGGCGTCGTGGTCGAGTTCTTCCGCTCGATCCCGGTCCTGCTGCTGATGCTGTTCGCCAACGAGTACTACGCCCGCTACACGAACGTGACCAGCGACGACCGGCCGCTGTACGCGGTCGTCACCGGCCTGGTCCTCTACAACGCCTCGGTCCTCGCGGAGATCGTCCGGGCCGGCATCCACGCCCTCCCCAAGGGACAGACGGAGGCCGCGAAGGCGATCGGTCTGCGCAAGGGCCAGACGATGACCAGCATCCTGCTCCCGCAGGCGGTCACGGCCATGCTTCCGGCCATCGTCAGCCAGCTCGTGGTCATCGTGAAGGACACCGCGCTGGGCGGCGTGATGATCGGCTACACCGAACTGCTCAACACGCGCAGCACGCTGGCGGCCAACTACGCCAACGTCATCCCCAGCTTCATCGTGGTGGCCGTCATCTTCATCGCGCTGAACTTCGCTCTCACCACCTTCGCCAGTTGGCTGGAGGGCCGGCTGCGGCGCAGCAAGCGGAGCACGGGCGCGGTCCTCGGGGCGGACGACGCGGTGGAACTCAACCCGGCTGAGGTGGGGGGCTCCTTCGGAAGCGGTGCCGCTGTCTGATGACCAGCCAAGTGGCATGATCGGCACGGGGGCAGTGGCATGATCGCCACTGCCCCCGTCACTTGACGCAAACCCCGCCAATGGGTTGCATACGTTCTGTGATCGTGCACCCTGCCCCAACTTCTTGTTCACACATGTCCGTCAGGGCACAGCCGCGGGCAGGGGGCGTCGCGCCGTGGACCCGGTGATCATCGTCGGTGCGGGGCCCGTCGGGCTCACGACGGCCCTGGCGCTGGCCCGTCACGAGGTGCCGTCCGTCGTCCTCGACGAGGGCCCCGGCAAGGACGAACCACGCGCCGCGCGCACGGTCGTACTGCGCGAGGAGACCGCCGCGCTGATGGAGCGGCTGACCGGCGTCCCGCTCTCCGAGCGCGGCGTGCGCTGGGCCGGATGGCGGTCTCTGCGGCGCAAGCAGGTGACACGCGAACTCGTCTTCGACGACACCGAACCCGCCCCGCTGCACCTCGCACAGCACGTACTGACCAACGCCCTGCGCACCGCCCTCGCCGACGAGCCGCTGGTCAGGATCGCCCTCGACAGTCGGCTCGACACCATCGAACAGGAGCGCTCGGGAGTCACCGCACACACCCGCGGCCCCAACGGCACCTGGTGGCGGGGCAGTTATCTGGTCGGCTGCGACGGCCCGCGCTCGACCGTGCGCAAGCTGCAGGACATCCGCTTCCCCGGCCGTACGGCGGTGGAGCGACACGCCGTCGCCGCGCTGCGTGTGGAACTTCCGTGGCCCGGTCAGGCGTTGCTCCATCGGATGCCGCCGTGGCGGACGTCCGGGCCCTCGGCCGGGGAGGTGACCGCCCGCCCCCTCCCGGACGACGTGTGGCGCCTGGACTGGCTGCTGCCGCCGGGCAAGGACCTGGTCACGCCCGACCTCCTGGTGGCCCGTGTCCGCGAGACCCTCGCCGGCTGGACGGACGGCCCCACACCGACGTACGAACTCCTCGACACCGGAGTCCACACGGTGCACCACCGCCTCGCCCGCCGTTGGCGCGCCGGCCGGGTCTTCCTCGCCGGGGACGCGGCGCACCTGCTCGGCGCGCTGGGCACCCAGGGGCTGGACGAGGGGCTCAGGGACGCCGACAACCTCGCCTGGAAGCTGGCCGTGGCCTGGCACCACGGGCCGCACGAGGCGCTGCTCGACAGCTACCAGGCGGAGCGGCGTGCGGTGGTGGCCGCCCGGTTGCGCGCCGCCGACCAGGTACTGCCGGTGCTGCGCGGCAGTGGCGGGCTGCGCTCTTACGTCCCCGGCTCGGGCCGGGGCCAAGACGCGCTGCTCACGGACGGTCACCTGGGGCGCGGGACGCTGGGCGCGCCGGGCTCGTACGCCGGTTCACCGCTCGCGCCCCGGCACCTGGAAGGGGAGGTCTCCGTCGACACTCCTCCCGGCACACCGGTGACCGATGTGCGGGTCACGGCGGAGGACGGCTCCTTCGTACGGTTGCGGGACCGGCTCGGGCGTGGCGCGCTGCTGGTCGTGCTGATCGCGCCGGGCACGGGTGTGTGGGACCGCAAGCACTGGGTCTCCGCGGGGCTCATGCCCCGGCTGGCCGCCGCCGTGACCGCGTTGCCGTACCCGGCGGAGTTGCTGGTCGCCGAGGAGTACCCGGGCGCGCCGGCGCACACCGTGCTGCTCGTGCGCCCCGACGGTCACCTGGTCACCGCGCTGAGCGGGGTTCGGCCGGCCGACCTGTACGCGGCGGCGGAGGCGACTCTCGGCGGGGCGGTGAAGGCGGAGAAGGAGGCGGAGACGGAGTCGGAGGCGCAGGCAGAGGCCGGGGCCGGGGCGGGCTCCAGGGTGCGTTGACCGTGAGTGCGGTCACCCTCCGGTCCACATAGTGACTGTCGGTTGACCGGTATGCACCGGCATGGTGTACTCCGGGTCGTGACCGACACCGATGTGCGCCTGTGGCGGAGGGTCCATATGGACCTGGTCCGCTATGCGGGCTGCGTGTGTCGCACGTCCTGCTGAATTCGCATCGCTGAATTCGCCATCCCTCTCTCCTCCCCTTCTCTTCCCGTCGCGCGCCGTTCCCGCATCGCCGCGCGTCACCTCAGCGAACGCACCTCAGGACGGTGTACGTGTCTGTCTCTCCCTCTCTTGCCCCCACTCCCCCCGCCCAGGGGTCCGCTTCCGCGCCCACGCAGACGGACCTCCTCGGCTTCGTACGGCAGGTGGCCGCCGATGCCGAACTGATCGCCTCACTCCCGCTCGACCCGGAAGGCCGCACCTGGGTGCGGCTGGAGGGCCCCGGCGGCAGCGAGGCCTGGCTGATCGGCTGGCCGCCCGGCACCGGCACCGGCTGGCACGACCATGCCGAGTCCGTCGGCGCCTTCATCACCGCGACGGGCGAACTCAAGGAGAACTCCCTCGCCGTCCGGCTGCCCGCCGACGGCTGGAAGACCCTGGAACTGACCGACGACGTGGACCGCGAGCGGCGGCTGCCGGCCGGAAAGGGCCGCTCCTTCGGCCGGCACCACGTCCACGAGGTGTTGAACGAGTCCACCGACCGGCACGCCATCTCCGTGCACGCCTACTACCCGCCCCTGCCGCGGATCCGGCGCTACAGCCGCACGGGCCCGGTGCTGCGTCTGGAACAGGTCGAGCGTCCGGAGGACTGGCAGTGAGCGGGACGGCGGAGCAGCCGGAAGAACAGCCGGTGGGCATCGACGAGCTGCTGGAGCGGGTGCGCGACGGCTACCGGCGGATCGAGCCGCTGGAGGCGTACGACGCGGTGCAGGCCGGCAAGGCCCTGCTGGTGGACATCCGCTATGCGGCCCTGCGCGAGAAGGACGGACTGATCCCCGGCGCGCTCGTCGTGGAGCGCAACGAACTGGAGTGGCGCCTGGATCCCCGCGGCAGCCATCGCGCCCCCGAGGCGACCGGCCACGACCTGCGCGTCGTGGTGGTCTGCAACGAGGGCTACGCGTCCAGCCTGGCGGCGGCCTCCCTGCACCGGCTGGGCCTGCACCGGGCGACGGACCTGGTCGGCGGCTTCCAGGCGTGGAAGGCGGCGGGGCTGCCGGTCACCTCCTGACACACGGTCACCTCCTGATAGTGGTCACCTCCTGATACGAGGTCACCCCTCGGGCGGGCAGTACAGCGGGTCCATGCCCAGCGGTCGGCGAGGCGCTCGGGCGCCGGTGCTACTCCTTCGCGGTCGCCACCGTCACCGCGCGCACCCTGAGCGCCACGCGTCCCGGGAGCGCGGTGGCCACGAGGGCGAAGACGGCGGCGACCGCGACGACGGTGACGTACAGCAACGGCGTGACCGTGGGCGCGGCCCGGCCCGTCATGCCGATGCCGAACGCGGTCAGCACCGCGAGGGCGATGCCGCTGCCGAGCGCCGTGGCGAGGAGCAGGACCGACAGCGCCTCGGTGCGCAGCATCCGGAGCACCTGGCGCCGGGTCGCCCCGGCAAGGCGGAGCAGCGCGAACTCCCGGATCCGTTCGGAGACCGACATGGCGAGCGTGTTGACCACGGCGATGGCCGTGAAGGCCAGGACGAGCCCCATGGCCAGATAGTTGACCTCGGCGTTCGCCTGCTGACGGTCCGCCTGGAGCGAGTCGGCGGCGGCCGGAGAAAGAATTCGGAGTCCCGGGAACTTACGGAGAGTAGTCGCGAGTTGTGTCTGTGTACGGGTCGTGCTGACGAGGACGGAGGAGGCGAGCGGGTTGTCGACGTGGCGGGCGACGAGGTCGTGGGCGAAGGTGATGTCGCCGAAGCCGAGACCCCTGGCGTAGACGGCGGCGACGGTGAGCGTGGCGGGCGTGCCGTCGCCGAGCGTGAGTTTCAGGGTGCTGCCGGGCTTCAAGTGGCGCTGGTCCGCGGCGAGTTCACTGACCGCGACGGTGTTCCCGGTCAGCCGGTCGAGGGAGCCGGCGGTGACCTTCGGGTCCCAGGTGCTGGTGAGTCCTTCAGGGGTGACGCCCTGGGCGGCGTATTTGTCCAGGCCGACGCGGACGGTCGTGCGGACCACTTCGGTGACGGCGTCGTGGTGGGTGCGCAGTTGCCGTGCGGCCTCGGCCGGGACGCCCGGCCCCTGGGCGGCGACGACCCAGTCCGCGGTGACGCCCTCGCGGGCCTGGGCCCGGGCGGCACCGCCGAGGGTCGACTGGACGAACAGGACGGTGCAGGTCATACCGATGAGAAGAGTGAGGGGGGTGACTGCGGAGGCCATCCGGGCGGCGTTCCCACGCAGGTTGGCGGTCGCGAGCCGACCGCTGTGACCGGTGAGCCGCAGCGGGCCGGCGAGCAGCAGCGCGGCCGCCCTGACCAGCAGGGGACCGAGCAGGGCGACGGAGGTCGACAGGACCACGACGGCAAGGAAGGTCACGGGAGTCGAGGCGGGCTCGGTACGCAAGGAGGTGAGGACCACGACGAGGACGATCCCGCCGGTGAGCAGCAGCAGACCGGCGAAGATCCGCCCCCAGGCGGTGCGGGCACGCTCGGCCCTGGCCTCGGCCAGTGCCTCGGCCGGCCGTATCCGGGTGATCCGGCGCGAGGCGATACGGGCCGCGGCCCACGCCCCGACCAGGGTCACCGCGAGTGCCGCAAGGGGTGGGAAGACGCCGACGGTGTGCTGCAGTGTGTCGGGTACGGCGCCCAGGGCGACGAACCGATCGTGCAGCAGACCTCCCAAGGGAAGCCCGAGGAGCGCGCCGACCGTGCCCGCGGCCGCACCGACAATCAGGGCCTCGCGGCCGAGCAGCTTGCGGATCTGGCCGGACGTGGCGGCGATGGCGCGGAGCAGGGCGAGTTCGCGGTGGCGCTGCTGGACGGAGAGCGCGAAGGTGCCGACGACCACGAGGACGGCCACGAGCAGCGAGGTCCCGCCCATCGCGCCACCCATGCTGACGAGCCGGGTCCGGGCGGCTGCCGCGTCCAGGAACTCGACCGGGCCACGGGCGTCTCCGCTGCTGACCTGAGCGGTGGTGCCGTGCAGCGCCCGCGCCACCGCCTGTCGCAGCCGGTCCGGGCCCGTGCCCTTGGCGGGGAGCACACCGTATGCGGTCACCTGCCCGGGGTGCGCGGCCAGTCGGCGGGCCTCGGCGCTGGAGAAGAACAGCGACGTCTGATGGCGTACGTCCGTGGCGGGAGCGGCAATGCCGGAGATTCGGTAGCTGCGCGGGGACTGCGTCGACTGCACGGTGAGGTGGTCACCGGGCCGAAGGTGGGCACGTGCGGCCAGATAGATGTCGACGACGAGGTCGGTGGCGGCCTTGGGGGCGGTGCCGACCGTCAGCCGGTACGGCGTGAGCACGGCGGAGTCCCAGGCGTGTCCGTAGGCGGTACGGCCGCCGGTTCCGGTCGGGGTCAACGGCTCGGCGAGGAAGGTCAGTTCGGGGACGACCCGGGCTACGCCCGGGGTGCCGGCGAGGGTGCGCTCCAGACCGGCCGGGAGCCAGGCACGTTCGGCGATGGGTTTCGCCTTGTGCTTGATCTTGGTCTTGCCCTTCTTGTGCTTGACGGTGGTCTGGTGGACGTTCTGGTCGGCGGAGACCACGACGGGGGCCACCGCATAGCGCTCGGTGCGGATCGTGCCGCGCAGGCCGGTGTCGAGCAGGGTGCCGCAGGCGGTGATGAGTGCGGCCGCGCACATCAGGGCGAGGAAGGCGCCGAGGAATCCGGCCTTGCGGGCGCGGACGGTCCGAAGGGCGTAGCGCAGCATCATGAGGGCCGGGTCTCTTTTCTGTTGTCGGTCCGGGTGTTGTGGTCGGCCGGGGCAGGGAAGGCGAGCAGGCGCGTGAGTACGGTGCGGGCCTCGGGCAGGGTGTCGGCCTCGGGGCGCTTGTAGCGGTTGAGGAGGGCGATGTACTCCTCGAAGAACTCACGGAGTTCGGGCAGGGTCAGCCGGATGGTGCCGCGCGAGTAGGGGAAGGCGTCCGCCCAGGGGTCGCCCTCGTCCGTGTCCAGCTGGAGTTGCTCGAACAGCTCCAGATCGGCGGCGTAGGCGTGATGGTTCAGCTCGTCCATGACGTGCCGGAGTTCCGCGCTCTGCCGGCTGCGCGGCGGGAATCGCAGGTCGCCGGGGACGGCCCGCCACCAGCGTTCCCGGCCGTGGCCGGCGGCCGCGGCGGTCTCCTCGACGAAGCCGTACCGGGCCAGTTCACGCAGGTGGTAACTGGTCGAGCCGGTGTTCAGCCCCAGCGCGCGGGCGAGCGTGGCGGAGGTCGCCGGGCCGTGCAGGGTGAGGTGCTGGAGCATGCGCTGCCGACGCGGGTGGCCGAGCACCCTGAGCGCGGCGAGGTCGGAAAGCTCGACGGGAGCGGGTGGTACGGGCATGCGTACACAGTCGTCTGTGCACAGGTGCCTGTGCACTGCGGTGCTCCGGCCTCTTCGGACGGGGGTTAACCCCACCCCGTCACAGGCGGTGCCGTCGGAGTGGCGGTGATGCGGGCGCGCGACGGATCACACGGCGGATCACGCGACGTATCGAAGGGTCCTCACGAAGGCCCCTGGCTCAGAACTCCTCGCCCTCAAGGAACTCCGTGTCCTCGCCCTCTTCTTCCAGCGCCTGCCGGACCACCCGGAGAGCCATGCCCTCGGAGTACCCCTTGCGGGCGAGCATCCCCGCGAGGCGCCGTATCCGCTTGTCGCGGTCGAGGCCACGGGTGGCGCGCAGCTTGCGGGCGACGAGTTCACGGGCGGTCGCCTCCTCCTGCTCGGAGTCGAGCTGGGCGACGGCCTCGTCGATCAGCGTCGAGTCGACGCCCTTGGTCCGCAGCTCACGCGCGAGCGCACGCCGGGCCAGACCCCGGCCGTGGTGCCGGGACTCCACCCAGGCGTCGGCGAACGCGCTGTCGTCGATCAGGCCGACCTCCTCGAACCGCGACAGCACTTCGTCGGCGACGTCGTCCGGGATCTCCCTCTTGCGCAGGGCGTCCGCGAGCTGCTTCCGCGTGCGCGGGGTCCCGGTGAGCAGACGCAGACAGATCGCCCGCGCCTGCTCAGCCGGGTCCCCCGGGTGCTCCTTCTTCTCGGCCCTCGACGAGGAGAAGGAGTCCCCGTCCTCATCAGGCGCCGCACCGGACGCCTCACCGAAGCCACCGCGCCCGCGACGTCCGCGCGAGCTGGCCCGGGCGCGCGTCCCACGGCCACCGCGCCGTGAACCGCCGCGCGGCTCGTCGCCGCTGGGGCCGTCCGGGTCATGGCTGCCCGGATCGCCCCCGTACGACCCGTCACCTCCGTAGGACCCGTCGCCCTCGTACGGCCCGGTGTCCGTGAACGCGCCGTCGCCCCCCGTACCGTCGCCCGTCCGGGCAGGACCCGCGCCGCCTCTCCCCCGCCGCTCCCGTGGAGCGTCGGGGTACGCGTACTCGGCCCAGTCGGTTCGTCGTGTCACGGGTCAGCTCTTGGCTGCGCCGGCCTTGGGCTTGGCGGCCTTGCCGGCTGCCGGGGCGGGCACCGTCTTCCCGGCGTCCGTACCGGCCGCGACCGGGGCTTCGGCGCTCGGCTCGGCGGCGGGCTCCTCCGGCCGCACTCCGACGCCCAGCTTCTCCTTGATCTTCTTCTCGATCTCGTTGGCCAGGTCGGGGTTGTCCTTGAGGAAGTTGCGCGCGTTCTCCTTGCCCTGGCCGAGCTGGTCGCCCTCGTACGTGTACCAGGCGCCGGCCTTGCGGACGAAGCCGTGCTCCACGCCCATGTCGATCAGACCGCCCTCACGGCTGATGCCCTGGCCGTAGAGGATGTCGAACTCGGCCTGCTTGAAGGGCGGCGCGACCTTGTTCTTCACGACCTTGCAGCGGGTGCGGTTGCCGACCGCCTCCGTGCCGTCCTTCAGGGTCTCGATGCGGCGGATGTCGATGCGCACCGAGGCGTAGAACTTCAGCGCCCGGCCACCGGTCGTGGTCTCCGGGGAGCCGAACATCACGCCGATCTTCTCGCGGAGCTGGTTGATGAAGATCGCGGTGGTCTTCGACTGGTTGAGCGCGCTGGTGATCTTCCGCAGGGCCTGGCTCATCAGACGGGCCTGCAGACCGACGTGGCTGTCGCCCATCTCGCCCTCGATCTCCGCGCGCGGGACGAGCGCGGCGACGGAGTCGATGACGATGAGGTCGAGGGCGCCGGAGCGGACCAGCATGTCCACGATCTCCAGGGCCTGCTCGCCGTTGTCGGGCTGGGAGAGGATGAGGTTGTCGATGTCGACGCCGAGCTTGCGCGCGTACTCGGGGTCGAGGGCGTGCTCCGCGTCCACGAACGCGACCTGACCGCCGGCCTTCTGTGCGTTCGCCACGGCGTGCAGGGTCAGGGTCGTCTTACCGGAGGACTCCGGGCCGTAGATCTCCACGACGCGGCCGCGCGGCAGTCCGCCGACGCCCAGGGCCACGTCGAGCGCGGTCGACCCGGTCGGGATGACCTCGATGGGCTCCCTCGACCGCTCGCCCATGCGCATGACCGCGCCCTTGCCGAATTGCCGTTCAATCTGTGCGAGTGCGGCGTCGAGCGCCTTCTCGCGGTCGGTTCCTGCCATGGGTTCCACCCGGTTTGCTTGAGTCGATCGCTTCACGTCAAAGACGCTAACGCCTGCCACTGACAATGCGCCCCGACGCCGGCCCGGCCTGTGGACAACTCGGGCACTTCTCCACCCAAACCGTGTCGAAATCCCCGTCGAGAGCCTCGCCCGAGCCTCCATAAGAATGGATGTTCGATTTTCGTGTCAAGCGCACCATGCGACACCTGCGATGCTTCGCCGCGGCCCCGGCCGAGGCTCCTGCCGACGCGTCCGACGCCGGCCCAACACCGGCCCAACGGCGGCCCGGCGCGCGGCTACTCCGGGCGGCGTACGACGGGTGTCTTCGACCGGACGACGACCGCACGGAGCGTTCCCGGGAGCCTTGAGCCATGCTTCGGTCCCCGGCACAGTCCCTGAGAAACCCGCGGTCCGTGAAGGACCCGCCGTCCGTCGACACCCAGCACGCCGCCGAGCGTCTCTGTCACGCGATCGGCCTGCTCCTCGTCGCCTCCGGTCTCGCGCACCTGGTGGTGTTCGCGGTCGACGGCGGCCCCTGGGGCGGTCCCGTCTCCTGGCGCAAGCCCGTCACGTTCGGGCTCTCCTTCGGGATCACGCTGATCGCGGTCACCTGGGTCACGTCGTATCTGCGCGTCGGGCAGCGGCTGCGCACCGTGCTGCTCGTCGTGTTCGCCGCCGACTGTGTGGTGGAGGTCGGCGGCATCACCCTTCAGGCGTGGCGCCGGGTGCCCTCGCACCTCGACATGGAGACCCCCTTCGACACGGCTGTGTCCATGACGCTCGCGGTGGGCGGCGGTGTGCTCGTGGTGCTGCTCACCGTCTTCGCGGTGGCGTCCTTCCGGCACCGGCCGACGGGCCCGGCGGCCATGCCGCTCGCGGTGCGCTCCGGGTTCGCGATCCTGCTCGTGGCGCTGGCCTCGGGCGCCGCGATGATCGCCCGCGGGGTGGTGCTCACCCGGACCGGCCACCAGGAGGCGGCATACCACTCGACGGCCCCGCTCAAGCCGCTGCACGGAGTGAGCCTGCACGCCGTCCTGGTCCTGCCGGCGCTGGCGTGGCTGCTGTCGCGCACGTCCTGGAGCGAGCGGACGCGGCAGCGCATCGTCGCCGTCGCGGTCGGCTGTTACGCGGCCGCCGTGGCGGGTGCCGGGGTGTGGGCGGTCCTCACGTACTGAACCCGTGCCTCAGGAGGACTCCTCCGGGAGCCCCGCCCCGGGCTCGGCCGCACCCGGCTGCCCCGCCCACAGCCGACGCGCACGGGCGATCAGGCCGGGACCGGACGCCCCGCGTGTGCGGTGCCCCTGCACCCGGGGGTCGTCCGTGACCTCGTACCTCTTCACGTACGCGCCCAGGAAGGCCTGCAGCGTGGCGACCGCGGGGATGGCGATCAGGGCGCCGACGGCACCGAGCAGTGCGGTGCCCGCGATGACGGACCCGAAGGCGACCGCCGGGTGGATGTCGACGGTCTTCGAGGTCAGCTTGGGCTGCAGCACATAGTTCTCGAACTGCTGGTAGACCACCACGAAGGCCAACACCCACAGCGCGTACCAGGGGTTGACCGCGAACGCGATCAACATGGGCAGCGCGCCCGCGAGATACGTGCCGATGGTGGGGATGAACTGCGAGACCAGACCCACCCAGACGCCCAGCACGGGTGCGTACGGCACCCCCAGGGCCTGGAGCAGGATGTAGTGCGCGATCCCGGAGATGAGCGCCATGAGGCCGCGCGAGTAGAGGTAGCCGCCGGTCTTGTCCACGGCGATCTCCCACGCTCGCAGCACCTCGGCCTGCCGGGCGGGCGGCAGGACCGAGCACAGGGTGCGGCGCAGCCGCGGCCCGTCGGCGGCGAAGTAGAACGAGAAGAGGGTGACCGTCAGCAGCCGGAACAGACCGCCGAGCACCTGGGCGGAGACGTCGAGCACACCGGCCGCGCTGGTCTGCGCGTACTTGCGCAGCCAGTCGGAGTGGAGCAGCCCCTCCTGGACGTCCACGCGTCTGAGGTCGGTGTGGAACGTCTGGTTGACCCAGTTGATCAACGAGTCGAGATAGCCGGGGAACCCCTCGACCATCTTGACGATCTGGCCCGCGAGCATCGACCCGAGCAGCGTGACGAAGCCCGCGGTCACGATCATCAGGCCGAGAAAGACCAGGAAGGTGGCCAGCCCCCTGCGCATTCCATGGGCGGACATCCAGCTCACCGCGGGTTCTATCGCGAGGGCCAGGAAGAACGCGATGAGGATGTTGATCAGCAGGCCGGTCAGCTGGTGGAAGGCCCAGCTGCCGAGCTGGAACACGGCGACGAGGGCGAGTGCGAGCACCATGGCGCGCGGCAGCCAGCGCGGCATGCGGGCGCCCGGCCCGGCGGCGCCCTCGGCCGGGGGCCGGGCGGGCGGCGTCGTACCGAACGGGGATGCGTGCTGGGCGAGCTGCCCGGTGTCGTCAGTGGGTGCCACGGAGCAAGTGTCGCCCACGCCGCTGACAGCCCGCTGTCGGCCTGCGATCGTCGTTACCGGTCAGCGCCTCTCCCCCGGCACGTTCATGACGGTGCAGACCACCCGCCAGACGTCCTTGGCCTCCCAGCCGGCGTTCAGCGCCTCGCGCACCGTGCGTCCGCCCAGCTCCGACATCACATGATCGCGCGCGAATGTCTCGGCGTACCCCGCACCGAAGTGTTCCGCCATCCGCTGCCAGAAGACCGTCAACCGCATGACACCAGTATCCCGCCCCTTGGGGTGGGCCCTGCCGGGGACCGCCTTGCGAGACCGCTTTCCGTCCTACGGTCTGACGCATGCCCGAAACAGGAGCTTCTCCACTCCCCCCTGTGTCCCCGGCGCGCACCCCGCTCTTCCGCGCCGAACAGTTCGTCTGGCTCACCGCGCGCGTGCTGGAGCAGCGCCTGTTCGCCTTCCACTTCCTGAACGGCGGCGCCGATCCGGTGGAGACGGCACTGGACGCCTATCGCAACGAGGACGGCGGGTACGGCCATGCTCTCGAGCCCGATCTGCGCGGCCCGGTGAGCCAGCCGCTGCACACGGGCCACGCGCTGCGCGTCCTGGACGCCGTGGGACGGTGCGGCGGGCAGCGGGTGGAGCGCGTGTGCCGCTATCTGACCTCCGTCTCCACCTCGGACGGCGCCCTGCCGGCGATCCATCCCAGCCAGCGCGGCTATCCGGCGGCCCCGTTCATCCCGATCGTGGACAACCCGCCCAGCGAGCTCCTGGCCACCGGACCGGTGGTGGGCCTGCTGCACCGCAACGAGGTGTGGCACGCCTGGCTGTTCCGGGCCACCGACTTCTGCTGGCAGGCCGTGAACGGCCTGGAGAAGTCCCACCCCTACGAGGTCGAGGCCGCGGTGGCCTTCCTGGACTCGGTGCCCGACCGCCCGCGCGCGGAGGCGGCCGCCGACCGCCTGGGCCGCCTGGTGCGCGAGCAACGGCTCGCGGCACTGGACCCGGAGCGGCTCGACGAGTACCCCGTCGCGCCCGGCTACGCCCCCGGCGAGCACCACTTCCCGCACGACTTCGCGAGGACACCGCGGTCGCTCGCGCGCGCGTGGTTCACGGACGAGGAGATGACACGTTCCCTGGACTTCCTCGCGGCCGAGCAGCAGGAGGACGGCGGCTGGCCGGTGCGCTGGCGTCAGTGGGCGCCCGGCACGGCCCTGGAGGCCCGCCCCATGGTGACGATCGAGGCCCTGCGCACCCTCAGGGCGTACGGCCGGTTCGTGGGCTGAGCCGGGGCGCCGTCATCCTCCGACGGCCCGCACACCCGCCGTGACCACCACGGCCGCCGCGACGACGAGCAGGAACGGGGCGCGCAGCACCAGCGCCACGCCTGCGGCCGCGAGCCCGGCGGCCCGGGCGTCCAGCATCAGCGCGTGCCCGTGGGCGAAGGTCTGCTGGGCCGTGAGGGCGGCGAGGAGGGCCACGGGCAGCAGGGCGGCGAGCCGCTTGACCAGCGGGCGCTCCAGGGCGCCCGCGGGGACGAGCAGTCCGGCGAGCTTGACGGCGTAGCAGCCGAGGGCGGTCGCGCCGATCGCGATCCAGGTGTTCAACGGTCTTCCTCTGGTGCGTCGTCGGGTATGTCGTGCGGTACGTCGTCGGGTGCGTCGTGTCGGGTACGGCCCCTGCGGCGGCCCTCCGCCCACAGGGCGACCGGCGCCGCGAGCGCGGCCACCAGGACGGGCACACCGGCGGGCAGGACGGGCAGCAGGCCGAGTCCGAGCAGCACCGCCAGGGCCGCGACGGCACGCTCGGTGGCGGTCTTCACCATGGGGGCGAGCAGCGCCAGGAACACGGCGGGCCCGGCCGCGTCCAGGCCCCATGCCTCGGTGTTGCCGATGGCCTTGGCACCCAGGGCGCCGAGCAGCGTGGTGAGGTTCCACAGCAGGTACAGGCTGAGCCCTGTGACGGTGAAGCCGATCCGCACCGCGCGCCGGGTCGGCTGCGCCAGCGCCACCGCCGTCGTCTCGTCGATCACCCACTGGGCGGCGAACGGACGCACCGCGCGCGGGAGGGCCAGCAACTGCGACAGACGCAGCCCGTAGAACGCGTTGCGCACCCCGAGGAAGAAGGCACCCGCGGCCGCCGTGAGCGGGTTGCCTCCCGCGGCCAGCGCCCCCACCAGGGCGAACTGTGAGGCGCCGGTGAACACCAGGAGGCTGAGCGCACAGGTCTGCAGCAGGCTCAGCCCGCTGCCGGCCGAGGTCACCCCGAAGGCGAACCCGGACAGTCCTACGGCGACCCCGACTCCGAGGGCGTCCCGTACGACGGCGGCGTCCGGTTTTCCTGCGTCGTCGGCGCGTATGTCTGCGAGAGCTGTCTGTTGTGCCACGCGTCGGACGTTACGAGCAGTCGGGGTCCCCGGTCTTGTACGTTCTTGCGCTCTCGCTCCTGTACGTTCTTGCGCTCCCGCTGGTACGCCCCCGGGGGCACGCCGACGATCCGGGCGAAGTGCCGGTTGAGGTGCGGCTGGTCGGTGAAGCCGACGGCGACGGCCGCCTCCGCGGGTGCGGTCCCGGCGTCCAGCAGGTGCCGTGCCCGGCGCACCCGGGCGTCGGTCAGCCAGGCGTGGGGCGGCATGCCGTAGATGTCACGGAACGCCCGCAGCAGCGCGAAGGGGCTGGTCCCCAGGTCGGCGGCCAGCCGCTCCAGGGTGGGTGGCTCCGTCATCCGCTCCTCCAGCACGGCACGCGCCCGTGCCGCGGTACGGGCCCCGGCCGTGCGCACCTCGCGGCGCGGCAGCGGTCCGCCGTTGAGCCGCAGCAGCCGGGTCACGGCCACCCGCAGCAGGGTGTCGGCGGCCAGCGCGTTGCCCTCGTCGGTGGCGCGCAGCACCTGGTGCACCAGGCCGACGGTGTACGGATCGTCGAGCACGGGACTGACGAAGCCGGGGGTGCCGCGGATCGTGGTGGTCTCGGCCGCGATGGCGCCCACCACCTCGGGCGACGGGTACACCGCCCCGTACCGCCAGCCCTCCGGAACGCCGGCCCGCCCGGTGTGCGGGGTGTCCGGATTGACCAGGGCGAGCGCTCCCGCACCCACGTGGACGTCGGACCCGCCGTGGTGGAAGACCTCGACGCCGGCGGCGACGGCGGCGATCACGAAGTTCTCGTGGGTGTGCCGGACGAAGGTCTTGCGGATGTACCGCGCCCGCAGCAGGTCGACACCGGGCAGTTCCTCGTACTGCCAGTGCCTCGCCCGCTCTCCCGAACCCGCCATGGGGTCATTCTCCTGCACCCCGGCGGACCGGCGGCCGCCCGGGGCCGGGCCGGGCCATCGGGTTCGGTCGGGTTTTCCCAGGTCAGCGGGATTGTCAGTGCGTGGGTGCAGGATGGACGCATGGTCAGCTCCGCACACCGAGCCCTCGACGGCTTCTCCCCCGCGACCCGCGGCTGGTTCACGGGGGCCTTTTCCGCGCCCACCGCGGCCCAGGCGGGCGCGTGGCAGGCCATCGGCGAGGGTTCGGACGTGCTGGTGGTGGCCCCGACCGGCTCCGGCAAGACGCTGGCCGCCTTTCTCGCCGCGCTGGACCAGCTCGCCTCGACGCCCGCGCCGGCCGACCCGAAGAAGCGCTGCCGCGTTCTGTACGTGTCACCGCTGAAGGCCCTCGCGGTCGACGTCGAGCGCAACCTCCGCAGCCCGCTCACCGGTATCCGTCACGAGTCCTTGCGCCTGGGCCTGCCCGAGCCCGAGGTCAAGGTCGGCATCCGCTCCGGCGACACCCCGGCCGCCGAGCGCCGCGCCCTGTCCACGCGCCCGCCGGACATCCTGATCACCACCCCGGAGTCCCTGTTCCTGATGCTGACGTCGGCCACGCGCGATGCGCTGACCGGCGTGGAGACGGTGATCCTGGACGAGGTGCACGCGGTCGCGGGCACCAAGCGCGGCGCGCATCTGGCGCTCTCCCTGGAGCGGCTGGACGAGCTGCTGCCGCGGCCCGCCCGCCGCATCGGCCTGTCCGCGACGGTCCGCCCGGTGGACGAGGTGGCCCGCTATCTCTCCCCGCGCCGCAAGGTGGAGATCGTCCAGCCCAAGTCCGGCAAGGAGTTCGACCTCTCCGTCGTCGTCCCGGTCGAGGACCTGGGAGAGCTGGGCGGCTCCCCGGTGGCCGACGGCAACGAGGGGGGCGAGCGGCCCTCGATCTGGCCGCATGTCGAGGAGCGGATCACCGACCTGGTCCAGGCCCACCGCTCGACGATCGTGTTCGCGAACTCCCGCCGTCTCGCGGAGCGGCTGTGCAACCGGCTCAACGAGATCGCCTACGAGCGTGCGACCGGCGAGCCCCTGGAGGAGCACCACTCCCCCGCCGAGCTGATGGGCGGCTCGGGCGCGGCCCAGGGCGCGCCGCCGGTGATCGCCCGCGCGCACCACGGCTCCGTCTCCAAGGAGCAGCGCGCCCTGGTCGAGGAGGACCTGAAGGCGGGCCGCCTGCCCGCCGTGGTGGCCACCTCCAGCCTCGAACTGGGCATCGACATGGGTGCGGTGGACCTGGTCGTCCAGGTCGAGTCCCCGCCGTCGGTGGCCTCCGGCCTGCAGCGGGTCGGCCGTGCGGGACACCAGGTGGGCGCGGTCTCCACCGGCGTGGTCTTCCCGAAGTACCGGGGCGACCTCGTGCAGGCCGCGGTGGTCACCGAGCGGATGCGCTCCGGCTCCATCGAGTCCCTGAGGGTGCCCGCCAACCCCCTGGACGTGCTCGCGCAGCAGCTCGTCGCGATGACGGCCCTGGACAGCTGGCAGTTCGACGACCTGCTCGCCGCGGTCCGCCGCGCCGCGCCCTTCGCCTCGCTCCCCGAATCGGCGTTCACGGCGGTCCTCGACATGCTCGCGGGCCGCTACCCGTCCGACGCCTTCGCCGAGCTGCGCCCGCGCGTGGTGTGGGACCGCGTGACCGGGACGATCACCGGCCGCCCGGGTGCCCAGCGCCTCGCCGTCACCTCCGGCGGCACGATTCCCGACCGCGGTCTGTTCGGGGTCTTCCTCGCCGGGGCGGATCCCAAGAAGGGTGGCGGGCGGGTCGGCGAGCTCGACGAGGAGATGGTCTACGAGTCCCGGGTCGGTGACGTGTTCACGCTCGGCACCAGCTCGTGGCGCATCGAGGACATCACGCGCGACCGCGTCCTGGTCTCCCCCGCCCCCGGGGTGCCCGGCCGCCTCCCTTTCTGGAAGGGCGACCAGCTGGGCCGCCCGCTCGAACTGGGCCGCGCGGTGGGCGCGTTCCTGCGCGAGGTCGGCTCGCTGCCCAAGGACGACGCCCGCCTGCGTCTCCTCGCCGCGGGCCTCGACGCCTGGGCCGCGGACAACGTCCTGTCCTACCTCGACGAGCAGCGCGAGGCCTGCGGCCACGTCCCGGACGACCGGACGATCGTCGTGGAGCGCTTCCGCGACGAACTGGGCGACTGGCGGGTCGTCGTGCACTCCCCGTTCGGCGCGCAGGTGCACGCCCCGTGGGCGCTCGCCCTCGGCGCCCGCCTCTCCGAGCGCTACGGCATGGACGCGCAGGTCATGCACGCCGACGACGGCATCGTGCTGCGCCTGCCCGACGCAGATCTGATGGGCCTGGACCTGCTCGACCAGGAGCCGCGGAAGGCCGGCACGGAATACGACGCCGACCAGGCTCCGGTCGGCGCGGCCGACGTCGCCTTCGACAAGGGCGAGGTCGACCAGATCGTCACCGACCAGGTCGGCGGCTCGGCCCTGTTCGCGTCCCGGTTCCGCGAGTGCGCCGCCCGCGCGCTGCTGCTGCCGCGCCGCAACCCTGGCAAGCGCACCCCGCTGTGGCAGCAGCGCCAGCGTGCGGCCCAGCTGCTCCAGGTGGCCAGCGAGTTCGGATCGTTCCCGATCGTCCTGGAGGCGGTCCGCGAGTGCCTCCAGGACGTCTTCGACGTCCCCGGCCTCGTCGAGCTGATGGGCGACGTCGAGTCCCGCAAGGTGCGCCTGGTCGAGGTCACCACCCCCGACCCGTCCCCCTTCGCGCGCTCCCTCCTGTTCGGGTATGTGGCCCAGTTCCTGTACGAGGGCGACTCCCCGCTCGCCGAGCGCCGTGCCGCGGCGCTCTCCCTGGACTCACGACTGTTGGCCGAGCTGCTGGGCCAGGCGGAGCTGCGCGAGCTGCTCGACGCGGAGGTGCTGACCGAGCTGGAGCGGGAGCTCCAGTGGCTCACCGAGGACCGCCGCGTCAAGGACGTCGAAGGCGTCGCCGATCTGCTGCGGATGCTGGGGCCGCTCACGGACACCGAGCTGGCCGAGCGGGGTGCCGAGCCGCAGTGGGCCCAGGAGCTGGCCGGAGCCCGCCGGGCCATCCGGGTGCGGATCGCCGGCGCCGAGCACTGGGCGGCCGTCGAGGACGCGGGCCGGCTGCGCGACGCCCTGGGCACGGCGCTGCCGGTCGGCGTCCCCGAGGCCTTCACCGAGCCGGTCAAGGACCCGCTGGGCGACCTCCTGGCCCGGTACGCCCGCACACACGGCCCGTTCACCTCGACCACGGCGGCGGCCCGCTTCGGCCTGGGCGTGGCGGTCACGGAGGGCGCCCTGCAGCGGCTCGCCGCGGGCGGCCGTGTCGTGCAGGGCGAGTTCCACCCGGCGGGGATCGGCCAGGAGTGGTGCGACGCGGCCGTGCTGCGCCGACTGCGCCGCCGCTCGCTGGCCGCCCTGCGGCACGAGCTGGAGCCGGTGCCGCCCGCCGCCCTGGCGCAGTTCCTGCCGCAGTGGCAGCACATCGGCAAGGGCCACGGGCTGCGCGGCATCGACGGACTGGTGCGTGCCATCGAGCAGTTGCAGGGTGCCTCCGTGCCCGCGTCCGCCCTGGAGAAGCTGGTATTGCCGTCCCGCGTCGCGAACTACACCCCTGCGATGCTCGACGAACTCACCGCCGCGGGCGAGGTGGTGTGGGCCGGCGCGGGCGCCCTGCCCGGCAAGGACGGCTGGGTCTCCCTCCACCTGGCGGACGCGGCCCCGTTGCTCCTGCCACCGCCCCATCCCCTGGAGCTGACCGCACTTCACCAGTCCGTCCTGGACGTGCTGTCCGGTGGCTACGGCCTGTTCTTCCGTCAGATCGCCGACCGGGTGAGGGCCACCACGCACCCCGACGTCACCGACCCGCAACTGGCCGACGCCATCTGGGACCTGGCCTGGTCCGGACGGCTCACGAACGACACCCTCGCCCCGATGCGCTCCGTCCTCGGCTCCGGCCGCACCGCGGGCTCCACGGCCCATCGCGCCAAGCGCACGGTCCCGCGCGGGCGTTACGGCTCCCTGACCGCGGCCGCCCGCACCGCCTCGCGCACCGGCCCGCCGACCGTGGCCGGCCGCTGGTCGCTGCTCCCCCAGCGTGAGCACGACGCCACCGTGCGCGCCCACGCCCTGGCCCGCGCGCTCCTCGACCGGCACGGCGTGGTCACCCGGGGAGCGGTTTCGGCGGAGGGCGTCGAGGGCGGCTTCTCCGCCGTGTACCGGCTCCTGTCCGCCTTCGAGGAGAGCGGCCAGGCACGGCGCGGCTATGTCGTGGAGGGGCTCGGTGCGGCCCAGTTCGCGATGGACGGGGCGGTGGACCGCCTGCGCGCGGTGGCCAATGCCCGCGAGCGGGGCGAGGGCCTGCCCGGTACGGGCCCCGGGAACGGCGGCTCGCCGGGGTTCGGGCCACCGGACGACACGGCCTTCCCCGCCCCCTTCGGCCAGGCCGACACCGGTTTCGACCTGACCGCCCTCGACACCGACTTCGACAGCGACCTCGACCGGCCGGCGGACCGCCGCACCGCACCGGGCGACTACGTCTCCCCCCGGGACTTCGCCGCGCCCGGTTACGGCGGCCCCCGGGGCGGTCCGGCCACCCCTTACGGCTACGGCGACCGGCGCACCCGTACGCCCGCCGCCGACACCCGGGCCGTCGTGCTCGCCGCGGCCGACCCCGCCAACGCCTACGGCGCCGCCCTTTCCTGGCCCGAGCCGCCGACCGGGGCAGGGCACAAGCCGGGGCGCAAGGCGGGCTCGCTGGTGGTGCTGGTGGACGGCGAGCTGACGCTCTACATGGAGCGCGGCGGCAAGACGCTGCTGGCCTGGCCCTCCGCGCCAGACACCGATGCGGGCGACGACCCCCGCCTGCGGGCAGCCGCTCAGGCCCTGGCGGCGGCTGCCCGCGCGGGCACCCTCGGCACGGTCACGGTGGAGCGGGTCAACGGCGCCTCGGCCCTCACCTCCCCCATCGGCGCTCTCCTGGAAGGAGCGGGCTTCATCGCGACCCCGCGCGGACTGCGGCTCAGAGCATGATCCGCGGGGCAACGACGCGACGACCGGCATGTCACCCTTGACCCATGCCCGAGGGTGACACGGTCTGGCAGACCGCGAGGCGGTTGCACGACGCGCTCGCGGGCCGGGTGCTGACCCGTAGCGACCTGCGGGTGCCCAAGTACGCCACGGTCGACCTCACCGGCCGTACGGTCCTGGAGGTCACCCCGCGCGGCAAGCACCTGCTCACCCGCGTCGAGGGCGGCCTGACGCTGCACTCGCACCTGAGGATGGACGGCTCCTGGAAGGTCTACGGCAACGCCCAGCGCTGGAGCGGCGGCCCGGCCCACCAGATCCGCGTGATCCTCGGCAACGCGGAGCGCACCGCGGTGGGGTACCGCCTCCCGGTCCTCGACCTCCTGCGCACCACCGACGAGTCCCGCGCCGTCGGGCACCTCGGCCCCGACCTCCTGGGCCCGGACTGGGACCCCGACCAGGCCCTGGTCAATCTCCTGGCGGACCCCGCCCGTCCCCTCGGGGAGGCCCTGCTCGACCAGCGCAATCTGGCCGGCATCGGCAACATCTACAAGAGCGAGCTCTGTTTCCTGCTCGGCGCCACCCCCTGGCTCCCGGTGGGGGCGCTGCCCGCCGACCGGGCCGCCAAGCTGCCGGCGCTCGCCAGGAAGCTCCTGGAGGCGAACCGCGACCGTCCGGTGCGCAGCACCACGGGCCGGCGCGGCCAGGACCTGTTCGTGTACGGCCGCGCACCCCGCCCCTGTCTGCGCTGCCGCACCCCGGTCCGCGCGGCCGACCAGGGCGACGGCTCCCGGGAGCGCCCCACCTACTGGTGCCCTGGCTGCCAGCAGGGCCCCGCCCCGGCGCCGGGCTCCCCGCGGGCCCGTCGAATCCGCCCCCGTACAGGCAATTGACGATCCGTCAGGACCGCTCGTACCGTCACTTCATGCCCGTCAAGGCGTACGACCTCACCGGACGCACCGCTTTCGTCACCGGCGCCGCCGGGGGCATCGGCCGGGCCTCCGCCGTCCTGCTCGCCGAGGCGGGTGCGACCGTGCACCTGGCCGACCTGGACGTGGACGGGCTGCACGGCACGGCCGCCCTGATCAAGGACCGGGGCGGCAGCGCCCGCACCCATCCCCTCGACGTGACCGACCGGGTGCAGCTGGCGCAGGCCGTGCGGTCCTGCGCGCGCCTGGACGTGATGGCGGCGATCGCCGGGATCATGCACAGCAGCCCGGTCCTGGAGACCCGGGACGAGGATCTCGACCGGGTGCTGGACGTCAACTTCAAGGGCGTGCTGCACGCCTGCCAGGAGGCGGCCCGGCTGATGCTCGCCCAGGGCACCGCGGGCAGCATCATCACCATGGCCTCGGGCGCCGTCGACACAGGCGGACCGGGACTGCTCTGCTACGGCGCGGCGAAGGCGGCCGTGGTCCAGCTGACGAAGACCCTGGCGAACGAGGTCGGCCGGCACGGCATTCGCGTCAACGCCGTCGCCCCGGGCTGGGTGCGCACGCCCATGACCGAGCGCCACGACCGTGAGACGCAGGCGCAGGTCGAGTCGCGGATGGCCCGGATGTCACCGCTCGGCAGGGTCGGCGAGCCGGACGACATCGCGCATGCCGTGCTCTACCTGGCGTCCGACGCGTCGTCGTTCACGACGGGTCAGATCCTGCGCCCGAACGGGGGTGTGGCGATGCCGTGGTAGCGGTCGTCACGCGCCCCGCCCGCCAGGCCGCCACCCATCGCCCCGGACCCACGGCCCGCCTCGCCCGCATCTTGGGCACACAGTGCACCGGCAGCAGGCTCAGCCCCCAGCCGCCTGCCACCACGGCTCCCTCCAGCACCCCCGTGTCCGTCCCCGACGCGAGCCGCAGCACGGCCCACCACCACACCACCCCGAGCCCGAGAGCAGCCCCCCACCGCACTATTCGCCCCACCATGGCCGCCACCTCCAGCCGGACGCTAGAACGCCGCCTCACGCTCCGGGGAGGCGCACCAAGGGCTCATCGATGCAACACAGGGTGACACCACAGCTGAGTGTCCGGGCGGCAGCCGGCGTCAAGGGCACGCTCATGCGTTCTCCGCCTGGAACATCCAGTGGTGCTTCTCGAGATCCGCCGTGATCGAGATGAAGATGTCCTGCGACACCGGGTCCGCCTTCCCGGTCGCCTCCACCCGCTCCCGCATTCGTGTGATCACCCGTCCGAGTGCATCCACGAGCGTCCCCACCGCGTCCGTGTCCTTGACCCAGCCTGCGGGTGTCGCCCCGATGCCGCTGCCGGCCGCCACCGTGGAGGCGCGTCCGTCGGGCGGGACTCCCAGGGTGGACGCCCGCTCCGCCACCGTGTCGGAGTGGGTCCGGGCGGAGTCGACCACCTCGTCCAACTGGAGGTGGATCGACCGGAAGCGGGGACCGACGATGTTCCAGTGGATCTGCTTCGCGGCCAGCGAGAGGTCCACCAGGTCGACGAGCGCACCCTGCAGCGCCTCGGACACGGTCTTGCGGTCCGGGTCGGACAACGTGCTCTTCACGACGTACATGCGCATCCTCCGTTGGCTCCGCCCCGCCACGTCCCTCCACCATGACGGCCCCGCCTCATACCGGCAAATGGACGCAAACCGGATCACCGGAAGGTGTGGCGCACCACACGAAGGCCCCGGCCGCTCTCCCCCGGGTCTCCCCGGAGAAGCCCCGGCCGGGGCCTCAGACGTGTTGCGTCACAGAGCCACGCGCGTGAACGTCACGCGGCGACCACGTCCACCGCTTCGGCAGGCGCCTTGATGGTCACCCGCTCCGGTGGCACACCGGTCACCGAGACGGAACCCAGCATCGGGCGAACCGGCGTGGGTACGGGCTCGGTGGCCGCGGCAGACTGGGCCAGCTCGGCGAGGGCGAGCTCGTCGCTCACTTCCCGCATGAGCTCGGACATCCGTACGTCCAGCGCGTCGCAGATGGCGGCGAGCAGTTCGGAGGAAGCCTCCTTCTGCCCCCGCTCCACCTCGGAGAGATAGCCGAGTGAGACTCGGGCGGACGAGGAGACTTCGCGCAGAGTACGGCCCTGGCGTTGGCGCTGCCGACGCAGCACGTCACCAAGCAGGCGACGGAGCAGAATCATCGGTGGCTCCCTCCTCGGACCGCGTAGCCGCATCCTTCACGCCCCACCGTACCGCCTTGCGCCGCGGCCGTGCGGGGAGCGATGTCGTGTTCACTCAGGGCTGCAAACATCAAAACCCCCCGTTCTGTTCCGTATCCTGTGCCCGCTCATTCCCGGTCTGTTCGCCCGCAAGCCCCTTCAGGAGCAGTGCGAGTACGCTCCGTACACTCTCCATACGAATTTCCGCGCGGTCGCCGTTCAACCGCAGGGCCTCGACTTTTCCGCCACCGGCGGAACCGGAGTGCGCCCCGAAGGGGCCGTCGACGGCCACGAAGACCGTCCCGACGGGCTTGCCGTCCTGTGGTTCGGGACCGGCCACACCGGTCGTCGCAAGGCCCCAGTCCGCCCCCAGCGCCTTCCGCACTCCGGCCGCCATCTGGGCCGCGACCTGCGGATCCACCGCACCGGACTGGGCCAGCAGAGTGGCGTCGACGCCCAGCAGTTCATGCTTCAGTTCTGTGGCGTAGGCGGTGACCGACCCACGGAAGACCTTGGAGGCACCGGGGACCGTTGTGATCTCCGCCGCGACCAGACCGCCGGTGAGCGACTCGGCGACGGCGAGCGTCTCGCCCCTCACCGTGAGTAGTCGCACCAGTTCGGCGGCCGCAGAATTCACGCTTCCGTCTCCTCCGAGGCCGCCTTGCGTTCGGCGATTCCCTGCCTGCGCAGCACAATGGCCTGTCTCACATAGTCGAGGCCGGTCACCACGGTCAGGACGACCGCCGCGGCCATCACCCACCACCTCAGGGTCGCCAGCCACCCCGTCAGTGCCAGCACGTACATCCCCACGGCGATGCCCTGGGTGAGAGTCTTGAGCTTGCCGCCGCGGCTCGCCGGAATGACGCCGTACCGGATGACCAGGAAGCGCAGCAGCGTGATCCCCAGTTCCCGGCCGAGGATGACCGCCGTCACCCACCACGGCAGATCGCCCAGCGCGGAGAGACAGATCAGCGCCGCTCCCATGATCGCCTTGTCGGCGATGGGGTCGGCGATCTTCCCGAAGTCGGTGACGAGGTTGTAGGTGCGCGCGATATGGCCGTCGAACAGGTCGGTGATCATGGCGATGGCGAAGGCGGCCCAGGCCAGCGAGCGCCACGCCGGGTCATAGCCACCGCCCGCCAGCATGAGCGCCACGAAGCCGGGGACGAGCAGCAGCCGGAGCATGGTCAGCAGATTCGCCACGTTCCACAGGCTGGCCTCGTTGACGGCCGCGGCCGCCAGCTTCCCGCCGCGCGCGGGCCTCGCCCCGCCCTGCGGCTCGGCGCCCTGACCGGAAGCGGAAGAGGCAGAAGCAGAGCCGGGGGCGGCACCGGAACCGGCGGCGGAGCCCGTGGCGCCCTGCGCGCCCGGGGAACCACCCGCGGCGGATGCCGGTACTCCGGTCATCTGCCCGCCTCCTCACTGCGCGCGAACGGGCCCGGCAGGGGCTCGGCCACCAGGTCGACACCCTCCGTACCGACCACCTTCGCCTCGACCATACGACCGACGGACAGACCTTCGCCGCTCGTGAGCAGGACCTGGCCGTCCGTCTCCGGGGCCTGGTGCGCCCCACGGCCGTGGACGCCCTCCTCCTCGTCGACGGACTCGACGAGCACGTGCACGGTCTCGCCGAGCCGCTCCTCGGCCCGCTGCGAGACGAGCTCCTCGGCCAGCCGAGAGACATGGGCCAGCCGCTCGGCGACGACGTCCTCGTCGAGCTTGCCGCCGTACGTCGCCGCCTCCGTGCCCTCCTCGTCGGAGTAGCCGAAAACACCGATGGCGTCCAGGCGCGCATGGTTCAGGAAGCGCTCCAGCTCGGCCAGGTCGGCCTCGCTCTCGCCGGGGAAGCCGACGATGAAGTTGGAGCGCACGCCGGCCTGCGGGGCCTTGCCGCGGATGGTGTCGAGGAGCTCCAGGAAGCGGTCGGTGTCGCCGAAGCGGCGCATCGAGCGCAGCACGTCGGGCGCGGAGTGCTGGAAGGACAGGTCGAAGTACGGGGCGATCTTCGGGCTGGAGGTCAGCACGTCGATCAGACCCGGGCGCATCTCGGCCGGCTGGAGGTAGCTCACACGCACCCGCTCCAGGCCGTCGACCTCGGCGAGCTCGGGCAGCAGGGACTCCAGGAGACGGATGTCGCCCAGGTCCTTGCCGTACGAGGTGTTGTTCTCGGAGACCAGCATGATCTCCTTGACGCCCTGCTCGGCCAGCCAGCGCGTCTCGTTCAGCACGTCGCTCGGGCGGCGGGAGATGAAGGAGCCGCGGAAGGACGGGATGGCGCAGAAGGAGCAGCGCCGGTCGCAGCCGGAGGCGAGCTTCACCGAGGCGACCGGGGCACCGTCCAGCCGGCGGCGCAGGGGCGCACGGGGGCCGGACTGCGGGGCCAGGCCCTCGGGGAGGTCCGTGGGAGCGCCGTGACCCGGAAGCGCCACCTCGGTCGCCGAGTCCTGGCGCTGCGCCGGGCTGATCGGCAGCAGCTTGCGCCGGTCGCGCGGGGTGTGGGCGGCGTGGATGCCGCCGCCCAGGATGGTCTGCAGACGGTCGGAAATGTTCGCGTAGTCGTCGAAGCCGAGCACGCCGTCGGCCTCGGGGAGGGCATCGGCGAGTTCCTTGCCGTACCGCTCGGCCATGCAGCCCACCGCCACGACGGCCTGGGTTCTGCCGTGCTCCTTGAGGTCGTTGGCCTCCAGGAGGGCGTCGACGGAGTCCTTCTTGGCGGCCTCGACGAAGCCACAGGTGTTGACCACGGCGACATCGGCGTTCGAGGCGTCCTCCACGAGCTGCCAGCCGTCCGCCTCCAAACGGCCTGCGAGCTCCTCCGAGTCCACCTCGTTACGGGCGCAGCCGAGAGTGACGAGTGCGACGGTACGGCGTTCAGGCATGGGCTCAAGACTACTTCGTCCCACAGACAGCCCACGTCGACGGGGTTGGCCGATCTTGGCCAACCCCGTGCGTACTCGACCGATCGAACCCCTTATCCGACCTCGGGGTCGCCCTTCGTGTACGTCAGGCGCTCCACGGCGCCCGGCTGGAAGGCGTCCTCGATCTTCTTGCCGTTGACGTAGAGCTGGATCGCGCCGGCGTCGCCCAGGATGAGGTTGATCTTCGAGCTGTCCTGGAAGGTCTTCGAGTCGCCCTTCTTCAGGAGCCCGTCGAAGAGCATCCGGCCGTTGTGGTCCTTGGCCGAGATCCAGCTGCGCCCGTTGACGGCGCTCACCTGGACCGTGACCTTGTCCTGCGGCGCGGCCGCGATGGCGCTGTCCGACGGCTCGGGCTTGCCGGCGGGCTCGCTCTTCTTCGGTGTGGGCGAGGCGGACTTGTCGGCCGTCGGCGAGGCGCCCTGGGCCACCTGGTCCTTGGCGTTGCTGCCGTCGTCGCCGCCCTTGAACACGGTGAAGCCGACGAAGCCGATCACGACGACGATCGCGGCGACCATGGCCGCGGTCCAGTTCGGTCCGCGGCGCTCGGGGCGGATACGTTCCGCCTCGAACAGCGGGGCGGCAGGGGTCGGCGCGGGACGCCCGCCGTGCTCGGCGTCGTACTGCTCGATCAACGGGGCCGGGTCGATGTGCACGGCCCTGGCCAGGGTCCGGATGTGCCCGCGGGCGTAGACGTCTCCGCCACAGGGAACGAAGTCGTCGGCCTCGATGGCATGCACGATGGCGATACGGACGCGAGTGGCACTGCTGACGTCGTCGACGGTGAGCCCGGCCGCGATGCGCGCCTGCTGGAGGGCGCGCCCGACCGAGGTGCGGGCTTCCTCGGATACGTCGTGGAACGGACGCTCGTCTTCAGGGGAGTTGCCGATGGACACGGGGGCGCCTTTCGAGCGTTTTAGCCACCTGTGCTGGAGGTTCAGTCTAGGGGGGGTACGAAAGGGTGAGGCAACCGGGCGGTATGACTTTGTACGCCATCGGTATGGCCGGTCATCCCGATGACGGGCCAGGCACGAACCCAGTGTGGTACCCGCGCCTGTCCTTTCGCTCAACTTGACGTACGTTGCAGGGAAACGGTTGCCCGCGGATCACTAACGGGTGGATCACGACCGTGTCTCCACCTGGCTCCAACCGGTCCACCGGGCGGACATATCCCTACCCTTCAGACTCCCCGCGTATCACAGCAAGGACGCCGTCCAGCTCATCGGGCTTCACCAGAACGTCGCGCGCCTTGGAGCCCTCGCTGGGTCCGACGATGTTCCGGGACTCCATGAGGTCCATCAGCCGCCCGGCCTTGGCGAAGCCGACACGCAGCTTGCGCTGGAGCATGGACGTCGAGCCGAACTGCGTGGTGACCACCAGTTCGGCCGCCTGGCACAGCAGGTCGAGGTCGTCGCCGATGTCCTCGTCGATCTCCTTCTTCTGCTTGGTGCCCACGGTGACGTCGTCCCGGAAGACCGGCGCCATCTGGTCCTTGCAGTGCTGGACGACGACGGCGACCTCTTCCTCGGTCACGAACGCGCCCTGCATACGGGTCGGTTTGTTCGCGCCCATCGGCAGGAACAGACCGTCGCCCTTGCCGATGAGCTTCTCGGCGCCGGGCTGGTCGAGGATGACGCGGGAGTCGGCCAGGGACGAGGTCGCGAAGGCGAGCCGCGAGGGCACGTTGGCCTTGATGAGACCGGTGACGACGTCGACCGAGGGGCGCTGCGTGGCCAGCACCAGGTGGATGCCGGCCGCGCGCGCGAGCTGGGTGATGCGCACGATCGCGTCCTCGACGTCACGCGGCGCGACCATCATCAGGTCGGCGAGCTCGTCGACGATCACCAGCAGGTACGGGTACGGCTGGAGTTCCCGCTCGCTGCCCTCGGGCAGCTTCACCTTGCCGTTGCGGATCGCCTCGTTGAAGTCGTCGATGTGCCGGAAGCCGAACGCGGCCAGGTCGTCATACCTGAGGTCCATCTCCCGTACGACCCACTGGAGCGCCTCGGCGGCCCGCTTCGGGTTGGTGATGATCGGCGTGATCAGGTGCGGAATGCCCTCGTAGGCGGTCAGTTCGACGCGCTTGGGGTCGACGAGGACCATCCGGACGTCCTCGGGGGTCGCGCGGACCATGACGGACGTGATCAGGCAGTTGATGCACGAGGACTTACCGGAACCGGTGGCTCCGGCGACCAGGATGTGCGGCATCTTCGCGAGGTTGGCGGTGACATAGCCGCCCTCGACGTCCTTGCCGAGCGCGACCAGCATCGGGTGGTCGTCCTCGGACGCGTCCGCCAGGCGCAGCACGTCACCGAGGTTGACCATCTCCCGGTCGGTGTTCGGGATCTCGATGCCCACCGCCGACTTGCCGGGGATGGGGCTGATGATCCGCACGTCCGGGCTGGCGACGGCGTACGCGATGTTCTTGGTGAGCGCGGTGATCCGCTCGACCTTCACCGCGGGGCCGAGCGTGACCTCGTAACGGGTGACCGTCGGTCCGCGCGTGAAGCCCGTGACGTCGGCGTCCACCTTGAACTCGGCGAAGACCTGGCGCAGGGAGTCGACGACCGCGTCGTTGGCGGCGCTGCGCGCCTTGCCGGGTCCGCCGCGGGCGAGGAGGTCGAGGGAGGGCAGGGAGTAGGTGATGTCGCCGGAGAGCTGGAGCTGCTCGGCGCGCGGCGGCAGGTCGCGCGCCTCCTCGGGGGCCGCCTTGGTCAGGTCGGGCACGGCCTGCTCGACCGCGAGCTTCTCCTGCCGGGGCCGCCGCGCCGGGGCCGGGACGGGGGTGGGGGTCGGCGTCGGTGTCGTGTCCTCGCGGTCGCCGATGCTCACGCCCTGGGTGAGGTCTGCCACCAGCGGGGAGGGCGGCATGCCGTGCAGCACGGCGCCGTCGAGGTCGGCGGCGGCCGCCGCGGCGATGTCCACGGCGTCCAGCTGCCGGTCCATCGCGGGCTGCGGCACCGCGGAGCGCCTGGGGCGGCCGCGGCGCTTGGCGAGGGCCTGCTGCTCGGCGCCGTCGGGGTCGTAGTCCTGGGGGGCGCTCCGGCGCCTGCGGGGGCGCGCGGGCAGCGACTCGCGCCACTGGTCTTCGTAGCGCTCGTCGTCCTCGGTGAGATCGTCCTCCACGGGATCGTGTACGACACCGAGCCGCACGCCGAGGGCCCGCAGCCGCTGCGGGATGGCGTTGACCGGGGTGGCGGTGACGACGAGCAGCCCGAAGATCGTGAGCAGGACCAGCAGCGGTACGGCGAGAACCTTGCTCATCGTGTACGTCAGCGGGGTCGCCGCGCCCCAGCCGATGAGGCCGCCGGCATCCCTTATCGCCTGCATGCCGTCACTGCGCGCGGGCGAACCGCAGGCGATGTGGACCTGGCCGAGCACGCCGATGACGAGCGCGGACAGGCCGATCACGATGCGGCCGTTGGCCTCGGGCTTCTCGGGGTGGCGGACGAAGCGCACCGCGATGACCGCGAGCAGTATCGGCACGAGCAGGTCGAGGCGTCCGAAGGCGCCGGTCACCAGGATCTCGACGAGGTCGCCGACGGGACCGCGCAGATCGGCCCAGGTGCCGGCGGCGACGATCAGAGCGATACCGAACAGCAGGAGTGCCACGCCGTCCTTGCGGTGCGCCGGGTCGAGGTTCCTCGCGCCCTGCCCTATGCCGCGGAAGACGGCGCCCACGGCATGTGCGAGCCCGAGCCAGAGGGCGCGCACCAGCCGGTAGATGCCCCCGGTGGGGCTCGGCGCCGGCTTCGGCGGCGGCGCCGACTTCTTCGCCGCGGCCTTCTTGGCGGGGGCCTTCTTCGCGGCGGCCTTCTTCGCCGGTGCCTTCGCGGGAGCGGCCGCCTTCTTGGCTGGCTGCTTCTTGGCTGCGGAGGGACGTGAGGCCATGGAAGTGAGATTACCGGTGGAGACGACAGTGGACACGCGTGCCGGGTGCTTCACCCGATCGTGTCGCCCTTACTGGGGCGCGAAGCTGACGCGCCCTCATGCGCAACTGCGTCCGAGGCGGGCGTCAGTTCTGCGTGGGGACCGAGGGGGCACCGGTGCCCGTGCCCGGTTCCAGGGCGTCGAGTGCGCGGCGCAACCCGGTGAGTTTGCGTTCGAGATGGGCCGCGGTGGCCACCGCGGCCGCGTCCGCGGAGTCGTCGTCCAGCTGCTTGGACAGCGCCTCGGCCTGCTCCTCGACGGCGGCGAGCCGTGCGGAAAGTTCGGCGAGCAGCCCCGCCGACTCCTTGCCGGCGCCGACCGCGCCCTTGCCGCCGCCCTCCAACTGGAGCCGCAGCAGCGCCGCCTGCTCCCGCAGCTGGCAGTTCTTCATGTACAGCTCGACGAACACGGACACCTTCGCGCGCAGCACCCAGGGGTCGAACGGCTTGGAGATGTAGTCGACCGCGCCCGCCGCGTATCCGCGGAAGGTGTGGTGCGGGCCGTGGTTGATCGCGGTGAGGAAGATGATCGGGATGTCCCGGGTCCGCTCCCGCCGCTTGATGTGCGCGGCGGTCTCGAAACCGTCCATGCCCGGCATCTGAACGTCCAGCAGAATGACCGCGAAGTCGTCCGTGAGCAGTGCTTTGAGCGCTTCCTCCCCGGACGATGCCCGCACCAGCGTCTGATCGAGCGCAGAGAGGATGGCCTCCAGCGCCAGCAGATTCTCCGGCCGGTCATCGACCAGGAGGATCTTGGCCTTCTGCACCATGGCCCGCCCTCCTCGCCCCGGCGGTACACCGGGCGCCGCCCCAGGGGACGACTCCCTATCGCCGCCCGTCCTTGTGCCGGTCATGGTAGCCGCACCCCGACCGTCGCCACACCCTGTCACCGCGATGTCACTGTGCACGTAGCAGAAACGCAGCGGGAGACCAGAAGGTTCCCCGAATCCCGCACTTCTACACGGGTTCGGCCACCCTGAGTCAACAACTCCGCTCGTACACCGAAGGTTCCCACAGCGTTCGCCCCGAGCCCGCTCGCGCCCGTCACTCCTCTCGCATCCACTGCCGCATCACCGCCAGCAGATGGTCGGGATCGACCGGCTTCGTCACATAATCGGATGCACCCGACTCGATCGCCTTCTCCCGGTCGCCCTTCATGGCCTTCGCGGTCAGCGCGATGATCGGCAGCCCGGCGAACTGCGGCATCCTGCGGATCGCCGTGGTCGTCGCGTACCCGTCCATCTCGGGCATCATGATGTCCATCAGCACGACCGCCACGTCGTCGTGCTGCTCCAGCACCTCGATGCCCTCGCGGCCGTTCTCGGCGTACAGCACGGACAGGCCGTGCTGCTCCAGAACACTGGTGAGCGCGAACACATTGCGGATGTCGTCGTCGACGATCAGCACCTTCTCGCCGCCGAACCGCACCACGCGGTGCGCCCTGGGCGCCGCGAGCTGATCGCCGACCGTCCACGCCTCCGTCCGGTCCTCGGCCCCCGGAGCGCCCCGCCTGCGGCGCCGGAAGAGGGCGGCGGCGCCGTTCTGCGTCTCCTGGTACGACTTCACCTCGGCCGGCGTCTCGACCTCCGCGCCGACCAACTCGGCCAGCTGCGCCGCGGAGGCGACCAGGTCGCCCGCCTCCAGCGCGGGCACCGGCTGCTGATAGCCCTGCGGCGGCAGTTCGCTCGGGTGCAGCGGCAAATACAGCGTGAACGTCGAACCGCGTCCCGGCTCGCTCTGCGCGTGGATCTCACCACCGAGCAGCTGTGCGATCTCCCGCGAGATCGACAGCCCGAGGCCCGTGCCGCCGTACTTGCGGCTGGTCGTGCCGTCCGCCTGCTTGAAGGCCTCGAAGATCACCCGCATCTTGCTCGCCGCGATTCCGATACCGGTGTCGGTCACGGAGAACGCGATCAGCTCCGCGTCCGGGTCGTTGACCGACCCCGCCTCCAGCAGCTGCTCCCGGATCGCCATCGGCACGCCCGCGCCGGCCGGCCGGATCACCAGCTCCACCGACCCGGAGTCGGTGAACTTCACCGCATTGGACAGCAGGTTGCGCAGCACCTGCAGGAGGCGCTGTTCGTCGGTGTGCAGCGTGGCCGGCAGCTCCGGCGACACCCGTACGGACAGATCCAGGCCCTTCTCGGCGGTCAGCGGCCGGAAGGTGGCCTCCACGTAGTCGACGAGCTGGACCAGCGCGATACGCGTCGGGGAGACGTCCATCTTGCCTGCCTCGACCTTCGACAGATCGAGGATGTCGTTGATCAGCTGGAGCAGGTCGGAGCCGGCGCCGTGGATCGTTTCGGCAAACTCGACCTGCTTCGGGGAGAGGTTCCCCTCGGCGTTGTCGGCGAGCAGTTTGGCCAGAATCAGCAGCGAGTTGAGCGGCGTACGCAGCTCGTGCGACATGTTGGCGAGGAACTCGCTCTTGTAGCGCATCGACACGGCGAGCTGCTCCGCGCGCTCCTCCAGGACCTGCCGCGCCTCCTCGATCTCGGTGTTCTTCACCTCGATGTCGCGGTTCTGCTGGGCCAGCAGCTCGGCCTTCTCCTCCAGTTCGGCGTTGGACGACTGGAGCGCCTTCTGCCGGTTCTCCAACTCGGCCGACCGCTCCCTCAGTTGCTCGGTCAGCTCCTGCGACTGCTTCAGCAGCACCTCCGTCTTGGTGTTGACGGAGATGGTGTTGACGCTGGTCGCGATCATCTCGGCGATCTGGTTGAGGAAGTCCTTCTGGATCTGCGTGAACGGCGTGAAGGAGGCCAGTTCGATGACGCCGAGCACCTTGCCCTCGAACAGCACCGGCAGCACGATCACCTGTGCGGGCGGGGCCTCGCCGAGCCCGGAGGAGATCTTCAGATAGCCGCTGGGCGCGTTCTCCACCAGGATCGTGCGCTTCTCCTGGGCGGCCGTCCCGATCAGCGCCTCACCCGGCCGGAACGACGTCGGCATGGAGCCCATCGAGTAGCCGTACGAACCGAGCATGCGCAGCTCGTACGCGTCCTCGCCCTCCGTGCTCGGGTCCTTGCCGTCGACCAGCGGCATGGCGAGGAAGAACGCGCCGTGCTGCGCGGAGACCACCGGGGTCAGCTCGCTCATGATCAGCGAGGCCACGTCGTCCAGGTCGCGGCGGCCCTGCATCAGCGCGGAGATGCGGGCGAGGTTGCCCTTGAGCCAGTCCTGCTCCTTGTTGGCGATGGTGGTGTCGCGCAGGTTGGCGATCATCTTGTTGATGTAGTCCTGCAGCTCCTGGATCTCGCCGGACGCGTCCACGTCGATCTTCAGATTCAGGTCGCCGCGGGTCACCGCGGTCGCCACGCGCGCGATGGCGCGCACCTGCCGGGTCAGGTTTCCGGCCATCTCGTTCACGGACTCGGTGAGGTCGCGCCAGGTGCCGTCCACGTCACGCACGCGTGCCTGGCCGCCGAGCTGTCCCTCCGTGCCCACCTCGCGGGCGACCCGGGTGACCTCCTCGGCGAAGCTGGACAGCTGATCAACCATGGTGTTGATCGTCGTCTTGAGTTCGAGGATCTCACCACGGGCGTCAATGTCGATCTTCTTCGTCAAGTCGCCCTTGGCGATGGCCGTGGTGACCATGGCGATGTTGCGCACCTGACCGGTCAGGTTGGACGCCATCTGGTTCACCGACTCGGTGAGGTCCTTCCATGTGCCCGCCACACCCGGCACATGCGCCTGACCACCGAGGATGCCGTCCGTACCCACCTCACGGGCCACCTTGGTGACCTGGTCCGCGAACGAACTCAGCGTCTTGACCATGGTGTTGATGGTGTCGGCGAGCTGAGCCACCTCGCCCCGCGCCTCGATCGTCACCTGCCGCGTCAGATCGCCGTTGGCGACGGCCGCCGAGACCTGGGAGATGTTGCGCACCTGCATGGTCAGGTTGTTGGCCATCAGGTTCACGTTGTTGCTGAGGTCCTTCCAGATGCCCGTGACACCCGGAACGTTCGCCTGACCGCCCAGGATGCCCTCGGTGCCCACCTCACGGGCCACCCGGGTCACCTGCTCGGCGAAACTGGACAGCTGATCAACCATGGTGTTGACCGTCGTGACGAGCTCAAGGATCTCGCCCTTCGCGTCAACAGTGATCTTCTTGGACAGGTCGCCCTTGGCGACCGCGGTCGTGACCTCGGCGATGTTGCGGACCTGGATGGTCAGGTTGTTCGCCATGAAGTTCACGGACTGCGTGAGGTCCTTCCAGGTGCCCGCGACCCCCTGCACCTCGGCCTGACCACCCAGGATGCCCTCGGTACCCACCTCTCGGGCCACACGCGTGACCTCCTGGGCGAACGACGACAGCTGGTCGACCATCGTGTTCAGGGTGTTCTTGAGCTCCAGGATCTCCCCGCGCGCGTCCACGGTGATCTTCTGGGAGAGGTCACCCCGGGCCACCGCCGTCGCGACCTGGGCGATGTTGCGCACCTGGGCGGTGAGGTTGCCCGCCATGCCGTTCACGGAGTCCGTCAGGTCACGCCACACACCGGCCACACCGGGCACCTGCGCCTGACCGCCGAGCCGGCCGTCCGTGCCCACCTCGCGGGCCACCTTGGTCACCTGGTCGGCGAAGGCGGAGAGCTGGTCGACCATCGTGTTGATCGTGTTCTTCAACTCAAGGATCTCGCCGCGCGCGTCGACGTCGATCTTCTGGGACAGGTCGCCCCGGGCCACCGCCGTCGTCACCTGCGCGATCTGCCGCACCTGCGAGGTCAGGTTCCCCGCCATGAAGTTGACGGAGTCCGTCAACTCCTTCCAGGTGCCCGAGACGCCGTCCACCCGGGCCTGACCGCCCAGCCGGCCCTCCGTGCCCACGTCCCGGGCCATCCGCGTGACCTGGTCGGCGAAGCTCGACAGCTGGTCCACCATCGTGTTCACGGTGTTCTTCAGCTGGAGCATCTCGCCGGAGACGTCGACCGTGACCTTCTGCGACAGATCACCGTTGGCCACCGCCGTGGTCACCTGGGCGATATTGCGGACCTGGCCGGTGAGGTTGCGGAATGCGGTGTTGACGGAGTCCGTCAAGTCCTTCCAGGTACCGGCCGCGCCCGGCACCTGCGCCTGACCGCCCAGCTCACCCTCGACACCGACCTCCCGCGCCACGCGCGTGACCTCGGCGCCGAACGACGACAGCTGGTCGACCATCCCGTTGACGGTGTTCTTCAGCTCCAGCATCTCGCCGGCCACGTCGACCGTGACCTTCTGCGACAGGTCGCCACTGGCCACCGCCGTCGTCACGGCGGCGATGTCCCGCACCTGTGTGGTCAGGTTCCGGAACACCGTGTTGACGGAGTCCGTCAGGTCCTTCCAGGTGCCCGCGGCACCCGGCACATTGGCCTGACCGCCGAGCCGCCCCTCGGCACCGACCTCGTTGGCCACGCGCGTGACCTCGTCCGCGAAGATCCGCAGCGTCTCGGTCATCTGGTTGATCGTCTCGGCGAGCTGAGCGACCTCGCCGCGTGCCGGGACGGTCACTTTCTGCGACAGGTCACCGCTGGCGACGGCCGTGGTGACCTGGGCGATCCCGCGCACCTGGGCGGTGAGGTTGCCCGCCATCGTGTTGACGGAATCGGTGAGCTCCTTCCACACACCGGCCACCCCGGGCACCTGAGCCTGACCGCCCAGAATGCCCTCGGTGCCCACCTCGCGCGCGACCCGCGTCACCTCGGAGGAGAAGGAGGACAGCTGCTCCACCATCGTGTTGACGGTGTTCTTCAGCTCCAGCATCTCGCCGGCCACGTGGACGGTGACCTTGCGTGACAGATCACCCCGGGCGACCGCGGTGGTCACCAGCGCGATATCGCGCACCTGCGCGGTCAGCCGGTTCGCCATCGTGTTGACGGATTCCGTCAGGTCCTTCCACGAACCGGACATACCGCGCACCCGGGCCTGACCGCCCAGCTTGCCCTCGGTGCCGACCTCACTGGCCACACGCGTGACCTCGTCGGTGAACGTCGACAGCTGGTCGACCAGATTGTTGACGGTCCGCCCGACCCTGAGGAACTCACCGCGCAGCGGATGCCCGGTCCCGTCCGGCGCCTGCGTCCGCAGCTCCATGCGCGGCGACAGATCGCCCTCGGCCACCGCCGTCAGCACCCGGCCGACCTCGGAGACGGGCCGTACGAGATCGTCCACGAGTGCGTTGGAGGCGTCGATGGCAGCCGCCCAGGAGCCCTCACAGGCCCCCGTCTCCAGCCGCTCCGTGAGTTTCCCCTCACGTCCGACCATGCGCCGCACGCGCGACAGCTCACCCGTCAAATGCAGGTTGCGGTCGGCGACCTCGTTGAAAACCGCGGCGATCTCCGACATCACGCCGTCACCGGACACCGTGAGCCGCTTGCGGAAATTCCCGTCACGCATCGCCACGAGAGCGACCAGCAGACGGTTCAGGGCAGCCGTGTCCACCGTCGTCGTCCCGTTGCGCTGCTTGCTCAGGGACTGTCCGCCTTTCGCGCGCGTCTTCGTTCCACGCGTCGCTTCGCCAGACTCCACTGTGTCCCTCCCGCAGGGGTCGACCGTTACTGCCGTGCTCGGGCACTTCTGCTCGGTGTACCGGTTACCTCGGCGTACCGGTTACTGCTGCGTATTTCTGCCAGATGTATTCCGGCCACACCAGGGGCTGCTGCCCGCCGTACACGGAACACACTCAGTCTGGCCGGACCTTCACCAGAAGCTTGCCCAGTGTTTCACCCCTGCTGAACCCGGCCATAACAGTTCGGCAGCTTCGCACATCGTCCGCACACTCTGAGGGCGTAAACACCGACGACCGGCATCCGATCGGACGGCGAAGGTAAGTAACCTTGCATGCGGCTGTCCAGCCGCACCGGTCCGTCCGGCCTGGGCGGTGGCACGAGAACGAGCGCGCATCGGAGGGGCGGCCGCAGACCATGAGCACGGGAGTGATCCCCGGGGGACAGTCCCCGGAGCCGCGTCCGGCGGGCACGCAGATGCCCCACCAGCGGCACGAGCAGGTCGGACAAGGCGCCCACCACATCGACAACCGGTCGAGGAGTTCTGTGATCACCGCGCGCGCGGCCGCCAACTTCGAGCCCGTCGGGCGGTCGGTCGCGATCGCCCGGTCCTTCGTCCGCGACACCCTCCAGGGATGGGGATTCGCCGACATCGTCGACGACGCCGTGGTCCTCACCAGCGAACTGGTGACCAATGCCGTGGTGCACGCGGGCACCCACGCCGACGTCCTGTGCCTGCGCAGCGAGGACGGCGTACGGATCGAAGTGGCCGACCGCTACCCGGAACGCGAGGTCCCGCTCCAGAGCTCGGCCGTCAACATGGGCAGCCCCGACCGCGAGGGCGGCCGGGGCCTGCAGCTCTGCGCCGCCCTGGCCGGCCGCTGGGGCGTGGAGTACACGCCCACCCACAAGAACGTCTGGTTCCAACTCGACCTCCCGGAACGCCCGCTGGGCACCCGGGCCGCCGGCCCGTCCCTCCCCGCCGACCTCCTCCCGCTCGCCGACGGCCGGGTCCGCGTCGCGGTCGTCCAGATCGACCGCAAGGGCTCCGTCAGCGCCTGGAACGAGGACGCCGAGGAACTTTTCGGCCATCCTGCCGACCAGGTCACCGGCAGACCGCTCACCGACCTCGCGGCCTGGCCGCACACCCCGGGCACCGGCACCGGCATCGCGGAGGCGCTCCAACTCTCGCGCTGGGAGGGCAGTTACGGAATCCGGGGCGCGGACGGCCGGGTGACGCCGGTGTACGCCTCCCACCTCCGCGTCCGCGACACCGGCGGCGAGCCCTCCACGGTCTGCCTCCTGGTACGGGACCACGAACGCGCGGTCCTCCAGACGCCGTTGCGCGTCCCGGCCTCCGACGCGCCCGCCTCCTCCGACGGACAGAGCACCGACCCGTTCGAGGTGTTCATCGGCTCCCCCGCCCCGGACGACCTCGACGGCCTCCTCCAGCGCACGGTGGAGCGCGCCCGGGACATGCTCGACGGCGACTCCGCGTTCCTCCTGCTGGCCACGGACGACGAAACGGAGCTGGAGGTCCGCGCCTCCACCGGCCTGCCCTCCGCCCGCCAGCGCTTCGCCCGCGTCCCCGTCGAGGCCGGCCCCGGCCGCTACGGCTCCGCCCGGATGCCCGCCGTACACGACGACCTTGCGGCCGTACCGGGCGCCGTCCCGCTGCTGAACGCCACGGGCATGCGCTCGGTCGTCACGGTTCCGCTGAAGGTCGAGGGCCGGCTGACCGGCTCCCTCGGCGTCGCGGCCGAGGCTCCCGGCAGATACTCCAACGAGGAGGCGCTGCGCCTCCAGTTCGCCGCCGACCGCATCGCCCTGGCCGTCGAATCGGCCCGCCTCGGCGAGCTGGAGCGCCTGCGCCGTGGCTCGCTCAGCTTCCTCGTCGAGGCCTCCGACCTGCTCGCCGGAACCCTGGACCGCGACCAGACCCTGGCCCTGATGGCCCAGATGACGGTCCCCACCCTCGCAACCTGGTGCGCCGTCTACACCATCGCCGACCAGGCCTCCGAGCCGTATCTGTCGTACGTCCTGCACGAGGACGAGGAACTCATCGACGGCATCAAGTCGTTGCTCTCCAAGATTTCCCCGCCCGACCCGGTACCCACGCCCGGCGCCCGCGTCTGGACGGCCCCCGGCGAGGCCGCCCACGAAGCCGCCCTGCGCAGCTCGATGCGCAGCCTCGGCCTGACCGGCGGCCCGACCCACCAGGTCGCCTCTGGCATCGGCCCGACCCTCGCGACGGCCTCCGCGGTCGGCGGCGAGACGGTCGTCCTGCCGCTCGTCGCCCGCAACCGCGTCATCGGCATGCTGACGCTCGGCAAGCCGACCGACGAACACTTCCGCCAGGAAATCCTGGAGCTGGCCGAGGACTTGTCCCGCCGGGCCGCCCTGGCCCTGGACAACGCCCGCCTCTACTCGGAGCGCACGGCCATCAGCCAGTCCCTCCAGCGCAGCCTCCTGCCGCCGGGACTCCCGACCATCGAGGGCGTCGAGGTCGAGGTCATCTACCGCGCGGCCGGCGAGGGCAACGAGGTCGGCGGTGACTTCTACGACGTCTTCCCGATCCACGACGGCGCCTACGGCTTCGCCATCGGCGACGTCTGCGGTACGGGCCCCAACGCGGCGGCGGTGACGGGTCTGGCCCGGCACGCCCTGCGCCTGCTGGCCCGCGAGGGCCTCAGTGGCCCGGCCGTCCTGGAGCGCCTGAACTCCGCGATCCTCGACGAGGGCGCCCGCAGCCGCTTCCTGACGCTCCTGTACGGCGAGATGCGTCCCCAGGAGGACGGCAGCGCGGAACTGAAGGTCGTCTGCGCCGGCCACCCGCTCCCGCTGCGCCTGCGCCAGGACGGCACGGTGGAGGCCGCGGCCGAACCACAGCCGCTGCTCGGTGTCATCGAGGACCTGGAGCTGTACGAGCAGACGGTCACCCTCGACCCGGGCGATGTCCTGCTCTGCGTCACGGACGGTGTCACGGAGCGCCGCGAGGGCAGCCGCATGCTGGGCGACGACGGCCTCGCCGACGTCCTCACCACATGCACCGGCCTCACGGCGGGAGCGGTCGCGGCACGCATCATGCGCGCGGTGGAGCGCTTCGCCTCCGACGCCCCGTCCGACGACATGGCGATCCTGGCGATGCGAGTACCCGGCCTCCACGTGGACTAGGAGCAGGGCCGCACCGGGGCATGAAAAAAGCCCCGCCCATGTGGGCGGGGCCTTTTGGCTGAGCCCCCAAACGGAATCGAACCGTTGACCTTCTCCTTACCATGGAGACGCTCTGCCGACTGAGCTATAGGGGCCTGTCACCATTTGAGGTTTCCCTCGCGGCAACCGAATAGATCATACCCCGAACAGAGCCGTGTTCCCAAACCCGTTCAGTGATCGTCAGAAGGCAGGCTGAAGCAGTCCCCCGAGGGCATTGCACGCGGATACGACCCGCTGCATTTCCCGCTTCGTCAACGACGCGTCCACGGGCAGCGCCAGCGTCTCGTCCGCGGCCCGCTCGGTCTCCGGCAGCGACACACACCGCCGGTACTCCGGCAGCCGGTGCACGGGCGTCTTGACCGGCACCCGGCATTCAACTCCCTTGGCCCGCACGGCGCGCGCGAAGGCGTCACGGTCCGGCCGCCCGTTCCCGGGCACCCGCACGACGTACTGCTGGTACGTGTGTCCGTCACCGCCGTCGGGGGTCCATACGCCCCGCAGCTTGCCGTCCAGGAACGCGGCACGCTCCCTGCGCTGCGCGATCTCGTCGTACGGCGCCTCGGACTCCCCCTGCTCCAGCACCAGGAGCCCGTGCCGCTGCCCGACACCGTGCAACCGCGCGATGTCGGCCCGACGTCCGAAGCGGTGGACGACAACAACGGCCGCGGAGCGGGCAGTTATGGCCGCCTCGACGGCCGACACGTCCAGGCAGTACGTCACCGGGTCTATGTCGGCGAACACCGGGAGCGCGCCGGCCAGCGTCACGGCCTCGGCGACTTCCACGTTCCCGAAGGCCGGCACGACGACCTCGTCACCGACTCCGACGCCGGCGGCCCTGAGCATTGCAGCAGTACCCATGCTGTGGATGCTCCGGCCGGAACGTGAACGTCAAGTTACGCATACCAGAAAAGGGTCGGTCCCCGAACCGAAGTTCGGGGACCGACCCTTTCAAAATTTGTTCGGCGGTGTCCTACTCTCCCACAGGGTCCCCCCTGCAGTACCATCGGCGCTGTGAGGCTTAGCTTCCGGGTTCGGAATGTAACCGGGCGT
>NZ_JBFAIQ010000018.1:0-196093 GCF_040654755.1 Streptomyces sp. NPDC050625
GAGGGACCCCCATCGCCCACCCGTGCCGCCTGGGGGTCCCCCCTGCTCGAAGAGCTTGGGGGAGGCACGACTGCCCGCAGCTATGCAGGCCGGGGTTTCACAATCGCGGTTCCACTCTTGCGATCGCTCTCAACGCCCCCGGCATGAAACGGGACATGAGGTGTGCGCCGCGGGCCTCCGGGGTCACCGGTACCAGCGCCTCGTTGCGGGTCACCGCTCGCAGGATCGCCTCCGCGACCTTCTCCGGCGGGTAGTTGCGCATCCCGTACAGGCGGGCCGTCCGCTTCTGGCGGCGGCGTTCCTCCTGCGCGTCCACTCCGGTGAAGCGTGCGGTGGAGGTGATGTTGGTGTTGACGAAGCCGGGGCAGATCGCCGTCACGCCGATGTCCTGGCCGGCGAGTTCGGCGCGCAGGCACTCGGACAGCATCAGGACGGCCGCCTTGGAGGTGCTGTAGGCGGGCAGCGCCTTGGAGGGCTGGTACGCGGCGGCCGACGCGATGTTGACGATGTGGCCGCCCTGGCCCCGCTCGGCCATCTGTCCGCCGAAGAGACGGCAGCCGTGGATGACACCCCACAGGTTGACGTCCAGGACCTTGCGCCAGTCGTCCGGCGTCGTGGTGAAGAAGGAGCCCGACAGCCCGATCCCGGCGTTGTTGACCAGCACGTCCACCACGCCGTACTCGTCGGCGACCTTCTCGGCGAGCTTCTCCATGGCCTGCTCGTCGGAGACGTCGACGGTCTCCGCCCAGGCCTTGGGCGCGCCGAGCAGCCGGGACAGCTCCGCGGTGCGGGCGGCGGACTCCGCGTCCCGGTCCACGGCCACCACGCGCGCGCCCGCCTCCGCGAACGCGAACGCCGTCGCCCGCCCGATCCCGCTGCCGGCGCCGGTGACCAGCACGAGCCGGCCGCCGAACCGTTCGAAGTGGCGCCCGGAGGGCTTCGCCTCGGGGCGGCCGCCCTCGACGCCGGTGACGAATTCGTCGATCCATGCGGCCAGTTGATCGGGGCGGGTGCGCGGTACCCAGTGCTTGGCCGGCAGCGTCCGCCTGGTCGACTGCGGAGCCCACCGCTCCAGTTCGTCGTACAGCTTCTCGGAGAGGAACGCGTCCCCCAGGGGCGTGATGAGCTGCACGGGCGCGTGCGCGTACGCGTCCGGGCGTGGCCTGAGCAGGCGGGAGCGTACGTTGTCCCGGTACAGCCAGGCGCCGTTCGCGGCGTCCGTGGGCAGCGAGGACGTCGGGTAGTCGCCGCCGGGGACCTTCTCGACCCGCTCCAGGATCTTCGGCCAGCGTTTGCCGAGGGGGCCGCGCCAGGCCAGTTCGGGCAGGGCGGGCGTGTGCAGGAGGTACACGTACCAGGACTTGGCGCCCTGGCCCAGGAGCTGGCCCAGCCGGCGAGGTGTCGGGCGCTTCACGCGCGCGTTGATCCAGTGACCGAAGTGGTCGAGGGACGGGCCGGACATCGAGGTGAACGATGCGATGCGCCCCTCGGTGCGCTTGACCGTGACGAACTCCCACGACTGCACCGAACCCCAGTCGTGGCCCACCAGGTGCACCGGCCGGTCCGGGCTGACCGCGTCCACGACCGCCAGGAAGTCGTCGGTGAGCTTCGCCAGCGTGAAGCCGCCGCGCAGCGGCTTCGGTGCCGTCGACCGGCCGTGACCCCGGATGTCGTACAGCACGACATGAAGTCCGTAGTGGTCGGCGAGGCGGACGGCGACCTCCGACCAGACCTCCTTGCTGTCCGGGTAGCCGTGCACCAGGACCACCGTCGGCTGTGCCGGGTCCCCGAGCTCCGCCACGCACAGCTCGACCCCGCCCGTCCGCACCCGGCGCTCCCGTGCGCCCTTCAGCGTCGTCACTCGTCCTCCGCCCAGCGCCGCACGTGCGGCAGATCGTCGTCCAGCCAGAAGGCGCTCTGTTCGGGGTCCCGGGAGTCGGTGACGACCAGGATCTCCTCGAACTTCGCGCCCGTACCCCGGAAGCCGAGGTGGGGTTCGACCGCCCACAGTCCCGGCTGCGGCGGGTGGTCGGAGAAGCGGTACGGCGACCACAGGGGCGACCAGCCCTCGCGGTGCCCGTGCAGCGCGTCGGCCGCCAGGCCCTTCAGGGACTGGGTGCCGAATCCGAACAGATGCGGCGACCAGCGGCGCTGCCGCACCCGGTCCACCTTGTGCGCGATCACCCCGAAGGGGTACGCGCGATGCCGGTTCGCGTAGCCCTGGCGGACCATGAGGTGGTCCACGTGCTCGTAGATCTCGCGCAGCGGGCGCCGCTCGCGCACCTCGCGCAGGATCAGCTCACGGTGCGCCTTCAGGTCGGCCATCAGCCGGTCCTGCACCGGGTTGAGGCCGAGCGAGCCCGAGTAGCCGATGTCCGCCGTGTATCCCTCGTACACCGGGGCCATGTCCAGGATGAACGGCATCCCGGGCGCCAGGCGCCGGTCGGTCGGGAAGAACTGGAGCGGCACGCGGAAGTTCACGAACGCCGTCCGGTCCCCGAACCAGGCGAAGGGCAGGTGGAACCAGTCCCGCACACCCCGCTCGCGCAGCCACTCGCGCTGCATGCGCGCAGCCTCGCGCTCGGTCACTCCGGGCTCCAGCTGTGCCGCCACCGTCTCGGCGCACTCGTACGCGAGGCGCTGGACCCGTCTGAATCCCCGCAGCTCCACGGGGAGTTCGCTGTTCACTGCCGTCGTCATGCCGCCCCGTCCCGTCGACTGCGGTACGCGTCCGTAACTTGACACTGGTGAATGTGACAGTTGTTAGAGGCGGCGTCAATAGGCGGGATCATGAGCTGTGGATAACTCTCAGGAAGGGCATCCCCTAGGGCCCCGTACGACTGGAGTCTGACGCCAAGACGGCTCTCGGGTCTGACGACTTGCGTGGTGCGCGTCACTACCGTCGACGACGTGACTGTGATCGCGACCGAAAGCCTGAGCAAGCGGTTCCCCCGGGTGACCGCGCTTGACCGGCTCTCCGTGGACGTGGGACCCGGTGTGACGGGGCTCGTGGGTGCCAATGGAGCCGGCAAGTCCACACTGATCAAGATCCTGCTGGGTCTGTCCCCCGCCTCCGAGGGCCGCGCCGAGGTGCTCGGCCTCGACGTCGCCACCAAGGGCGCCGCCATCCGCGAGCGGGTCGGCTACATGCCGGAGCACGACTGCCTGCCGCCCGACGTCTCGGCCACCGAGTTCGTCGTCCACATGGCCCGCATGTCCGGACTGCCCCCGGCCGCCGCCCGCGAGCGCACCGCGGACACCCTGCGCCACGTCGGTCTGTACGAGGAGCGCTACCGCCCCATCGGCGGCTACTCGACCGGCATGAAACAGCGGGTGAAGCTCGCCCAGGCGCTGGTCCACGACCCGCAGCTGGTCTTCCTGGACGAGCCGACCAACGGCCTCGACCCGGTCGGCCGCGACGAGATGCTCGGCCTGATCCGGCGCATCCACACCGACTTCGGCATCTCGGTCCTGGTCACCTCGCATCTGCTCGGCGAACTGGAGCGCACCTGCGACCACGTCGTCATCATCGACGGCGGCAAGCTCCTGCGCTCCAGCTCCACCCGGGACTTCACCCAGACCACGGCCACGCTGGCGATCGAGGTCACCGACACGGACGAGCACCCCGACGGCACCCGCGCGGTGCGCGACGCGCTGCACGCGCGCGGGGTGAACACCCTCGACGAGGGCAGCGGCCTGCCCGGCGCCGGACACATCCTGCTGCTCACCGCTACGGGCGAGGAGACCTACGACCTGGTGCGCGACGTCGTCGCCGATCTGGGCCTCGGCCTGGTGCGCATGGAGCAGCGCAGGCACCACATCTCGGAGGTCTTCACGAGCGACACGGACAGCGACGCACAGCGGAAGGAGGCGGTCGGCCATGGCGGTTGAGCCCACCGTGACGACACCGGCGGGTGACCAGACCCGCATCCACAACATCGGCTACCGCAGCTACGACGGCCCCCGACTGGGCCGCGCCTACGCCCGCCGGTCCCTGTACTCGCAGTCCCTGCGCGGCTCCTACGGCCTCGGCCGCTCGGTGAAGTCCAAGGTGCTGCCGATGCTGCTGTTCGTGGTGATGTGCGTGCCGGCGGCCATCATGGTCGCGGTCGCCGTCGCCACCAAGGCGCACGAACTGCCGGTTTCCTACACCCGCTACGCGATCGTGATGCAGGCCGTCATCAGCCTGTACATCGCCTCGCAGGCGCCCCAGTCCGTCTCCCGCGACCTGCGCTTCAAGACCGTACCGCTGTACTTCTCGCGGCCCATCGAGACCGCCGACTACGTCCTCGCCAAGTTCGCGGCACTGGCCTCGGCGATGTTCGTCCTGACCGGTGCCCCGCTGCTCGTGATGTACGTGGGCTCGCTGCTGGCCAAGATGGGCTTCGCCCACCAGACCAAGGAATTCGGCCAGGGACTGGTCTCCGTGACGCTTCTCTCGCTGCTCTTCGCCGGTATCGGCCTGGTCATCGCGGCCGTGACTCCGCGCCGCGGCTTCGGCATCGCGGCCGTGATCGCCGTCCTGACCATCTCCTACGGCGCGGTCTCCACCCTCCAGGCCATCGCCGACGCCCAGGGCAACACCGGCGCGGTTCCGTGGATCGGCCTCTTCTCGCCGGTCACGCTCATCGACGGAGTGCAGTCGGCCTTCCTGGGCGCCTCCTCCGCCTTCCCCGGAGGGGCCGGCCCGTCCAACGGGGAGGGCGCGGTGTACGTCCTCGTCGTCCTGGGCCTCATCGCCGCCAGCTACGGCCTCCTGATGCGCCGCTACCGGAAGGTGGGACTGTGACCACGCTCTCCATCGACCACGTCTCCCGCTGGTTCGGCAACGTGGTCGCCGTCAACGACATCACCATGACCATCGGCCCCGGCGTCACCGGCCTGCTCGGCCCCAACGGCGCCGGAAAGTCCACCCTGATCAACATGATGGGCGGCTTCCTGGCCCCCTCCACCGGCTCGGTCACGCTCGACGGGCAGCCGGTGTGGCGCAACGAGCAGATCTACAAGCACATCGGCATCGTCCCCGAGCGCGAGGCGATGTACGACTTCCTCACCGGCCGCGAATTCGTCGTCGCCAACGCCGAGTTGCACGGCCTGGGCGCCAAGGCCGCCCAACGGGCCCTGGCCACGGTCGAGATGGAGTACGCACAGGACCGGAAGATCGCCACGTACTCCAAGGGCATGCGGCAGCGCGTGAAGATGGCCTCCGCGCTGGTCCACGACCCCTCGCTGCTGCTGCTCGACGAGCCCTTCAACGGCATGGACCCGCGCCAGCGCATGCAGCTCATGGACCTGCTCCGGCGGATGGGCGACGAGGGCCGCACGGTGCTGTTCTCGTCCCACATCCTCGAAGAGGTCGAGCAGCTCGCCCGGCACATCGAGGTCGTCGTCGCGGGACGGCACGCGGCCAGCGGCGACTTCCGCAGGATCCGCCGCTTGATGACCGACCGCCCGCACCGCTATCTGGTCCGCTCCAGCGACGACCGCGCCCTCGCGGCCGCGCTGATCGCCGACCCGTCGACGTCCGGCATCGAGGTCGACCTGACCGAAGGTGCGCTGCGCATCCAGGCCGTCGACTTCGGCCGCTTCACGACCCTGCTGCCGAAGGTCGCCCGGGACCACGGCATCCGGCTGCTCACGGTCTCGCCGTCCGACGAGTCCCTCGAGTCCGTCTTCTCGTATCTGGTCGCGGCGTAGGAGGCCGAAGATGTACGACCCCACAGTCGCCCGGCTCACCTACCGGGCCCTGCTCGGCCGTCGCCGGGCCCTCATCCTCGGCGCGCTGCCGATGCTGCTGATCGCGATCTCCGTGGTGGTGCGCGGCCTGGCCGGCGCCGACGACCAGACCGCGGCCGACCTGCTGGGCGGCCTGGCGCTCGCCACGATGGTGCCGATCATCGGCGTCATCGCGGGCACCGGTGCGATCGGTCCGGAGATCGACGACGGCTCCGTGGTGTATCTGCTGTCCAAGCCGATCAAGCGGCCCACGATCATCTTCACCAAGCTGATCGTGGCGATCGCCGTGACCATGGTGTTCTCCGCGGTGCCGACCCTGATCGCGGGCTTCGTCCTCAACGGCAACGGCCAGCAGATCGCCGTCGCCTACACGGTCGCGGCCCTGGTCGCCTCCATCGCCTACGCGGCCCTGTTCCTGCTCCTGGGCACGGTGTCGCGGCACGCGGTGATCTTCGGGCTCGTCTACGCCCTCGTCTGGGAGGCACTGTTCGGCTCCCTCGTCTCGGGTGCCCGCACGCTCAGCGTCCAGCAGTGGGCGCTGGCGGTCGCCCACAAGGTCACCGGTGGTGACCTGGTCACCTCGGACGTCAGCCTGACGACCGGCACGGTGCTGCTGGTCTCGGTCACCGTGCTGGCCACCTGGTACGCGGGTCAGAGACTGCGGTCGCTGACGCTGGCGGGCGAGGAGTAGGCGCCGGCCAGGAGCAGGCACATCGGCCTTGACGGGGGCTTCACCCCCGTCCGGGCACACTGGATCCGGGGATGCACTGCTGGGAGGCACGGGAATGGCTGACGAGGCGCTGCCGTACGACGAGTGGGACGGGGTCGTCCTGGACGAGGACTTCATACGGTCCGCGGAGACGTCCGAGCCGTCCGCCCGTGCCCGCATGCTCGCCGCCCGCTGGCGTGCCGAGTCGCCGGAACCGCAGCCGTGGCGCTCCGACGAGCCGCCCGCGGGGTGGTTCTTCAGCAAGTCACGTCGGCGCAGGTGGCGCCGCCGGTAGGGCGGTGGTGCGCACCGGCTGATGCGGGTTCTGCGCACCGGTTAATTCAGTGGCGCCCAACTCGGGGGCGGGGCAGAGTGTTTGTGCCCCACCCGCCGGGACGGACCCGGCGTCACGATCTGGGAGAGGAGCCGGGCGATGCCCATGCACGGCAGTACGCCCAGCTCCCGACAGGGCAGTTCGCAGCGGACTCCGGAGTAGCCCTTACCTCTCCGTGGAGCCGTGGACTGCCCGGGGCGGCCGCTTCGAGCACGCGATGTCGCTCTCGCGTGGGCCGCCCACCCGGAGGATTGGCCGAGTGGTAAGGCACTGGCTTGCTAAGCCATGGTCGGGTCGAGAGGCCCGCGCACGTTCGATCCGTGCATCCTCCGCGAGACGTTGTCACTGGGACTTGGCCGGATTTCAGGGCTGGGGTGCGTCAAGAGGCCCCCGGTGCTGCAGGCTGTGCCCACCCTCCCCCACTCTCGGCTTCGCTCGAGCGGGGGGACCCCCATCGCCCTGCGGAACGACTGCCCACAGCAGTTGGGGACGACTGTCCACGGCAGTGGTCGGAATCGTCGTGGCTGTCGTCAGCCCAGCAGTCGTTCCAGTACCACCGCGATGCCGTCCTCCTCGTTGGAGGACGTCACCTCGTTCGCCACTGCCCTCAGTTCCTCGTGGGCGTTGGCCATGGCCACGCCGCGGGACGACCAGGTGAACATCGGGATGTCGTTGGGCATGTCGCCGAAGGCGATCGTGTCGGTGGGCTCCAGGCCCAGGCGTCGGGCCGCCAGGGAGAGGCCCGTTGCCTTGGACAGGCCGAGCGGCAGCAGCTCCACGATGCCCTCGCCCGCCAGGGCGACCGTGACGAAGCCGCCCGCGGCCCGGCGGGACGCCTCGGCCAGCTCGTCGTCCGAGAGGGTGGGGTGCTGTATGTAGATCTTGTTCAGCGGCGCGGCCCAGACGTCGGACACGTCCGTGAACGGCGTCGCCGGGAGCCTTCCGGTGACCGCGTACCCGGGGCCGACCAGCACCTTGCCGTCGAGGCCGTCCTGGCTCGCCGCGAGGAACAGCGGGCCCACCTCGGCCTCGATCTTGGCCAGGGCCACCCTCGCCAGGCGGCGGTCCAGGGTGACGGAGGTCAGCAGCCGGTGCTCGCCGGCGTCGTACACCTGCGCGCCCTGTCCGCAGACGGCGAGGCCCTGGTATCCGAGGTCGTCGAGGACGTGCCGGGTCCAGGGGGCCGCGCGGCCGGTGACCACGATGTGCGCCGCGCCCGCCGCGGTGGCCGCGGCGAGCGCGTCACGGGTGCGCTGTGAGATTGATTCGTCGGAGCGCAGGAGCGTTCCGTCGAGATCGGTGGCGACCAGTCCGTACGGGAAGGCGCCGCTCACTTGGCCACCGGCTCCAGGACCTCCCGGCCGCCCAGGTACGGGCGCAGCACCTCGGGGACGCGGACGGAGCCGTCGGCCTGCTGGTGGTTCTCCAGGATCGCCACGATCGTGCGCGGTACGGCGCACAGCGTGCCGTTCAGCGTCGCCAGCGGGCGGACCTGCTTGCCCTCGCGGACGCGGATCGACAGGCGGCGGGACTGGAACTCGGTGCAGTCCGAGGTCGAGGTCAGCTCGCGGTACTTGCCCTGCGTCGGGATCCACGCCTCGCAGTCGAACTTGCGGGAGGCCGAGGCGCCCAGGTCACCGGTGGCGACGTCGATGACGCGGAACGGCAGCTCCAGCGAGGTCAGCCACTGCTTCTCCCACTCCAGCAGGCGCTTGTGCTCCTCCTGCGACTCCTCGGGAGTGACGTAGGAGAACATCTCGACCTTGTCGAACTGGTGGACGCGGAAGATGCCCTTGGTGTCCTTGCCGTGCGAGCCGGCCTCGCGGCGGAAGCAGGGCGAGAAGCCTGCGTAGCGCAGCGGGAGGCGGTCCGCGTCGATGATCTCGTCCATGTGGTAGGCCGCCAGCGGCACCTCCGACGTGCCGACCAGGTAGAGGTCGTCCTTGTCGAGGTGGTAGACGTCCTGAGCCGCCTGGCCGAGGAAGCCGGTGCCCGCCATGGACTGGGGGCGGACGAGGGCCGGGGTCAGCATCGGTGTGAAGCCCGCGGCCGTCGCCTGGGCGATCGCCGCGTTCACCAGGGCCAGCTCCAGCAGGGCGCCGACACCGGTGAGGAAGTAGAAGCGCGAGCCGGAGACCTTGGCGCCGCGCTCGACGTCGATCGCGCCGAGCAGCTGGCCGAGCTCCAGGTGGTCCTTGGGCTCGAAGCCCTCGGCGCCGAAGTCGCGGATGGTGCCGTGCGTCTCCCGCGTGACGAAGTCCTCCTCGCCGCCGACGGGCACGTCGGGGTGGACGAGGTTGCCGAGCCTGAGCACGAGCTCCTGGGTCTCGGCGTCGGCCGCGTCGCGCTCGGCGTCGGCGGCCTTGACGTCGGCCTTGAGCTGCTCGGCGCGCTTGAGCAGCTCGGCCTTCTCGTCCGCGGGGGCCTTGGGGATGAGCTTGCCGAGCTGCTTCTGCTCGGCGCGCAGTTCGTCGAAGCGGACGCCGGACGACCTGCGCCGCTCGTCGGCAGACAGGAGGGCGTCGACGAGCGCGACGTCCTCTCCACGGGCGCGCTGGGACGCGCGCACACGGTCGGGGTCCTCACGGAGCAAGCGAAGGTCAATCACGGGCTCAAGGCTACCGGTGCGGGGTTGCCGCTCACGAATCACTATTCCAACGGGTTCCGATTCGCGGCTTACGTTCCGTTATGGGCGAATTGCCGAGCGTGTCAAGGAAAAGTGTCTCACTCCCTGGGACGGGGCAAGCGGCAGGCGTCGTGTTGACTCGATTCCCTTGTGGAGAACGGGATTTGGAAGCCCGGTTGTCCACAGGGGTCCACACTCCGGGAAGAGTTATCCACAGGCTGTGCGGAAGGTCTGTGGATTTCGGAATTGATCACTCCGGAAGCGTTCGACGGGCCGAAGAATTCCCCACCCAAACCGCCCTGACACCTACTTTCGGGTGGAAAGTGGTCGCCCCAAAAGATGAACCAAAGGAAACGAGTGGACGAAGGGTGACCTGTGTGCCGGTGGCCCCATCTGGGAGTTGCAGGGCGATTTGTCGACTGAGTGGCACTTCGTTGTCGACTTGTCCCCAGGTCGAGAAGAGCGCCTGTGGATAACTCCTGTGGACAACGAAGGTATGCAGGTAGGACTGGCTAGAAACGGCCGTCCTGGCACCGCGCCACCCAGTCCGCCGCCGTGACGAACTCCTCGTCCGACGTCCCCGGCAGCGTGGGCCGGACATCGTCGGGCTTGATGTCGGCGCGCGGGTACGAGCCGAGGAACCGCACCTGCAGACAGATCCGCTTCAGCCCCATCAGGGCCTCGGCCATCCTGCGGTCGGAGATATGGCCCTCGGCGTCGATGCAGAAGCAGTAGTTGCCGATGCCGGCGCCGGTGGGCCGGGACTGCAGCAGCATCAGGTTGATGCCCCGGGTGCCGAACTCGCCGAGCAGGTCGCGCAGCCCACCGGGGTGGTCGTCGCGCTGCCACAGCACGACGGAGGTCTTGTCCGCGCCGCTCGGCGCCGCGGGCCGGGCCGGCCGGCCCACCAGGACGAACCTGGTCTGCGCGTTCTCCGCGTCGTGGATCCCGGTCTCCAGGGGCACCAGACCGTACCGGGCGGCCGCGAACTCACCGGCGAAGGCGGCGTCGTACCGGCCCTCCTGGACCAGCCGGGCGCCGTCGGCGTTCGAGGCGGCCGACTCCCAGACGGCGTCCGGGAGGTTGGTCCTGAGCCAGTTGCGGACCTGCGGCTGGGCGGCCGGATGGGCGGTGACCGTCTTGATCTCGGACAGCTTGGTGCCGGGCCTGACCAGCAGCGCGAAGGTGATCGACAGCAGCACCTCGCGGTAGATCATCAGAGGCGCGCCCGCGACCAGCTCGTCGAGGGTGGTCGTGATGCCGCCCTCGACCGAGTTCTCGATCGGCACGAACGCGGCCTCGGCCTCACCGGCGCGCACGGCGTCGAGAGCGGACTGCACCGAAACGTACGGGATCAGCTCCCGGGTCGCCGCCTCCGGAAGTGTGCGCAGGGCCACTTCCGTGAACGTGCCCTCGGGGCCGAGATACGCATAGCTCGCTGGCATGTCCTCACCCTAATGGCCTCGGGGAAACGGGGCTCACGTGTCTCACGGCAGCCCCTCCCCTGAGTGAACCGGGGCGCGCTCAGCCCTCCAGCAGCCGCTGGCCCACGTACTCTCCGCGGGCCGCCCCGCCCGGCACGGCGAACAGGCCGCTCGCCTCGTGGCGGATGTACTTCGACAGCGCGTCGCCCCGGTCGAGCTTGCGCTGCACCGGCACGAAGCCACGCAGCGGATCCGCCTGCCAGCACACGAAGAGCAGCCCCGCGTCGGGCACCCCGTCCGCGTCGAAGCCGTCGTGGTACGAGAACGGGCGCCGCAGCATGGCCGCGCCCCCGTTCTGGTCGGGCCGCGTGATCCGGGCGTGCGCATTGCCCGGAACGACGTAGTTGCCGTGGGCGTCGGCCTTCTCCAGGTCCATCGTGGTCGTCTCGGTGCCCCCGGACAGCGGCGCCCCGTCGGACTTGCGGCGCCCGATGACGCCCTCCTGGGCCTTGACCGAGAGCTTCTCCCAGTCGTCGAGGAGCATGCGGATACGGCGTACGACCGCGTAGGAGCCGTTCGCCATCCAGGCCGGGTCGCCGGAGCCGGACGCCGGGACGAAGATCCGCTTGTCGAAGTCGGCGTCCGCCGGCTTCGGATTGCGGGTGCCGTCGATCTGGCCCATCAGATTGCGGGCCGTCATCGGGTGGGCAGTGGCGCCCGGGGTGCGGTTGAAGCCGTTCATCTGCCAGCGGACGCGGGCCGCGCCGCCCGCCTCCTTCTGGATCGCGCGCAGGGCGTGGAAGGCGACCAGGGCGTCGTCGGCGCCGATCTGCACCCACAGGTCGCCATTGCTGCGCGCCCTGTCGAGGTGGTCGGAGGAGAAGTCGGGCAGCGGGTCGAGGGAGACCGGGCGCTGTTTGTCCAGTCCGGTCCTGGCGAAGAAGCTGTTGCCGAAGCCGAAGGTGATCGTCAGCGACGACGGGCCGGCGTCCCGGGCCACGTCCGTGTCGTCGTGCGCGGCCGCCTCGCCCGCCATCAGCCGCTCGGCCGTCGTCGACCACCGGCGCAGCAGGGCGGCCGCCTCCTTGCGGCCCGCACCCGCCGTGAGGTCGAAGGCGACGAGATGGCCCCGGGCCTGGAGGCCCTCGGTGATGCCGGGCTGATGTTTCCCGTGAAACATCGCCCGGCCGGAGCCCACCGAGGTCAGCGGGGTGGCCTGGGCGGGTGCGGCCGCGTATCCCACGGCCCCGCCCGCCGCACCGAGCACAAGCCCGGTCGCACCGGCGGTGCCGAGCAGCTTCCGCCGCGATATCCCCTCGTGGGGGTCGCCGTTCCCCGGAACGGCCCCTTCGGGGGCGATCGTTTCGGAGGAGGTGGACTGGTCGGTCATGGTGCGGTTCAGCCGATCTGCGCGTTCTTGGAGACGGACGTCTGGTCGATGTCGGAGGTCCGCACGGTCACGGCGATCTTCCATTCGCCGGCCATGGGGATCTGCACCCCGTCCGCCGCCCAGTGCCCGGTGGCGATGTGGTCGGGGGTCACGGGAAGGGGCCCGATCTTCTTGGCCTCCAGGGTGAAGGCGACCTTCACCTCGGGGATGTCGAAGGCCCGGCCGTTGGGCCGCTGTACGTAGACGTGCATCTCGTTGCCGCCCACGCGCGCGGGGTCGAGGTCGAGTCGTACGACGCCCTTGCCGTCCTTGCCGCCGGTGTCGAACGGCATGTCCAGGGTCAGCGCCCCGGAGGTCGAGGACGACGAGGAGGACGAGGAGGACGACGACGTGGCGGCCTTGGCCTCCTGCTCGGTGCGTCCAGGCTCGGTCTGGGTCAGCACGGTGGTGACGGCGAGCAGGACGACCGCTACGCCCGCCTCCACGAACACCGAGCGGCGCAGGCCGAAGCGGTTGGGGTCGGCCTTGCGCAGTCGCTTCTGCCGGGTGGCGTCCACGGCGGCCCGCTGCCGGGAGAGCTGGGCGGCACGCTCGGAGTCACCGGCCGCGGCCGGTGCCGTGACGTGCTCCTTGGCGGGCAGCTCGGCCTCGGCCTGCTCCGTGGTGGCCGTGGTCGCCGCGGTGTCCGTGAGCCGCGCCGTCCAGCGCCGCGAGATCCACGCGATGCCGACGAGCAGCAGGACCAGCCCGATCTTGACGAGCAACAGCTGTCCGTACCGGGTGTCGGTGAACGCGGACCAGGAGCCGAGCTGGCGCCAGGACTGGTAGATGCCGGTGGCGACCAGCGCGGCCACGGACCCGAAGGCGAGGCGGGAGAAGCGGTGTACGGCGGCGGCCTCGACGGGTGTGTCGGCGGGCGCCCGGTGGAGCGCGACGAGCAGGGCGACGAGTCCGCCCAGCCAGGCGGCGACCGCCAGCAGATGGAGCACGTCGACGGGCATGGCGATGCCCGGCTGGAGCCCGGTCGAGGCGTGCTCGGCCATCGCCCAGCTCGCCGCCAGCCCGGCGGCGACCACGGTCCCGCCGATGGCGAGCCCGAACCTGAGGTCGCGCTTCTCCTCGTCCTCCCGCTTGTCGTAGGTTCCGAAGAGCACCGCGATGAACAGCGCGGCCGCGGCGAGCAGCAGCAGCCTGGAGACCAGCGCGGCGCCGGTCTTGGTCTGCAGCACCTGGCCGAGCAGGCTCAGGTCGAAGACGTCGCCGAACTTCCCCGAGGTGGTGTAGGAGCCACGCAGGAGCAGCAGCCACAGGGTGGCCGCGGTGAGCGCGAGCCAGCCGCCGACGACGAGCCGCTGCAGCGCCCGCACCCCGGAGCCGCGCTGCCAGCAGGCGAGCACGAAGGCGCCGCCGCCGACCAGCACGATGTAGCCGGCGTACGACACGTACCGCCCGAACCCGTACAGCCAGCCCACGACTCCGCCGCCCGCCGTCTGGCCGGAGACGGAGACGGTGGTCATGGACGGGGCGCCGACGGAGAAGGTGTAGGCACCGGCGACGGGGTGGCTGTCCGCGGAGACGACCTGGTAGGTGACGGTGTACGTGCCGTTGCCCAGACCGCTCTTGAGCTGCACGGCGTAGGTCGTCCCGCTCACGTCGGACGGCTTGCCGACGTCCACCCGTTTGCCCTTGGGGTCGAGGACGCGCAGCGAGTCGTCGTTCATCGCCACCTTCTCCGAGAAGGTGAGCGACACCTGGTCGGGGGCCTTGTCGACCACCACCCCCTGCGCGGGGTCGCTGCCGGTCAGCGCGGCGTGCGCGGAGGCCGGACCGGCCCCGGCGAGGAGCGCGCCGGTGACGGCCAGGAACAGCAGCACCAGGGTCCGTAGGCGGGGGGCGGTGGTCCGGGTCAAGGTGGTCCCTCCCTCAGTGTCCGGTCGACGGGTTGTACGTGGCGGACTTCACCGGCATCTCGACGGTGAGGGGTCCGGACTTGGCAAACTTCAGCTTCAGCGTGATCGTGTCGCCCTGCTTCGGCCTGCGGTTCAGCTTCTCGAACATCAGATGGTTGCCACCGCTCCTGAACACGAGTCGGCCGTGTGCCGGGACGGCGAAGGAGGTGACCTCCTGCATGCTGCCGCCCACGGTGTCGTGCATGGTGACCCGGCCCGCGACGTCGCTGGTGACGGAGGTCAGCTCGTCCTTCGCGGCGCCCTTGTTCGTTATCGTCAGAAAGCCGGCGGCCATGTCGGCGGAGACCGGCTGGGGCATGTAGGAGGCGCCGACCGACAGCTCGGCAGCCGTGTCGTCGGATCCGCCGCAGCCCGCGAGGGTGAGCGCGCCCGCCAGCACGGCGACGGGTACGGCGAGACGCCTCACGGGTTCGCTCCCTCGATGATCTTGGGCAGATCCTTGGTGTAGTCGTCGACGGTGGCGTCCTCGCCGTAGAGGAGGTAACCCCCGTCGGTCTTCGGCGAGAAGGCGACGACCTGGGTGCCGTGGACGGAGACGATCTTGCCGTTCTTGTCCTTCTTCGTCGGCTCGATGGAGATGCCGAGGGAGCGGGCGCCGGCCTGGATGGTGGCGAAGTCGCCGGTCAGGCCGATGAACTCGGGGTCGATGCCCTTGAGCCACTTGCCGAGCTCGGACGGCGTGTCGCGGGCCGGGTCGGTGGTGACGAACACGACCCGCAGCTTCGCCTGCTCCGCCTTGGACAGCGACTTCTTGGCGACCGCGACGTTGTTCATGGTCAGCGGGCAGATGTCGGGGCAGTGCGTGTAGCCGAAGTAGACCAGCGTCGGCCGGCCCTCGGTCTCCTTGCGGAGGTCGTACTTCTTGCCGTGTGTGTCGGTGAGGACCAGGTCCGGCTTCTCGAACGGCTTGTCGAGGAGGGTGGCGGCCTTGGCCGAGCCGGACTCCTCGGAGACCACGGCGATGGGCGACTTGCCGTCGTCACCACTGCCGCAGGCGGAGAGGGTCAGGGTGGCGGCGGCGAGCAGCGCGGCCGCGGCGAACGTCTTCTTGCGCATAGAAAAATGTCCCAGATGTGAGAGCTCCGGAGCGCACCGGGGGTCGTACGCAAGAGTCGCACGACCCCCTGTGCGCGGTGCGGGCGGCGGGGGTCAGGCGGCGGACCGCCGGCGCCCGGCGAGCACGCCGTACGCGACTCCCGCCGCGCCGACGACGATGCCCGCCACGCCGAGTACGCGTGCGGTGGTGTCGCTGCCGCCGGAGGAGCCGGCGTCCGACGCGGCCGCGGTCTCGGTCTTCTTGTCGGAGGCGTCCTCGGCGGTCGTGGAGCCGTGCCCGTGCTCATCGGCGGATGCGGCGGACAGGGTGAGGACGGGGGCCGGGTTCTCGGGCTCCTCCTGGCCGTCCTGCTGCACCTCGATCCAGCGCACGACCTCCTTGTTGGAGTACGTCTGGACCGCCTTGAAGACGAGTTCGTCGGTGTCCTCGGGCAGAGTGCCCAGGGAGAGCGGGAACTTCTGGAAGTAGCCGGGTTCGATGCCCTTGCCGTCGGCGGTCCAGGTGACCTTGGTGACGGCCTCGTCGATCTTCTTGCCGTGCATCTCCAGCGGCTTGTCCAGCTTGGACTTGGTGACCTCCGTCGTCCAGCCGGCGACCGGCTGCGGCATCACGGAGGCCAGCGGGTGGTCCGCCGGGAAGTTGACCTCGACCTTGGTGGTCGAGGCGTTGTCGCGCTCGTTGGGGACCTTGAAGTCGACGACCGCGTAGCCGCCCTTGGCCGCGGTGCCCTCGGGCTGCACGGACACATGTGCGAAGGCGGGCGCGGAGAGGGCGAGGACGGCCGAGCCCGCGACGGCAGCGGCGGCGGCGAGACGAGAAACCTTCATGGCGTGGAGCACTCCACTCTGTGTGAGTTCCGGTGAAAGAAGGGGGGCGCGCACGAAGTGCACGCGCGCGTGCCGCACGACGGCGGCCGGCCCCTCCGTCCCGGTCCGGGTGGAGTGGTGTGGTGTGGTCGCGTCGCGTCAGGCAGCGAGGACGAATGCGGCGGCCGCGGGCGGGCCGCGCCGGATCACCGAGTGCTGGAGTGCGGTTGCGTGGGGTGCGGGTGGTTCGTCCCCGGCGGTGCGCAGCTGTCGCGGGCCCGCCTCGGGAGCGGCCGGAAGCCCGGCGCACAGGGCACGCACCAGGGCGAGCGCCCCGCGCAGGGAACGTACGAGCGCCCCCTCGGCGACTCCATGCGCCGACAGCTCCAGCAGACGCAGCACGGCCAGGTCGCCGCGGCGCAGCAGCCAGCCGACGGCCACCGCGGCGAGCACGTGAGCGAGCAGCATCGGCAGGGTCGGCAGCAGCGACTCCGAGGAGCCGGTGGCGTCCGCCGCGTGGTGCATGGCGCTCATGTCCGTGCCGGAGCCGGTGAGCAGGTGCGCCTGGGAGAGGATCCGGTAGGCGTGGGCCGGGGTGATCGCCGCGACGCCGGTGCCGCAGACGAGCCGCGCGGCCCGCTCGACCAGCGTGGTGTCGCTCATCCCGGCCATGGAGCCCATCGACATCGCGCCGGACGACATCGCGCCGGACGACATGGCACCGGACGACATGCTCGCCGTACCGTGCTGGCCCAGCCCGAACAGCGTGTGCAGCAGGGTCTGGCCGAGCGCGAGCAGCGCGACGATTCCCGGCAGTGAGCGCTCGCGTCCGGCGAGCGGCGCCACGAGCACGAGGGCGCCGAGGAAGCCCGCGCCCAGCGTCCACAGCGGAACGGTGGCGCAGGAGGCCAAGGTGTGCCCGGCCGCGGCCAGCACGACACAGACCGCGGCGAACACCGCGGCCCGCAGGATCCGGAGTCGGTTTCCGGAGCGCGCCGTGCGCTGGTGGGGGGCAGTCATGGCGGCCTCATCATCGCACTGGACCCGCCGTTGCCCGACGTCAGGTCCACAAGGTTCCGTTCGACCGGAAGATCATGCTCTGCTGTGATCCGCCCCCTCATACACCGATTCCTGCCCGCGCGCATCGTCCGTATGGGCGGGGTCACGCGGACGGGGTGCTTACACCCGGGGATTGGCGGCAATAGGTAACGGTATGTCGAGCCGCAGCCTGGAGGCTGGAGCATGAGCATCTGGTGGTCACTCCATCTGCGCCGCGAGGCCGCGAGCGTGCCGCTCGCCCGCCGGTTGCTCCTCGGCACGATGGAGACCGCGGGCGTCGACCCCGATGTGTCCTACGACCTGTCCGTCGCCCTCGGCGAGGCCTGCGCGAACGCCGTCGAGCACGGCGGGGGCGCGTCGCGTGGCGGCTCGTCGGAGGCGTACCGGGTGACCGCCTACCTGGACGGCGAGAAGTGCCGTATCGAAGTGGCCGACTCCGGGCCGGGGTTCGCCCGCGCCCATGCTCCGCGCCCGCCGCGCGTGGACGCCGAGCACGGCCGCGGACTGTTCTTGATCAGGGAACTCGCCGATCACGTCCACATCGGCGACAAGCCGGGCCGGGGAGGGACGGTGGTGAGCTTCGACAAGATGCTCAAGTGGACGAAAGATCCTTCTCTGCTTACGGCATGACTGCTGCGCAGGCATAACGGCCGCGCTAGGGTGCGCGCATGAATATCGGAACCGAGGAAATATTCGAGGGAGTACGGCTACGGCCGCTCGCTCAGGACGATGCTTCGGCGCTTTGTTCCGCATACGTCGAGAACCGGAAACATCTCGAACCGTGGGAGCCGTGCAGACCGGACTCCTTCTTCACGGTCGAGGGTCAGACGGAGCGTCTGGAGGAGCTGCTGCGGCAGTTCGCGGAGGGCGCTCTGGTGCCCTGGGTCCTTGAGTCGGGCGGCGGGCGGATCGTGGGGGCGATCACGCTGTCCGGCATCTCGATGGGCCCCTTCTGCAGCGCCTATCTGGGTTACTGGGTCGCCGCCGACCAGCAGAACCGGGGGCTGGCCAGCAGCGCCGTGGAGCGGGTGTGCCGTATCGCGCGGGACACGGTCGGACTGCACCGGATCGAGGCGTCCACGCTTATCGAGAACACCGGTTCACAGCGCGTCCTGAAGAAATGCGGTTTCGATTCGATCGGCATGGCCCCGAGTTATTTGCATATCAATGGGGAATGGCGGGACTGTCATCTCTTCCAGCGGATCCTGCACGATGCGGATCCGGCCGTCTGACCGAGGTGTTCCGGCCGGCCTTGGATTCCCGGGCTTTCACAGTCCTTTGAAAGCTCTTGCCCATGTGCTTGACAAGCGGCCTTCCTGGCTTGCTCGGTCATGACGGGCAATCACCGAGACACCTCCCTCACCCGGTGCCGCGCCCTCGCGGTGACCGGGGGCACGGTCGCGGCCGGCGGCCTCGTGGCCGCCGGTTACCAGTCGGCCTTCGCCGACACGGCCACGGACGCCGAGGCGACCGCCGCGGCGCTGGCCGCTCTCGACGCCGACCTGCACGCGCGCGCGTGGAGCCCCCGCGGCAGCGCGGGGCTGCTCGCGGGGGCGCTGTTCCTTGACTCGCTGCCGGTCAGCCCACGAGCACGGGCCGCGTGATCTCCTCGGAGGCACGGCCGACGGCCCGTCGCGCCGCCGGCCCCATCGCGTACGACGCCGCCAGCGTCGCGCCGCCCAGCAGCAGCCAGCCAGGGGTGCCCCACTCCACCAGCAGGGAGGTCAGCACCAGCGGGCCGAGGGTGCGGGCCACCGTGACGCCGGTGCCGAAGAAACCCTGGTACTCGCCGATGCGGTCGGCCGGGGCCAGATCGAACGACAGCTGCCAGGAGCCGGCCGACTGCCCCATCTCGGCCGCCGCCTGGAGTGCCGCCCCGGTCACCAGCAGGACCACGGCCATCCACGCGGAGGCCCCCGCCGTCAGCGCGAACACCACGCACGCCGCCAGCATCACCCAGCCCGAGCGCCGCACCGCCCGCGCGGCCGACGCGAGGCCGGTGACCCCGCGCGCCATGCGCACCTGGAAGACCATGACGGCCCCCGTGTTGAGCACGAACAGCGCGGACACCAGCCAGTCGGGCGCCGCCGTCCGCTCGGCGATCCACAGCGGCAGCCCCAGGCTGAGCAGCGGCATCCGCAGCAGCAGGACCGTGTTGAGCAGGGTGACGACGACGTACGGGCGGTCGCGCAGCACCCCCGGCCGGCCGCCGCCGTCACGTTTCCGCGGGGCCCCGGGCGCCACGGAGGGCAGCCGCAGCAGCAGCCCCGCGCACAGCAGAAACGTCACGGTGTCCAGCGCGAACACCGCCAGGTACGCCGCCCGCGTCCCGGCGTGCAGCGCGAGCCCGCCGATGCCCGCGCCCACCGCCAGACCGGCGTTGAGCGTCGACTGCAGCCGTGCCAGCAGTCCGGTGCGCTCCCCGGCCGGCACCAGCCCCGCCAGCAGCGCCTGCCGGGCCGCCGCCAGCCCCGACTGCGCGGAGGCGTAGGCGCACGCGGCGAGGACGAACGGCACGAAGCCGCGCACGACGAGGAAGGACGCCACCGCCAGCCCCGTCGCCAGCGCCAGCAGCACCGCCGTCCCGCGCGCCCCGCGCCGGTCCGCGAGCCGCCCCAGCGGCACCCCCACCAGCGAGCCGACCGCCCAGCCGACGGTCAGCCCGAGCCCCACGCGCGCGGGGGCGAGCCCCACGACACGGGTGAAGTACAGCGCCGACGTCACGTAGTAGGCGCCGTCGCCGACGGAGTTGGTCAACTGGGCCAGTGCCAGGACGCGCTGCGGACGGTTCGTCATACGACGACACTAGAAGCGCGCTGGACCCGTCAACAGGCCCAATATCAAGGCCCTTCAGTGGTCCAATTCACGAGGCGCCGCCGACTTCACGCCCCGACCAGCACCTTCGCCAGCACCTCCAGCGCCTCCGGATACGCCCGCTCCCGAGGCGTGCCGTACCCGACGACCAGGCCCTGCTGCCGTTGCTCGCGGGGGGCGGCGGGCGTGTGCCAGTGGTCGCCCAGGCGGCCGAGGGCGAGCCCCTCCGCGTCCGCGCGGGCGAGCACCTCCGTCTCGTCGGTGACCTCCACCAGGGCGTGCAGCCCGGCCGCGATCCCGCGTACCTTCCGGCGCGGGCCCAGCCGGTCCAGGAGCTGGTCCCTGCGGCGCCGGTATCTGAGCCGGCACGCGCGCACATGACGGTCGTAGGCATGGCTGTCGATGAGCTCGGCGAGCGCCAACTGGCCGATGGACTCGGTGTGGTGGTCGCTGTGCAGCTTGGCGTCCGCGACCGCGTCGGCCAGGTGGGGCGGCAGCACCATCCAGCCCAGCCGCAGCGCGGGGCCCAGGGTCTTGGAGGCGGTGCCCAGGTACACCACCTGGCCCGGCGCCATGCCCTGGAGCGCGCCGACGGGCTGACGGTCGTAGCGGAACTCCCCGTCGTAGTCGTCCTCGACGATCAGGCCCCCACGCGCGCGTGCCCAGTTGCTGAGCGCCCGCCGCCGCTCCGGGTGCAGGGTCACGCCGGTCGGGTACTGGTGGGCGGGCGTGACGACCACGGCGGCCGCGTCGCCCAGCTCCTGCACGCGGGCCCCGCGTTCGTCGACGGGTACGGGCACCACCCGGCCGCCGTTGCGCCGCACCACCTCCCGGTGGAAGGGCAGCCCGGGGTCCTCCATGGCGACGGCGGCGCCGTCCAGCACGCGCGTGAGGAGCGCGAGGCCCTGTACGTACCCGGAGGTGATCACGATCCGCTCCGGCGGGGCGATCACCCCGCGTGCCCGCCCCAGGTAGCCCGAGAGCGCCGTGCGCAGCTCGATCCGGCCCCGCGGATCGCCGTAGTCGTACGCCAGTGAGGGTGCCGTCGCGATGGCGCGGCGCAGCGCCCGCAGCCAGGCCGCCGCCGGGAACGCCCCGACGTCCGGGCTGCCGGGCCGCAGATCGAAACGGGGCGCACGCGCGCGTGCGGCCGCCTCCGGCGTACCGGCGTCGACGGAGGGCAGCGAGGCCACCTGAGTGCCCGAGCCCTGCCGTGCCGTCAGATATCCCTCGGCGACCAGCTGGTCGTACGCCGCCTTCGCCGTGCCGCGCGAGATCCCCAGCTCGGACGCGAGCCGCCGGGTCGCCGGCAGCCGGGTGCCGGGCGCCAGCCGCCCGTCGCGCACGGCGTCGCGCAGCGCCCGCTCCAGCCCGACCCGGCGCCCGTCCGCCGAATCGGGCTCCAGATGCAGATCCACCCCGACACCGGACCAGAAGTCGTCCACGAGAACCCTCCCCCTAGGCACGTGAATGGCCGGGTACCGCACAGGTACCCGGCCATCAGTGTCGTATCAGTCGTTGATCCGCACTATAGGGCTTCGTTCAGCCCCGCGGTCAGCGCTTCGGCGTCGCTCAGCCCTTCAGCGCCGCCATCCACGCCTCGACCTCGTCCGACCGGCGCGGCAGGCCGTCCGAGAGGTTCCGGTTACCGTCCTCGGTGACCAGGATGTCGTCCTCGATGCGGACGCCGATGCCCCGGTACTCCTCCGGCACGGTCAGGTCGTCCGCCTGGAAGTACAGGCCGGGCTCGACCGTGAGCACCATGCCGGGTTCGAGCACGCCCTCCACGTACGTCTCCGTCCGCGCGGCCGCGCAGTCGTGGACGTCCATGCCGAGCATGTGCCCGGTGCCGTGCAGGGTCCAGCGGCGCTGCAGTCCGAGCTCCAGGACGCGCTCGACCGGGCCCTCGACCAGGCCCCATTCGACGATCTTCTCGGCGAGCACGCGCTGGGCGGCGTCGTGGAAGTCGCGGTACTTGGCGCCTGGCTTCACGGCCGCGATACCGGCCTCCTGCGCCTCGTACACGGCGTCGTAGATCTTCTTCTGGATCTCGCTGTACGTGCCGTTGACCGGCAGCGTCCGCGTGACGTCCGCGGTGTACAGGGTGTGCGTCTCCACGCCCGCGTCCAGCAGGAGCAGGTCGCCGGAGCGGACCGGGCCGTCGTTGCGGACCCAGTGCAGGGTGCAGGCGTGCGGGCCGGACGCGCAGATGGAGCCGTAGCCGACGTCGTTGCCCTCCACCCGCGCGCGGAGGAAGAAGGTGCCCTCGATGTAGCGCTCGGAGGTGGCCTCGGCCTTGTCGAGGACCTTCACCACGTCCTCGAAGCCGCGCACGGTCGAGTCGACGGCCTTCTGGAGCTCGCCGATCTCGAACTCGTCCTTGGTCAGCCGGGCCTCGGAGAGGAAGACGCGCAGCTCCTCGTCGCGCTCGGCGGTGACCTTGTCGGTGAGGGCCGCCTCGATCCCGGCGTCGTAGCCGCGCACCACGCGGACCGGGCCGGTGGCCTCCTTCAGCTTCCCGGCCAGCTCGCGCACGTCGGCGGCGGGGATGCCGTGGAGCGCCTCGGACTCGGTGAGCGAGTGCCGGCGGCCGACCCACAGCTCGCCCTGGCCGGAGAGCCAGAACTCGCCGTTCTCACGGTCGGAGCGCGGCAGGAGGTAGATCGTTTCCTCGTGGCCGTCCGCGGTGGGCTCCAGGACCAGGACGCCGTCCTCGGTCTGGTTGCCCGTGAGGTAGGCGTACTCGACCGACGACCGGAAGGGGTACTCGGTGTCGTTCGAGCGGGTCTTCAGGTTGCCCGCCGGGATCACCAGGCGCTCGCCCGGGAAGCGGGCGGACAGGTCGGCGCGGCGGCGCGCGGTGTGCGCGGCCTGCGCGATCGGCTTGAGGTCGCGCAGCTCGGTGTCGGCCCAGCCGGACTTCATGTTCTCGGCGAGCTCGTCGGAGACGCCCGGGTACAGGCCGTTCTTCCGCTGCTTGATGGGCTCCTCGGACTCAGTTTCCGGGGTCTCCGGAGTGAGCTCGTCGGCCACGGTCATCCTCCTCGATACGGCACGGTCCCCCCGAGCCCTCGGCGAATCTCGGTTCCGCGCGAGCAGGGGACCCCCATCATCGTACGGTCGTACCGGCGTGGCCCTGGGCGGGAAGAGCTGTTATGCCCACGCATGCGAACCACGCGGGGCCCGCCCGACCGCAGCGACGTGCTGCCGCGCTGGGCCCGAGCGACGTGCTGCCGCGCTGGGCCCGAGCGATGCGCTGCTCCGCTCGGCCGAAGCGATGCGCTGCTCTGCCCGGCCGAAGTGGCGTGCCGCCGCGCTGGCTGCTCCGCTCGGCTGGAGCGGGGTGCTGCCTTGCCGGCCGCAGCGACGCGCCGCCGTGCTCGGCCCGAGCGATGTGCTGCCCCGCCCGGCTGAAGTGACGTGCTGCCCTGCGCGGCCGAAGTGGCGTGCCGCCGCGCTCGGCCGAAGCGACGTGCTGCTCCGCCCGGCTGAAGCGATGTGCTGCTCCGCCCGGCTGGAGCGGGGTGCTGCCTTGCCGGCCGCAGCGACGCGCCGCCGTGCTCGGCCCGAGCGATGTGCTGCCTTGTCGGCCGCAGCGACGCCCCGCCGCGCCCGCCCGAAACGACGCGCCGCCCCGCCCGGCCGAAGCGAACCGTTCCGCCTCCTCGGCCGTCGCGCACCGTTTCGGCCCCTCAGTCGAAGCGGGCCGCCAGGAGGACGACGTCCTCCTCGCTGTCCGCCGCGTCCAGGCCGTCCGGCAGCACCGTGCGCAGTACGTGGTCGGCGATGGCGCCGGGGTCGCGCCGCAGGGCGCGCGGCACGCTCGTGGCCGCCGCGTGCAGCCGGGCGAAGGCGCGGTCCGTGGGGTCTCCGGTGCGGTGCAGCAGCCCGTCGGTGTAGAGCAGAACCGTCTCTCCTGCTTCGGCCTGGAACTCGACACTGGGCGCCTCCCAGCAGGCGAGCATCCCCAGGGGTGCGGACACGGAGGTCTCCGCGAACTCGGTGCGCCGCTCGCCGATCAGCAGCGGCGGGCTGTGGCCGGCGCCGGCCAGGGTGACCTTGCGCAGCGCGGGTTCGCAGTAGGCGAACAGGGCGGTGGCGGAGCGGGCCGGCTCGGTCAGGCGCAGCAGCAGCTCCAGGTCGGACAGGACCGCGACCGGGTCCTCGCCCTCCATCACGGCGTACGCCCGCAGGGACGCCCGCAGCCGGCCCATGGCGGCGACCGCGCTGGGCCCCGACCCGGTCACCGAGCCGACCGCGAGGCCGAGCGCGGCGTCGGGCAGCGGCAGCGCGTCGTACCAGTCGCCGCCGCCGCGCGGGCCGGTGCGGTGCCGGGCGGCGAGCTGGACGCCGGCCACCCGCGGCAGCCGGGAGGGCAGCAGTTCCTCGGCGATGGTGGCCAGGCACGCGCGCGTGCGCGCGACCTCCAGCAGCCGGGCCAGGTGCTCGGTGGCGTAGCGGACGTACAGGCCGGCGAGATGGCGCCGGCGCTCGTGCGGTTCGGCGGGCTCGTCGTAGAGCCACACGGCGGCGCCCAGGCGGCCGGCGGCCTCGGTGGACAGCGGCAGGGCGTAGCTGGCGGCGTAGCCGAGCCGGGCGGCCACCTCGCGGTGGCGGGGGTCGAGGCCGTCCTCGGCGAACAGATCGGGGTGGACGATCTCGCCGTCGGCGCCGGGGAGTCCGGCGGCCGTGTCGAGAAGTTCGCCGTACGACATCGCGCCGCGCGGCACGGTCTCGATGTGGCCGAGATCGGCGCGGCCGAGGCCCAGGCCGATGGTGGTGTCGGGACCGAGGCCGTCGGCCGGTTCCAGTACGACGAGACCGCGCCGGGCACCCACGAGGGCGGCTCCGGCGCGCAGCAGTTCCTGGAGCGCTCCGTCGAGTGAGTCCGTACGGGCCAGGCGCTCGGTGAGTTCGTGGAGGGTCGTGAGATCCGAGACCCAGCCGGCCAGCCGGTCCTGGAGGAGGGCGCCGGGCGCGGGGGAGTTCGGCGCGGGGACGGCGGCAGTGCCCGGGACGGGAGGTGCGGGCGCGACAGTGTGTGCGGGCGTGGGAACCGTTGAATCGATTCCAGCCACTTTCGAATGGTGAGGGGCGTTCATGGTGTCCGGCCTTCAGACCGGTGCGTATTGCTCAAAAGCATCGCAAACCCCCATGTCATTCTGCGCCGCCGGCGGTGTCTCCACATGTACACGCACTCGTGAGGGGATGTCCAGCATTGTCCTGCCGGGATTCCTGGTGTCCGTGGGCCCCTTGTGGGTTTCTTCCGGACCCCTTGCGGAAAAGCAAAGTTGGCTTAAAACTGCCTCGGGTATCGGTTCATTGCGGTCGACTGGGTTTGCTCCACAGAGCGTCACGACGGTCGAGATGGGTACGTACTCGGAGAAGGCCAGGGGTGGTTGGGGACCCGCCCGGAACCTGGCGGCGGACCCGGGCGTCTTAGCCACCGACGACCGTGCCCCATCCTCCCGTGGCGGAGGCGGAGAGAAATACCCGGAACGGCAAAACGCCAGACTTCGCCACCCCACGCCGCGGCCGTGCTTTTGATAGACGCAGTATGGATGTGAACGCGGCCAAAGCTCGACCCCTTGGGGTTCCCCTCGCTCTGGGCGGGGGCGTGATGCGCCATTAGGTACGCACAGTGAAGTGATCGACACATGATGTGATGTGGTCCACGGTGTTGCCAGCGGTGCAACGGAAAGGAACGAGCGCTCATGCGCGAGATCCTCGGAAGGCGACGCAGGCTCCTGTCCAAGCGGAAAGACGGGAGGCCTGAGATGCTCAAGTCGGCCCTGAACTTCGCGACGGAATGGCAGTGGCCCGTACTCCCGGGCGTGGCTCCGGACCCGCAGGGGCGGGCGCGCTGCGCATGCCCCGACCCGGAGTGCACGGTGCCCGGCGCGCACCCCTTCGACCCCGGCCTCCTCGCGGCCACCACCGACGAGCGCATGGTGCGCTGGTGGTGGACCAACCGGCCGAACGCGCCCATCGTCCTCGCCACCGGCGGCAAGGCCCCCTGCGCGGTCAGCCTGCCGGCCCTCGCGGCCTCCCGCGCCCTCGACGCACTCGACCGGCGCGGTATGCGCCTGGGTCCGGTGATCGCCTCGCCCACGCGCTGGGCGTTGCTCGTCAAGCCGTACTCGATGGAACAGCTGGGCGAGCTGCTGTACGCGAAGGACTTCGTCCCCGGCTCCCTGCGCTTCCACGGCGAGGGCGGCTATCTCGCGCTGCCCCCGTCCGAGACCGGCCTGGGCGCCATCCGCTGGGAGCGTGCTCCGCTGCCCGGCTCGGCCTCGCCCTGGGTGCCCGATGTGGAGGCCGTGGTGGACGCGGCGGTCGACGCCCTCACTCGTACGGGTGTGAGCGCACCCGAGTTGTAGGGGTGTCGGGCGCGCGCGGGACCGGCCGCCCGCCCTCGGTCGTTATCTTCCGGTACATGAACGTTCGTCTGCTCGCTCTCGCGGGCGTCGTGGCCTGCGTGGTCGTACTGCCGCTGACCGTGGCGTCCGCGGGACAGGTGGGCGACCCCGCGCGGCCGGTGGCCGACGGGGCTCGGGCCACCGTGCGGACCTCTCCGGACGACGACGCCAAGATCCCCTCCGCCGCCCCCGGCAGCTCCCCGCGGCTGCTCGGCCTGGGCCTGGCCACCGCCACCCGCTGCGGCCTGGAAGTCTCCTCCCCCGACGGTGTCGAGGCGCAGACCTGTGTCCTGACCCAGGGCGAGGACACCTGGGCGCGCACCTACTACCGCAACGCCACCGGCAAGGCGCTGGAATCCCTGCTGAGCCTCATGGGGCCCGGCGACCGCACCATGCAGATCCGCTGCGCCGCGGGCGCCGACGACGAGCCCGCCACCTGTGAGACCCCCAGGGAGCACACCCGGGGCGGCCTGGACGCGTACACGGCCGTCGCGGAGTTCGCGGAGCGCGGCTCGGGCGGGCCGCTGCTGCTGCGCTCGGGGAGCAACTATGCGGCCTCCGACGGCAGTTGACGAACAGCGGCGTTCCGTACACCGGCGCCGGGTATGGAAAGGCCCGGTTGCTGGCGACGGGGGATGCACCAGCAACCGGGCTATTGGAACGGTAACAAGAGATCGGCGGTTAGCAAATTCGATCTCGGCTATTCGGACACCGATTGGCTTGTCGTGACGGGGAGTTGTGACAGGAGTCACCTGATGCGACCGGCTGACAGCGGCTGACCGGTCGGTCAGCCGCCCCCCCCGGTGGGCCCGTGTGTCAGCTGAGCGTGACCTGGCGGTTGGTCAGGCCGCCGCGTGCCCGGCGCTCTTCGGCGGTGAGCGGGGCCTCCGAGGCCAGGGCGGCGGCGAGGCGCTCGGCGAACTCGGCGGCCGGCTTCTCCACGTCGTCGGCCGTGACACCGCTCGGCAGGTCCCAGACCGGCACGGTGAGCCCGTGGGCACGGAAGGAACCGACCAGCCGGGTGCCCTCGCCCAGGCCGGAGCGGCCCGCCGCGTGCAGCCGGGCAAGAGCGTCCAGAAGCCGCTCCTCGGGATGCGGCATGACCCAGCGCAGGTGGTTCTTGTCCGGGGTCTGGCACCAGTACGCGGCGTCCACGCCGGTCAGCTTCGCCGTGGGGATGGCCGCGGCGTTGGCCCGCTCCAGGGAGGCGGACACCTCCGGCGTGGCGTTCTCCGGGTCCGGGACCCAGAACTCGAAGCCGCTGTGCACAACTGGCTCGAACGCGCCTTCGGGGTCGAGCAGGTCCTGCAGCCGCGGGCCTTCGGCCGGGGCCCGCCGGCCCTGGACGGGCGTGCCCGGTTCGGCGGTGAGGGCGCGCTGGAGGGTGTCGGCCAGATCGCGGCTGATGTCACCGGACGCCGTGTCGTTCTGCAGGCCCAGCAGGACCGAGCCGTCGTCGCGGCGCAGCGCCGGCCAGGCCATCGGCAGCACGGTGGCGAGCGTGACCGAGGGGACGCCCTCGGGGAGGCCGCCCTTCAGGTGCAGTTCGACCGTGGCGGCGGGGACCAGCTCGCGCAGCGCCACCCAGTCGCCCTCGCCCGGCAGGCCCTCGAAGGGGCGGTGCACCAGCTCGGTCGCGGCGTGCGCGGCGGCCCGGCCGTGGCACGCCTTGTAGCGCCGGCCGCTGCCGCAGGGGCACGGCTCGCGGGCGCCGACGACCGGGATCTCACCGTCCGTGAGCTGAGGGCGCTCGGCCTTGGTCTGGGGTCGCTTCTTGGCCATCGTGGGTGTCTCCCGGTTACGGCTCTCGTCTCGTACGGGCGGGAGCCTAGCCGTTTGCGCCATCACCGACGGGGACCTGGGGAAGGCGCCGGAATGGCGACGACCGCCGCCGGGTTCAGTCCAGGTCGTCGAAGGCGTCCGTGAAGTCCAGTCCGGGCATCGCGGAGACCACGGGGGCCGTGACGCGCGTAGCGAAATCGTCGCGACGGTGTCTCGCGTCGGGATCGTGCACGTCCTCGTGGACCACGACCCACACCGTGACCTCGCCCCGGGCGTCGTCCCTGACGCCCCAGTCGTCGGCCAGCGCCGTGATGATGTTCAGCCCCCGGCCGCCGTGCGCGGTCACCGACGGAGTGGCCGGAGCCGGACGGGTGGGGCCGCCGCCGTCCGTCACCTCGACGACGAGCCGGCCGCGCGGGTCCACGCGCCATGCCGCCCGGACGTCGCCGTCCCCGGCCGAGGCGTCGCCCAAGGGGCGCCCGTGTTTGCAGGCATTGCTCAAGAGTTCCGAAAGGATCAGTACGGCGTCGTCGATGACCGAGTCCGATACACCACCCATGCGCAGCTGATCACGCATCCGGTGTCTTGCTTCCCCCACGCCCGCAGGGCCATGGGGTACGGCCATGCTCGACGACGTGGGCACCTCCTGTGCCACCACCAACGCCACCCCCGAGACCTCCTTTGCCCCACGCCACGGTGTGAATGCCCCATTGGCCTGTACCGGAAACCGGCCAATCCAGGTCCGGTGACGCATTCGCAACGTTCGAACACGGAGCGAACGCGCCGGAGCACTCCCTGTAAGGGTGTGGCTTGATTTCGTGGGTGTGGCCGAGAACGGAGGATGCTTCAGTGGACCGGCCGGGTCAAGAGCCGCGGAACGGTCCTTACGGGGCTCTTGACTTCGACCAGCGCTTTTTCGCTTCCGCGCACCGCCCGGGCGCGCCGCGGATCAGCCGCGGAGCCGGCGCGGCACCGCTCAGCCGCGGAGCTGGCGCAGCACCGCGCGCGGGCGGTTGGTGATGACGGCGTCGATGCCCAGCTCGACACAGAGGTCGACGTCCTCGGGCTCGTTCACGGTCCACACGTGCACCTGGTGGCCGGCCCGCTTCAGCCGCTCGATGTAGGCCGGGTGGTTGCGCACGATCCGGATGGACGGACCCGCGATCCGCACGCCCGCGGGCAGCCGCCCGTCGCGCAGCCGGGGTGAGACGAACTGCATCAGATAGACCGTCGGAAGGTTCGGCGAGGCCGCCCGCACCCGGTGAAGGGAGCGCGCCGAGAAGCTCATGACCCGTACCGGCGACTTGGCCACGGAGGCCGGGGCGTCCAGCCCGAACCTCTTCAGGAGCAGCAGCAGCCGCTCCTCGACCTGTCCCGCCCAGCGCGTGGGGTGCTTCGTCTCGATGGCCAGCTCCACCCGGCGCCCGGCGTCCGCGACCAGCTCCAGCAGCCGCTCCAGGGTGAGTACGGAGGTGTCCGCGCGGTCCTCCGGACGGTACTCCCAGTCGGGCTCCTCGTCCCGGCCGCGCCAGGTCTCGCGCTTCTTCCAGGAGCCGAAGTCCAGGGCGGTGAGTTCGGCCAGCTCCAGGGCCGACACCGCCCCGCGGCCGTTGGACGTCCGGTTGACCCTCCGGTCGTGGACGCAGACGAGGTGGCCGTCCGCGGTCAGCCGGACGTCGCATTCAAGGGCGTCGGCACCGTCCTCGATCGCTTTCCGGTAGGCGGCGAGGGTGTGCTCGGGGGCGTCCTCGGAGGCTCCTCGGTGGGCGATGACCTGAATGTGGTGCTGTCGTGCGTGGGTCACCGCGTCATGGTGCCACCACCACGGGGTACGTGTGGTGCCAAGGGCGCGCACGTGCGACGAACGGGGGCATGGACCCCGCCATGGAATGGAGTTTTTGTCGTAAAGGTCCTATATAAAGGTTGACGCCATACCCACAGCCACCGCTTATGGTGCTCTGACGGCCCGTGGGAAAAGCTGACGACAGACAAAAGCACATGCACAGCTGCATCGCGCCGGACCGTCGACAAGCGTGAACGAGCGTGACCGAGTGCGACCGAGAACAACAGCCGTGGACCTAGGAGAAGAGCTGTGAGCACCGAGAACGAGGGCACCGCGGTACCCCCGGCCCCGTCCGCACCTCCCGTGCCGGTGGCATCTCCCGCTGCTTCCCCGCAGGCAGCCGCAGCCGACGGGGGCGCACCCACCACTCCACTCCCGACGACACCTCCGGGCGCCCCGGAGCAGGGCGTCGCGCCGGGCGCGCACGCCCCCGGCGGCCCGTCCGACGGGCCGCAGGGCCCCGGCCCCGCCCCGGACGGCTCCTGGCCGCCCCCGCCCCCGGCCACGCCGTCCTACGCGGACGGCGGCGCCGGAGCGGGTTCCGGCGGCTGGGGCTCGTCGTACCAGCAGCCCGCGCCGAAGCCCCGCAACGGGCGCGGCGGCATGGTCGCCGCGGTCCTGGTGGCCGCGCTGGTCGCGGGCGGCCTGGGCGGCGGCCTCGGGTACACCCTGGCCAAGAACAACGACGACACCGGCTCGACCACCGTCTCCGCCTCGGACAGCAGCGCCGCGCAGGTGAAGCGCTCGCCGGGCACCATCGCGGCGGTCGCCGCCAAGGCCCTGCCGAGCACGGTCACCATCGAGGCCGAGTCCACCAGCGGTGAGGGCGGCACCGGCACCGGGTTCGTCTTCGACACCCAGGGCCACATCGTCACCAACAACCACGTGGTGGCCGACGCCGTCGACGGCGGCAAGCTGACCGCGACGTTCCCCAACGGCAAGAAGTACGACGCCGAGGTCGTCGGCCACGCCCAGGGCTACGACGTCGCCGTCATCAAGCTCAAGAACGCCCCGTCCGACCTCAAGCCGCTCGCCCTCGGCGACTCCGACAAGGTGGCCGTCGGCGACGAGACGATCGCCATCGGAGCGCCCTTCGGCCTCTCCAACACGGTGACGACCGGCATCATCAGCGCCAAGAACCGCCCGGTCGCCTCCAGCGACGGCAGCGCCACCAGCAAGGCGTCCTACATGAGCGCCCTGCAGACCGACGCCTCGATCAACCCGGGCAACTCCGGCGGTCCGCTGCTGGACGCCTCCGGCGCGGTGATCGGCATCAACTCCGCGATCCAGTCCAGCAGCAGCGGCGGTCTGGGCGGCTCCGGCCAGTCCGGTTCGATCGGCCTCGGCTTCGCCATCCCGATCAACCAGGCCAAGTACGTCGCCCAGCAGCTGATCAAGACCGGCAAGCCGGTCTACGCGAAGATCGGCGCGTCCGTCTCCCTGGAGGAGGGCTCGGACGGCGCGAAGATCACCGACACGGGCGCCAGCGGAGCGGCGGCGGTCGAGTCGGGCGGTCCCGCGGACAAGGCGGGCCTCAAGCCCGGTGACGTCATCACCAAGCTCGACGACTCGGTGATCGACTCCGGCCCGACCCTGATCGGCGAGATCTGGACGCACAAGCCCGGCGACAAGGTCACGATCACCTACAAGCGGGGTGGTCAGGAGCACACCGTCCAACTCACCCTGGGCTCCCGCGCGGGCGACAACTGACCCGCACACGCCCGCGCCAACCGGTTACTCTTGTCCCCGCGTCGCCGATCCCGGCCGACGCGGGGAGGCGTGCCCGAGCGGCCGAAGGGAACGGTCTTGAAAACCGTCGTGGCAGCGATGTCACCGTGGGTTCAAATCCCACCGCCTCCGCGCGATGAGCAATGAGAACGGCCCCTGACCAGGCGATATGGTCAGGGGCCGTTGTGCTGGGCGGTTCCCGCCTATGACCGTGGTTCCCCGTGGCTTCCCTCTGCAGAGATCGGTCAGGACGCCGACAGCGCACTACACGCTCGGTCAGAAGGGAGGTTCGAGATCGCCTCGGCCATCGCTGTGTGGCCCCCAGTCCCAGGGCTTCTCCCGGAAAGGTTCAGGGTTGGGGACGTCGTGGCCCCATGCTTCGAGTGCAATGCGCCGGTTGGGGTCGTCGCTGCTGGCGTCAAGGATGCGGCGCGCGTGCACGGCGAGGTGATCGCGGTGCTCGGCGAGCGCGGGGTGTTCGGCGAGGACGTTGCGATAGGGCCGGAGGGTCATGGCCGCCGGGTGGGTGAGGATGCCGGCGACATACATGGCGACGGGGGCGGTGGCTTCGTAGATGGTGTTCTGATGGCCGACCAGCTCACCCAACTCCGACAAAGCGGTGACCTGAACCTTGGGATCGGGCTCCAACAGCCGTGCCAGAACCCTGCGAAGGTCCTCACCGTTCCCGAAAGCCGTCTGGAGCGAATCCCAATCAGTCTCCGCCAGGACTACCTGGTAAGGCGGCAAGTCAGGCTCGTGGGTCGCCCCGGCGTTGGAACGGCTGTGGTTCACAGGCCAAACCTGGACCAGTGCCCGGCGGAGCGGAGCGCAGCCGGGCTGCCCGGCTCGGACATTCGTAGCTGGTCAGATGGGCTCATCGGTGAGCGGGTCACCGGTAGGCGATTGGACAAACTCCGGGGCCGTGGCCGGCTCACCCTCCACGCTGTCCAGTGGGCGAGTGGCGCCGACATCGACCATCTCGTCATTGGTCCCGCCGACCTCTTCTCCGCCAACTCCAAACGACATAGGGGTAAGTCCGTCTGGTACGGCGATACGGCCATCACGGTCAACGGCGCTTCGACTCGCCACATCGCGATCAGCCAGTCCGAGGCGCGCCGCTCGGCGAGACGGGCATAAGAGCCAGGTCGTTTCTTTCGGATTTCGGGCTTACCGGAGGAGCGGGACGACTACCGGTCGATTGGGAAATGAACGAGGGCGATCGGTCGGCGAAGAATCACTTCCAGCAGCGCCCAAACATTTGCACGTACGTCGCTCCTGATGCATTCGCATCAGCGGCCGGATCTGCGCTACCCAGCACCACTTGCATTTTCATGGTCTCCCATTCAGGATTGCGAATGTTTGCTCTGTGTTCATCGCTGCGCAGCCACCATATGAAGGCGTCCAACGGCGTAAGGCCCCTCCCCCAGGCCGTGTAGGCGTTCTCGCCTACCTTCCACGCTGTGCAACCCCTTCCGTAGCCTGCTTCTTCGGCACGTTTCGTGGGCGTCGATCCTGTCTGTGGATTGATATGCGGATCACATAGGTTCGGGTTCTTTTGCCTGGGCGTACAGGACGGGTACTGGGCCACGGTTCCCCACCACCGCAGCTTCGCCGCGGCGGTGGCGTGGTCGTAGGCGGCGCCACCGAGTCCCCGATACCTCGTCTTGCCGATGAGTTTTGTGATGTACAGCTCCCTCACATGCTCATGGCGTCGATCCCAGTTGACCAAGCAGAGCATTGCTCTCTCCATTTTGCTGCTCTGCATGTTGTAGTTGGCTCGTCCAATAGGTGTATCCGGGAAATCGGATCTTGGACGGAGCACCATACCGTCGTTTTCGCAGAACTTGTCAACCGAAGGGGTGCCGGTGTGTGAAGCTTCAGACGGCGGCATCGCGAAGGCGGTTGCGAAAACGAGAGGTGCCATTAGTGAAGAGATCACGCTCTTTTTGAAGGACATACTGGTCTCCTCGGACCCATTGCGTCCCCCATGTTCCGATTCCAGGAGAGCCCGGACTATGAGACGCTCAGAACCCGATCCAGCTCGAATGGCGATCGTGGTCCGTGGCGCGTTTTCAGTCTCACGCCGAGACGTTATAGCATCCCCGCTTCTATGCTGCACCCGTTGATCGAATGTTGCCACTCGCTCCTACGAGAAGCGCGGCTCGGTGTTCGCCCAGCATCCGCAGCACGTCCGCGCGCATCGAGATGCCCCTTCAGAAGGACTGAGTTGGAATCAGTGCGGCTGATGCATGCGGGGTGCCGGAATCGTTCCGGCACCTCGGCTCTTCTTGTTGCCCTCCTCCCGGTTGTGGAAGCTCAGATGTAGCTCAGCGTTCGGCTCGTGCCCTCCCCGCTGGGTAGGCCGGTCAATACGATCACCGCATTGCTCGGTGAATTCGAGGGGGAACAGGCATGTTCGGGACTATGGACACCGGGGCGGTTCTGGGGACGCTCGCAGCGCTCGTTCCCGTGGTCGCGGCAGTCCTCTGGTTCGTCCGCCGCTGACCACAAGGCGTCGGCGCGGGGGGATTCACGGGCGGTGGCCCGTCATGCGGGCCGCCGATGCGATGGTTGCCCGTGCCTCGCGTTCGGTCAGGCCGGTGTTGAGGGCTGCGGCGATCAGGGGGGCGATCAGGGCGCGGCCGATGCCGTTCTCGTAGGCGCGGCAGGCCGCCCAGAACAGGCGGGTGTTGCGCTGGCCCTCGTGGGCGGCGAGGACGAACTGGACCAGGCCTTGGCCGCGGTCGCCGAGCGAGGGGTGCGTCGCGGCGTGGGCCGGGCGCGGCGGCGGGAGCAGCAGCCGGAGCAGCGCGGGCGGGCAGGGCGCGGGGGCCAGGTGGGCGGTGCCGGGAGCGGCGCCGTAGACACCGTGGCCGGTGCGTGAGCCGGGGCCGACCAGGTAGCCGCCGGCGCCGCGGATGTCGATTCCGGGGGCGAGCCGGCTCGCCGAGTTGGGGACGACGACGTCGGGCGGGCCGGTGAGCCAGAGGTGGCGGCCGCCGCTCGGGGTCAGTACGACGACGGTCTCGGGGATCGTGAACAGGTGCCGCAGGGCCAGTTCGCGCAGTGCGGCCGAGGAATCCGTGCCGGACTTGGTGTCGAGGTCGATACCGATCAGGTGGTGCGGGGGCAGTCCGCACGCGATTCCGTAGCCGGTGGTCCAGGGGGCGGCGGAGAACAGTTCGCGGATGCGGGCCGGGTCGGACGAGGCGTCGTACACACCGTGTCCGAAGCGGCCGCATTCGCCGTGGCAGGGAGCCGGGTCGGGGTCGTCGTGGTGGGGGGAGCGCAGGGCCGGGAGCTTCGTCCGGGTCAGGGGGATGACGGCCAGTCCGCGTTCGGCGGCTGACAGGGCGTGTGCGAGGGCCAGCGTCGTGGCCTGCCGGTCGGTGGTGGCCATGCCTCTATTTTCGTACGTGCGTTCGAAAAAGGGAAGAGGGGCCGGAGGTGACTCGCCGGGGCGGCAAAGTTGGCCGGAACTGTGCTGGAACGTTTCCTCGCCGCTGGCACACGGGGTGGAGAAGGTCGTGTTGGTGATGCTTGGGGCAAGGGATTGCTAAAGGTGGTGAAAGGGGTTTATCGACATGTCATCACGCTTGAGGGCGAATCAGGGCATCCGGGGTGGTTCGCCGGGGATCCGCTGGGCAACTCTGGACTCGCGACGTCGTGCACAACCACCGGGGCGGTCGGCCAACTTCCCTGGCAGAAGCCGTACTTGAGGTACTCGACGTACTCGCGGCCAGTGGCCGACGGGTACACCGTTCTGGAGGAACAGACATGGCAAGCATCCGTACCGCCCGCGTTCTCGCCGCCGTCTCCGCGCTTCCGCTCGCAGCCGCCCTGTTCACCGGCGTCGCGGCCGCGGACAACGGCGGCTTCGCGGCCGACGGATCGAACGCGGGTGTGGCGAGCATCGTCGGCAGCGGGGTCGGCCATAACAACAGCGGCAACTCGTCCACCACACAGCAGAACGCGGCGGGCCACGGAGCCTCGAACCAGAGCAATACCGCGCAGGTCAACCGCTCCGCGTTCACGGCCATCAACCAGGGCAACGAGAACGTCCTGATCCACTTCACCAAGCTGTGGTGAGCCGCGTCTGAAGTCCCTTGCGGGGTGCGCTTTTCGGGGTCGTCATGCGTCTGTGCGGCGGTGCTTCGGTACCGCCGCACAGGCGTTTTCGCGCTCCTGGCCGACCTTGACACCCGAGGGTATCTGACGGACAGTCAGAAACCGTCATTCGTACGAGGCCGGGAGGCCCCGCCGTGCACCTCGCCCCCACCGAGCGCCAGCAGCGGCTGCGCGCCGAACTCCGCGCGTACTTCCGGGACCTGATGCCCGACGGGCCCCTCGACCTGGGCGAACAGCGGGCGTTGCTGCGCCGCCTCGGCGCCGACGGCCTGCTCGGGCTCGGCTGGCCGGTCGAGTACGGCGGTCAGGGTCGCGGGGCGGACGAGCAGTTCGTGTTCTTCGACGAGGCCCACCGCGCGGGCGCCCCCGTCTCGATGGTCACCCTGAACACGGTCGGGCCCACCCTGATGAAGTACGGGAGCGAGCGGCAGAAGGCCCGGTTCCTGCCCCGGATCCTGCGCGGCGAACTGGTCTTCGCGATCGGCTACAGCGAACCGTCCGCCGGGACCGACCTGGCGTCGCTGCGGACGCGGGCCGTGCGCGAGGGCGACGGCTGGGTGGTGGACGGCCAGAAGATCTTCACCTCGGGCGCCCAGCACGCCGACTGGATCTGGCTCGCCTGCCGCACCGACCCCAAGGCGGCCAAGCACCGTGGCATCTCGATCATCCTCGTCCCCACCGACGCGCCCGGGTTCTCCTGGACGCCGATCGAGACGGTGGGCGGGCAGACGACCACGGCCACCTACTACGACGGGGTCCGGGTCCCCGCCGGGAACCTCGTCGGCACCGAGAACGACGGCTGGTCGCTCATCACCAACCAGCTCAACCACGAGCGGGTCGCTCTGGCTGCCATCGGGTTGCAGGCCGAGGACTTCCACGCGGCCGCGCTCGCCGCCGCCCGTACCCCTGATCCGGTGACCGGCAGGCGCAGGGTTGACGAGCCGTGGGTGCGTTTTCGGCTGGCCGAAGCGCATGCCCGGCTGGCCGCAAATCGCCTGCTCAGCTGGCGTTTGGTGGCGGACGTGGGGGCGGGTCGGGTGGCCCCCGGCGAGGCGAGCGGGGTGAAGTTCGCGGGAACGGAATCGACTGTCGCGACGTATCGCATGTGTCAGGAAATCGTCGGCGGGGCGGGACTGGTCCGCTCCGGCTCCCCGGGCGCGTTCGGGGACGGCGAACTGGAGCGGCTGAACAGGGCGGCGCAGATCAACACGTTCGGGGGCGGGGTGAGCGAGGTGCAGCGGGAGATCGTCGCGACGATGCGGCTCGGGATGACGAGGGGGCGGCGGTGAGCGATGGGCCGGCGGTGAGCGGCGGGCCGGACGCACGGTTCGTGGAGAAGGAGTACGACGAGCTGTGCGTACGGCTCAAGGAGTACGAGGGGCGGGCCGCCGCCGTCGCCTGCGTGGGCAAGGACCCGGTCAACGTGCCGATGATCCGGCACTGGTGCGAGGCGATGGGCGACACGAACCCGGCCTACGAGGGGCCGGACGCCGTGGCCCCGCCCACCATGCTCCAGGCCTGGACGATGGGCGGACTCTCCGGCCACGAGGGGCGCACCCCCGCCTTCGACGAGCTGATGACCCTCCTCGATGACGAGGGCTGCGTCTCGGTCGTCGCCACCGACTCCGAACAGGAGTATCTGCGGCCCCTGCGGCCCGGGGACGAGGTCAGGTTCGACACGGTGATCGAGTCGGTGTCGGAGCGGAAGACGACGAAGCTCGGCACGGGGTACTTCATCACGACCCGCATGGACGTGCGGGTCGGCACGGAACTCGCGGGCACGCACCGCTTCCGCATCCTCAAGTACGCCCCGTCCCGCCGCAAACAGCGGCCCCCGCGCGCCCGGCGCCCCCGCCCGGTGGTCAACCGGGACAACGCCGGCTTCTGGGAGGGCGTCGAACGGCACCGGCTGCTCATCCAGCGCTGCGCCGGCTGCGGCACACCGCGCCACCCCTGGCTGCCGGGCTGCAACACCTGCGGCTGCCCGGACTGGGACACGGTCGAGGCGAGCGGCGAGGGCACGGTCCATTCGTACGTCGTCATGCACCACCCGCCGTTCCCGGCCTTCGACCCTCCCTATGCGGTGGGGCTGATCGAGCTCGCTGAGGGCGTGCGGATGATCAGCAACGTGGTGGGGGTGCCCTACGACAAGGTGCGCATCGGTCTGCCGGTCCGGGTGGAGTTCCGGACCTACGAGGACGAGGAGGGCGCACTGGTCCTGCCGGTGTTCCGGGTCACCGAGGGCGAGGCCTGACATGGACTTCACGCCCACGGAGGAACAGGCCGAGGCCCGCGACCTGGCCGCCAGGATCTTCGGCGACCTCGCGACACACGAGCGGCTCGAAGCCACCGGCACCGGCAGCGACCCCGAGCTGTGGAAGGCCCTGTGCGGGGCTGGCCTGGTGAGCGCGGTGGCGGAACTGGGCCTGCTCGGGCTGGTGCTGCTCCTGGAGGAACAGGGCCGTAAGACGGCTCAGGTGCCGTATGCGACGAGCTGTGTGTACGGGCTGCTCGCCCTCACGGCCCACGGCACAGCGGAGCAACGGGAGCGGCTGCTGCCGGGCATCGGGGACGGCTCCGTGGTGGTGAGCGGGGCGCTTCCGGCGCAGGGAGGGGTACGGGCCTCGGCTGGGGGTGGGGTACGGGACTCGGCACGGGGTGGAGTACGGGACTCGGCTCAAGGCGGGGTACGGGACTTGGCTCGGGGCACGTTGACCGGCACCGTCCCCGTCGTCCCCTGGCTGCGGGACGCCACGCACGTCCTCGTCGCCGACGCCGGCCGGCGGCTGTGGCTGGCCCCTCTCGCGGAGGGCACCACGGTGACTTCGGTCGAGCTGACCGCGCCCTGGGCGGCCGGGCGCCTCACCCTCGACGACGCGCCCGCGGAACGGCTCGGCGGCGAGGACGCCTACGCCGATGTCCTCGCCACGGCCCGCGTCGCCTTCGCGGGGCTGCAGGCCGGGGTGTGTGCGGGATCGCTCGCGCGGGCCGTGGCCCATGTGAACGGCCGGGAGCAGTTCGGCCGCCCGCTCGCCACCCGGCAGGCGGTCCAACTGCGCGCCGCCGACGCGTACATGGACACCGAGGCGATACGGGTGACGGCGTACGAGGCGGCCTGGCGGCGCGACATGGGGCTCTCCTACGACACGCACGCGCTGACCGCCGTCTGGTGGGCGTCCGAGGCGGGGCAGCGCGTCGTCCACACGGGCCAGCATCTGCACGGCGGTGCGGGCGCCGACCTCGGTCATCCGGTGCACCGGCACTTCCTGTGGGGGCGGCAGCTGGACGCCTATCTGGGATGCGGGGGCGAAGTGCTGCAGGAGTTGGGGGAGTTGATCGCGAATGGGGAGTGAGGGCATGACGGTGCCGACGGTGGGCGCGGAGCTGCCGCCGCTGGAGATCCCGATCACGCGGACCCTGATCGTGGCCGGTGCGATCGCGTCCCGCGACTACCAGGACGTCCACCACGACGCCGAGTTGGCCCGGCAGAAGGGTTCCCCGGACGTCTTCATGAACATCCTGACGACGAACGGCCTGGTCGGCAGGTACATCACGGACCACTTCGGCCCGACGGCCGTGCTCCGCAAGGTCGCCATACGACTGGGGGCGCCCAACTACCCGGGGGACACCATGGTGTTGACCGGCCGGATCGAGGAGGTGGACGGCGACACCGCCACCGTCCGGGTGACCGGCTCCAACGGCATCGGCAGACATGTGACGGGCACAGTAACGGTCGCCGTACCGGCGGAGGGGGGCGCGCGATGAGCGTGCGCAGCCGGGACACGCTCGGCGGACGCGCGGCGATCGTCGGCATCGGTGCCACCGAGTTCTCCAAGGACTCGGGGCGCAGCGAGCTGCGGCTGGCGGTGGAGGCGGTGCGGGCCGCGCTCGACGACGCGGGGCTGACCCCCGAGGACGTGGACGGTCTGGTGACGTTCACGATGGACACCAGCCCGGAGATCACCGTGGCCCAGGCCTGCGGGATGGGTGAGCTGTCCTTCTTCTCCCGGGTCCACTACGGCGGCGGGGCGGCCTGCGCGACCGTGCAGCAGGCGGCGCTCGCCGTGGCGACGGGCGTGGCGGAGGTGGTGGTCTGCTACCGGGCGTTCAACGAGCGGTCGGGACGGAGATTCGGCTCGGGCGTGCAGCACCGGGAGCCGTCGGCGGAGGGCGCGGCGCTCGGCTGGGCGCTGCCGTTCGGACTGTTCACCCCGGCGTCCTGGGTGGCCATGGCGGCACAGCGCTATCTGCACACCTACGGGCTGACCCCGGAGGCGTTCGGGCAGGTGGCCGTCGTGGACCGCAAGTACGCGGCGACCAACCCGGCGGCGTACTTCCACGGCCGCCCGATCACGCTCGCCGACCACGCCGCCTCGCGCTGGATCGTGGAGCCGCTGAGGCTGCTGGACTGCTGTCAGGAGACGGACGGCGGCCAGGCGCTCGTCGTCACCTCCGTGGAACGGGCCCGAGACCTGCCCCACCCGCCCGCGGTCGTCGCGGCCGCCGCGCAGGGGGCCGGCCGCGCCCAGGAACAGATGACGAGCTTCTACCGCGACGACCTGACCGGCCTGCCGGAGATGGGGGTGGTGGCCAGGCAGCTGTGGCGCACCTCCGGGCTGGCCCCGGCCGACATCGACGTAGGGATCCTTTACGACCACTTCACTCCGTTCGTGCTGATGCAGCTGGAGGAGTTCGGGTTCTGCGGACGGGGCGAGGCGGCGGACTTCGTGGCCGAGGAGCGGCTGCCCCTCAATACGCACGGGGGACAGCTCGGGGAGGCCTACCTCCACGGTATGAACGGCGTGGCGGAGGGGGTACGCCAGGTGCGGGGCACGGCGGTGAACCGAATACCGGGGGCGGACCGGGTCCTGGTGACGGCGGGTACGGGGGTGCCCACGTCGGGGCTGGTCCTCGCGGCCGACGGCTGAGCCCTCAGGGGTAAACCCGTAGTAGCGGCCGCCCGGCACTCCACCTTCAGGAGGTGTAGCGGGCCCCACTCCTACAACCTGAGGGGGACTCGGCTTCGGGACCTGGGACCGATCCGCCGCGCGGGGGGTCGCTCATAGCGTGGAGCCATGACCACACCCGTCTGCACAAGCGCGTCGGACGCCGCCACATCGGTGAGGCAGACCCTCCCCCCGTCCCGGCTCCGTCCGACCGGGGGGACCCCCGCGTACCCGTCGTTCGCGTCGTACGTGAGGGCCCGCCATCCGGTGCTGCTGCGTACCGCACGGTCGCTGACCGCGAACCCGAGCGACGCGGAGGACCTGCTGCAGACCGCGCTCACCAAGACCTATGTCGCCTGGGAGCGGATCGAGGACCACCGGGCGCTCGACGGCTATGTGCGCCGGGCGCTGCTGAACACGCGGACCTCGCAGTGGCGCAAGCGCAAGGTCGACGAGTTCGTGTGCGACGAGCTGCCCGAGCCGGAGCCGGTGCCCAGCGGGGACGACCCCGCGGAGCGGCAGGCGCTGCACGACGCGATGTGGCGGGCGATCGCGAAGCTCCCGGCCCGGCAGCGGGCGATGGTCGTCCTGCGGTACTACGAGGACCTGAGCGAGGCCCAGACGGCCGAGGTGCTCGGGGTGTCGGTGGGGACGGTGAAGTCGGCGGTGTCGCGGGCGCTCGGCAAGCTGCGCGAGGACCCGGAGCTCGACCTGGTGCGATAGGCGCACGCGGCCCTCCCGAAGCCCACGCGCGACCCTCCGAGGTTCACTTCGCGACCCCCCGAAGCCCACGATTTTGCCTGCCCCTAGTGACATACCGCGCGGTATGTGCGCAGAATCAGCGCAGCCCTTACCACCGCGTAGGCAAAGTCGCCCCGGGAGGACTCCGTGCTGAGCACCATGCAGGACGTACCGCTGACCGTCACCCGCATCCTTGTGCACGGTGTGCTGGTGCACGGACAGTCCCAGATCACCACCTGGACCGGGGAGGGCGAACCGCAGCGGCGCAGCTTCGCCGAGGCGGGCACCCGCGCGGTGCAGCTCGCGAACGCCCTGCGCGACGACTTCGGCATCCGCGCCGACGACCGGGTCGCCACGCTGATGTGGAACAACGCCGAGCACGTCGAGGCGTACTTCGCGATCCCCTCCATGGGTGCGGTGCTGCACACGCTCAACCTCCGCCTGCCCGCCGAGCAGCTGGCCTGGATCGTCAACCACGCCGCCGATCGCGTGATCATCGTCAACGGCTCGCTGATCCCGCTGCTCGCCCCGCTGCTGCCGAGGCTGACGAGCGTCGAGCACATCGTCGTCTCCGGCCCCGGCGACCGCTCCCCGCTCGCCGGCGCCGCGGCGCAGGTGCACGAGTACGAGGAGCTGATCGCGGACCAGCCGACGACGTTCGACTGGCCGGAGATCGACGAACGCCAGGCCGCCGCCATGTGCTACACCTCCGGCACCACCGGCGACCCCAAGGGTGTGGTGTACAGCCACCGTTCGATCTATCTGCACTCCATGCAGGTCAACATGACCGAGTCCATGGGGCTGACCGACCAGGACACCTCGCTCGTCGTGGTGCCCCAGTTCCACGTCAACGCCTGGGGCCTGCCGCACGCCACCTTCATGACCGGCGTCAACATGCTGATGCCGGACCGCTTCCTGCAGCCGGCGCCGCTCGCCGAGATGATCGAGAGCGAGAAGCCGACCCACGCGGCCGCCGTCCCCACCATCTGGCAGGGCCTGCTGGCGGAGCTGACCGCCAAGCCCCGGGACGTCTCCTCGCTCACCCAGGTCACCATCGGCGGCTCGGCCTGTCCGCCCTCCCTGATGAAGGCCTTCGACGAGCTCGGCATGCGGGTCTGCCACGCCTGGGGCATGACCGAGACCTCCCCGCTGGGCACGGTGGCCCGCCCGCCGGCCCACTCGGTCGGTACGGAGGACGAGTTCGCCTACCGCCTCACCCAGGGCCGCTTCCCGGCCGGCGTCGAGGCCCGCCTCACCGGCCCCGGCGGCGAGCGCCTCCCCTGGGACGGCGAGTCGGCCGGCGAGCTGGAGGTGCGCGGTCCGTGGATCGCGGGCGCCTACTACAACGGCCCCGACGCCGAACCGCTCCGCCCCGCCGACAAGTTCAGCGAGGACGGCTGGCTCAAGACGGGTGACGTCGGCGTCATCAGCCCCGACGGCTTCCTCACCCTCACCGACCGGGCCAAGGACGTGATCAAGTCCGGCGGCGAGTGGATCTCCTCGGTGGACCTGGAGAACGCGCTGATGTCCCACCCGGACGTCGCCGAGGCCGCCGTGGTCGCCGTCCCCGACGACAAGTGGGGCGAGCGCCCTCTGGCCACGGTCGTGCTGAGGGAGGGCTCCAGCACCGACTTCGCGACCCTGCGCACGTTCCTCGCGGAGGAGGGGAAGATCGCCAAGTGGCAGCTCCCGGAGCGCTGGACGCTCATCGAGGCGGTGCCGAAGACCAGCGTGGGCAAGTTCGACAAGAAGGTGCTGCGCAGGAAGTACGCCGAGGGCGACCTGGACGTGACCAAGCTCGGCTGACGCCCCTCCGTACGGCGCGTACGACCAACAGCCCCTGGCCTGCGCCGGGGGCTGTTCGTCATGCGGGGGTCTCGGGGGAGGGCGGGAGCGGGTCGGATACGAACCAGCCTCGCTGAGGGACGGTGAACACCCAGCCCTCGTCGGCCAGCAGGGCCAACCCCCTCCTGACGGTTGTCCGTGCGATCCCGTACCGCTGCACGAGCTGGGCCTCGCTCGGCAGCATCCGCCCCGGCTGCCAGTCTCCGCGTCGAATCTGCGCACGCAGGATTTCCGCAAGCTGCCGGTACGGCGTCAGAGGTGCACCGTGATCGATCTCAGCGTCGGGGTTCATGGAGTCGACGCTAGGCAAGGGGACTGATGCACGCTCTTTGGGATACGTATCGCGACGTAGCGATACAAGGCGATACCATCGCAGCCATGAGCACGCACCGTTTCCGCAGCCTCGGCACCGACCCGGTCACCGGAAAGGCGGTCTACGCCGTCACGGAAGCCGGTGGTTTCCTGGCGGCGCTCGCCGACGCCCACGCCTTACGCGCCGCCGTTTCCCTGCTTGCCGTCGTGGGCGCCGTGCTGGACGCCGACCGGGCATCCGACGCCGAACTCGCCGCGTTCGTACGGTCGTTGTACGACGCTCTCGCGGAGTGCGTCGCGATGGTGGCGGCGGAGCGGGAGTAGAACCCCCGCGCCCTTCCTAGTTCGTACCGATCCTCGACAGCAGGTCGACGATGCGGCTCTGCACCTCGCCGCTGGTCGACCGCTCCGCGAGGAACAGCACCGTCTCGCCGGAGGCGAGCCGCGGCAGGTCGGCCTGGTCGACGGCGGCGGTGTAGACGACGAGCGGGGTGCGGTTGAGCTGCCCGTTCGCGCGCAGCCAGTCCACGATCCCGGCCTGGCGCCGGTGCACCTGCATCAGGTCCATCACGACCAGGTTCGGCCTGAGTTGCCCGGCCAGCGTCACCGCGTCGGCATCGCTCGCCGCCCGCGCGACCTGCATCCCGCGCCGCTCCAGCGTCGAGGTCAGCGCCAGCGCGATCTCCGCGTGCTCCTCGATGAGCAGGACCCGCGGCGGGTGCTGCTCACTGTCCCGCGGGGCGAGCGCCTTCAGCAGTACGGCGGGATCGGCGCCGTACGCCGCCTCGCGCGTCGCCTGTCCGAGCCCGGCCGTCACCAGCACCGGGACCTCCGCCGCCACGGCGGCCTGGCGCAGCGACTGCAGCGCGGTACGTGTGATCGGCCCGGTCAGCGGGTCCACGAACAGCGCGGCCGGGAACGCGGCGATCTGCGCGTCGACCTCCTCGCGGGAGTGCACGATCACGGGACGGTAGCCGCGGTCGCTGAGCGCCTGCTGGGTGGTGATGTCCGGCGCGGGCCACACCAGCAGCCGCCGCGGGTTGTCCAGCGGCTCGGGCGGCAACTCGTCGTCCATCGGCTGCGGGCGCGGCGGGTCCGCGACCTCGATCGCGCCGCCCGGCCCGTCCAGCGGTTCGGGACCCTCGGCGGCGTTCTCGTCCGGGGCGCCTATGGCGTACGACCGTCCGGCACCCTCGGTGGTGGCCGGGGCGAGCCGGGACTGCCCGGCCAGGGACGGCTGCGCGGGCGGCTGCTCGGCCGGCGGGTGTGGGCGGGCCCCCTGCTCCTGGCGCTGCTCCTCGCGCGCGGCCGGGTCGGGCGGTGTGCCCAGCTTGCGGCGGCGGCCGGAACCGCCCGGCGTCTGCGGGGGCGGGGTGGCCGTGGGCTGCTGCACCTGCGCCGCCTGCCGGCTGAACGGCACGCCCTGCCCCAGGGTCCGCACGCTGATCGCCCGCCCCTGCGTCGAGTTCGGGTCGACGGGGGCGGCCGCCTCGGCGGGCAACGGCAGCGCGGCACGCTGCTGCGCGGCGGGCTGCGCCGGCGGGAGCGGGGTGCCGGCGCCGGGGGTGTCGGTGCCGTTCGGAGACACCGCGGCGGCACCGATCGGTGTGCCCGGGGCCGGGGTCGCCTGGGCGGCGGGGGCCGCGGGTGCCGCGGGCGCCGCGGGGGTCTGACCGGGGGCGGCCGGTGTGCCGCCCGCCTCCGCGGGGAGCGGCAGGGCCTGGCCGACGGTGCCCTGCGCGGGCGTCCCGGACATCTCGGCCGGCTGGGCCACGGCCCGTCGGCGGCGGCCCGTCGGCGCGGTGGTGGGGTGCGGCTGGGGCGGCGTGTGGTCCTCGGCCTGGTCGTGCGGTACGGCGTCGTGCCGCCCGCTGTCGCCCGGGGCGCCCTCGCCCGGCACCGGAGCCTGCATCTGAGCCGGGACTGGGATCGGGGCCGGAACCGGAACCGGAACCTGGGCCGGAACCGGGGCGGGCACCTGTCCGTCCGCGCCTTCGGCGACGGGCGCGGGCGTGGGCTCGGACCCGGGCGAACGGTCGGCCTCGGCCGGCGGCAGCGCGAAGACCGTACGGGCCCCCGCCTCCTGCGCGGCGGCACGCTCCGCCGCGGCGGCCAGGGCCCGACGGCGGCGCCCGCTGGGCTGGGCACCGTCGGCCGGGACGGGCTCCGCTCCGGCCTCCGGGGCGGCGGAGGGCGCGGGCAGCGCGGGCGGCAGGGCGGCCTGCACCTCCCCGGCGTCGCGCCGGGCGCGCCGTCCGGTGGGTACGGGCACGCCTTGCGGCGGTACGGTCCCGCCGAGCCCGCTGCCCACGGCGGCCGTTCCCGCCGCGTGCTCGGCCGCCGTCACGACGGCACCCTCGGCCACGTCCTCGCCCTGGCCACCGGCGGCGTCGTCGGCCGGCCGGCCGCGCCGTCGCCCGGTGCCGCCGGAGCCCTCCGCGGCCTCGGCCGCGACCTGCTCAGGCTCCTCGGTCGCACGCCTCCTGCGCCGCCCGGTCGGTGCGGGCGCATCCGCCTCGGCGGCGTCGGACCGGCCGGGAACCTCGCTCTCCAGGAAGGCGTCCACGGAGGACCGCCGGGCCCGCCGTCGGCCTCCGCCGAAGGTCTGCCCGGCCGCGGTGCCCGGTTCGGAGCCACCCTCCTCGGCAGCCGACTCGGCGGGAGCCGGAGCCGCGACGGCCCCGGCGCCGCCTCCGAGCGGCACCTCAAGGACGTATGCGTTGCCGCTCATGCCCGGCACCTCGTGCGTCTGCAGCACACCACCGTGCGCCCGCACGATCCCGCGCACGATCGGCTCGTGCACCGGGTCTCCCCCGGCGTACGGCCCGCGCACCTCGATGCGTACGACCTCGCCGCGCTGCGCGGCCGCCACGACGACCGTGTTGTCCATGTAACCGCCCGCCGACACGGGCGCGTTGCCGGTCGCGTCGACACCGGCCACGTCCGCGACGAGGTGCGCGAGCGCGGTGGCGAGCCGGTGCGGGTCCACCTCCGCCTCGATGGGCGGCGCGTGCACCGCGAACTGCACCCGCCCCGGCCCGATCAGGTCGACGGCCCCCTCGACCCCGGCGGCGACGACGGCGTCGAGCATCACCTTCGTACGGGTGATGTCCTCCGTGCCCGCGTCCAGCCGCTGGTAGCCGAGGACGTTGTCGATGAGCTGGGTGATGCGCGAATAGCCGGCGGAGAGGTGGTGGAGCACCTGGTTGGCTTCGGGCCACAGCTGGCCCGCGTCGTCCGCGGCGAGGGCGGCCAGCTCGCGGCGCAGCTCGTCCAGCGGTCCGCGCAGTGAGCCCGCGAGCAGCGTGAGCAGCTGTTCGTGCCGCCCGGCCAGGGCCTCGTACCGGTCCTTCTCCCGCTCGCCGAGCGCGGCGTAGCGCTCCTCGCCGGCCGCGAGCTCCTCCGCGTGCTGCTCGCGCAGCCCGTCGAGCTCGGTCACATGCTTCTGGCGCAGCGCGGTGAGGTCGGAGGCGTGCTCCTCGGAGAGCCGCTCCCGCTCCTCGGCGTACGACTTCTCCTGCGCGGCCTTCTCGTCGGCCAGGGCGTCGTAGGGCCGCCGGTCGGTGAAGGTCATCACGGCGCCGACGAGCTGGTCGCCGTCGCGCACGGGCGCGGTCGTCAGGTCGACCGACACCTTGTCGCCGCTCTTGGCGTACAGCACCTGGCCGCGCACCCGGTGCTTGCGTCCGGAGCGCAGGGTGTCGGCGAGCGGGGACTCCTCGTACGGGAAGGGCGAGCCGTCGGCGCGGGAGTGCAGGACGAGGGTGTGCAGTTCCTTGCCGCCGAGTTCGCCGGCCCGGTAACCCAGTATCTGGGCGGCGGCCGGGTTGACGAGGACGATCCGCCCGTCGGTGTCCGTGCCGACGACGCCCTCGGACGCGGCCCGCAGGATCATCTCGGTCTGCCGTTGCGAACGGGCGAGCTCGGCCTCGGTGTCGACGGTCCCGGACAGATCGCGTACGACGAGCATCAGCAGCTCGTCGCCGGTGTAGCCGTAACCGTCGTACGCCTGCTGCCCGTTCTCCAGGTTCGCGCTGGTGACCTCGACCGGGAACTCGGTGCCGTCGGTCCGGCGGGCGATCATCCGCGTCGGCTTGGTCCGCCCGTGCGGGTCCATGCGGTCCGGCCGCCTCATCGAGCCCGGGATCAGCTTGGAGTCGAACTGGGGCAGCAGATCCAGCAGCCCGCGCCCGACCAGAGCCGTACCCGGAGTCTCGAACGCCTCCAGCGCGATCGTGTTCGCGTTGACGACCGTCCCATTGGCGTTGACCAGTACCAACGCGTCGGGAAGCGCGTCGAGTATGGCTGCGAGGCGAGCAGCGCCTCGGGATGGCCTGCTGCTCACGAGACGCTTCCTCCCTGTTACCGCACCTTGCCGACCGCTTGGGCCATCTTGCCAACCGGCCCGCAACGTGTCACGCGAGGGAGTCTAAGCGCAGCGATTGCGCTATCGGAGCCGGATGAGAGGGAGGTCGCACGAGGAAGTGAGGGGGAACGTGTGACCACGTGCTCCGACTGCGTAAGACCTTCGCGGGACTTTTACGGGACCTGGGATTCCGCCATGAAATGACTGCCGACGGTGAACCCCCGGGGGACTCCTACGAACGGATGTCCGGCAGGAGCGGCACCATCTGGTTCCACCGCGCGATCTCGCAGCCGTTGCTGCGGTCGTACCTCGCGTCGACCGGGCGTCCGGCCCAGGTCCCGGTGACATGGGCGGTGGCCGGGCCGCCGTAGATCATCGTGCAGACGCTGCCCGGCGCCACCGGCGCGAAGGCCTCGCGGTCCCACCGGGTGTTCCGGTCCACGGCCCGGCACGCGCCGCCCACGTCCGGGTGGCTGCCGACGGCGGGATGACAGGACAGCACGTACGTCCCACTCCGCCCGGTGCCCGCGTGCCGGACGGTGACGGTCAGCCGGTCGCCGGGTACGGCCGGCCGGTCCTCGGCCCGAACGGGCGGGGGCGCGGAGACGGACGCGGCGGGCAGGGCCGCGGCGGGGGCGGTGACGACGGCGATCGAGGCCATGGACGTCGTGGCCGCCAGGGCGGCTCGGGAGAAGACCGGCAACATGCCCTGATCAACGCCCGTGGCCCGCGGACGTTGCGCCCCCGCCCCGCCGGGGAGAAGGACTTTGCTCTGTGGCCCGAGTGCCTAGTACCGTGGGGGGCGATTGGTGACAGCACGCTCGACTGTGTCATCATCTGCACGCGCCACTCACGCGCTCGCGTGGGAGGTTGTGCTGGAGGCGTCGCCTAGTCCGGTCTATGGCGCCGCACTGCTAATGCGGTTTGGGCCTTAAAGCCCATCGAGGGTTCAAATCCCTCCGCCTCCGCGCTCGATCACCGAAGCCCCGGTCCCTGTGGACCGGGGCTTCGACGTTCCCGACGTTTCTGGTGTTTCCGCAGCTCACAAGGGGTGTGGCTAATGGATTTCACATGACGGCGGCAGTCATGTAATGTTCTTCCTGTCGCCGCGAGCGGGCCGGAAGGGCCGGGAGCGGAGGCAGGAAAACAAAAAACAGGCACTCGTAGCTTAACGGATAGAGCATCTGACTACGGATCAGAAGGTTGCAGGTTCGAATCCTGCCGAGTGCGCACAGAGCAAGAGGCCCCGGAGAGATCCGGGGCCTCTTGCGTTTCGGGGGTTTACGGCAGCGACCCGGCGCAGCGTTCAGTACTGCTCGGTCTCCATGAAACCCGTGTTCCCGTTGTCGTCCGCGTCGAAGGCGGCGGCGGTGGGGTCGAATCCGGGCGGGCTGTCCTTCAGGGCCAGGCCCATGCCGGCCAGCTTCGCCTTGACCTCGTCGATCGACTTCGCACCGAAGTTGCGGATGTCGAGGAGGTCGGCCTCGGAGCGCGCCAGCAGCTCACCCACCGAGTGGACGCCCTCACGCTTGAGGCAGTTGTAGGAGCGGACCGTGAGCTCCAGCTCCTCGATCGGCAGCGCCATGTCGGCGGCAAGGGCGGCGTCCGTCGGGGACGGGCCCATGTCGATGCCCTCGGCGTCGATGTTCAGCTCGCGGGCGAGACCGAACAGCTCGACCAGGGTCTTGCCGGCGGAGGCCATGGCGTCACGGGGACGCATCGCCTGCTTGGTCTCGACGTCGACGATCAGCTTGTCGAAGTCGGTGCGCTGCTCGACACGGGTCGCCTCGACCTTGTACGTGACCTTCAGCACAGGCGAGTAGATGGAGTCGACCGGGACCCGGCCGATCTCCTGGCCCAGCTGCTTGTTCTGCACGGCGGAGACGTAGCCGCGGCCGCGCTCGACCGTCAGCTCCATCTCCAGCTTGCCCTTGCCGTTGAGCGTGGCGAGGACCAGGTCGGGGTTGTGTACCTCGACACCGGCCGGGGGCGCGATGTCGGCGGCGGTGACCAGACCCGGACCCTGCTTGCGCAGGTACATCACGACCGGCTCGTCGTGCTCCGAGGAGACGACCAGCTGCTTGATGTTGAGGATCAGGTCGGTGACGTCCTCCTTGACGCCCGGCACGGTGGTGAATTCGTGCAGGACACCGTCGATACGGATGGACGTGACAGCCGCACCGGGGATCGATGACAGAAGGGTGCGGCGAAGGGAGTTGCCGAGGGTGTAGCCGAAGCCCGGCTCCAGCGGCTCGATCACGAATCGGGAGCGGAACTCGTCGACGACCTCTTCGGTCAACGAGGGACGCTGAGCAATCAGCACGAGGTATTGCCTCCAGTGTTTGGCGCCCGCTATGTGACGCCGTAGACACCATGAAGGGTACGGGCGGTTCGGCCGCCTACGAGGGCGAACCGCCCGACCTCGCCCGTCTGCCGACCGGTCGGAGGGCCGATGGCTTGCCGGAGCGAAGTCGAACGATCAACCACTCCTGCCCCGGGAGTCGGCCACCGGTGCGGTTCGTAGGCGCATACTGGGGGCAATGACAAAGCCTGCTGCACCGAAGCGTCACTTGCCCACCAGCCCCTTCAAGGCCCCGGTCACCCCGGCTCCCAAGCACTTCGCCGTGGGCGACCAGGTCACACACGACATGTACGGCCTCGGCCGGGTGATCGGCATCGAGGACGGAATCGCGGCGCTCGTGGATTTCGGCTCGTCGCAAATGCGGATCTTGAGCCCGTACGCCAAGATGACCAAGCTGTAGGACCGGGCGCTGTGCTCGGTCGCGGCACGCCAGGCCCCTTCGGGGGCCTGTAACGAAAGCGAGACCTCTCATCGATCCGACGTCGCTGTTCTCCGCCCTGGAAGGGCAACCCCGCTGCGCCACCGCGGCATCGCCGCCTCCGGCGACAAACCCCTTCCAGGCCCCGGACTTCGGGGAAGACATGACCCTCCCGCTGGAGGAGGAGCAAGAGCCCGCCCCGGGCACGCCTGCCGCGCAACCCAAGGCGGCTTAGCTCCCGCGGCACGGGCCCCGGACCCGGCCGCGGCGGACCGATCCAGGTGCGCCTGATCCGTGACCGGATCCTGATGTGCTGCCGTCCGTGGACGGTCAGCAGTGCGGCGCGTTCGACGTGGTTGAGGATGCCGGTGACCGCGCCGCTGGTGACATGGGCGCGGCCGCCAGGTCACTAAAGGTGAGCAGGTTCTCGCAGTGGGTGTTTCCTTATTCCCTTAGTTTGTGAGAGATTTAGTGGTGAATTCCTCTCGTGGTGAGGGAGTCTAGGCGCCCTCAGCCCACCGCCCGACCCCGTTGTCAGTGCCCAGGCCTACCCTCAACAGTGATGGCACAGGTGTGGAAATGCTCGGGACTGCGGTGGTCGGGGGACGGCCCCGTGCTGGTGTGGGACGGGGGGCGGCACAGTGCGCTGCCTCGGGGGAAGCGGGTCGCCTTCGGGGTCGCGGACGGGGGCGTGCGGACGTGTGTGGGTGCCCGGGGGCACCCCTGTCCCGTGCGGGCGGTGGTGTCGGGGCGGAGCACCGGCGCGCGGTGTGAGCAGTGCGCGCGGCTGGACCGGGCGCACTCCGTGGCCGCCGACACCATCGCGGACGATCCACGGCCGTACCACGTGTATCTGGCCTGGTTCGGCCCCGGCATGGTCAAGGTCGGGATCACCGCCGTCGAGCGGGGGTCCGCACGCCTGCTCGAACAGGGAGCCGTGTGTTTCAGCTGGCTCGGCGCCGGGCCGCTCATGGCCGCGCGCCGGACGGAGGAACTGCTGCGCGCCGCGCTCGGCGTGCCCGACCGGATCCCCTACGCCGAGAAGCGAGCCGTACGGTCCGCGCTGCCCGCGACCGCAGCCGAACGGACGGCTGAGATCGAGGAGTTGTACGAGCGTGCCGTCGCACTCGACGGCTGGCCGGAGTCGCTCTCCCGCGAGCCGTGCCAACCCGTCGACCACGTGGGCGTGTTCGGGCTCCAAGGGTTGCCCACTGCCTTCGGCGAGGTCGTCGAACTGGTCCCGGGCGGCACCGTGAGCGGTGAACTGGTCGCGGCCGCCGGGCCCGACCTGCACATCGCGGCCGGGGCGCGCGGGGTCGTCGTCCTCGACACACGGCTGCTGACCGGCTGGGAGCTGTGCCCCGGCGCGGGCGCGGGCGACGGATTCACCGTTCCCCTCAGGGAGTTCAAGGAAGAGGCGGCGGGAGTCCAGGACGGGTTGTTCTGAAGGCGGCGCACCGGCAAGCGTTTCCCAGGCGTTGCCTGAGAAACGCCTGTGTGTTTCTCAGGGAAAACACAGATTGGTGAAAGCGTGTTCTCAGAGGACCCCGACAAGGTGTCCCCATGACCACGACCTCGCCCCAGGGGCGCACCGAACTGCTGAGGCCGGACGGGAGCCCCGTCCGAGTGCTTGTGGTGGACGACGAGCTGTCGATCACCGAACTCCTTTCCATGGCCCTCCGTTACGAGGGCTGGCAGATCAGGAGCGCCGGTGACGGCCACGGCGCCGTCCAGACCGCGCGGGAGTTCCGGCCCGACGCCGTCGTCCTCGACATGATGCTGCCCGACATGGACGGCCTCGCGGTGCTGGGGCGCCTGCGGCGCGAGCTGCCCGACGTACCCGTCCTCTTCCTCACCGCGAAGGACGCGGTGGAGGACCGTATCGCCGGGCTCACCGCCGGCGGCGACGACTACGTCACCAAGCCGTTCAGCCTGGAGGAGGTCGTCGCCCGGCTGCGCGGGCTCATCCGCCGCTCCGGTGCCGCAGACCGGCGGTCCGAATCCGTGCTCGTCGTCGGTGACCTCACCCTGGACGAGGACAGCCACGAGGTGTCGCGGGCCGGGGAGAACATCCACCTCACCGCCACCGAGTTCGAACTCCTGCGCTTTCTCATGCGCAACCCGCGGCGCGTGCTCAGCAAGGCGCAGATCCTCGACCGTGTGTGGTCGTATGACTTCGGCGGCCAGGCCAATGTGGTCGAGCTCTACATCTCGTATCTGCGCAGGAAGATCGACGCCGGCCGGGAGCCGATGATCCACACCCGGCGAGGGGCCGGCTATCTGATCAAGCCCGCAGCGGTATGAGCGGGCGCCGGCGGCCGCGTGCGCAGAAGAGACGAGCGGGACAGCCGCGGAGCCTGCGGACGCGGCTCGTCGTCGCGTCGGTGGTGCTGATCGCGGTGGTGTGCGCGGTGATCGGCACCGTCACCACGCTCGCTCTGCACGACCACCTCTACGGTCAGCTGGACGACAAGGTGCACGACGTCGCCATGCGCGCGGTCGGCGGCCGCATGGACATGGACGGCAAGCAGCCGCCGGGCGGCCAGGGCACCGTCCCGGACGGCCGTCCCGGTGAGAACGACGAGACGCCGGCGAGCGCCAAGGCCGCGAAGTTCGTCAAGCAGCCCCCGACGCAGGCCAAGACCATCGCCGCGTACGTGGAAGACGGCAAGATCGTCAGTGCTGCCGTCTCAGAGCAGCAGAACAACAGCTACGGCGTCTTCAAGAACATGCGCGCCGACAACCTCGACGCCGCGCAGAAGGCGGCCGTCGCCTCCGTCGCGAGGGACCGCAAGGCGCACTCCGTGGACGTCCCGGGCCTCGGTGAGTACCGCGTCCAGTACGTCACGAGCCAGGACGGCAGCGACTCGTACTACGTCGCGCTGCCGACCACCGAGGTCAACAACACCATCAACACCCTGATCCTCGTCGAGGTCAGCGTCACCGCCGCAGGCCTGGGCGCCGCCGTCATCGCCGGTTACGTCCTCGTCGGCCTGGCCACCCGTCCCCTGCGCCGCGTCGCCACCACCGCCACCCGGGTCTCCGAACTCCCCCTGCACACCGGCGAGGTGAACCTCAGCGAGCGGGTGCCGGAGTCCGAGACCGATCCGCACACCGAGGTCGGGCAGGTCGGTGCCGCGCTCAACCGGATGCTCGACCATGTGCACGGCGCCCTGCACGCCCGCCAGCAGAGCGAGATGCGGGTACGGCAGTTCGTCGCCGACGCGAGCCATGAACTCAGAACCCCCCTCGCCTCCATCCGCGGGTACGCCGAGCTCACCCGGCGCGGACGCGAGCAGGTCGGGCCCGACACCCGGCACGCCCTGGGCCGTATCGAGTCCGAGGCGGGCCGGATGACCCTGCTCGTCGAGGACCTGCTGCTGCTCGCGCGCCTGGACGCCGGGCGGCCGCTCCAGTTCGAGCACACCGACCTCGTTCCGCTGGTGGTGGACACCATCAGCGACTCGCGCGCGGCCGGCATGGACCACAACTGGCGGCTCGACCTGCCCGACGAACCGGCGCTGGTGTCCGCGGACGCGGCACGCATCCAGCAAGTGCTGGTCAATCTGCTGGGCAACGCCCGCAAGCACACCCCACCCGGTACGACGGTCACCGCACGCGTCCAGCGGCGCGGGCCGTGGATGTGCGTCGACGTGGAGGACAACGGCCAGGGCATCCCGCCCAAGCTGCTGCCGCACGTCTTCGAGCGGTTTGCCAGGGGCGACTCCGCGCGGTCCCGGTCCACCGGGTCGACCGGTCTGGGGCTCGCCATCGTGCAGGCCGTCGCGGCCGCGCACGGCGGTGCCGTCACCGTCGACAGCGTCCCGGGGCGGACCGTGTTCACGGTGCATCTGCCCGCGCTCGGCCCCGTGCCGCCACAGCCCGACCCGGAAACGAACTGGCAGTCGCACTCACAGGCACAGCACAGCGCCACCACATGGGTGCAACAGGGCACCTGACCAGAGTCGTTCCCATGCGAACCGACTCTTCTCCCGGCACCCTGCCGGCGCGGGAGCACCTCCCGGCCGGCGACGCCGGTACGCCTGTCCTGGACATAGTGATCCCCGTCTACAACGAGGAGAAGGACCTCCGGCCCTGCGTGCTCAGACTGCACGAGCACCTCAGGCGCACCTTCCCGTACGCGTTCCGCATCACCGTCGCGGACAACGCGTCCACGGACACCACCCCGCGGGTGGCGGCGCGGCTGGCGGCGGAGATCGCCGAGGTGAGGTCGTACCGGCTGGAGCAGAAGGGCCGCGGGCGTGCGCTGCGGACCGTCTGGTCCGCCTCGGACGCCCCGGTCCTCGCCTACATGGACGTCGATCTGTCCACCGACCTCAACGCCCTGCTGCCGCTGGTGGCGCCGCTGATCTCGGGTCACTCGGACCTGGCGATCGGTTCCCGGCTGGCCCGCAGCTCGCGCGTGGTGCGCGGCGCCAAGCGGGAGTTCATCAGCCGCTCGTACAACCTGATCCTGCGCGGCTCGCTGCAGGCCCGCTTCTCGGACGCGCAGTGCGGCTTCAAGGCGATCCGGCGCGATGTCGCCCAGGTGCTGCTGCCGCTCGTCGAGGACACCGGCTGGTTCTTCGACACCGAGATGCTGGTCCTCGCCGAACGGGCCGGGCTCCGTATCCACGAGGTGCCCGTCGACTGGGTCGACGACCCGGACTCGACCGTGCACATCGTGAAGACGGCGACCGACGACCTCAGGGGAGTGTGGCGGGTGGGCAGGGCCCTGGCCACGGGGTCGCTGCCGCTGGACCGGATCACCCGCCCGTTCGGCGACGACCCGCGCGACCGCGAGATCAAGGACGTGCCCAAGGGGCTGGCCCGCCAGCTAGTCGGATTCTGTGTCGTCGGCGGTCTCTCGACGCTCTTCTACCTCCTGCTCTACAGCGGTTTCCGGCAGTTCTCCGGCTCGCAGGTCGCCAACGCGCTCGCGCTGCTGGTCTCGGCCGTCGCGAACACCGCGGCCAACCGGCGCCTGACCTTCGGGGTGCGCGGGCGCGGCGGAGCCGTCCGGCACCAGGCGCAGGGCCTGGTCGTCTTCGGCATCGGCCTCGCCCTCACCAGCGGCTCGCTGGCCGCCCTGAACGCGGCCACCGGCAGTCCCGCGCACGCCACCGAACTGGCGGTGCTGATCGCCGCCAACCTCGCGGCGACGGTGCTGCGCTTCCTGCTCTTCCGCGCGTGGGTCTTCCCGGACCGCGGCGACACCCCCGAGGTGTCGACGGTCGTGGCCGCGCACAACCCGTCCTCGCCGACCTACGCGACGACGGTGCCGTACCGGCCGGGCGGCACACCGCTCCCGCAGCGCCCGCCGTACGAGACGTACCAGACCACCCAGTTCCGCGCCGGTGAAGCCGCGGACGGCAACTGGAGGGACGCCACCATGCGCTTGCAGCCGGTGCGCCCTCACGACACCGACCCGGGGGATGCCCGATGACCACGCACTACGACCGGACGACCCACCCGGGGGGTCCCGCCTCCTGGGGCCCGCCGCAGGCCGCAGCTCTCCCGCGGACCCCGGCCACGGACCCGGTGACGCCCACGGACCCGCCGCCCACGGCTCCCGCGCCCGGGTCGGGCGAGCCCCAGCAGCCCTTCGTACGGAGACTGTGGCGCGGCCGGCCCGAGGACCCGCGCTGGGTGCGCCCGGCCTTCCTCGGCCTGCTGGCCGCCACCTTCCTGCTCTACCTCTACAACCTGAGCGCCTCCGGCTACGCCAACTCCTTCTACTCGGCGGCCGTCCAGGCGGGCAGCAAGTCCTGGAAGGCACTCTTCTTCGGCTCGCTGGACGCGGGCAACGCCATCACCGTCGACAAGCCCCCGGCCTCGCTGTGGCCGATGGCCCTGTCGGTGCGGATCTTCGGCCTCAACTCGTGGGCGATCCTGGTCCCCGAGGTCATCATGGGCGTCCTCACGGTCGCCGTGGTGTACGCGGCCGTACGACGCCGGTTCAGCCCCGCGTCCGGCCTGATCGCGGGCGCCGTGCTCGCACTCACCCCCGTCGCGGCGCTGATGTTCCGGTTCAACAACCCGGACGCGATGCTGGCGCTGCTGATGGCCGTCGCCTGCTACATGGTGATCCGCGCCCTTGCGGACGGCCGTACGAAGTGGCTGGTCTGGGCGGGTGTCGCGATCGGCTTCGCCTTCCTCGCCAAGACCCTTCAGGCCTTCCTGATCCTGCCGCCGCTGGCCGTCGTGTACGCGGTGTGCGCGCCGGTGCCGCTGAAGAAGCGCTTCGGACAGCTGGCCCTGGCCACGCTCGCGCTGGTCGTCTCCGGCGGCTGGTGGGTCGCGATCGTCGAACTGTGGCCGGCGTCCTCCCGCCCCTACATCGGCGGCTCGCAGAACAACTCCTTCCTGGAGCTGACCTTCGGCTACAACGGCCTCGGCCGTCTCAACGGCGACGAGACCGGCAGCGTGGGCGGCGGCGGCGGTGGCGGCAACGGCACGAGCATGTGGGGCGAGACCGGCTGGGACCGGATGTTCAACTCCGAGATCGGCGGCCAGATCTCCTGGCTGCTGCCGGCCGCGCTGATCCTGCTGGTCGCGGGCCTGGTGGCGACGCGCAGGCTGCGGCGGACCTCCGTCACCCGCGGTGCGTTCCTGGTCTGGGGCGGTTCGCTGCTGATGACCATGGTCGTCTTCAGCTACATGGCCGGCATCTTCCACCAGTACTACACGGTGGCCCTCGCCCCCTACCTGGCGGCCGTCATCGGCATGGGCGCCGGGCTGCTGTGGGACAAGCGCGCCGAGCTGTGGGCGTCGATCACCCTCGCCGCGTCGGTCGTCGCGGCCGCGGCCTGGGGCTACGTCCTGCTCAACCGCACCTCCGACTATCTGCCCTGGCTGAAGTGGCTGGTCCTGATCGGCGGCCTGACCGCCGCCCTGGGCCTCGTCTTCGCGGGCCGCGTGTCGCGTCCGGTGGCGCTCGGTGCGGCCGCGCTCGGTCTCGTCGCCGCGCTGGCCGGTCCTACGGCGTACACCCTCAGCACGCTGCAGGAGGGCCACAGCGGCTCCATCGTCACGGCCGGCCCGGCCGGCGCGAGCACGATGGGCGGCGGCCGTGGCGGTCCCGGCGGCGGGACGGGCGGTGGGAACGGCGGCTTCGGCGGCGGCATGCCGGGGCAGGGCCAGCAGGGTCGGCAGAACGGGAACGGCTTCCCCGGTGGCGGAATGCCCGGGCAGAACCAGCAAGGTCAGCAGGGCCAGCAGGGCCAGCAAGGTCAGCAAGGCCAGCAGGGCCAGGGCTTCCCCGGTGGCGGTCAGCCGGGTGAAGGCGGCGGCATGGGCGGCGGCGGTGGCGTCGGCGGCCTGCTCAACGGCGCGAGCGTCTCCTCCGAGGCCAAGAAGCTGCTGGAGACGGACGCCGGGAAGTACACCTGGGTCGCCGCGTCCATCGGCTCCCAGAACGCCGCGAGCTACCAGCTGGCCACCGGCGAGCCGGTGATGGCGATCGGCGGCTTCAACGGCACCGACCCGTCCCCGACGCTGGCCCAGTTCAAGAAGTACGTGGCGGACGGCAAGATCCACTACTTCATCTCCGGCGGTGGCATGGGCGGCGGCATGGGCGGCAGCTCCAGCGGTACGTCCTCCCAGATCACCTCGTGGGTGCAGAGCAACTTCAAGAAGGTGACGGTCGGTTCGGCCACGTTCTACGACTTCACGCAGAAGGCCGGCAGCTGACGCTCGCCGGGCAGGGCCGGGTAGGGCCGGCAGGAGAAGGGCGGGTGGCTGCGGCCGCCCGCCCTTCGGGTTCCGCTCGGGTCCGCATGGCGGAGCAATATATCGGCGCGGTCCCGCGCCCCTTATGGGGGTGTTGCGGTTCTAGCATTTCGATGAATGGCCGGAGTTCATGAGGAAGGTGCGCCGATGGTCAAGGCAGCCGAGCGGTCGGTGCGGTCGAGCGTCTGGTTGGAGGCCAAGGCCCGCCGGGGCGGGCGCGCGGGGCAGCCCTCCGGTCTCGATCGTGAGCGGATCACCGAGGTGACCGTGCGGCTGCTGGACGCCGAGGGTCTGGCCAAGTTCTCGATGCGGAGGCTCGCGGCCGGGCTGCACGTCACCGCGATGTCCGTGTACTGGTACGTCGACACCAAGGACGACCTGCTGGAACTCGCCCTGGACGCGGCCTACGGCGAGCTGCGGCTGCCCGATCCGGAGGCCGGGGACGAGGACTGGCGCGACCAGCTGCGCACGCTGGCCACGGAATACCGTGCGCTTCTCGTCCGGCACCCCTGGCTGTCGCCGCTCGCCGGGCGGTATCTCAACATCGGCCCGAACTCGCTCGCGTTCTCCCAGGCGGTGCAGCAGGTCGTCCGCCGGACCGGGCTGCCCGCGCACGGCGTCACGGGCGCCATCTCCGCCGTCTTCCAGTTCGTCTACGGCTTCGGCACGGTCGAGGGCCACTTCGCCGCGCGGGTCGAGGCCGCGGGCCTGACCCCCGACGAGTACTTCCGCACCGCCATGAGCGCGGTGTCCGAGGCCCCGCAGACCGCCGGCGTGATCAAGGAGTCCAAGGACATCATGGCGGCCCGCGGCGGCGACACGGTCGAGGAGATGCTGGACCGCGACTTCACTTTCGCCCTGGACCTACTGGTGTCAGGAATCGAGGCGATGGTCACCCGCGGCTGACCGGGACGCCCCCGGCCCTCGCCCACGAGCCGTGCCGGAGGCGCCGGTGGCCCCTGCCCCCACCAAAGCGGGTGACCCGGTGATCGACTTGCCCTGCTCGGCCATCGCCTCGCGGACTCTTTCGCCTCCGCTCCTCGCACTGCTCCGCAGGCTCCGGAGCGCCGCGCCGGACTCCACCCGCCGAGTGGTGGTGGGCCGTAGTGGTCAGCCTTCGACCACCAGCCGTACGGGGAGCTGCCGGTGGCCACCGGGCCCCGAGCGCTCCGGGGTGACCCGGGCAATCCACTTGCCGGGCCCTTGGTGGTCAGTCCTCGGACACGAGCCGGGCCGGCAAGCTGCCGGTGGTCACGGGGCCCCACCGCTCGGGGGTGTCCCGGGCAGCGGACTTGCCGCGCCTTGTGGTCAGTCGTGGGCCACGAGCCGTGCGGGGAGCCGCCGCTGGCCACCGGGCCCCGGCGTTCCGGGGTGTCCCGGGCAGCGGACTTGCCGCGCCTTGTGGTCAGTCGTGGGCCACGAGCCGGGCCGGGAAGCTGTCGGTGGTCACGGGGCCCCACCGCTCGGGGGTGTCCCGGGCAGCGAACTTGCCGCGCCTTGGTGGTCAGTCCTCGGACACGAGCCGTGCGGGGAGCCGCCGCTGGCCACCGGGCCCCGGCGTTCCGGGGTGTCCCGGGCAGCGGACTTGCCGCGCCTTGGTGGTCAGTCCTCGGACACGAGCCGGGCCGGGAGGCCGCCCGTGGCCACCGGTCCCACCGCTCCAGGGCGACCCGGGCAGCCGACCTTCCGCGTCTCGGGGTCAGTCCCCGGTCACCAGTCTCGCCGGGAAGCCGCCCGTGGCCACCGGGCCCCAGCGGTTCGGAGTTACGCGGATGATCGACTTGCCCTGCTTGAGCATCGCCTCGCGGTACTCGGCCCAGTCCGGGTGTTCGCCGGCGATGTTGCGGTAGTACTCCACGAGCGGTTCCACGGAGTCGGGGGAGTCGATGACCTCTGCCGTTCCGTCGATCTGGACCCACGGGCCGTTCCAGTCGTCGCTCAGTACGATCAGACTGACCCGTGGGTCCCGCTTGGCGTTGCGGGTCTTGGCGCGCTCCGGGTAGGTGGAGACCACGATCCGCCCGGAGTCGTCGACCCCGCAGGTCAGCGGCGAGCCCTGGGGTCCGCCGTCGGCCCGCCTGGTCAGCAGGATGGCGCGGTGACGGGGCCGTACGAAGTCCAGCAACTCGTCCAGGGAGACGGACGTGTTGGTCGCGATGTTCGGTGCCATGGGGGCAGCCTAGAGGCAGCGGACCCGGATCCGGCTGACCCTGCCGTGCCTACGCCTGTGGCAGCGACCCGCCCTGCACCGCCTGGATGTCCAGCTCCACCTTCAGCGTCGTACCGATCGCGGCGATGCCGGCCTGTACGACCTGGTTGTAGTTCATCGCGAAGTCCTCGCGGTGCAGCTCCGTGGTCGCCCGGAAGGCCGCACGCGTGCCGCCCCAGGGGTCGGAGCCGGTGCCGAGGTAGGCGAGGTCCAGGTCGACGGGTCGTACGACACCGCGCATCGACAGTTCGCCGTGGACCGTCCAGCGGTCGGCGCCGGCCGCGGTGAGGCCCGTCGAGCGGTAGGTGATCTCGGGGTGGCGCTCGACGTCCAGGAAGTCCGCGGAGCGCAGATGCGTGTCGCGCGTGTCGTTGCCGGTGTCGATGGAGGCCGCCCGGATGACGGCCCGGACCCGGGACTCCGTGAGGTCGTCGGGCGCGATCTCGACCGTGGCCGCGAACTCCGTGAACCGGCCGCGCACGCTGGAGATCCCGAGGTGCTGGGCGACGGCGCCCACGCTGGAGTGGGCCGGGTCGACGGTCCACGGGCCGGGCGGGGGCAGCTCGGTGCCGCCCTGCCGGGCCAGTGTCACCGTGCCCACCTCGGCCCGCCCGCTCGCGGTGACGATCGCGCCGGCGGCGGCGGGCGCGTACCCGACGGCTGTGACGATCACCGTGTACGCCCCCGGGGCCAGCTCGGTCGTGTCGCGTACGGCCCCCTCCGGGTCGGCCTCGGCTCGCAGCACCTGCCTGCCCGCCCCGTCGGCCAGCGTGACGACCGCGTGCGACACGGCCCATCCGTCCCGGGTACGGATCCTCGCGGTCAGTGCCATCCCGTTTTCTCCCCAAAACATAAGAAATTGGTCATTACGCGACCGGCCCGTGCCGGACGCGCCTCCGCTCGGAGCGCGCCCGGCCCGGGCCGGGGCCGAACTACTCGCCGGGGTGGGCGAGTTCGATGTCGTGGCCGTCGACTCCGGTGCCGTTCACCGTGAGGGCCGTGGCCACCGGCGGGTAGCCCGTCGCGATGACGGTGTACTCGCCGCTGTTCAGGTCGGCGAAGGCATACGCCCCGTCCGTCCCGGTCGTGGCCGAGCCGACCACGTTGCCCGCCGCGTCCACGAGGGTCACCCGGGCGTCGGCCAGCGGGCCGTGCGGGGCCCGAACGACGCCCTGCAGCTGGGCGCCGGCGTCCAGGTCGACCGCGATCCGGGTGACACCGGTGCCGCCGATCTCGACCGGCAGCGCGCGGGGCCGGAACCCGGCCGCGTTCACCGCGACGGTCACCGCACCCGGCACCAGCTCGGTGAAGCCGAACTCGCCCTGCTCACCGGTGATCCCGGTGGCCAGCAGGTCCCCGCGCACATCGGTGACGATCACCATCGCGTCCTTGACCGGCAGCGCGCTCCCGGCGGCCCGGACGGTGCCGCTCAGGCCGCTGGTGCCGCTGAGCAGGATGTCGTACGCCACCGGGTCGTCACCCACGACGATCGTGGACGCCTGCGGCTGGTAGCCGTCCGCGGAGGCGATCAGGACGTACGAGCCCGCGCCCGGCGCTTCCACCCCGTAGGAACCGTCGGCCTGGGCGACCGCGCGGCCCAGCTGGCGGCCGGCGAGGGAGATCAGGGTGACCGCGGCCTGCGCGACCGGGGTGCTCTCGGCCCCGCGGACGAAGCCGTGGACCGGGACACCGCCGTGCTCGGGCTGCCGGGGGACGGGCACGGTGGCGACGGCGGTGAGCTGCCGGGTGCCGGCCGCCTCGGCGTCGGCCTCCGGGTCCACGACCGGGGCGGCCCAGCTGGGCACCTTCGCCTCGGCGGGAGCCTCCTCGACGGGGGCCTCGGCGGCGACGGCGACGGCGGCCGGGGTCTCGGCCTCGGCCTTGGCCTCGGCGGCCTGGGCCAGGGCGCCCGCGGTCCGCAGCGGGACCTCCTTGATGAACAGGGTGACCAGGAACGCGAGGAGGGCGACCGGCGTGACGTACAGGAAGATGTCGGCGATGCCGTGCCCGTACGCGCTCTCCAGCCAGGTGCGGATGTGCGGGGGCAGCAGGTCCATGTCCGGCAGCTGACCGGTGCCGGTGGCCTTGGCGGCCGCCAGCTGCTCCTTGGGCTTCAGCTCGCCGATCGTGTCCTTGGCGTAGTGGGTGATGCGGGTGGCCATCACGGAGCCGAGCGCCGAGACGCCCATCGCACCGCCGAGGGACCGGAAGAAGGTGACGACCGAGCTGGCGGCGCCGAGTTCGTGCGGGGCGACCTGGTTCTGGGTGGACAGGACCAGGTTCTGCATCATCATGCCGACGCCGAGGCCTATGACCGCCATGTAGATCGCGATCTTCCAGTAGTCGGTGTCGTAGCGCATGCTGCCCAGCAGGCCCAGGCCGGCCGTCAGCAGCACACCGCCCGTGACCAGCCACGCCTTCCACTTGCCGGTCTTGGTGATGATCTGGCCGGAGACGGTGGAGGAGACGAACAGACCGGCGATCATCGGGATCGTCATGACGCCCGACATCGTCGGGGACTTGTCGCGCGCCAGCTGGAAGTACTGGCTGAAGAAGACGGTGCCGGCGAACATCGCGATGCCGACGAACAGGGAGGCGAGCGAGGCCAGCGTGATCGTGCGGTTCCGGAACAGGCGCAGCGGGATGATCGGCTCGCTGGCCTTCGTCTCGATGACGAGGAAGATCAGCGCCAGGACGAGCGCGGCGCCGACCATCGTGTAGGTCTGCCAGGACAGCCAGTCGTACTTGTCGTCGGCGAACGTGACCCAGATCAGCAGCAGGCTGACGGCGGCGGTGATGAAGAAGGCACCGGCCCAGTCGACCTTGACCTCACGCTTGTGCTCGGGCAGGTGCAGCGTCTTCTGCAGTACGACCAGCGCGATCAGCGCGAAGGGCACTCCGACGTAGAGGCACCAGCGCCAGCCGAGCCAGTCGGTGTCGGTGATGACGCCGCCGACGAGCGGGCCGCCGACGGTGGCGACGGCGAACGTGGCACCCAGGTAACCGCTGTAGCGGCCCCGCTCCCGCGGCGAGATCATCGCGGCCATGATGATCTGGGCCAGCGCGGTCAGACCGCCGGCGCCCAGACCCTGGATGACACGGGCTCCGATGAGCATGCCCGGGTTCTGCGCGAGACCGGCGACGACCGAGCCCGCGATATAGATGACCAGGGCTATCTGGACGAGCGCCTTCTTGCTGACCAGGTCGGCGAGCTTGCCCCAGAGCGGGGTGGAGGCGGTCATCGCCAGCAGCGCGGCCGTGACGACCCAGGTGTAGGCGCTCTGGCCGCCGCCGAGGTCCTTGATGATCTCGGGCAGGGCGTTGGAGACGATCGTGGACGACAGGATCGCGGCGAACATGCCGAGCAGCAGCCCGGAGAGCGCCTCCATGATCTGCCGGTGCGACATGGGGGCGTGGCCTGGGCCGTGGCCGTGGCCTCCCCCGTGCTTGGCGTGGGCCCGCACACCGGCCGGTGTGGTCGTTGCCATGGGTTTCCTTCTCTTACGCGGTTACGCGGGTGTACGGGTGGTCGTGTCGAGTACGGGTGCGAGGGCGGTCGGGCGGGGGTGGGCGGACCGGCAGTCGCCGAAGCTCGCCCGCAGCCGGGTCATCAGCCGGATCAGCTGGGCGACCTCCTCGTCGGTCCAGTCGCTCAGGCGCTCTGCCAGCAGTTCGGCAGTGCGCCGGGACAGTTCGACGAGGGTGGCCCTGCCCGCGGGGGTGAGGCGCAGGATGCGTGAGCGCTTGTCGGCGGGGTCGGGGGACCGCTCGATCCAGCCCCGCTCGGCGACATGCGCGACATGCCGGCTGGTCACGGACATGTCCACGGCCAGCAGCTCGGCGAGCCTGCTGATGCGCATGTCCCCGTGACCGCCGAGCAGCGTCAGCACGGCTGCGGATCCGGCCGGGCAGTCGTGCGGAAGGATCCGTCCCAGGTCCCGTTTGACCGCTCCGACGGCGCTGAGCTGACGCGCCAGCTCCTCGAACTGCGCCTGCTCCGCCATCACACCTCCAAGATTCGTTGCTTGAGGCAACTGTAAGGGATGTTTGGTTGCTGCAGGCAAACAAATTGGGGGTGCCGGAGACAAAAACTTGGCAAAGGCAAGTATTGTGGACGTAAATGCGCTGGTGGGGGTGGGTACGGATGGTCCGTATATGCGGGTGGCCCCCCACTTGGGCCGCATCCCCGGATTCGCTAGTGTCTCGGGCCATGGCTAACACCCAGGGCCCCCAGGGCAACTACGACCCCGCAGGCAGCACTCAGATGTTCCGCGCGTTCGTCGACGAGTCCCCTCAGGGGGGCAGGCAGCAGGCTTCCGCCCCGGCGGGCCCGCGCATCGGACTGATCATCGGCGTCATCGTCGCGGTGGCGGTCGTGGCGGCGGTTGCCTGGCTGGCGCTGAAGTAGCGGTTACTTCCAGGCGACGGCCACGTCCCGCGTCTCGATGTGCATCCCCAGCGGTACGCGCCAGGCGTCGACGCACACCGTCCACGTGTGCTCCTTCTGTGCGGCCGCCTCGATCGGGGCCGGAAGGTCCTGAGTCGACTCGATCGTGGCCCAGTCGATGCCAAGGGCGCCGATGATGTGGGTGCCGAAGGTCACCTCGCCCGAACGGACCGCGGTTCCGCCCGAGTTGTGAAAGGTGACCGTCACCTTCTCGCACCAGCGCCGGTCCGTGGCCTCGCGGGACGGCGGGTCCCAGGTGAGGGCCGCCGGGGACGGGGGTGCCTTGGTCGGGCCAGGAGCCGGAGCGGGCGTCGACGGGGGAGGCGATGTCTGCCGACCCGTCCCGCGGCCGGGTTGCGTCCCGGCTGTGCCCGGGGAGCCGGGGATGTCACCCTCGGAGCCGTCGCCGAGGGCGGGTGCCGGGGACTGGACCGCTGACGGGGCTGCTTCGGAAGTCCCGGGCGTGGACGGCGCGTTGTGTCCGCCGTCCGTCACTCCGTCGAGCGGCGTCAGTGTCACCCTTCCGGTAGGACTCACCGCCGTCCGGGGTGACGTGCCTGCCGGGCCCACCGCCGTGTAGCCGCCGGCGCCGCTGCCGCCCGCGCAGGACGCGAGCAGTCCGCCCAGACAGACGACGGCCGCCGACGCTGCCGTAACGGCGCCTCGGCGGCCACTCGTCCATGGGGCCCATGTCGTCCGGAGCATCGCGCCATGGTGGCTGACACTCCGTCAAATAGGAAGCTCCGTGCGGGGCTTCCGTGCGGATCAGTCCGAGATGAGGCCCTCGCGCAGCTGGGCCAGGGTGCGGGTCAGAAGACGCGAGACGTGCATCTGGGAGATGCCGACCTCCTCGCCGATCTGGGACTGGGTCATGTTGGCGAAGAAGCGGAGCATGATGATCCGCCGTTCGCGGGGCGGGAGTTTGGCCAGCAGCGGCTTCAGCGACTCGCGGTACTCCACGCCCTCCAGGGCGGTGTCCTCGTAGCCGAGGCGGTCCGCGAGCGAGCCCTCGCCACCGTCGTCCTCGGGGGCCGGGGAGTCCAGTGAGGAGGCCGTGTAGGCGTTGCCGACCGCCAGGCCGTCGACCACGTCCTCCTCGGACACGCCCAGTACGGCGGCCAGTTCGGCGACCGTGGGGGAGCGGTCCAGCTTCTGGGAGAGCTCGTCGCTGGCCTTGGTGAGGGCCAGCCGCAGCTCCTGGAGCCGGCGCGGGACGCGGACCGACCAGGACGTGTCGCGGAAGAAGCGCTTGATCTCGCCCACGACCGTCGGCATCGCGAACGTCGGGAACTCCACGCCGCGTTCGCAGTCGAAGCGGTCGATCGCCTTGATGAGGCCGATGGTGCCGACCTGGACGATGTCCTCCATCGGCTCGTTGCGGCTGCGGAAGCGGGCCGCCGCGTAGCGCACGAGCGGGAGGTTGAGCTCGATCAGCGTGTCCCGGACGTAGACACGCTCGGGGCTGTGTTCGTCGAGTGCGGCGAGCCGCAGGAACAGGGAGCGGGACAGGGTGCGGGTGTCGATGTCCGCCGAGGCCGGCAGGGCCTGGGCGTCTGCGACATCTGAGGCGGCCGGGAGCTCCTGGGCCTCAGGGGCCTGGAGGGCCGTGACGTCGTCGAGCACGTCGATAGCGTCGAGCTCCTTGGGCGCTGCCTCGCTGTTCGTGGGCATGAGCACCTTCGAGCTGCCCTGGTCTGCGGACATGCCACCCCCTTTGGGTCGCGGGACGGTCGCGGCGGCGATCCTTTCGAGGAACGCAGCCTTCACCTGAATACCGGAGCCGGAGCCACGGCAAACGCGCTTCCCGCAGAATGTCACATGTCGGCAACACGCTGTAGTGACATGTCGACATGTGAGTTACGAATCAGCCCTGGAAAAAGGGGGTCTGACGGTTTTTCGACGCACAACTGTCGGGATCGGCCCTGGTGAGCGAATCGCTCACGCCGGTGATGGCTCGATCGTGTTTGCGGTTACGCGTCGATCCGGTTCGCCGACCGCAGCCGCTGGAAGCTACGCGCGAGTAGCCGTGAGACGTGCATCTGCGACACGCCGAGTTCCGCGCTGATCTGGGACTGGGTGAGATTGCTGTAGTAGCGCAGGAGAAGGATTCTCTGCTCGCGTTCGGGGAGTTGGACCAGGAGGTGGCGGACCAGATCGCGGTGCTCCACGCCGTCCAGGGCCGGGTCCTCGTAGCCGATGCGGTCCAGCAGGCCCGGCAGCCCGTCGCCCTCCTGGGCGGCCTCCAGGGACGTCGCGTGGTACGAGCGTCCGGCCTCGATGCAGGACAGCACCTCGTCCTCGCTGATGCGCAGCCGCTCGGCGATCTCGGCGGTCGTGGGGGAGCGTCCGAAGGCGGTCGTCAGGTCTTCCGTCGCGCTGTTGACCTGGACCCACAGCTCGTGCAGCCGACGCGGTACGTGGACCGTGCGGACGTTGTCCCGGAAGTACCGCTTGATCTCGCCCACCACCGTCGGCATGGCGAAGGTCGGGAACTGCACGCCCCGGTCCGGGTCGAAGCGGTCGATGGCGTTGATGAGGCCGATCGTGCCGACCTGGACCACGTCCTCCATGGGCTCGTTGCGGGAGCGGAACCGGGCGGCCGCATAGCGCACGAGCGGCAGATTGGCCTCGATGAGCGCCCCCCGCACCCGGTTGTGCTCCGGCGTGCCCGGCTGGAGGTCCTTGAGCTGCGCGAAGAGCACCTGGGTGAGGGCGCGGGTGTCGGCGCCGCGACGCTTCTCGGGGGCGGGTGCGGGCGCGGGGGCGGGTGTGGTGGCCGAGGTGGACGTGGTGGACGTGGTGGATGTGCTGGAAGGGGACGTGGGCGTGGAGGCGGACGTGGAGGCGGGCGTGGATGCGGGGGCGGGGGCGGGGAAGGGCGCCTCTTCCTGGGGCGGCGCAGTACTGGCCGACACGGTCAACGCCACCTCTTCATCGGTCAATCATCCGTCAAAAGCGGTCATAGCATCACAAGACATGTGCACTGTGTGCAAGCACCGCATAACGCCGTGTTGAGGGCAAGTTGGGACTTAAGACGCATAAAGGCCCCCCGCCGTTCCGGCGGAGGGCCACTGGGGTGTACGGCTCAGAATTCGTAGTCGGCGATCACCCACGTGGCGAACTCCCGCCACAGCGCGACGCCCGCCTGGTGGGCCGGGTGCTCCAGGTAGCGCTTGAGGGCGTCCCGGTCCTCGACCGCCGAGTTGATCGCGAAGTCGTACGCGATGGGCCGGTCGCTGATGTTCCAGGCGCACTCCCAGAAGCGCAGCTCCTCGATCTGCCCGCCGAGCGCCCGGAAGGCCTCGACGCCCGCCACGGCCCTCGGGTCGTCGCGCTCGACGCCCTCGTTGAGCTTGAACAGCACCAGGTGCCGGATCATGCGCTCTTCCCTCAGCTCTTTCAGCTCATGCAGCTCTTCAGCTCTTCGCTCCGTCGGCGATCCATGTGAAGAAGTCGCCGATGGCCTTGGCAGCGTCCGAAATGCCCTCGAAGCCTATCTGGACGTAGTCCGCGGCCTTGGCCGGGTCCGTGATGATCACGTAGAGCACGAAGACCACGAGCACGTACACGGCGATCTTCTTGCCGTTCACCGCCACCGCGGCCTCCCCTGTCTCTGCTGCGCCCGGGGCCATCGGGCCCCTTGTTGCCGGCGGCGAGTGTAACGTTCTTTGTTTTTCTGCCGAATGCACGATGGGCCCCGTCTTCCGACGGGGCCCATCTTCAGCGGTAGCGGAGGGATTTGAACCCTCGGTGACTTGCGCCACACTCGCTTTCGAGGCGAGCTCCTTCGGCCGCTCGGACACGCTACCGAGGGAGACCTTACAGCACCGTGGGCCATGGTCCGAAATCCGTTTCCCGGCTCCTCGGGGGCGGGCTTCACCGATCCCGGAAGAACTCCGTGAGCAGCCGGGCCGAGTCCGCCGCGAGGACGCCCTCGATCACCTCGGGACGGTGGTTGAGCCGGCGGTCCCGTACGACGTCCCACAGGGAGCCGGCCGCGCCCGCCTTCTCGTCGCGGGCGCCGTAGACGACGCGGTCCACCCGGGACTGGACCAGCGCTCCCGCGCACATCGTGCAGGGCTCCAGGGTGACCACGAGGGTGCACCCGGTCAGCCGCCACTCTCCCAGCCGTGCGGCGGCCCGCCGGATCGCGAGGATCTCCGCGTGGGCCGTGGGGTCACCGGTGGCCTCGCGCTCGTTGTGGCCGGTCGCGAGCACCGTCGTACCGTCCGGGGACAGCACGACGGCGCCGACGGGGACGTCCCCGCCCCGGACGGCCTGCGCGGCCTCGTCCAGGGCGAGCCGCATCGCGGCCCGCCAGCGGTCGCGTACCGGGTCCGGGACCCCGCCCGGCTCCGGGGCGGTCAGCGGACGGTCTCCAGCACCTCCGAGGCGCCCAGGGCCTCGGCGATCGCTCCCAGCGCGTCCTCCGCGTCCAGGGCGCGCAGCTCCTTCTCGCTCACGCCCAGGTCGTCGAGGATCTCGCTGTCGCCCACCGGGCTGTGCGGCACCGCGTCGGCGGAGGTGCCGTCCTCGTCGTCCCCGTCCTCGGACTCACCGTCCTCGGTGCCGTCGAGGTCCAGGGCGTCCAGGTCGGGGCCGTCGGAGCCGGGCTCGCGGCCCAGCAGTTCGTCCGTGAGCAGCAGCTCGCCGTACGCGCTGCGGGCAGCGGCGGCGGCGTCCGAGACGTAGATGCGAGGGTCGTCCTCGCCGTCCACGCGGACGACACCGAACCAGGCGTCCTCCTGCTCGATCAGGACGAGCACCGTGTCCTCATCGGGATTGGCTTCCCGGGCCAGGTCGGCCAGATCCGACAGGGTTTCCACATCGTCGAGCTCTGTGTCGCTCGCTTCCCACCCGTCTTCGGTGCGCGCGAGCAGTGCGGCGAAGTACACCGTGACTCTCCCACTGGTCATAGGCGTGCCGGTTGGGGGTCCCCCCGGCGGAGGTTCTTGGGCGGGGAGAGCTGTGCTCCGAGCCCCACCCACTCGGAATCGTGGCAGAAACAAGGCGTTCAGGGGACGTCTTCGGCTCCCTGTGTCCGGCAGTTTTGATCGCACGACGCAAAAGGACCAACCCGTGCGTCCGTGCAGGTGTCACCGGCGCGCTTGTTGCCGCCACCTGCGGATCGTACGCGGCTTTGGGTGTCGCTCACGCACGGCCTTACCGGGAACGTCTCACCAACACCCGATCTTCCCTACCGGATTCCTACCAGCGGAACGTCCGCATGCGCATCGCGTGCCGGAGCCGGGCGGCCTTGGCGCGGCGTGGCTGGACGCGGTCACGGAGCTGCCGGGCTTCGGCGAGCTCGTGCAGGAACCGCGCCCGGCGCCGTCGGCGTTCGGCGTCCGTCTCCGGCGGTGACACACCCGCACCGGTCTCGCCGGAGGCCTCGGAGTCGCGGTCAGGCAGGTCAGGCATCGGCTCACCACCCCAGTCGGTCCCTCCCACTTTCCCCCGGTCGGGCGGTTTGATGCCAGAGCCAGGTGTGGTGCGGCGCGGTTACTGTTATGGGCATGCGTCTCCATGTCGTCGACCACCCCCTGGTCGCCCACAAGCTCACCACCCTGCGCGACCAGCGCACCGACTCCGCGACCTTCCGGCGGCTCGCCGACGAACTGGTCACCCTGCTCGCCTACGAGGCCACGCGGGACGTACGTACCGAGGCCGTCGACATCCGCACCCCGGTCTCCCCCACCACCGGCGTCAAGCTCTCCTACCCGCGCCCGCTGGTGGTGCCGATCCTGCGCGCCGGGCTCGGCATGCTGGACGGCATGGTCCGGCTGCTGCCGACCGCCGAGGTGGGCTTCCTGGGCATGATCCGCAACGAGGAGACGCTGCAGGCCTCCACGTACGCCTCGCGCATGCCCGAGGACCTCTCCGGCCGCCAGGTGTACGTCCTGGACCCCATGCTGGCCACCGGCGGCACGCTGGTCGTGGCGATCCAGGAGCTGATCAAGCGTGGCGCCGACGACGTGACCGCGGTCGTGCTGCTCGCCGCCCCCGAGGGCGTCGAACTCATGGAGCGCGAACTCGCGGGCACGCCGGTCACGGTCGTGACGGCGGCCGTCGACGACCACCTCAACGACCACGGCTACATCGTCCCCGGCCTGGGAGACGCGGGCGACCGGCTGTACGGGTCGGCCGAGTAGACAGACCGCTTGTACGACGCTGCTGACCAGGCCGCACGACCCGGCTCGGCTGCGCTTGCGGCGACCTTCCGGGGGTCTCCTGGGGGTCGGGCGTCTGCCTGTCGCGCGGGGCCCCCTGAAGCCCGTGCCGATGACAAGGCCGAGGCCCGGGGCGGTCGAGCTGACCGTGCGGCCCGCTCGGTGGCGGTTTCGGGCGGTGGCCTTTCGGTGGTTTCTCTAGCAGTTCTTCTTCGATGCGGCGGACGTCGTGCGGGGCGTGGTCAGTTTGGTCAGGGCCTTGTCGGCGTCCGTCTGCTTCGTGAGGCTCTTGAAGTCCGTGCCGATGACCAGGTCGAGGTCCGTGCCCTTGCGGCCGGCGTCCGTGCGTCGCTCCCCCGAGGCGAGCTGGGTGGCGAGCACGGGCAGTGAGCTGTTCACGGCGGACGCGGGGCCGATCAGCAGCCCGGTGCCCTTGATCTTTCCGTCGAGCTCCTTCGAGGCGTTGCCCACCTCGCCGATGCGGAAGCCGCGCTTCTTGAGCTCGTCGGCGGTCGCCTTGGCGAGCCCGGAGCGCTTCGTCGCGTTGTAGACGTTGACGGTGATCCCGCCCGGCTCGGGCAGGGCGACCGCGGGCGTGGCCGAGGGGCTCGCCTTGGTCGCGCAGTCCGCCTTGGAACCGGCCGCCGCGGCCTTCTTGCCGCCGCCCGTGAACACGTCGATGAGCTGCAGGGTTCCCCAGCCGACCAGGCCGAGCACAGCGACGGAGGACACCAGCCCGAAGACAAGCCTGCCGCGCCGCCGGGGAGGGCGCATCCGCGGGTACTTGTCCCCCGTGATCCGGTACTGGCCACCCATGCCGGGGGGAGTCAGCATGCTCATGGGCGCAGCGTAGTGCGGACCGGCGACGATTCCTACTAGATGATCATTCGACGCCGTACCGGAGAACCCGAAAGGGCCAACCTGTTACCGGGGCGTGTCCGTACGGGTGTCCTGAGGGGACCGTCCGGGGGACCTCCCCGAGGGGTGTCAGTCCAGTTCGAGCACGCGCGCGTGCAGCACCTGGCGCTGCTGCAGGGCCGCGCGGACCGCGCGGTGGAGGCCGTCCTCCAGATACAGGTCGCCCTGCCACTTCACGACATGCGCGAAGAGGTCGCCGTAGAACGTGGAGTCCTCGGCGAGGAGGGTCTCCAGGTCGAGCTGCCCCTTGGTCGTCACGAGCTGATCGAGGCGGACCGGGCGCGGTGCGACGTCCGCCCACTGCCGGGTGCTCTCCCGGCCGTGGTCGGGGTACGGCCGGCCGTTTCCGATGCGCTTGAAGATCACACGGAAAGCCTACCGGTCAAGACCTTCCGGGCGCAGCCATGGCGAGCGAGTGCGACGCTGGAAAAGACGCAATGAAGCAGGGCAAACCGGGAACAGGGGTCCGAGATGAGTGACAGCGAGACCGTGCCTCCCGCCACCGCTCCCCAGGCACCGGGCAGCGCTCCCGCCCTCCCGCAGGAGGCCCTGAAGATCGCGTCCGGCTATGCCTTCACCGGTCCCGCGCTGGATCTGGGCGCCCTGGTCTGGGACGGCGTGTGCCTGCCCGACGCACAGATCCGCATCCCTCTCGCCATGCTGAACCGCCACGGCCTGGTCGCGGGCGCCACCGGCACCGGCAAGACCAAGACGCTTCAGCTGATCGCCGAGCAGCTCTCGGCGCAGGGCGTGCCGGTCTTCCTCGCGGACATGAAGGGCGACCTGTCCGGGATCTCGGCACCCGGGCAGCCGAACGAGCGGGTGCGGGGCCGTGCGGCGGACGTCCACCAGGAGTGGGCTCCGGCCGGTTTCCCCGCCGAGTTCTTCGCCCTGGGCGGCATCGGCCGGGGCACCCCGCTGCGGGCCACGATCACCAGCTTCGGCCCGCTGCTGCTGTCCAAGGTGCTCCGGCTCAACCAGACCCAGGAGCAGTCCCTCGGGCTGATCTTCCACTACGCGGACACCAAGGGCCTGGAGCTGATCGACCTCAAGGACCTCAGGGCCGTCGTCGCCTTCCTCACCTCCGACGAGGGCCGGGCCGAGCTGAAGAACATCGGCGGCTTGTCCGGCGCCACCGCCGGGGTGATCCTGCGCTCCCTGACCGCCTTCGAGGCGCAGGGCATGGCGGACTTCTTCGGGGAGCCGGAGTTCGACACGGGCGAGTTCCTGCGTACGGCACCGGACGGGCGCGGCATCGTCTCCGTCCTCGAACTCCCCGCCGTACAGGACAGACCGCAGCTGTTCTCGACCTTCCTGATGTGGCTGCTGGCCGACCTCTTCCACGACCTCCCGGAGGTCGGCGACGCCGACAAGCCGAAGCTGGTCTTCTTCTTCGACGAGGCGCATCTGCTGTTCGACGGCGCCTCCAGGGAATTCCTCGACTCGATCGCCCAGACCGTGCGCCTCATTCGCTCGAAAGGGGTCGGCGTCTTCTTCGTCACTCAGACGCCGAAGGACGTGCCGTCGGACGTCCTCGCCCAGCTCGGCAACCGCGTCCAGCACGCCCTGCGCGCCTTCACCCCCGATGACCAGAAGGCCCTGCGGGCCACGGTGAAGACCTTCCCCAACTCGGCGTACGACCTGGAGGAACTGCTCACCGGGCTCGGCACCGGCGAGGCGGTCGTGACGGTCCTGAGCGAGAAGGGCGCCCCCACCCCGGTCGCCGCGACCCGGCTGCGCGCACCGGAGTCCCTGATGGGCCCGGTCGACGCGACCGTCCTGGACGCGGCGGTACGGCAGTCCCCGCTCCATGAGCGTTATGCACAGGCTGTGGACCGCGAGTCGGCGTACGAGAAGCTGACGGAGGCCGGGCGCGGCGCCAAGGGGCCGGACGAGCTGACACGGGCCGGGCGTGGCGCCAAGGGCCCCGACGAGATGACGGCCGGAGCGAGGACCGGGAAGCGGGCCGGGACCGGAGCCGGGGCCGGAACGGGCGCCGGGGCCGGTGGCGAGGAGAAGCCGTCGGTCGTCGAACAGGTCATCGGGAGCGGGATGTTCCAGTCCCTGGCGCGGTCGATCGGCACCCAGATCGGCCGCGAGGTCACCCGCTCGCTCTTCGGTACGGCCCGGCGGAGGCGGTAGGCCCGCCTCCGCCGCCCGGTCAGCGGTCCCCGTCCTTCCGGGGCTGCTGCGCCTGCGTCTTCTTCGCCTCCGGTTTGGGCGTGCTGCGCACGGCCTCCGCGCGCAGCAGGGCACGCAGGACCGCATACGGATCTGAGGGCATGGCTGTGCTCCTTGCGTCGTACTGACTGACCTTGCTGGGGGAAGGGGTCTGTCAGCAGCGCAGGACCACGGAGCACAGGGCGGGCAGGGTGGCCGGCGGCCACGGCGTGGCGAGCGGCGAGCCGCCCTCCGGGACGCCGGGCGCCGCGTCGGGCGCGGGCGCGGTACGCGCCGGTTCGACGGGACGGGGAGCGGTGCGGGACGGTGGCCGCAGGGCCGTGTCCAGCACGTCGTGGTCCGCGAAGTCGACGGCCACGACCGGCGTCGTGTGCATCTCGGCGCGGGCGCCCGGCACCAGCAGGGCGAGCAGCAGCACGAGCGCCCGCGGCCAGGCACGGCCGCGCGGGAGGCTTCGCGTGGTGCTCATGGAGGTCATCTCCCCGCAGGATGTACGGCGTTCATCGCGGCGGCGCCGAGTTCCGCCCGCACGGCGTACGGAGCCGGGTCACAGCGCGAGCGGAACCTGCTCGGCGTGGCTGCGGATCCGGATCGACGTGATGATCTCGACGATGCCGACCGCGATCAGCCAGATGCCGCCGATCAGGGTGAGCACGGCGATGGACTGGAACGGCGAGACGATCAACACGATTCCGGCGACGAAGGTCACGATCCCGAGGAAGATCTGCCAGCCCCGGGCCGGGACGCCGCTGTCGGAGGCCGCGGCCAGCGTCTGTGTGATGCCGCGGATCAGCCAGCCGATGCCGATCCACAGGGCGAGCAGCAGGATCGACTGCATGGCGCCGCGGAAGCAGAACAGGCCCAGCAGGATCGACAGCGCGCCGCTGATGAACGCCAGGACCCGCAGCGAGGTCGTCTTGTGCGTGCCGAAGGCGGAGACCAGCTGGAACACGCCGCTGACGAGGAGGTAGACGCCGAAGAGGATGCCGGCCGCGAGCAGGGAGGGCCCCGGCCAGATCAGCACCAGGACGCCCAGGACGAGGGATGCGACGCCGGTGAGCAGGACGATCTGCCAGGCGGCCTGGGACAGGGCGTGCAGCGGCCCTTCGAAGGGCGGCTCGGGCTCGCGGTGGCCGCGCGGGGTGTGCTGGGCGTGCTGCGTGGAGTGGACCTTGCGGTCGTCGTACTCCCGGCCCTCGGGGGAGCCGCTGCTCGGTGGCTCGGTCATGCTCCATGCTGTGAACGGGCCCGGAGCCCGCGCCACTTTGGACAGTCCACCCGGCTTACGCGCCGCGCCGGCGAGGTCACCGGCCCGCGGACTTGCCGGCGGACCTGGCCGTCTTGCCCGCGGACTTCGCCGTCTTCGCGGTCTTCGCCGTCTTGTCCGCCTTGGCCGCCGCCTTCATCTCCTGCTTGTGCGCCCGCACCTTGGCCAGCGACTCGGGTCCCGTGATGTCGGCGACGGACCGGAAGGACTCCGGCTCGCCGTACGCCCCCGCGGCCTCCCGCCACCCCTCGGGCCGGACTCCCAGCTGCTTGCCGAGCAGCGCCAGGAAGATCTGTGCCTTCTGCTTGCCGAAGCCCGGCAGGTCCTGAAGCCGCTTCAGCAGTTCCTGACCGCTGTCGACGCCCCGCCAGAGGGCCTCGGTGTCCCCGTCGTAGTGCTCGACGAGGTACTGGCAGAGCTGCTGGATGCGCTGGGCCATCGACCCCGGGTAGCGGTGCACGGCGGGCTTCTGCGAGAGCAGCGCGGCGAACGCCTCCGGGTCCTGCGCCGCGATCTCGTGCGCGTCCAGGTCGTCGGCGCCGAGCCGCCCCGCGATGGTCGCCGGTCCCTTGAACGCCCATTCCATCGGGACCTGCTGGTCCAGCAGCATGCCGGTCAGCGCGGCGAGCGGACTGCGGCCGAGGAGCCGGTCGGCCTCGGGGTCCTGGGCGAGGTGCAGGGTGACGTCCATGGGTCGATGATCCCCCGTGCGGGCCCGGGTCGCGCGTCAGTGTCGCCGACCGGTAGGTTAGGCAAGGCTAACCTAAAGTAAAGGGGTGTCACAGGGGTGACGACCGAGATCTACCGCGACGCCTGGGGCATCCCGCACGTGCGCGCCGGCAGTGCCCGCGAACTCGCCCGCGCCCAGGGCCGGGTCACCGCCCTCGACCGCGCCTGGCAGCTGGAGGTCGAGCGGCACCGGTCCCAGGGCACCTCGGCGTCCTTCCTCGGCACCTCGGCCCTGCCCTGGGACGTGTTCGCCCGCCGCGCCCGCCTGGACGACACCGCCCGGCGCTGCTTCGCGGCCCTGGAGCGACGGGACCCGGAGACGGCGGACTGGGTACGGGCGTACGTCGACGGCGTCAACGACGGCCTGGCCGAAGGCGCCCGCCGCAGCCCCGAGTTCGCCGGGACCGGCCTCGCCCCCGGCCGCTGGCACCCCTGGACCCCGCTCGGCGTCTGGCTCGGCACCCACATCCTGTTCGCGGGCTTCCCGGCCAAGCTGTGGCGGGAGCAGGTCGCACGGCACCTCGGACCGGACGCGGTCGCCCTGTTCGCCGCCGACGGTCCCGGCAGCTCCGGCAGCAACGGCTGGCTGGTCAGCGGCGAGCGCACGGTCACCGGGCAGGCCGTCATCGCGGGCGACCCGCACCGCTTCATCGAGGACCCCGGTGTCTACCAGCAGATCCGCCTCGCCTGCCCCGAGTTCGACGTCGTCGGCCTCGCCGTCCCCGGCGTCCCCGGCATCGCCCACTTCGGCCACACCGGCACGGTCGCCTGGGCCATCACCAACGCCATGGCCGACTACCAGGACCTCTACCGGGAACGCCTGCGCCGCACCGGCGCCGGGATCGAGGCCCTCGGCCCCGACGGCACCTGGGGGCGCGCCGTACGGCACACGGAGACCGTGGAGGTCGCCGGGGAGACACCGGTCGAGATCGAGGTGATCGAGACGGAGCGGGGCCCGGTGATCGCAGGGGGACCGGAGGGCCTGGACGGTGCCGACCCGTACTGGGGTGACCCGGCCGACTCGTACGGCGGTGACCCTGCCGATACGTACAGCGCGGTCCCCGCCATCCCCGCCATCCCCACCGCCCTCGCCCTCCGCTATCCGCCCCGGGTCACCGAGGACCTCGGCTTCAGTGCCCTCCTCCCCCTCCTGCGTGCCCGTGTCGTCGCCGACGTCGACCGGGCCCTCGACGGCTGGGCCGAGCCGGTCAACGTCGTGCAGGCCGCCGACACCGAGGGCGGTCTGCTGCACCGTGTCGCCGGGCGGGTGCCGGTGCGGGCGGTGGCCAACCGGACGCGGCTGGTGCCCGCCTGGGTGCCCGGCCACGAGTGGACCGGCTGGCACGAGACGCCCCGTGCCGGGCTGACCGACGGCATCGCGGTGATGGCGAACCAGCGCGGCCCGGCCACCCCCCTCGGCACCGAGTTCGCCCCGCCGCACCGCGCCGACCGCATCCGCGCCCTCCTCGACGAGCGCCGCACCTGGTCCGCCGCCGACATGCCGGCGATCCACACGGACACCCATCTCGGCTCCGCCGCGCCCCTGCTGGACCACCTGGCCGCGCTCGACGACCTCACCCCCGAGGCCGCACGGCTCAGGGACCGCCTCCTGGCCTGGAACCGCCGGATGGACGCGGACAGCGCCGACGCGGCGGTGTTCGCGACGGTGCGCGGCGCTGTCGTACGCCGTCTCGCCGCACACCCGGCGTTCGCCGCGCTGACCGAGGCACCCGCGTACCCGGAGGTCCTGCTGCCCTGGCTGGCTCTCGTCCCCCGCGTCGGCTTCGCTCTCGAACACCTGCTGAGCGCCGAGGAGCTGTACGGCATCGACCGCCCCGCCACCGTCCGCGCCGCCCTTGAGGAGGTCGCCGCCGCCCGGCCGACGGGAACCTGGGCCGACACCCACCGTCTGGCCCCCTGGCGGGCGTTGCCCGAGGAGCCGTACGCCGCCCCTGCCTCCCCGTACTCCCCGTCCCGCGAACCCGGTCTGTCCGGCGACCACGACTGTGTGCTGTGCACCTCCGCCGTGCCCGGACTCACCGACCTCGCCGCCCGCGGCCCGGCCGCCCGCTACGTCTGGGACCTGGCCCGCCGCGAGGACAGCCGCTGGGTGGTGCCCTTCGGCGCCTGCGGCGTCCCCGGCTCACCGCACCACCGTGACCAACTCCCCCTGTGGCTCGGGGGAGAACTCGCCCCGGTCGTCACCGACTGGGACCGCCTCGAAAGGGACACCGATGTCTGACCCGTACGCCGCCCCCGCCCGCGAGGCCGTGCACGAGCGGCTGATCGACGGCTTCGGGACCGTCCGCATCCTGCCCCTCGACCCGCAGGCCGACGCCGACGTCCTGCACGCCTGGGTCAGCGAGGAGCGGGCCGCCTTCTGGGGCATGAACGGCCTGAGCCGTGCGCGGATCCGGGAGATCTACGCCCACCTGGACACGCTCCCCACCCACCACGCCTTCCTGGCGGTCGTGGACGGCACACCGGCCGCGCTGCTGCAGACCTACGACCCGGAGGCCGATCGGGTCGGCGAGTGCTACGAGGTCCGGCCCGGCGACATCGGCCTGCATCTGCTCGTCGCACCCGCCGGGCAGGACGGCCCGCGGCCCGGCTGGACCTCGGCGCTGCTGACCGCCTTCGCCGCGTACTGCCTGCTCGGCCTGGACCGGCGCCGGATCGTGGTCGACCCGGACGTGCGCAACGAGAAGGCCATCGCCCGTCTCGTGCGGCAGGGCTTCGAGAAGGGCCCGGCGGTCGTCCTGCCGGAAATCGACATCCCGGACGTGTACCTGCCGGAAAAGCACGCCCAACTGGCCTTCCTCACCCGGGAGGTAGCCTTCCCCGGTGACGCCTGACGACCTGGTGGTGGGCTGCGGGGCGTCCGCGCGGCCCACCTGCTGAGCGCGGCGGGTGGTTCGTCCGTACGTATCCGGGAGCACGAGTCCGAAGACGGAGCGGTGGACGTGGGCGAAGGGCGTAGCGGTGCCTTCTGGCGTAGCGGTGTCTTCAGCGGAAACCGGCGACTTCAAGGGCTGGTGCTGCTGGGCACCCTGCTGGTCCTGCTCCTGCTCGGCGGAGCCGGCACCGCCTCGGCACACGCCGCCCTCCGGTCCACCGACCCCGCGGACGGAAGCGTCCTCAAGTCCGCACCCGAGTACGTCACCCTGACCTTCACCGAGTCCGTCACTCTGCTCGACGACTCCTTCCGGGTGTACGACCCCGCCAACCACCGGGTCCGTACGGGCGAGGCACGGCACGCTCCCGGCAGCTCCGACACCGCCCGGGTCAGCCTGCCCGGCAAGCTCGGCACCGGCACGTTCACCGTGGCCTGGCGGGTCGTCTCGGCGGACAGTCACCCGGTCTCCGGCGCGTTCACCTTCTCCGTGGGCAAGCCTTCCCCGACCACGGCGACCGTGACCGATGGCGCCACCGAGGACCCCACGACCGTCGGCCTCTACAACATCGTGCGCTACGTCGCGTACGGCGCCGTCGCCCTGCTCATCGGCACGCTCGCGTTCCTGGCCCTGTGCCGTCCGCCGGACCCCGGCCCGCTGCGCAGGCCGGTCGTGACGGGCTGGTGGACCCTGTTCGGGGCGACCGTGCTCCTGCTGGTGCTCCGCGCCCCGTACGAGGAGGGCACGGGCCCGGCGACGGCCTTCGACCTCACCGCCCTCGCCCGTACGGCGACCGGCCGCCCGGGACTGGCCCTGCTGGCCCGCCTGGCGCTGCTGCTCGTCGCGGCCGCCCTGCTGCTGCGTGTGCGGCGCCGGTCCCGTCCGGCCCTCAGCGCGGCGGGCGTCCTCTCCGTCGGCCTGGCCCTGACCTGGGCGGCCGCCGAGCACGCATCGGCGGGCATCCAGGTGCCGGTGGCGATGACGTCGTCCGTTCTGCACCTGCTGGCGATGGCGGTCTGGCTGGGCGGCCTCACGGCCCTGCTCACGACGCTGCACCGCGCCGCCGAACCGGTGCCGCCCGCCGTGGTCACCCGCTTCTCCCGCCTCGCCTTCACCTCCGTGACCGTCCTGGTCGTCACCGGCGTCTACCAGTCCTGGCGCGGCCTGGGCTCCTGGAACGCCCTCACGGACACGTCGTACGGCCGCCTCCTGATCGCCAAGCTGGGCGCGGTGACGCTGCTGCTGGCGGCGGCGGGTCGGTCGCGACGGTGGACGGCGCGGCTGGTGGGCACGCGGGTGACAGGGGCCGTACGGGAACGCGTACCGGAGCCGGTCGGAGGCCCGCCCGGACAACCGGATCGACCCGACGCAACGTCCTCCGGGGGCCCGGACCCTGACGATCCGAACCTCGACGATCCGAACCTCGACGATCCGAACCCCGACCGCCGGGGTCTGCGCCGCTCCGTGCTCGCGGAGGTGACGGTCGGCGTCGCGGTGCTGGTGATCACGACCTTCCTGACGGGCACCCTGCCGGGCCGGGCGGCGGCCGAGGCGGTGGACACGGGCGCGGCGGCGACCGGCATTCCGACCGCCTCGGTCACGATGGTGCCGTTCCGGGTCGGCAACCACGGCGGCAAGGTGCAGATCACCCTGGGCCCCGGCCGGGTGGGCCGGAACTCCGTGGAGGCCGTGGTCTTCGGTCCCGACGGCGGCCTGGCCACCGTCCCCGAACTCCGCCTCTCCTTCACCCTGGCCACCCAGAAGATCGGCCCGCTCGACGCCAAGGTCACCGACAAGGGCGGCTACTGGGCCACCGACTCCCTCAACCTTCCGATCCCCGGCACCTGGACGATGAAGGTCACCGTGCGGGCGTCGGACCTGGACCAGGTGACGGTGTCGAAGCCGGTACGGATCGTGCGGTAGCGCTCCGCTAGACCGATCGTTTGATCGTTCGGCGCGTCTGCCGCCAGGCCGCCCGGCGCGGCGAACAGGTGCCGGAGGGTGCTCGAAGGCGGGACTTCCCCGTCCATTTGCGCGCTTGTCTGAGGAGTGGTCGAGGATGAGTGCTGAGAAACCGCCCCGGGTCCGGCATGGGGCCGCTGCCCAGTCAGGGCATGTGGCGCGCCGGCGGTGCCGCGGCGTCGCTGGCCATCGTGATGCTCGGTTTCGCCGAACCCGCGCTTGCGGCCCCGTTGAGCACACAGTCGGCGCCAACGGCTTCGCTCCATGCCACCGGCGGCGACGAGTGCCGCGGAAAGCACGACAAGTGCAAGGTCGGACCTCCCGGTCCGCGCGGTCCTCGGGGTCAGCGGGGTCAGCGGGGACCGCAAGGCCCACAGGGCGCCATCGGCCCGCAGGGAGCGCAGGGTTCGCAGGGTTCGCAGGGCGACATCGGCCCGCAGGGACCCCAGGGGCCCCAGGGCTCGCAGGGCGACCCTGGGCAGACGGGTGCGCAGGGCGCGCAGGGCGCTCAAGGTGCGCAGGGCGCCACGGGGCAGACGGGTGTGCAGGGTGCGATTGGGCCGCAGGGTGTGATCGGGCCGCAGGGCCCGATTGGCCCACAGGGAGCTCAGGGCGCTCAGGGCGCTCGGGGTGCGCAGGGCGACCCAGGGGCCGGCAGTACCCGAACCGATCTTCGGGCAGTTCCTCTCGACCCAGATCGTGCGCGGCGCGACGCTTACTTGTGCGAGCACCAGCACGACCACGACAACGGCATCGTGCAACGGGCCGAAGATCAACGGTCTCGACATCCGCCTCTCGGGTATCGAAGCACAGGCCATCTGCAATTTCGTCACCGGCCAGGGCTTCAACACGGCGAGCGGGATGGGCGCCGCCGCGACTCCCTACGTCATCTGGACCGGCACGACATGGGCGCTGAGCTCGGCCGGTGCCACGCCGATGCAGAACATCAACTGCGATCGCTGAGCGGCGAGACCGGCGGGCGGCAGACCGCCCGCCGGTGTCCTGCGCCCGGTACGAACCGAAACGCACTCGCCTTTCTGCCTCGGGTCGGCGGCGTCAGAACGAACCGTAGCGGCCCGTCAGGTCGGCCTCGGGGCAGGCGACGGACCCGACCAGGCAGGCGACGCTGGCGTAGGAGCGCTTGTAGACGTCCGTCACCTTCCCACCGTCGTAGATATAGATGTAGTTGTTCGGGAACAGGCGGTGCTTGCCGGAGCGGATGGTGTAGTTGCCGCTCTTGGTGAGATTCATGGTGAAGGCACCGTCTGCCGCGCCCTTGACGCCGCCGAGCCCCTTGCAGAACGGGTTGGTGGCGTGGACGACCATGCGCACGTCCACGTAGTTGCTGCCGGACCCGAGCTTCTTGGCGTACGTGTCCTTCGCGCTGGCGGTCTTGTGGTCGACGAGCTTGCCGTCGGACTTCCTGTAGACCTTGGTCGGGTGGATGTCCTTGTTCGGGGTGACCTTCTTCGAGCTCCAGGTGACCGTCGCGTGCAGGGCGAAGCGGTATTTGTCGGACTTCCAGTTGAAGTCGCTGTGCCCGTCGCCACCGAACTGGAAGTGCTTGCCGTAGTCGCAGCCCGCGAGCGGGGCGTCGACCTTCTTCTTCGGTATGAAGCCGACCCAGGTCACGGTGGAGGTGGAGGCGGTGCCGGCCGCGTGCGCCCGGTCCACGGCGGTCTGCCGGAGGGCCGAGGCCGAGCCGGAGGCCGGGACGGACACCTTCATGCCGTACGTCCGGGCGCCCTCGCCGCCGCTCTCGGGCAGCAGAGGTACGACCTGGTAGGTGTAGTCGGTGCCCGGGCGGACGTTCGTGTCGCGGTACGACGTCACACCGGCGGCGAGCGTGGCCACCTCGGTGCCGTCCCGGGTGATCGCGTAGCGGGCGTCCTCGGTGTAGCCGCGCCAGGACAGTTCGGCGAAGCCCTTGCCCGCCGCCGAGGTGATGCCTTCCCGGGCCATGGAGGTGTCGACGACCGCCTTCTCACCCGAGAGGGCCTTCACGACTCCGAAGCCCTGTGCCGTGAGCGCCCTGCCGGTGGCGCTGTCCGCACCCACGCCGGACACGTCGGCCAGCTTGTGCGCGGAGAGTGCCGACACCGAGAACGCCGGGGTGGTGGGCGCCGGTTGCTGGTCGGCGGATGCGGTCGCGTGGAAGGCGGTCGCCACCAGTGTGAGCGGAACCACCGCCAGGCCGGCCACCTTTGTCGAACGCGAGAGCAGCAAGAGAGTTCCCCCTTCGGTCTTTGCCGTTCCGTGGAAAAGACATTACGAAGGGGGCAGTGGCGGCGTAAGTGACTCTTGGTGCAGTGCACTTGGGGGCACTGCACCAAAGGGAGGTCAGGCAAGCAGCGCGACCACGAACACCGGGTAGAGCACGCCCAGCGACCCCGTGGCCACGCCGACCGCGCTGATTCCCCGGTTCAGCCTGCGGGCGAGGCCGAGCAGACCGAAGGTGACGGCGAGGGCGCCGGCCAGCAGCGGGATCGCGATACCGATGTAGCCGGACAGCGCGGCGGTGACGGCAGCGACCACACCGAACACGAGGGAGACCGGACCGTAGAGGGTCGCGGGGCTGTCGGTGGGTGCGGTTCCGCCGGCCATGTCGGTTTCCTCACTGCGAGTCGATGTGAACGATCAGGCAAAGGAAGTAAACCCCATTCCTCGGGCAGTTCGCCCACCCGGCTCCCCAACTTGGTGGAGAGCACGATCATGGTCCGCGTCCGCGTCCGCGTCCGGCTCCGGATCCGGAGCCGGGAGACGCCCTTGGGTCCGCTGAGCGGCCCGATCCGCCTCCAGGTGGCTAGGAAGAGCCGGCGTCGGTCCGGGCGGCGGCGACCAGTGCGGCCAAGCGCTGCTCGTCGATGCCTCCGGAGGTCGCCGCGGCGATCCGGCCGCGCGGGTCGACGACGAACGTGACCGGGAGGCCCTGCGTGGTCGTCAGGCCCTTGGCCAGGGCACGGAACCGCTTTCCGCCGGGGTCCAGGACGCTGGGATAGGACATGTGGAACTCGCGAGCGAAGTCGCGGGCCGGGCCGGCGGAGTCGTCCTCGTTCAGACCCAGGACGACGACGCCCTGCCCCTTCTTCTTCTCGTGATAGCGCGTCAGCGCGGGGGCTTCCTCGCGACAGGGCCCGCACCATGAAGCCCATACGTTGACCACGACCGTCTTGCCCTTGTAGTCGGCGAGGCTCGCCGGGCGGCCGTCGGTTCCGGTGCCGGCGAGGTCCGGTGCTGAGGGACGGTGTGCGGCGTCGATGGTGAGCGCTCCGTCCGCGCTGCGATGGCGACCCGGGGAGCCGTGCGGGCCGTCCCCGAGGACGGTCGTGCCGACGAGCGCCCCGGCGCCGACGAGGGCGGCCAGGACGGGGACGTAGACACGGGCGGGCGGGCGTTTCATACGGGTTCCTTCGCGGGGCCGGGCGCGGGGTCAGCTGCCGGTGGAGTCGACGCAGTGGTTGCTCTGGCGGATCGGCCGGACGATGCGGCTCAGCTCGACCAAAGCACTGTCGACGGCGGTGTCCTGGGCATCGAAGGTGACCTCGACGGCGGGGTCGCGCCCGTAGGTGATGATCACTTTGCGGCCGTCACGGGACCCGGCCTGCCGGTAGACCCAGTCCACACTGTTGACGGTCACGCACAGGTCGGTGGTCGGAGCGGGCGGCTCCAGCCCACAGCGCAGGACCACGGTCTTGTCTCCCCATACGGCGATGCCCGGCGTGCCGGTGTCCGCGATCCCGTGTCCGTCCAGCGTTGTCGGGTAACCCTTGGCGATGCGCGCGCAGGCGGGAGCGTCGGCGTGGGGTGGCTTCTCGACGCCGTGGGCCGGAGAGTTCAGTTCGCGTGCCACGAGGACGACAGTGAGCCCGACGGCGGCGGCCGTGAGACCCAGGCCGAAACAGAGTCTGCGGGATGGGCGGGCCATGCCGGACGTACCCCCGATTTCGCGCTGCACAACATTTCCTGCTGGTCGCACAGAACAGTACGCCGCTGCTCAACTGTCCTTGTGGACACCTCCCTTATGGACGCTGTGCACGCGAAGCGCCCCGCCTACGATGTCGTGACCAACGCACTCCCATGGCCCGTAGGGGGAATTTCGCCATGCTCAAAACCGCCAAGGTGCTCATGCTGGCCTGCGCCGCCACGACGATGACCGCGGTCTCGGCCCTGCCGGCGAGCGCCGCGTCCGCGGGGAACGTGACGGCGAGCGCGTACGACAACGTACGGCTGGAAAAGGTGTGGGGGCCGACGGGGATCTGCCTCTCCATGAACGGCAAGACCGCGAACAACGCTCCGGTCGTGCAGAAGAAGTGCACCTCGGGGTCCGACCAGAAGTGGACGCTCAAGGGGACGTCCGCCGGTATCTACACGATCAAGAACAAGAAGTCGGCGAAGTGCCTGGGCATATCCAGCACGAGGAGCGGCACCGTCATCACCCAGCGGCCGTGCAACGCCTCGTCCAAGACCCAGCAGTGGTACCTGGCCGACAGCAAGATCCACAGTAAGTGGGCCGGGAAGTGTCTGACCGAGGCGGGCTCGACGCTCGGCCAGAAGGCCACGATCACCGCGTGTGGCGAGAGCACCGCGAAGCGGAAGGCCCAGGAGTGGGGCACTTCCTGACGCTCTGAACGGGACTGCAAGTGGCCGGTGAACAAATCGAGTTCACTGTCAGTACCGACAAGTAGGGTGATCAGTGATCACCGCCGTACTCGGGGCACGGGGCTCTGCTGGGAAACGCGGGATCGGGAAGGATCTTCCATGACGACGCTGACGTGTGCCTACCGGCGCCTGGGTGCCGAGCCAGTACACGGATCCGTCAGGGTGGACCAGCTCACGGACCGGGAGAAGGAAGTGTTCCTTCTGCTGGGTACGGGCCTGGGCAATCGTCGGCTCGCGAACGAACTGCGCATCTCCGAGCGGACGGTGAAGGCACACATAGCGCGGATCATCGAGAAGCTGGGGCACCAGACCCGGCTGCAGACGGCACTGCTGGCCGTCCTCGTCCACGACACGCTGTGCGTCGACACGGGCTGCATCCGCTGAAACCCCCGGTCCGAGGCGGCGATGGCACGGCCGGCACATGCTCATCGCGGTACCTCCATGTGCCGGACGCCATGCTCAAGGACGTGGCCCGGAAGATCGCGAAGGGCCCCGCTGAAGATCAGCGGGGCCCTTCGATCTGCCTGTGCTTTCCAACTGTGTTGGTGGGCGCTCGGGCCGTGTGCGGGCGCGTTCACCTGGGTTCATGGGCGGCTGGCTCCCTATGTCAGATCCGTTCTGGGTCTGGCCTGAACGGCCGTGAACGTAGCTGAATGAGACGGAAACTGAGACGGCCCCCACGAGGCGGGCGGACGTTTCTGGGTGCTCATGGGGGACGGCAACTATGGAGAGCGCAACCATGTCGGCCGTGATCGCGGCTGCCGCAGCGGTGGTCGGGGGCCTTCTGACTGCGTTCGCCACACGGTCCGTGGAGCGGCTACGGCTCCGGGCCGGTCTGCTGGAGAAGGCTCAGGAGCGGCGTCTTGCCGGCATTGAGGGCTTCATGCTGGCGACAAGCCTGTGGATGGACTGGCTCACCTACATCCAGGAGACAGGCTGGGAGGACAAGCAGGAGGAGCTGAACCGCCGAGTCCGGGCACGCGACGAAGCGTATCGGCGGTTGTTGCTCTTGGCTTCGGATGAGCTGTACGGCTGGTTGAAGGGCACTTACCTGCCTGCGGAGCACCTGGTCCGGCAGACCTACGTACGTCAACTGCGGAGCGGTACCGAGGTCGACGAGCAAGCGCTGGCCGCCCGACGGGCCTTCAACGCCATGCTGAGGGATGACCTCATGGACAAGGTGCGCCCGGAGATCCACAAGCTGCGCAACCCCCTTGCGTGAGTGCTGGGTCGAGGGACTTGGGCCCTGAGGTTGGGAAGCAAAGGTGCTTTAGGGATGGTTCCCCGCACGATCTGGCACGCGTCCTGTATCCGACCACATGGTGATGTCAGTGCGGGCGGACACAATGGGCGCCATGAGTGATCACTACGAAGTTGTCTTCTCCTGCTTCCTCCGCGACGACACGCCGGCCCCGGTTCTGGCGGCCCTGCGCTGGCACATGGGCATTGACGACGAAGGTCCGGACGACCTGGACCCAGACGATCATCCGTACCCATTGCTTCTCTCGGGCCAGGGCCGGCTTCCCGGCGGCGACATCGTGTCCCTGCGCCGCACGGTGCAGGAGTTCACGTCATCGGGGAAGCGGTACGAGTGGGAGCTGTTCGTGCGCATCTACTGGGTCGATGACCTCACGCTCCACCTCGACGCACTGCTAGAGCTGATCGCTCCTCACGTCGCGCGCCGGGGTTACGACGGCTACATACGCGACGAGTACGACATCGAGGTAAAGACCTTCAAGTTCCATGACGGCACTTACGATCCGGTCGAGATCTAAGAAGGAGCACGTGTGTCGCTGCACCCACACCGGCCTCAACCAAGATTGGTGCGCTTGTGGTGCGCGCGGCCTCTGCTGCTGGATCAGGCTGCCGTCATCAGGTCGGTTGGCTCGGCGCTGTTGTGGGGAGCTCTTCCGTGAGCGGATCGCCCCGCGTAGCGCAGAGGGGTTCGAGCACTGGCAGCTGAAGGTGAGGGAACTCGTCGATCGGTGCCGGTTGATCACAGAGCGGTTGAGGGACCGTGAGGCGCGACCCAGTGAGTGTTGAGCTCGGTCTCAGCAGCATCGTGGAGGTCCTGGGCGCCTACCGCCGCGGTGACCACAGGAGTTTGGTTCGTGGTTACAAATACAAGGCTCGGCGATGGGACGCGAATCGGAGGCGCGAAGCGCGGCGACAGACGCAATTTTCTGCCGTGCAAGCTGGATGGATCGCATCGCTTACTCTCTGGATCATGGATGACTCCGAGGCGTTTCGCGCAGCGGTCAGAGTGCAAGCGGCGGCCATGCTGAACGGCGATGCTTCACCGTACGACCGGGCGTTGGAAATTTGGCGTCTCGCAATGGGTGAGTGGCCTGGGCGTGACGGTGACGAAGCATGTATTTCGCTCCATCTCATCTGGGGCGCGCTGACCGATTGGGTGGAGCTCCGGCCTGCGGAAACGGATCAAGCTGAGACACACATGATCACTGCTGCCCGTGAGTGGCTGACTGTCGAGGGTGACCAACAGGCCGAGGCCCGGTACTTCGATCGATGGATCTACGACATCCTCGGGTACGAGCGCCCATCAGTTACCGGGTGATCGGGCACGGCAGAGGTACGGCCATTCGGCTACTCGTAGACGACGGCCGCGCTGAGGGCCCGCGCGAAGAAGGTCCAGTCGCCGTCCGGCGGCATCTCTTCACCGAGGTACCGGTACGAGCCGGGCGAGTCCGTGATCCACGCGGCGAGCGCACCGAGGTAGTCCTCCACAGTGCGGTTCTCCCACTCCTCGCCCCGTCGGCGAAAGTCGTCGCAAAGGTCGTGGATCACGGCGGCCAGGGACTCTCGCGTCATGACTTCCTTGAAGGGATCGGGCGCATCGTTTGACATGGCGGGACCCTAGCGTGGTCGGCGTAGTGCCGTCCGTCGACTGGTGACGGCTCCGCGCCCGCTTTGCAGTCTGGCCTCGTCGTCGGCCTCGATCTCCCGGCGTACTCCTCTGCTTCGCCCGCTCCACCTAAGCCACAAACCAACCTCAGCTCCCTCTGCGGTTTGGGTAAACCGGCCCCCCGGGAGACGATCACCCGCTAACGATCACACCACCGATTGGCACGAGCGACCTGCACCCAACCCGCACCAGTCCCGTGACCAACAGATTCGAGATGAAGCGGCTTCGCTGACGACGGAGGCTGCGGTGGGTCGGTGATGCGGAGCGGCCGTGGCGGGCCCGGCCGAGAGCTGGGGCCGTTGTGGATCACTGTGGAGTGACGGGGCCCGCAGGCAGGGCTCGTTGTGGGGTCGCCGGAGGTGCGATTGCCCGGGAGCCGGTCTCGCCGGACTCGAGCGCACCGGATTCCGCGTTCTGGGACTCCACCTCGTCCAGGACATGCTGCACAGTCGAACGCTGCCAGTCGAATACCAGCTGATCGCTTGCGAGTACCGCTTCGAGTTCCGCGATCGCCCGCCGCCGGTTGATGCGGGCGAGGAGACGGGCGGCCTCCCAGCGCTTGTCCGCGTTGAAGCTGTCCCGGACCATCGCGAGGAGCGCCTTCTCCCCGGCTCTGCGATCGACCTGGGCCAGCGTGTACGCGTAGTGCGCTGGTGTATGCATGCTGTGACCGCTGAGTTTGCGGCGGAGCACCTTTGCGGCCGACCGCGGATTCAATCGCGCCAGCGCGTCGACCACGTCCGGGCCTGCTGCGAACGGTTCTTCGCGGATCCGCTTTTGAAGGGCACGCGCGGCGCGGCCGCGGTCCAGCTCCGCCAGCATCCCGGCGACCTCAACCGTGTCGGGGTCGTGGTTCAGCTCGCGCTCACTGACCAGCTTTTCCAGGACGGCTCGGGCCCGCCTCGCATCGTGCAGCACCAGGGCCTGCGCGGCGGTCACCCGTTCCTCCCCGGAGCGGGTCCGGTCCAGCGCCCACTCGGTCAGCAGCCGGGCCGGATCTCGCCCCTTCTCGGCTGTGGCGGCCTCGAGGAGGATTTCGGGGCCGTGCAACCCGGCCACGTCCCGTCCCGCGATCAAGGGCGGGGCTGGGAGGGTCCGCAGTTCCGGCAGCAGTTCCGACAGGTACACAGCCGCCCTGAGGCGGTCGCCCAGCGACAGGGATTCGTCTGACACCAGGGAGGTGAATGCCTCCACGCCCAAGGCGTGTTCCAGCAGTCCGAGAGTCCAGGCCGCGTCGAGGCGGGAGGTGACGACGGCCTGTGACCCCGGCGGCACGGGATAGGTGTATGTAGTGGTGCCACGCACCTCGCGCCACTGTGTGGTGTTTCCGGCGAAGCGCATGCCGGCCGCTACAGCTTCCCGGAGTAGCACGACCGCCCGGTCCCGGTCCCACGCGGCCAGCTCCCAGACCGCAGCCAGTCGCTCGTGGGCCGCGAGATGCAGCGCTGTCACCATCTCTTCCAGCAGCGCCAGGCCGTTGGCTCGGTCGGCGTAGACGAGGGCACCGGCGGCCCACGCGCAGCCGTGGTCCAGTGCAGCGGCGCGGAGCCGGGTGAGAATCTCCGGCAGAACGCGGGCGGGAAGCGAGCCCTTGTCGTGTAGTAGGCGGGCCACGAGTCCGGTTGCCCGACCCGGCTGACGCGGCTGCTCAGTCTCGTCTCTCGGCCAGGGTTCGTGCAGCGGCATCGCGTTCGCGTGATGGAGTGCCGTCGCCCGCGTAGCGCGTCTTGCGGCCTCCGTCGCGCGCCTCGCGGCGCTCGGCCCGAACAGGCTCAGGACCAGGTCACCGGCGTCCTTGCCATGTTTCGCCCAGAGTCCGAACACGAACTCCACATAGGCGTTCTCTTCGGGAAAGTCGTGAACCGGCCAGTCTTCGCTCACCCTCGAAACCACGGCCTGGCCGGCGCTCGTCGTTGGCTCGGTGATGCGTGCTGTGAGCCGGGCAGCAAGGAATTCCTGCACGGTCTGGTGCAGGAATCCGAGGTCGTCGCCCTGGCCGATCATTAGGCCGGTGCGCCGCAGCAGCTCGAGCAGGACCTCGCGCCACTCATCCTCGGGCAGGTGGCTGGGCCGTAGCTCGGCGGTCTCCCGTATGGCCAGTTCCAGCACCGACACATCCTGCCCGCCGAGCGTCTGACGACACAGCGCCAGCTGCTCCAGCAGTCCGCGTACCCGCTTGACCAGCTCGCTCACGGCTTCCGGGCCGTCTGGATATCCCTGGACACGGGCTCGCAGCGCTTCCAGGGCCAGGGTGGGCCGCCGGTGCATCTTCTGCAGGAGACGGTCGATGAACCGCTCGTACAGCTCGATCCGTCCGTGTGGCAGCGGGCTGTCCGGGCTCTCGGCGAAGATCACCACGAGCATGGTCGCCAGCAGCGGGATGCCAGCCAGATGCAGCATGTGGCTGCGTTCCGTTGCCTGGAGGAAGCGGTCGGCGAGCGTCTCCGCCTCGGGCAGCCGCAGGCTGTGGAACCACTGGTTCGCAAACTCGCGCAGCACGTTCAGTCCGAAGGGCTGGATACGGAAGACGGGCGCGTCCACCCTCAGTAGGGGCTCGAGTTCCTCACGGGGCAAGGGACGTGTGGTCACCAGGACGTGGAAGTCCGGTGTCTGGCAGAGCGACGCGGCGGTGTCGAGCACTGCCTTGCGCTGGTCTGGGTCGAGTACCTCGTCCACCCCATCGACCAGGACCAGCCAGGGAACTCCCGGCAGCGGCGGTCCCGCGAACACGTCGTTGGACAGCGGTGTTCTCAGGCGTACGGCCGGGTCCTGTTCCACGGCGGTGCGCAGCAGGCCGGAGAGGGATCCGGGCTGCACGAGGGCGTCGGCCCGCACCCGCACCGGCACTGCGCCTGGCTGCCCGCCGGCCAGCCAGGCGTCGGCGAGCCGCGCGGTAAGTCGCCGAGCGAGGCTGGACTTGCCCGCGCCGGGGCCGCCGATCACCACCACATGCGGGTGCTCCGTGATCAGGGACTCCGCTGGCAGTAGAGGCGCATCGCCGAGGTCGGTGTGGGGTTCCACCGAACCCTGGGGCGAGACGTGCTGGCTGACGTAGACCTCGGCGAGCGGTGGAGTCTCGACGCCGGGCACCCGGACCGCGTACGGATGGTCGTTGGCCGCCGCTCGCGCGGCCCGCAGATATCCGCGCAGCGTTGGACCGGTGTACCTCCAGCCGCCCGCGTGTAGCTGGGCATCGTCCAGGAGATCCAGCCAGGCACGGCGGGAGCGGGTTACGGCGCCGGGCTCATCGAGGACGTTGTATGTGTCGAGCAGTGTGCGTACGGGGATTAGTCGCGCGCCGGGCACGCCCCGCTCCAGCGAGTGTGCGAAGCGGAGTACCCCGCAGACGGCGCCGGTACGCCAGTTGAGCACTGGTGCGCCACTGAAACCGGGGGCGGCCCGACCGTGCGTCGCGTGATACAGGTCCACCGAACCGCCCTGGTGCGCCCGCCGGGACGGCCCCTGGGCGATGAAGGAGACCGCGTCACCGTCCCGATAGGGCCCATGAGGGTGGCCGTAGGACCACAGATCGTCTCCCGGTTCAATCGCCTCGGCCAGGCAGACCAGCGGATGTTCGAGCTCCTCGGGCACGCGAAGCAACGCCAGGTCGGGGCCCGTGCCGCCTGGGCCCGCTGGGTGAAACCACTCAGGCACTGCCGTGAGGGACAGTTCTTGGCCACGCCAGCGGGCAGTGATCGGAGCGTCGGCGGAGCCCACCACATGGGCGCAGGTGAGCACCAGTCCGGGCCCCACGAAGAAACCGGATCCCTCGGCGCCGCCCGCGCCCGTGAGCACGAGCACGGCGTCGGATAGCGCGTCGACGAGAGCGGACCTTGTCACGTGCCGATTGTGACCGTACTCACTCTCGCACGCACCTAATATGCCTGCATACATCAATAGTTGGGAGTAATCCGTAGTGGACTAGATGATTCCGGTATCTCTGCCAGACGGGAGCAGACTGCTGGTTCGGGCCGAGCGAACCGCGCCAACCGGGAGCGGGGGCGACGACGAGCGTGAGATTGCCGCGCGCGGGTGCCTGGCATCGACCAGGTCACCGAGGCGGTCGGCAGCTTCGCCGAGCGCCTCGGCGCCGTCCTCAGGCGCTCAGCGCCGACGCGGTTCACCGTCGAGTTCGAGTGCGAGATCGACTTCGACGCCGGGGTTCTGGTCGCAGTCATCGGCAAGAGCAGTGCCGCTACACCGTTCCGCCACGGCGATGGAATGCAACCTTCGCTGTACCGGCCACATTCTTTCTGCGTGGCTGGATCCAGGTCCTGCACCCGTCCGAAGTGGCCACCTGGCTCTTCTTCCGGTGGATGAGCCAGACCATGCGGGACAAGCATGCCGAGTCGGGCATCTACCTATACCTGAGCACGCGAAGGCGCTACTTCCACCTTGGTCGGGACTCGTATGAGGACGCCTGCAACCGGCTTCGCGCCTTCGGGCTGATCCGGGACGCGGAACCAACCCTCCTCGCTCCCTCAGGGGTGAACCTGCAGCGGATGGCGAGTCGGACCTCGCCGAGGTGCAGCAGGTCTTCCTCAGTCAGCCGGCTCGTACGGCCGCGGATCGTTACGAGGCGTATCGATACCAGGTGACCAACGGGGGCCTGATCGAGAACGCGGTGGATAAGTGTCTGAAGGAGACGATCATCCGGAAGAAGCAGCTGAAGAAGGCCTGACTTGCTCTGCGATGCACCCAACAGAGTCATGTCTTACGAGTCGCTTCGCAGGCGCTGCGGGCACAGCTCGGGGCTCGTCACGACCCGGCGCACGAACGGCTCTGGTCGGGTTCTGGTCCTTGCTTCTGTGCTGGCCTGGGCAGCTTGGTGTGAGTGGTAGCGGTCACCGCAACTGTCCAGGGGGCGCTGTTCACCGAGGTCTGTCTGGGTTCGATCACGCCAACTGGGACCACGACACAATGAGGGCCCCGACCGGATTCCGGTCGGGGCCCTCATTTGCCCAGCTGGGCGGCTGCGGAGGATACGAGATTCGAACTCGTGAGGGGTTGCCCCCAACACGCTTTCCAAGCGTGCGCCCTAGGCCTCTAGGCGAATCCTCCGCCGGAAACATTACATGACCGAGGGGAGTGCTCGCGAACTCGTTCCTGCTGGCCGGGATCGGGTACTCTTTGCGCAGCCCCTCACGCGGCGCTATCTGACTGAACTCCCCCAGGGCCGGAAGGCAGCAAGGGTAGGTCGGCTCTGGCGGGTGCGTGGGGGGCGTCTGTGTTTGCGGGCGGGGCTGGTTGTCAGTGGGCGCCTATAACCTCGTATGTGTGTCGTCTCTCGCGCTGTACCGCCGCTATCGCCCGGAGTCCTTCGCCGAGGTCATCGGGCAGGAGCATGTCACCGCCCCGCTGCAGCAGGCGCTGCGGAACAACCGGGTCAATCACGCGTACCTGTTCAGCGGGCCGCGCGGGTGTGGCAAGACGACCAGCGCGCGGATCCTCGCCAGGTGCCTGAACTGCGAGCAGGGGCCCACTCCGACCCCGTGCGGTGAGTGCCAGTCCTGCCAGGACCTGGCCAGGAACGGGCCGGGATCGATCGACGTGATCGAGATCGACGCCGCTTCGCACGGTGGCGTGGACGATGCCCGTGAGCTGCGCGAAAAGGCCTTCTTCGGCCCCGCGGGCAGCCGGTACAAGATCTACATCATCGACGAGGCCCACATGGTCACGTCGGCCGGCTTCAACGCGCTGCTCAAGGTCGTCGAGGAGCCGCCCGAGCATCTCAAGTTCATCTTCGCGACCACCGAGCCCGAGAAGGTCATCGGGACCATCCGCTCGCGCACCCATCACTATCCGTTCCGGCTCGTCCCGCCGGGCACCCTGCGGGACTACCTCGGCGAGGTGTGCCAGAAGGAGAACATCCCCGTCGAGGACGGTGTGCTCCCGTTGGTGGTGCGTGCGGGCGCGGGTTCCGTGCGCGACTCCATGTCCGTCATGGACCAGCTGCTCGCCGGTGCGGGCGCGGACGGTGTGACGTATGCCATGGCGACCTCCCTCCTCGGGTATACGGACGGGTCGCTGCTGGACTCCGTCGTCGAGGCGTTCGCCACCGGGGACGGGGCCGCGGCGTTCGAGGTCGTGGACCGTGTCATCGAGGGCGGCAACGATCCCCGACGGTTCGTCGCCGACCTGCTGGAGCGCCTGAGGGACCTGGTGATCCTCGCCGCCGTTCCGGACGCCGCGGAGAAGGGGCTCATGGACGCCCCGGCCGATGTCATCGAGCGCATGCAGGCCCAGGCCGGCATCTTCGGTGCCGCCGAGCTCAGCCGCGCCGCCGACCTCGTCAACGAGGGCCTCACCGAGATGCGCGGCGCCACCTCGCCCCGCCTCCAGCTCGAACTCATCTGCGCGCGCGTGCTGCTGCCCGCCGCCTACGGCGATGAGCGCTCGGTGATGGCCCGACTCGACCGCATCGAGCGGGGCGTCAACTTCTCCGGCGGCGGTGGCGCGCCCGCGGTCGGGTACGTGCCCGGTCCCGAGGCGCACATGGGTGCGGGACCGGCCGCCGGTGCGATGCCCGTTGCGCCGGGCGGTGGCATGGCGGCGGCAAGGGCGGCCGTGCGGGCCACCGGCGGCGGTTCGGACCCCGGTCCCGGTGGTGAACAGGGCGTCCAGCACCCGGCTCCGGCGCAGGCTCCCCCGGCGGCAGCCGCCTCGCAGCCATCCGCCTCGCAGCCATCCGCCTCGCAGCCATCCGCTCCGCAACCGTCCGCTCCGCAGCCATCCGCTCCGCAGCCACCCGCCCCCGCCCCCGCCGCCCAGGCCCCGGCCGTCGGTGCCTGGCCCACCGCCGCACCCACCGGCGCCGGCCGACGTCCCGGCGGCTGGCCCACGGCTGCCCCGGCGGGCAGCGGCCGGCCGTCGTCCCAGACTCCGGCCGCCCCCGGCCCCGCGGCCTCCGCGCCCCCGGCGGCGCCCGCCGCTCCCGCGGCACCCGTCACCCCCGTGACCCCCGCCCCCGGCGGCCTCGACCCCCGCACGCTCTGGCCGAACATCCTGGAGGCGGTCAAGAACCGTCGACGCTTCACCTGGATCCTGCTCAGCCAGAACGCCCAGGTGGCCGGGTTCGACGGCACCACCCTCCAGCTCGGCTTCGTCAACGCCGGCGCCCGTGACAACTTCGCGAGCAGCGGCAGCGAGGACGTGCTGCGACAGGCGCTGGCCGAGCAGTTCAACGTGCAGTGGAAGGTCGAGGCGATCGTCGACCCGTCGGGCGGTTCGGCACCCCCGCCGTCCGGCGGCTCCCCGGGTTACGGCGGAGGCGGTGGCTACGGCAATCAGAGCGCCGGTGGCTACGGCAACCAGGGCGCCCCCGCGCAACGCCCCGCCGCCCCCCAGTCGTCCCCCGCGGCCCCCCAGGCCCAGCCCCCGGCCCAGGCTGCCCCCGCCCCGGCCCCGGCACCCCGGCCGACAGCCGCCCCGGAGCCGCCCCCGGTGGCCCCCGAGGACGACATCCCGGAGGACGACGACCCGGACCTCGACGAATCCGCCCTCTCCGGCCATGACCTCATCGTGCGGGAGCTGGGAGCGACGGTGGTCGAGGAGTTCTCGAACGAGTAGGAGGCGTTCTCGAACGAGTAGAACGAATGGGAGGAGCCGGGGGCGGGCCCGGCCGTGCGGCGCCCGTCGTTCGGAGGAACCTACAGCGGTCTCCGCTCCCGGCCTTCGGAAGCCCGTACAAACACCCCGGCCCGCGCCGGATAGGCTGACCCCGTGAAGGTCCTCGTCATCGGCAGCGGCGCCCGCGAACACGCCCTGTGCCGCTCCCTGTCCCTCGACCCCGACGTCATCGCGCTGCACTGCGCCCCCGGCAACGCAGGCATCGCCGAGGTCGCCGAGCTGCACCAGGTGGACGCCCTGGACGGCAAGGCCGTGTCCGCGCTGGCCACAGAGGTCGAGGCCGACCTCGTGGTCGTCGGCCCGGAGGCCCCCCTGGTCGCCGGGGTCGCCGACGCCGTGCGCGAGGCGGGCATCCCGGTGTTCGGCCCCTCCAAGGAGGCCGCGCAGATCGAGGGGTCCAAGGCCTTCGCCAAGGACGTGATGGCGGCCGCCGGCGTACCCACCGCCCGGTCCTACGTCTGTACGACGGCGGAGGAGGTGGCCGTGGCCCTCGACGCCTTCGGCGCCCCCTATGTCGTCAAGGACGACGGGCTGGCCGCGGGCAAGGGCGTGGTCGTCACCGACGACATCGAGGCCGCCAAGACGCACGCGGCGGAATGCGAGCGCGTCGTCATCGAGGAGTTCCTCGACGGCCCCGAGGTCTCCCTCTTCGCGATCACCGACGGCGAGAGTGTCGTCCCGCTCCAGCCGGCGCAGGACTTCAAGCGGGCCCTCGACAACGACGAGGGCCCGAACACCGGCGGCATGGGCGCGTACTCCCCGCTTCCCTGGGCCGAGCCCAAGCTGGTGGAAGAGGTCCTGCAGACCGTTCTGCAGCCCACGGTCGACGAGATGCGCAGGCGCGGCACCCCGTTCTCCGGGCTGCTCTACGCCGGTCTCGCGATCACCTCGCGGGGTGTGCGGGTCATCGAGTTCAACGCCCGCTTCGGCGACCCGGAGACCCAGGTGGTCCTGGCCCGTCTGAAGACCCCGCTGGCCGGCGTCCTGCTCGCCGCCGCGAACGGCGCCCTCGACGACCTGGCCCCGCTGCGCTGGAGCGAGGACGCGGCGGTCACCGTCGTCGTCGCCTCGCACAACTACCCCGGCACCCCGCGCACCGGCGACCCGATCACCGGTCTCGACCGGGTGGCCGCCGAGGACGCCCCGCACGCGTACGTGCTGCACGCCGGCACCCGGCGCGAGGGCGACGCGGTCGTCAGCGCCGGTGGCCGGGTCCTGTCCGTCACGGCGACCGGCAAGGACCTCACCAAGGCCCGCGAGCGGGCGTACGCGGCCGTGGAGCGCATCGGCCTCGACGGTTCGCAGCACCGTACGGACATCGCCGCGAAGGCGGCGGCGGGCGCGTAACGCCGTACAAACGCCGAACATCGACAGACAAACGCCGCACAAACCGGCGTACAAACGCCGGACGGCCACCGTCCTCGTGCCAAGCCTCGGGCCCCGGAGAAATCCGGGGCCTGATCATTGCTGTCTGTCGTGCACCTCTGACCAAAGCCATTCCATCGAGTGAGCAATGCCCCATCCGGCTGACGGGGGCCGAGGCCCCAACTAGGGTGCGGCGCAAGCGTTCCGGCACTTGGCCCACCGGCATTGCGATGTCTCCGGCGGGTGCCACAGTGGGGGAGTGAGCAACGCCAGGACAGCACCAGGGCATCAGCGGCATCAACGAGGGGGTGACCTCCGGTCGTGACCGGAATGGGTGTGGAGGCGGGCGCGCAGGCGGCGCGGTCCCGGGCCCTCGCCGTGCTGCGGATCCGCGGCCGGGCGCTGGCCGTGGCCCTGCTGCCCGCTGCCGTCGCCGTGATCCTGCTGGCCGGCGGTTCCACGGGCCATCTGCCCGGCCGCGGCTGGGACCTCGCCCGCTGGACCATGAGCGGGGTCGCCCTGCTGGTGCTGCTGGCCGCCGCGGGCATCGCGCTGATCGTGGCCCGTTCCCGCCCGGCCGTGAGCCCGACGGTCGCGATCCCGGAGGAGTCCGCCCCCGACCTGTACCGGATGGTGCGTGACCTCGCCGACCGGCTCGACGTGCCCGCGCCCTCCGCCATAGCGCTCACCCCGGACTGCGACAGCTGGCTGGAGGACCGCACCCACCCCGCGCACGGCCCGCCCCCGCCCGAGCACCACGACGAGCTGGCGGACCCGGGCCGGCGCGCCCAGCGCCGTACGGCGGCCGCGCCCGTCCTCGTCATCGGCTCCCCGTTCCTGTGGTGGATGCGGGTCGGCGAGCTGCGCGCGGTGCTCGCTCCGGTCGTCGCCGGTACGGGCCCCTCGGCGCACCCGGACATAGCGGCCGCCCGCCGTTTCGTCCGGGGGCTGGACGCGGCGGTCGCCGTGACCTCCGCACCCGGGCGCGGCCCGCTCGCCCGCTCCGTGCTCGCGGGCGTCGGCTGGGTGGCGCGACTGATGCTGCGCGGCTGCCGGGAGCACGCGGCCGAGATGGAGAGGGGCGTGGCCGCCGCGGCCGCCGAGCGTGCACAGGCTGTGGATTACGGCCTGCGGATCGTCGCCCAGGAACAGGTGGGGCTGGCGTACGCGGGCTGGGACCGGCTGCTGACCCGGGTCGCGCTGCCGGCCTGGCGGATGGGCCGCTGGCCCTCCCGGCTGGACGCGGGCGTGGTGGCGGCGCTCACCGAGCTGTCCCGGCGGGATCGCCTGGCCGAGGGCTTCGCCTCCCGGCTCGGTGAGCGTCCCGCCTGTGACCTGCTGGAAGAGCCCGGCCTTGTGGACGAGGCCGCCTCCCTGCTCGCCGCCCGCCTCTTCCACGGCGGCCCCGCCGAGCAGGGCCCGGACTGGTCCCCGGTGGACTGGCAGGAGTATCCGGATGAGGTCGTGGACCGGAAGTGGCGCACCGACGCGGCCCGTCTCCACCGTGTCCTGGACGCCCTCGGTGTCCGCGCCACCCCCGACCCCGCCGCCCCGGCCCCCGGCGGCCCCACCCTGTCCCGCGTCCTCGACCACCTGTCGGATCCAGCGGACGAGGCCGACGGCGACCCCTCTCCGGCCGGTGCGCGCGGCGAGGGAGACGCGATTGCCGCGGAGAACGCGGAGAACGCGGACGACGAGGACAAGGCACCCGAGGGCGTAGGCGCCGAAGACGCCGGTGAAGACGCCGGGTACGACCCGTCCTTCCCCGACACCGCCGCATACGACGACGAGCCCGACGGCGACTCCGAGAACCAGCGCGGTGCCGCCCTCGCCGCGCGGCTCAGCGCGGAGCTGGCGCGCGAGGAGGCCTCCGTCTGCGCCTCCGCACCGCCGACCGGCCCGGCCCGCCCCGGCCAGGGCCCCGACACCGGCCTGTGGGACGACGGCGCCCTGCCCCTGTTCCCCCTCCAGCCCCCGCGCACCGCCCGCGAGCTCCTCGCCGACCACGTCACGGCCATGGTGTGCTGCGCCGCGATGGACACGGCGGGCGCGGTCCCGGGCCTGGACTGGCTCGACGGCCCGTCCCTCCTCATCAACGGCGAGCGGGCCGCGGATCTGACCTCCCGGGTGCTCAGCCTGACCGAGGAAGGTGATCCGGACCCGCTTCGAGCCTGGCTGATCGAGTCGGGGATACGTCCGGAGAAGCCGGTACGGCTCGTCTGACCTCGGACGATGGTCCGTCGTAGCGGAGTGTCTTCTTCCAGTTCAGGTCAATTCGCAACGAATAGTGACCGCGCGCGTGCGTTATGTGATGTGCTGGGACCGATCGCGCACATGGCAAGGGCTTACGACATACGACAGCCGCATCGCACGCACAGCACGGGGGCCCGAGGGAGGGGAGCGATCATGGGATCCGAGCAGATCCGCCGCTGGGAGTCGGGAGCACTCGCACACGCCGTCACGGACCCCTTCGGCCTGGGACCGGTTCCCTGGCTGCGCGGCAGCGAGACCTACTTCGACGACACCGGCCATGTCGTCCCCTGGTACGTGGACGCGACCCAGCAGCACGCGCCCCCGGCGGGCACCGGCAGGCCGCGAGTACCGGCTCCGCGCCCCTCCGGCGGCCCCCGCTCGGCGGACGACGTCCACCGCCAGATCAAGGGCTTCACCTCCACCGGCGCGGTCGCGCCCGGCGAGGCGGTCGACTTCCACATCACCGTCGACCCGCCCCAGCAGTTCGGCGTGGACATCTACCGCATCGGCCACTACGGCGGTGACGGCGCCGCCAAGATCACCACCAGCCCCCGGCTCTCCGGCATCGTCCAGCCCCCGCCGCTGACCGCCGACCGCACGGTCTCCTGCCACCACTGGTGGCTGTCCTGGCGGCTGCAGGTCCCGTCGTACTGGAGCAACGGCGCCTACGTGGCCGTCCTCACCACCGCCGACGGCTACCGCTCCCACGTGCCGTTCACGGTCCGCGACAGCCACCCCGCGGATCTGCTCCTGCTGCTCCCCGACATCACCTGGCAGGCCTACAACCTCTACCCCGAGGACGGCCACACCGGCGCCAGCCTCTACCACGCCTGGGACGAGAAGGGCCGGCTGCTCGGCGAGGCCGACGCCGCGACCACGGTCTCCTTCGACCGCCCGTACGCGGGCGCGGGCCTGCCCCTGCACGTCGGCCACGCCTACGACTTCATCCGCTGGGCGGAACGGTACGGCTACGACCTCGCCTACGCCGACGCCCGCGATCTGCACGCCGGACGCGTCGACCCCACCCGCTACCGGGGCCTGGTCTTCCCCGGTCACGACGAGTACTGGTCGACCCAGATGCGCCGCACGGTGGAGATCGCCCGCGAGAGCGGCACCTCGCTCGTCTTCCTCTCCGCCAACACCATGTACTGGCAGGTGGAGCTGGGCCCCGCCCCCTCCGGCGTGCCGGACCGCCTGCTCACCTGCCGCAAGCGCAAGGGGCCGGGCAGGCCGGTGCTCTGGCGTGAGATCGACCGCCCCGAACAGCAGCTGGTCGGCATCCAGTACGCGGGCCGGGTCCCCGAGCCCCATCCGCTGGTCGTCCGCAACGCCGGGCACTGGCTGTGGGAGGCGACCGGCGCGGGCGAGGGCGACGAGCTGGCGGGCCTGGTGGCCGGCGAGGCCGACCGCTACTTCCCGCGCACCCCGCTCCCCGACCACGAGGAGCGCATCCTCCTCGCCCACTCCCCCTACACCGACAACGACGGCGTCCAGCGCCACCAGGAGACCTCCCTGTACCGCGCGCCCTCCGGCGCCCTGGTCTTCGCGTCGGGGACCTTCGCCTGGTCACCGGCCCTGGACCGGCCGGGACACGTGGACCCCCGTATCCAGCGGGCCACCGCCAACCTGCTGGACCGAATCTGCAAGCGCGACTGACCCGATCCGCAAGCGCGACCGACCCGCTGTCCATGACCGGCCACCCCATACGGGACAATCGAGCCACTTGGACAGAACCACGGGGAGGAACCGTGTCCGGATTCGTCGAAAAGCCCGAGCCGATCCAGGTTCCGGGTCTGGTGCATCTGCACACCGGCAAGGTGCGCGAGCTGTACCAGAACGAGGCGGGCGACCTCGTGATGGTCGCCAGCGACCGCATGTCCGCCTACGACTGGGTGCTGCCGACCGAGATCCCCGACAAGGGCCGTGTCCTCACCCAGCTGTCCCTGTGGTGGTTCGACCAGCTCGCCGACCTGGTCCCCAACCACGTCCTGAGCACTGAGCTGCCCGCGGGCGCGCCCGCCGACTGGGCGGGCCGCACCCTGGTCTGCAAGTCCCTGCGGATGATCCCGGTCGAGGCCGTGGCCCGCGGCTATCTCACCGGCTCGGGCCTCATCGAGTACCAGGAGTCCCGTACGGTCTGCGGCCTCGCCCTGCCCGAGGGTCTCGTCGACGGCTCCGAACTGCCCGCCCCGATCTTCACCCCGGCCACCAAGGCCGAGGTCGGCGAGCACGACGAGAACGTGTCGTACGAGGAGGTCGCCCGGCAGGTCGGCGTGGAGACCGCCGCCCAGCTGCGCCAGACCACCCTCGCCGTCTACAACCGGGCCCGGGACATCGCCCGTGACCGCGGGATCATCCTCGCGGACACCAAGTTCGAGTTCGGCTTCGAGGCGGACACCCTCGTCCTCGCCGACGAGGTCCTCACCCCGGACTCCTCCCGCTTCTGGCCGGCCGACCAGTGGCAGCCGGGCCGCGCGCAGCCGTCGTACGACAAGCAGTTCGTGCGCGACTGGCTGACCTCCGCCGAGTCCGGCTGGGACCGCAAGAGCGAGCAGCCCCCGCCGCCGCTGCCCCAGCAGGTCGTGGACGCCACCCGGGCGAAGTACGTCGAGGCGTACGAGCGCCTGACGGGCCTGAGCTGGGCGTGACGCAACGGGCGTAACGCAAAAGGCCCCCGGGAAACCGGGGGCCCTGCTGGAGCGGACGACGAGGCTCGAACTCGCGACCTCAACCTTGGCAAGGTTGCGCTCTACCAACTGAGCTACGTCCGCATTGCGCTGCTGCGCGAGAGCAACTATACCCAACCTCGCTCCCGTGCGAGACGGACCGCCGCATGACGGTTCTCGGCCCCGAGTTTCGTCACGGCCGAGGAGAGGTAGTTCCGCACGGTCCCCGGCGACAGCGCGGCCCGCTCGGCGATCTCCGCGACCGGTGCCCCGTCGGCGGCCAGCTCCAGGACCTCGGCCTCGCGCGCGGTCAGCGGCGAGTCCCCGGCGGAGATCGCGTCGGCGGCCAACTCCGGGTCGACGTAGCGGTTTCCGGCGTGCACGGTACGGATGATCTCCGCGAGCCGCTGGGCGCTGACGGTCTTCGGGACGAACCCGCGCACACCTGCCGCAAGGGCCCGTTTCAGATGGCCGGGCCGCCCGTGACCCGTGACGATCAGCACCTGGCAGCCGGGCAGTTCGGCCCGCAGGGATGTGGCGACCCTCACACCGTCGGCGCCCGGCATCTGAAGATCCAGGACCGCGACGTCCGGTTCGTGGGCCCGCGCCATGGCGAGTGCCTCGGGCCCGGTCGCCGCCTCGGCGACCACGACGAGGTCGTCCTCCAGGGAGAGCAGCGCGGCCAGCGCCCCGCGGATCAGATGCTCGTCGTCGGCGAGCAACAGCCGTACCGGGGACCTCATGACGCAACTCCGCTCACACTCGCCACGGGCACCTCGGCCACCAGCCTGAACCCGTCCTCCCCGACGGCGCCCGCCGTCAGGGTCCCGTCCACCACGGCCAGCCGCTCCCGCAGCCCCGCGAGCCCGGAACCCCCTCCCCCGTCGAGGGCCGCGGACGCTCCGTCGTTCTCCACCGTCAGCACCACACGCCCCTCCAGCACCCGCAGACCCACGGCACAGCGCCGGGCGTCCCCGTGCCGCAGCACATTGGTGGTGGCCTCCCGCACGACCCAGCCGAGCGCGGACTGCACTTCGTCCGGCAGTACGGCGGCCCCGGCCTCGCCGGTCGTCTCGCAGTCGATCCCGGCGGCCTTCAACACTCCCTGCGCACCGGCGAGTTCCACCCCGAGGTCGGCCTCCCGGTACCCCCGTACGACATCCCGTACCTCCCGCTGCGACTCCTGCGCCACACGCTGCACCTCGATCATCTGCTCCACGGCCTCCGGCCGCCCGCGCCGGGCGAGCTGCACGGCCAGCTCGCTCTTCAGTGCGATCACCGCCAGGTTGCGGCCCAGTACGTCGTGCAGATCACGCCCGAAGCGCAGCCGCTCCTCGGCGACGGCCAGCCGGGCGCGGGTCTCGCGGGCCTCGTCCAGTTCGTAGACGGCGTCGAGCAGCCACACGGAGAACACGGCGGTGAAGGCGAAGAACCCGGCGCCCACCAGGACCGTGATCGAGGCGGTCAGCGCGGCCGCCGCGGGGACGCCCAGTGGCAGGGACACCGCGCCCGCCCCGGCGGCGAAGCCCGCCACCAGTGCGAACACCCGCCGCCGGCTGCGGACTCCGAGCGCGATGGTGCCCGCGCCGAAGATCAGCACCACCCCGAAGACCATGCCCGCCGCCGTGTCGACCGCGTCGCCCTTCGGGCCGTACTCCGAGAGGACGAGAGCGGTCACGGCGATCGCACCGGTGACCGCGCCGAGCGTCCACAGTGACCGCCGCGGCCGGTCGCGCCGGCCGCGGGTCCAGTCGAGCGTCCGTGAGGCGGTCGCCGCGCACAGCGCCGCGTGCCCGGCCACCAGGGCCGACAGCCAGCCGGCGAGGCCCGAACCCACCTGCCCGAACAGCGGCAGCCCGAACGTGGCGACCTCGATCACCGCGAAGAAGTGGAACGACCAGCGGGTGTAGGTCTCGACCTTGGCGGGCGTGCTCTTGCGCCGCCACCAGCCAGGCGTACCGCTCATTCCGTCGCCCCCCGTTCAGCCATTGCGCTGCCCCCCGTTCAGCGCCGCGGCTCCCACCGGAACCACCGCCGTACAGCAAACACCGCCAGAACGGTCCAGGCCAGCGTGGTCAGTACGGCGCCCAGCACCTCGTACGCGCCCAGATGGCCGGTCCAGCCGGCGCGGACCAGCCGGACGGCGGGGGAGAGCGGGAGGAGGTCGCAGACGGAGGCGAGGCGGTCGGGCAGCACCTCGGTGGGGATCGCGATGCCCGAGCCGATCATCGACACGACTACCAGCGGCAGCGCGGTGACCTGGGCGCTCTCGGTGGTCCTGGTGAAGGCCGAGGTGAGGGCGGCGAGCGCGGCGCTCAGCACCAGGCCCGACAGGACGCCGAGGACGGCCAGCTGCGGTGCCCTGGGCGCCCCCGCGTCGAGGAGCACCGCGCACCCCACGGACAGCACCAGCGCCTGGGCGAGTCCGACGCAGACCGCGGGAAGGGCCGTGCCGACGAGGATCTCCAGGTCGCCGAGTTCGCCGGTGCGCAGCCGCTTGAGGACGAGTTCCTCGCGGCGGGTGACGAAGGAGCTCACCAGCGCGGTGTACACGCAGAAGAGGAAGGAGAAGCCGATCCCGGCCGTCACCATCACCGCGCCGACGGTCAGCCCCTCGGCCTTGAGGTCCAGTTGCTCGACCGCGGGCCGCACGGTGAACGGCAGCGAGAGCGGTACGAGCAGCGCCGTGAGGACGGCACTGCGGTTGCGGCCGAGCAGGGTCAGTTCGGCCCGGGCCAGGGCCCGCAGCCGCCGGGCCACCGGTGCGTGTGCGAGGGTGCTCATGCCGCCGCTCCTGCCGTGGGCTCCTGCTCCCGGGCGATCCCGAGGAATGCCTCCTCCAGCGACGCCGACCGCATGTCGAGGCCGCGCAGTTCGACCCCGGCCCGCTCGGCCCACACCAGCAGCCCGGTGGCCGTCCGCTGGAGTTCCCGGGTCCGCAGCCGTACGGTCCTGCCCGCCACCTCGTGCCCGCACACCGCCAGCTCGGCGAGCGGCGGCAGGTCGCCGAGGAAGTACCCCTGGGGCAGTTCGAAGGAGACGCGGGAGGGCCGGCCCGCGGTCACCTCGGCGGGTGTGCCGGAGGCGGCGATGCGGCCCTCGTGCAGGATCGCGAGCCGGTCGGCGAGGCCCTCCGCCTCTTCCAGGTAGTGCGTGGTGAGCAGCACGGTGGTGCCGGTGTCGCGCAGCGCCCGTACCAACTCCCAGGTGTCCCGGCGTCCTTCCGCGTCGAGCCCGGTCGTCGGCTCGTCGAGGAACAGCACCTCGGGTTCGCCGAGCAGCGCGAGCGCCAGATCCAGGCGCCGCCGCTCACCTCCCGACAGCTGCTTCACCCGCACGCCGGCCTTCCGCGCCAGTCCGACCAGCTCCAGTGCCTCGCTCTCCGGCCGGGCCCCGCTGGTGCAGCCGGCCCACATCCGCGCGGTCTCGGCGACGGTCAGCTCGGACGGGAAGCCGCCCTCCTGGAGCATCACACCGGTGCGCGGCCGTACCGCGGCCCGCTCCAGGTAGGGGTCGTGTCCGAGGACCCGCACCTGTCCGCCCGCCGGTGCCGTGAGGCCCTCCAGCAGCTCGACCGTCGATGTCTTGCCCGCGCCGTTGGTGCCCAGCAGCGCGAAGATCTCGCCGCGGTTCACGGAGAATTCGATTCCGCGCACCGCCTCGAACCCGCCCCCGTAGACACGCCGGAGGTCGGTGACCTCGATCACGTGCTCGTGCTCGTTGATGTCCATGACATCAGCGTCCCGGCGGGCGGGGCCGGACGGCAGTGCGCGGTGTCATCACTCGGCATGACAAATGTCAGACGGACGGCGCATTAAAAAACCCCGGTCATGAAGACCGGGGCTTCTCTGGAGCGGACGACGAGGCTCGAACTCGCGACCTCAACCTTGGCAAGGTTGCGCTCTACCAACTGAGCTACGTCCGCACTGCTCCCGATCGGCTCCCACCGATCGGTGCGAGCACCAGCCTACCCGATGCACAAGCGTGCTTGTGACGGTGACGGTGCCAGAGCGGGTGACAGGGATCGCACACTGCGCCTTCCCCCTGGAAGGGGGATGTTCTACTACTGAACTACACCCGCATGTAGTCCGTGGGATTCGGCCTTTCGGCCTCGCCCCTCGGCGTGCTCCAGACATTAGCTGATCAGCAGGGGGGTAGCGCAAGTCGGCTGCTGACGGCGGCCAAGTCGGCTGTCCTCAGGGCCCGGTGACGGACCCTGAGGACTCACCCCTCGCGGGCGTCACTGCGCGGCGCTGAACGCCTCGTAGACCTTCTTGGGGATCCGGCCGCGCGCGGGCACGTCCATCTTGTTCGCCTGGGCCCAGGCGCGGACGGCCGCGGGATCGGGAGCGACCTCGGTCTGCCGGTAGGTCTTGCCCGACTTCGCCCTCTTGCGGCCGGCCGCCACGTACGGCTCAAGAGCCTTACGCAGTTTCTTGGCATTGGCTTGATTGAGGTCGATCTCGTACGACTTGCCGTCGAGTCCGAAGGCGATCGTTTCCGCCGCTTCCGAGCCGTCGATGTCGTCAAAGAGAGTGACCACGACCTTCTGCGCCACGAATATCGGTCCCTTCGTGCGACACCCCCTCTGCGGTGACGTGCCAAGACGCCCGGGAGATGTCGACTGTCCGCCTGTTAACGGGGAAAGTATCGGCTATTGCCAATTCATTTGTACAGTGCTCGGCAATGCAAAGTGAAGCCCGACTAAATCCGCCCGCGTGTCCGAGCGCAATAGCTGCCACGGGTGGACCGCCGAACTTTCCCAGATTTTTTGGTGAGGGCACCCGTTCGACACCTGATCGTGATGCCCGTCACGTAGTTTCCTACAACTCTACTCGCGTAGAAATTTTGTGCGGGTAGTCTGAAGGAACCTGCTCAGCACCACACACCGGGAGTGCCAGTGGCACGCGTCGTAGTCGACGTCATGCTCAAGCCGGAGATCCTCGACCCCCAGGGCCAGGCGGTGCAGCGCGCACTGCCGCGACTGGGTTTCGAAGGCATCTCCGACGTACGTCAGGGAAAGCGATTCGAACTTCAAGTTGACGGCCCGGTCGACGAGGCCGCGCTCGCCCGCATCCACGATCTTGCGGAATCCTTCCTCGCCAACACCGTGATCGAGGACTTCACCGTCAAGGTGGAGGAAGTCGCGGAGGCCGCGAAGTGACCGCTCGTATTGGCGTCGTCACTTTCCCGGGAAGTCTCGATGACCGCGACACCCGGCGCGCGATCCGCCACGCGGGTGCCGAACCGGTCGCCCTCTGGCACAAGGACAAGGACCTCAAGCAGGTCGATGCCGTGGTGCTGCCCGGCGGTTTCTCCTACGGCGACTATCTGCGGGCCGGAGCCATCTCCCGCTTCTCGCCGGTGATGGAGTCCGTCATCGAGCAGGCGAAGGCCGGACTTCCCGTTCTCGGTATCTGCAACGGCTTCCAGATCCTCACGGAAGCCCACCTTCTCCCGGGCGGGATGCTCGGCAACAACCACCTCCACTTCATCTGCCGCGACCAGAAGCTGCGGGTGGAGAACGCGGAGACCGCCTGGACGAGCGACTACAGCGCCGGCCAGGAGATCCATATCCCGCTGAAGAACATGGACGGCCGGTACGTCGCCGACGAGTACACGCTCGACAAGCTGGAGGCCGAGGGCCGGGTCGTCTTCCGCTACCTGGACTTCAACCCCAACGGCTCGCTGCGGGACATCGCCGGCATCACCAACGAGGCCGGCAACGTCGTCGGCCTGATGCCGCACCCCGAGCACGCCGTCGAGCCGCTGATCGGTACGGGCCGTACCGACGGCCTCCCGTTCTTCACCTCGATCCTCAAGAAGCTGGTGGGCGCATGAGCCGGACGCCTCTGGACACGGTCGAGCACGCGGCCGCGACCCCCGACGTCGAGCTGCCCTGGGCCGAACTCGGTCTGAAGAAGGACGAGTACGAGCGGGTCGTCGAGATCCTGGGCCGCCGCCCGACCGGCGCCGAGCTCGCCATGTACTCGGTCATGTGGTCCGAGCACTGCTCGTACAAGTCCTCCAAGGTCCATCTGCGCCAGTTCGGCGAGAAGGCCCCGCAGAGCGACGCGATGCTGGTGGGCATCGGTGAGAACGCGGGCGTCGTCGACGTCGGCCAGGGTTACGCGGTCACCTTCAAGGTCGAGTCGCACAACCACCCGTCGTACGTCGAGCCCTACCAGGGCGCGGCCACCGGTGTCGGCGGCATCGTCCGCGACATCATCGCCATGGGCGCCCGCCCGGTCGCGGTGGTCGACCCACTGCGCTTCGGCGCCGCCGACCACCCCGACACCAAGCGCGTCCTGCCGGGCGTGGTCGCCGGCATCGGCGGCTACGGCAACTGCCTGGGCCTGCCCAACATCGGCGGCGAGGTCGTCTTCGACGCCTGCTACCAGGGCAACCCGCTGGTCAACGCCGGTGCCATCGGCGTCATGCGGCACGAGGACATCCACCTCGCGAAGGCGTCCGGCGCGGGCAACAAGGTCGTCCTTTACGGCGCCCGCACCGGCGGCGACGGCATCGGCGGCGCCTCGATCCTCGCGTCCGAGACCTTCGACGACGCCAAGCCCTCCAAGCGTCCCGCCGTCCAGGTCGGCGACCCCTTCCAGGAGAAGCTCCTCATCGAGTGCACCCTGGAGGCCTTCCAGGAGAAGCTGGTCGTCGGCATCCAGGACCTCGGCGCGGCGGGTCTGTCCTGCGCCACGTCCGAGCTGGCCTCCAACGGCTCCGGCGGAATGCGCGTCACGCTGGACGACGTGCCGCTGCGCGACTCCACGCTCTCGCCCGAGGAGATCCTCATGAGCGAGTCGCAGGAGCGCATGTGCGCGGTCGTGGAGCCGGAGAAGGTCGACCGGTTCCTGGAGATCTGCGACAAGTGGGACGTCATCGCCACCGTGATCGGTGAGGTGACCGACGGCGACCGCCTGGAGATCTACTGGCACGGCGGCAAGATCGTCGACGTCGACCCGCGGACCGTGGCCCACGAGGGCCCGGTGTACGAGCGCCCGTACGCCCGCCCGTCCTGGCAGGACGAGCTCCAGGCGGACGACGCGAACAAGCTGCCGCGCCCGGCGACCTCCGAGGAGCTGAAGGACCAGGTCCTGAAGCTGGTGGGCTCGCCCAACCAGGCCTCCAAGAAGTGGATCACCTCGCAGTACGACCACTTCGTGCAGGGCAACACCGTCCTCGCCCAGCCCGAGGACTCGGGCATGATCCGCGTCGACGAGGAGACCGGCCTCGGCGTCGCGATCGCCACGGACGGCAACGGCCGGTACGCCAAGCTCGACCCGTACACGGGCGCGCAGCTGGCCCTCGCCGAGGCCTACCGCAACGTGGCGACGACGGGCGCCAAGCCGCTCGCCGTCTCCGACTGCCTGAACTTCGGCTCGCCCGAGGACCCGGCGGTCATGTGGCAGTTCGCGGAGGCCGTGCGCGGCCTGGCGGACGCCTGCCTGCAGCTCGGCACCCCGGTGACCGGCGGCAACGTCTCCCTCTACAACCAGACGGGCGAGGCGGCCATCCACCCGACCCCGGTCGTCGCGGTCCTCGGCGTCATCGACGACGTGGCGCGCCGCACGCCGGTCGCCTTCCAGGAGGAGGGCCAGCTGCTCTACCTCCTCGGCGACACGCGTGAGGAGTTCGGCGGCTCGGCCTGGTCCCAGGTCGTCCACGACCACCTCGGCGGTCTGCCCCCGAAGGTCGACCTGGAGCGGGAGCGTCTGCTCGGCGAGATCCTGATCTCCGCCTCCCGCGACGGCATGATCGACTCCGCGCACGACCTGTCCGACGGCGGTCTGATCCAGGCGGTCGTGGAGTCGGCGCTGCTCAGCGGCAAGGGCGCGCGTCTGGTCGTACCGGACGGGCTCGACGCGTTCACCTTCCTGCTCTCCGAGTCGGCGGGCCGCGCGATCGTCGCCGTGCCGCGCTCGGAAGAGGTCCGCTTCAACGACATGTGCGGCGCGCGCGGCCTCCCGGCCACCCGCATCGGCGTCGTCGACGGCGACGCGGTGGAGGTCCAGGGCGAGTTCGCGCTCAGCCTGGCGGAGCTGCGCGAGGCGCACGAGGGGACGATCGAAGCGCTGCTGGCGTAGTCGGTCGTACGACGGTGAAGGCCCCGCCCGGATTCACGTTTCCGGGTGGGGCCTTCGCGGTTCGTCGGACGTTCAGCGGACGTAGTTCTTGAGGATCTCCGTGTCGAGCTCGATGTTCATCGGGCCGGGGATGCACACCTTCTCGCCGAACTTCGCGGTGTGGACGTCGCGGTAGCCGCCGACCTGCCGGTCCGGGTTGCTGTGCACGGTGACGGTGCAGGAGTCCCGGTCGATCAACAGGTACAGCGGGATTCCGGACTGGCCGTACACGGTCGGCTTCTCGTGCCGGTCCCGCCGGTCGGTGTCCGAGTCGTACGAGGTGACCTCGACGACCATGAGCGCCCCGTCCGGGTCGGCCCACTCGCCGTGTCCCGCGAAGTGGGCTTCGGGCGCGAGCACGGCATCCGGCTTCGCCCTGCCTTCCCGGTACGCATCGACCCGGAGCCCTCGGTCGCAAAACAGATCCAGGTCGGGCCTGGTTTGCATACAGCGCCGGGCCAGCCAGGTCACGATGGTGCTGCGGTCCCCGTCTGCCGGCTTCTTGACTCCGATCCGTCCGTCGATGAACTCCAACGTGACGGTTTCGGGAGCGGCGGAGGCGATCGTTTCGAACTCCTCCACCGACATCTGAGACGTGCGCTCGGCCATGACCGTCTGTTGCACCCCCTTCCAGGCGAAGGCCAGTGTTGTCCGCGCCCGGCAGTGCGGAGGCGGGTTTCGCCGTTGATCACTCGCACGGGTGGAGTCCTAGGCTCACCCCATGCCTCCTGCCAAGAAGCGCACCCGGACCTACGACCCCGCCAAGACCCGTACCGCCGTACTGGCCCAGCTCGGCGCCGTGCGGGACGCCGTCCGTACGCTCACCCCCGCGCAGCTCGCCCTTCCCACCCGGCTGGGTGAGTGGACCGTGCGGGAGCTCGTCGCGCACATCGGGATGGCGGTCACCGCCGTCCACCGGGCCCTCGACGAGCCCGCGCCGGCCTGGCAGGACGTCGCCGTCGTGGAGTGGCCCTTCGCCACCGCCGTCAATGCCTCCGCCATCGCCGACTTCACCCGGCACCTGGTCGAGCAGCACCCCGACCTCGACGCCTATCTCGCCGACGTCGACCGGAGCCTGCGCGAGCTCCTCGACGAGCATCCCGGCAGCCGGCTGCTGGCGACCAGCGCGGGGGCCCTGCCCCTGGACGACTACCTCGTCACCCGCGCCGTGGAACTCGTCGTCCACACCGACGACCTGAACGCGGCCGTACCGGGCCTCGACGTGCCCCACGACCGCCAGGCCCTCGCCGCGACCACCCGCCTGCTCGCCGACGCGCTCGCCGTGAAGGCCCCCGGCGGCTCCACCGAGGTCCGCATCCCGCCGTACGCCGTCGTGCAGTGCGTCGAGGGGCCCCGGCACACCCGTGGCACCCCGCCCAACGTCGTCGAGACCGATCCGCTCACCTGGATCCGGCTCGCCACCGGGCGGCTGCCGTGGAAGGACGCCATCGAGGCGGCGGAGGTGAGCGCGAGCGGGGAGCGGGCGGATCTCGCGGCCCTGCTGCCGCTGATGTCCTAGCCATGGCCAGGAGGCGCGCGCACAGGGAACCGACCTCCCCCGTCCCTCCGTCGAACCGACATGCACAGGCAGAGGCACAAAGAGCGTCTGACCCTCGCGGCCGCCGCCGTCGTGCTCGTTCCGCTCGCGGCGGCCTGCGGCAGCGAGCACGCGGGCAGTGGATCCGCCGGAGCCCAGGAGCCGGTGACCGGCGTCCACTGGATCGTCGACAGCGTCACCGTGGACGGCACGACACGCAGTGCCCCGGAGGGCGCCCACATGGCGATCGACGACAGCGGCAGGACCGAGGGCAACTACGGCTGCAACCACTTCACCGCGCGCGCCGCCTTCGAGGGCGACCGCGTCCGGCTCAGCGACGCCACGGCGACCGAGATGGCGTGCGAGGCGCGGCCCATGGCCTTCGAGCAAACCCTCGCCCGCACCCTCGCCGCCGGCCCCCTCACCACCCGGGTGAACGGCGACCGGCTGACCCTCACCACCACCGGGGGCGACACCGTCCGGCTGACCAAGGAGGAGGACGCCCCGCTCTACGGCACCAAGTGGACGATCACGGCACTCGGTGCCGGCGACACCGTCAGCTCCCTGCCGAAGGGTGCCGACGCCCATCTCACCTTCGACCGCAGGAGCGGAAAGGTCAGCGGCCGCCTGGGCTGCAATCACGTCACCGCGCGCGCCACGGTCAGCGACGCCCGTATCACCCTGGGTTCTCCCGCGACCACCCGAATGATGTGCGACGCCTCACTCATGAATACGGAAAAGAGTCTGCTGCGGCTCTTCGACGGCACCGTCAGCTACCGACTGGATCATCGAAACCTCACGCTGACCAGCGAAAACGGAGAGACCGTGACCGCCGTGGCCGACGAGTGACCGGTTAAGAACGCATAACTTCGGTGCATTGGCCAATTCGGACCAGTGGTCGATCTCGCCTACACTCGGTGCCGTGCCACGTGGTGACGGTCGACTCAATCACGATCTGCTCCCCGGTGAGAAAGGCCCCCAGGACGCGTGTGGCGTCTTCGGTGTCTGGGCTCCGGGTGAAGAGGTCGCAAAGCTCACGTACTTCGGGCTCTACGCCCTCCAGCACCGGGGTCAGGAATCCGCGGGAATCGCGGTCAGCAACGGCTCCCAGATCCTCGTCTTCAAGGACATGGGCCTGGTCTCCCAGGTCTTCGACGAGACCTCTCTCGGTTCGCTCCAGGGTCATATCGCGGTCGGTCACGCCCGCTACTCGACCACCGGCGCGTCCGTGTGGGAGAACGCCCAGCCGACGTTCCGTGCCACCGCGCACGGCTCCATCGCGCTCGGCCACAACGGCAACCTGGTCAACACGGCGCAGCTCGCCGAGATGGTCGCGGGCCTGCCCAAGGACAACAACGGCCGGTCCACCCGGGTCGCGGCCACCAACGACACCGACCTGCTGACCGCGCTCCTCGCGGCCCAGGTCGACGAGGACGGCAAGCCGCTGACCATCGAGGAGGCCGCGCACGCGATCCTCCCGCAGGTCAAGGGCGCCTTCTCGCTCGTGTTCATGGACGAGCACACCCTCTACGCGGCCCGCGACCCGCAGGGCATCCGCCCGCTGGTCCTCGGCCGTCTGGAGCGCGGCTGGGTCGTCGCCTCCGAGAGCGCCGCCCTCGACATCTGCGGCGCCAGCTTCGTCCGCGAGATAGAGCCGGGCGAGTTCGTCGCGATCGACGAGAACGGTCTGCGCACATCCCGATTCGCGGAAGCGAAGCCCAAGGGCTGTGTCTTCGAGTATGTGTACCTCGCCCGCCCCGACACCGACATCGCCGGGCGGAACGTCTATCTCTCGCGCGTCGAGATGGGCCGCCGCCTCGCCAAGGAGGCCCCCGTCGAGGCCGACCTGGTGATAGCGACCCCGGAGTCCGGCACCCCGGCCGCCATCGGCTACGCGGAGGCCTCCGGCATCCCGTTCGGTGCCGGTCTGGTGAAGAACGCCTACGTCGGCCGGACCTTCATCCAGCCCTCGCAGACCATCCGCCAGCTCGGCATCCGGCTGAAGCTGAACCCGCTGAAGGAAGTCATCAGGGGCAAGCGCCTGGTCGTCGTCGACGACTCGATCGTGCGCGGCAACACACAGCGCGCCCTGGTGCGCATGCTCCGCGAGGCCGGCGCCGCCGAGGTCCACATCCGGATCTCCTCGCCGCCCGTGAAGTGGCCCTGCTTCTTCGGCATCGACTTCGCCACCCGCGCAGAACTCATCGCCAACGGCATGACGATCGAGGAGATCGGCACCTCGCTCGGCGCCGACTCCCTGGCCTACATCTCCATCGACGGCATGATCGAGGCGACCACGATCGCCAAGCCGAACCTGTGCCGCGCCTGCTTCGACGGCGAGTACCCGATGGAACTCCCGGACCCCGAACTGCTCGGCAAGCAGCTCCTGGAGACCGAGCTGGCGGCCGGTCCCGCCGCCACGGCCGCGGCCGACGCGATCCGTCGCCCGTAACACCGCAGTACGACACGAAAGCTCTCACAGCCATGTCTGAGACAACTGGTGCCAGCTACGCAGCGGCGGGCGTCGACATCGAGGCGGGCGACCGCGCCGTCGAGCTGATGAAGGAGTGGGTGAAGAAGACCCAGCGCCCCGAGGTCCTCGGCGGCCTCGGCGGCTTCGCCGGTCTCTTCGACGCCTCCGCCCTCAAGCGCTACGAGCGTCCGCTGCTCGCCTCCGCCACGGACGGCGTCGGCACCAAGGTCGACATCGCGCGCCGGCTGGGCGTCTACGACACCATCGGGCACGACCTGGTCGCCATGGTCATGGACGACATCGTGGTGTGCGGTGCCGAGCCCCTGTTCATGACGGACTACATCTGCGTCGGCAAGGTCCACCCCGAGCGCGTCGCCGCCATCGTGAAGGGCATCGCGGAGGGCTGTGTGCTGGCCGGCTGCGCCCTGGTGGGCGGTGAGACGGCCGAACACCCGGGTCTGCTGGGTGCGGACGACTTCGACGTCGCCGGCGCCGGTACGGGCGTCGTGGAGGCCGACCGGCTGCTCGGCGCGGATCGTATCCGTAAGGGTGACGCGGTGATCGCCATGGCGTCCTCCGGGCTTCACTCGAACGGGTACTCCCTGGTCCGTCACGTCCTGCTGAACCAGGCGGGCCTGGCGCTCGACGCGCACATCGAGGAACTCGGCCGCACGCTCGGCGAGGAGCTCCTGGAGCCCACCAAGATCTACTCGCTGGACTGCCTGGCCCTCATCCGCACCACCGAGGTCCACGCCTTCAGCCATGTCACCGGCGGCGGCCTCGCGGCCAACCTGGCCCGGGTGATCCCGGACCGGCTGCACGCCGTCGTGGACCGCTCCACCTGGACCCCGGGCGCGATCTTCGACCTCGTCGGCAGGACCGGCGACGTCGAGCGCCTGGAGCTGGAGAAGACCCTCAACATGGGCGTCGGCATGATCGCGATCGTGCCCGAGGCCTCGGTGGACGTGGCCCTGGCGACGCTGGCCGACCGTGGGGTCGACGCCTGGGTCGCCGGTGAGATCACGGACCGGGGCGAGCACGACTCGGGTGCGGCCCTGATCGGTGACTACGCCTGACGGTCCCGCTGACTGCGCCTGACTGACGCTCGCGGGGCCGCACGGCCCCGCGAGACCGGGGCCCGGCCGTTCCGGTCTCTGGGCCCCGAGAGGCAGCACGAAACCCGGTCCGGCGCTGAGGCCCCGGACCGGGTGAAGTGCAGTCGCTGCTGAGACGCTGAGACCGCGAAGCGCGCTACGTCAAGCGCCGCGACGATGCGACGTGGGACCGGACTCGTCGTCCTCGTCCTCGTCGTCGTCGTTGTAGAGATCCGCGTACTGGGCGTACGGGTCGTCTTCTTCCTCGTCGTCCTCGAACGGCTCGCCGTTCGGCGGCTGGCTCGAAGTCGAAGCGCCCAGCTCGCTGGCCAGACGCGACAGGTCAGTCCCGCCGCTGTTGTACTTCAGCTGGCGGGCGACCTTCGTCTGCTTGGCCTTGGCCCGGCCGCGCCCCATGGCTCGACCCCCTCGGTGACGGGGCTCGACGGCCCCAGAGTCTTGACACGCGTTCATGATCTGGAACGGGCTCTCCGTGGAGAGACCGGTCCGTAGGGCTTCCACGGTACCTGAGCCCGCGCCCATACGGTACGTCGCCCGCAGCACGTGCCTCGGCCCAGGACCCGCGAGGCGCCCCGTCCTCGCTGGTCAACCGCGATTTTAACCACTTCTCGGCGGCCGACCCGCCGACGAACGTGAGAGTTCTCTCTAACTGTCCGCCGACGGGTACCGGCAAACCTCGCGGAACCGCGGGGTCAGCGTGCCGCGGCGGCCTCGTGCATCCGCTGCTCGGCGATCCGGTCGGCCGCGGCGGCCGGCGGAATCCCGTCTTCCTTCGCACGTGCGAAGATGGCCAGCGTGGTGTCGAAGATCTTCGCCGCCTTGGCCTTGCACCGGTCGAAGTCGAACCCGTGCAGCTCGTCGGCGACCTGGATCACACCGCCGGCGTTCACCACGTAGTCCGGCGCGTAGAGGATCCCGCGGTCGGCGAGGTCCTTCTCCACACCCGGGTGGGCGAGCTGGTTGTTGGCCGCGCCGCACACCACCTTGGCCGTGAGCACCGCCACGGAGTCGTCGTTCAGCGCGCCGCCGAGCGCGCAGGGGGCGTAGATGTCCAGGCCCTCGACGCGGATCAGCGCTTCGGTGTCGGCGACCGCCGTGACGCCCGGGTGCTGGTCGAGGATCCGCCGTACGGCGTCCTCGCGCACGTCCGTGATCACGACCTCGGCGCCCTCGTCCAGCAGATGGCGGACCAGGTGGTGGCCGACCTTGCCGACACCGGCGATGCCGACCCGGCGGCCGCGCAGCGAGGGGTCGCCCCACAGGTGCTGGGCGGAGGCGCGCATGCCCTGGTAGACGCCGTAGGCGGTGAGGACCGAGGAGTCGCCCGCGCCGCCGTTCTCCGGCGAGCGCCCGGTGGTCCAGCGGCACTCGCGGGCCACGACGTCCATGTCGGCGACATACGTACCGACGTCGCACGCGGTGACGTAGCGACCGCCGAGCGAGGCCACGAACCGCCCGTAGGCGAGCAGCAGCTCTTCGGTCTTGATGCGCTCCGGATCGCCGATGATCACGGCCTTGCCGCCGCCGTGGTCGAGCCCGGCCATGGCGTTCTTGTACGACATCCCGCGCGCGAGGTTGAGGGCGTCGGCGATGGCCTCCGCCTCGTTCGCGTACGGATAGAAGCGCGTACCGCCCAGCGCGGGGCCGAGGGCGGTGGAGTGGATGGCGATCACGGCCTTGAGTCCGGTCGCGCGGTCCTGACAGAGCACTACTTGCTCATGACCGCCCTGGTCCGAGTGGAACAGGGTGTGCAGTACATCAGCAGGTGCGCCGGTTACGTCGGTCACTGTGGTGACTCCCGGGTAAGTTGCGGCGGTCGAAAGACCAGCTCCCGTACGGGTGGCGGGTGCTGTGGCATGAGCGTAGAGCCTGTGCACACCCGCCATCCGCGCAGTGTTCAGGATCACTCTCTCGCGCCGTGCGCGCACGCGTGCGCGTGGCACGATTTGCAGTGGTTTCCCGCCCGTTTCGGGATGCCTCGTACGGATCCCGTACAGGTCCCGTACGGGTTTCGAGCCCTATCCGGTGGGGAGGGAGCAGGCGTGCCCAAGGTGTCCTCGGTGATCGTCCCCTACGCGGCGTATCTGCGCGTGTACGAGCCGTTGGCCGCCTTCCCGGAGCCGGAGCGCGCTCACTGGGCGCGCTACGCCCGCCGTCCCGAGCGCCCCTCCTACCAGGACGAGCTGCGCCGCTCCCTGGCCGATCTGCTGCCCACCCCGCCGGTCCCGGTGCCGGTGCACGAGAGCGGCGACGCCTTCGTGCTGGACGTCGACGGGGTGGTCTGTGTCTGCCCCTGGCGCACCCGGCTGCGCGGCTGGCAGGCCCTGGGCGAGCTGCCCGAGGAGTTCCCGCCGTCCGTCCTGGACGCGGCGCTGCCGCCGGTGGTGCGCCGGCAGGCCGCCCAGGACTACGAGCGCTGGCTCACCCGCAACCCCGACGCCCGCCCCTGGATCCGCACCGCCACCTGGCAGGTGCCCCTGAACTGGTTCGTGCTGGTCTCCGACGAGGAGCGGGAGTACGCCAAGGGGAGTGCCGAGGAGGCTCCCCTGCTGCGTTACCGCACGCCCATGGTGCAGGCCAGACGGCGCGTGGCCCGGGGGCTGCGGACGCTCAAGGACGCCATCGAGGAAGGGCCGCTGATCGACGGCCTGGTGGACGTGGGGCGATGGCTGGAGGAGTTCCACCCGCGCTCGCTGGTGGAGCTGGACTACGGCGGCCTGGCGCATGTGGTGCCGGCCGGCGAGCTGGAGGGGGACCACTCGGCGGCGGACGTGGCCGAGGGCATCGACGCGCTGCGCAGGGGCGACGGGGCCGCGGCGGGGGAGGCGTACGGGCGGCTCGTGGAGCGGTGGCGGACGGTACGGGACCGGCGTTCCGCGAACTGAGTGACGTACGTCACGGCCCGAACCGCCCCGGACGACGTACGGTCTACGCCACTTAGGTCACCTGACGGGGCGTTGGTTCCGATCCGGGCTTTCGTGTCAAGGGTGACGGACCGCACTTACGCGGCCCTTGCGCCTCTTGCCGCTCCTCATGCCAAAATAGGACAAGGAGTCCGGGGAAGGCTCCGTCCGCCCAACTAAGCTCCGTTCTGGGCGGAATCTCAGCATTGCAATGCTTTGGGGGGTCTGGTGCCTCCTGATCGCCCTGTGACTGATCGTCACAGTGGCGTGACTGTCCGCTATGGCATGGTCCATCGGCTTCCGCGGCTGATGACTACCTGGGAGGGCAATTCCATCGGTTTGGCCGACGCGGCTGGACAGATGGTGTAGTTGTAGTGCCGAGGACAAGCCGTTCGTCCTATAACCGACTCGACTCGCGTCCACCATTTCGGGCAACGCGGGTCAAGGTGCAGAATTTAGAGGAAAGAACCGAGAAGGTTCGGTTCTCCCGAGGAGGCCGCTCATGACCGCTCGCACCCCTGATGCCGAGCCGCTGCTGACCCCGGCTGAGGTCGCCACGATGTTCCGCGTCGACCCCAAGACGGTCACGCGGTGGGCGAAGGCCGGCAAGCTCACTTCCATCCGTACGCTCGGCGGACACCGCCGCTACCGCGAGGCCGAGGTCCGCGCTCTTCTCGCGGGCATCCCGCAGCAGCGCAGCGAGGCCTGAACAACTGCATAACCGGGCAAAACGGCAGTTCCCCCAACTCGCCGAGGCGCCCGGACCCTAGCTCCAAGCGACGCGGGACCTGCCCCAACAGGGCCCTCGCCCAGGCCAACGGGAACTTCTCAGGCAAGTGACACAGGGTGCGTCGTAGATCGCGCTGGACTCCGCCGGGTCCAGCGCGATCTTTTTTGTGCGCCGAAAGCCCTGGTGCGGAGGGTCTGTGAGCGGGCTTGTCGGAGTCTGGGGAGGGGTGTCGGATCCACTGTGGATGTTCCCTGGGGCCGGTGCAATTGCACATATTAAATTGACCCGTTGTAGGACGGGTGTAAGTACCGGGGTTTCAGAAAGTCATGCGGTGACACCCGTCACATGCCGGGTGGCTTGTTGCCGGTGGTCCATGTGCGCTAGAGGAGGCACATGCTCCAGCGTCCCACTGTGGCACGGTTGTTGGGAGTGCGCGACCGCTACGCCGTCGGCGCGGCCTCGTCCCCTACGGCGCCCCCAGGGGCCTGGGCGCCCGGCGGGGCGGAGTCCATCGCCAGCCGCAGCAGGCGGTGGCAGATCGGACAGTGGCGGGTGAGGTGCCGATAGGAGGAGGCGGCCGACAGGTGCGCGCGGAGCAGGGCTCGCGTCTCGTGCCTGACAGATGCCGCCATACGCCACCTCCGGGGCCGCACGAGAGCGGGGCCTGCTTTCTGGGTACCGACGGAATGTGACGCCGTCAAGAGCGGGGGGCTCCGCCGGTTCGGCCGCTGTTTCTTGTTGCCGGCGCCTGGTCTTGCCGCCGGTGTTGGTGTGGCCGCTCACTGGGGGCTGCCGCCCCCAGACCCCCGCTTCGGCCTGAACGGCCTCGTCCTCAAACGCCGGACGGGCTGATGGGTGCCGGCCGGTGCTGAGAAGTGGGGGTACGGCGAAGGCCCGCACGGGAAACGGTGCGGGCCTTCATTGCTGCGGTCCTGACGGGATTTGCCCTGTCCGATTGCGGCTCCGCCGCGGGCGCGGCCTCCACCTTGACAGGGTGGCGAGTGGGTGGGGATACGGCGAAGGCCCGCACGGGAAACGGTGCAGGCCTTCATTGCTGCGGTCCTGACGGGATTTGAACCCGCGGCCTCCACCTTGACAGGGTGGCGAGCACTCCAAACTGCTCCACAGGACCAGGTTTCGCGGCGCTTTCTTGCGTTGCGCTGCGAGAAGAGACTGTACAGGAGGGTGAGCCCACCGGTCGAACTCACCCTGCGTGCACGGGCGATTACGAGACCGCGGCGTCGATCGCCTTCACGATCCGCTTGTCGGAGACCGGGTACGCCGTGCCGAGCGCATGCGCGAAGTAGCTGACCCGGAGCTCCTCGATCATCCAGCGGATGTCCAGCACGGACGACGGGACGGGACGGCCCTGCGGAAGCTGCTCCAGGAGCCAGGCGTACTCGTCCTGCATCTCGTGGACCTTCTCCATGCGGGTGGTGTCCCGCTGGACGCCCGTCGGCATCTGCTGGAGACGACGGTCCACGGCCACCAGATAGCGCATCAGGTCCGGCAGCCGCCGTATGCCCGCCCACGTCACGAAGCCGGGCTTCACGAGGGCGTCCAGCTGGGCGCGTACGTCCGTGAGGTTCGGCAGCAGGGAAGGGCTGCGTACGGCCTTCAGACGGCGCTCACAGGCCTGCCACGCGGCGAGGACCTGCTGCACCTGCGTGACCGCACGCACGGTCGTGTCGACGATCTCCGCGCGCACCTTGTCGTACAGCTTCCGGTACGACTCCTCGTCCCACACCGGCCCGCCGAAGTCGGCGATCAGCCTGTCCGCCGCCGCCATCGCGCAGTCGTCGAACAGGGCCTGTATCGACCCGTGCGGATTCGCGGACAGCGCCAGCTTCTGCGCGTTCGTCAGGCGATCGCTCGCGAATTTCGCGGGGTTGACCGGGATGTTGCGCAGGATCAGGCGCCGGGTGCCCTTCCACATCGCCTCGGCCTGCTCCGCCTCCGTGTCGAAGAGCCGGACCGACACCGTGTCCCCGTCGTCGACCAGCGCCGGGTACGCCTTCACCGGCTGGCCGGCCCGGCGGGTCTCGAAGACGCGGGTGAGCGAGCCGATCGTCCAGTCCGTGAGGCCCTTGCGCTCCAGGGACTCCCCGCCCCGGCGCTCGGCCGTGGCCGCCGCGGCCTGGGACAGGGCCTGGCGCGCCTTCGGCTTCAGCCGCAGCTTCAACGCCTCCAGGTCCTTGTCCTCGGCGAGCTTGCGGCGCCGCTCGTCGACGATGCGGAAGGTGATCCGCAGATGGTCCGGGAGCCGCGCCCAGTCGAAGTCGTCGGCCTCGAAGGGCACACCGACCATGCGCTTCAGCTCGCGGGCCATGGTGACCGTCAGCGGCTCCTGCAAGGGCACCGCCCTCTCCAGGAACGCCTTCGCATAGTTCGGAGCGGGCACGTAGTGGCGGCGGATCGGCTTCGGCAGGGAGCGGATCAGCTCCGTCACCACCTCCTCCCGCAGCCCCGGGATCTGCCAGTCGAAGCCCTCGTCCGTGACCTGGTTGAGGACCTGGAGCGGGATGTGGACGGTGACGCCGTCGGCGTCCGCGCCCGGCTCGAACTGGTAGGTCACCCGGAACTTCAGCTGTCCCTGCCGCCACGAGTCGGGATAGTCGGCCTTGGTGACCGCCTCCGCCGACTCCCGGATGAGCATCTCCCGCTCGAAGTCCAGGAAGTCGGGCTGCTCGTGCCGCTTGCGCTTCCACCAGGAGTCGAAGTGCGCGCCGGAGACGACATGGTCGGGGACCCGCTGGTCGTAGAAGTCGAAGAGCGTCTCGTCGTCGACGACGATGTCCCGGCGACGGGCGCGGTGCTCCAGCTCCTCGACCTCGCTGAGGAGTTTGCGGTTGTCGGCGAAGAACTTGTGGTGCGTGCGCCAGTCGCCCTCGACCAGGGCGTTGCGGATGAAAAGCTCGCGCGAGGCTTCCGGGTCGATACGGCCGTAGTTGACCTTCCGCTGGGCGACGATCGGTACGCCGTACAGCGTGACCTTCTCGAACGCCATCACCGCCGCCTGGTCCTTCTCCCAGTGCGGCTCGCTGTACGTCCGCTTGAGGAGGTGCCCGGCGAGCGGCTCCACCCACTCCGGCTCGATCTTCGCGTTGACCCGGGCCCACAGCCGGCTCGTCTCCACCAGCTCCGCCGACATCACGAAGCGCGGGGTCTTCTTGAACAGGGCCGAGCCCGGGAAGATCGCGAACTTGGCGTTCCGGGCGCCCAGGTACTCGTTCTTCGCGCCGTCCTTCACGTCCTTCATGCCGATGTGCGAGAGCAATCCGGCAAGGAGGGAGACGTGTACGCGGTCGTCGGGGGCGTCCTGCTCGCTGAGGTGGATGCCCATCTGCTTGGCGACCGTGCGCAGCTGGGTGTAGATGTCCTGCCATTCGCGGATGCGCAGGAAGTTGAGGTACTCCTGCTTGCACATGCGCCGGAACGCGGACGAGCCCCGCTCTTTCTGCTGCTCGCGGAGGTAGCGCCAGAGGTTGAGATAGGCGAGGAAGTCGCTCGTCTCGTCCCTGAAGCGGGCGTGCTGCTGATCGGCCTGGGTCTGCTTGTCGGCCGGACGTTCGCGCGGGTCCTGGATGGACAGCGCGGCGGCGATGACCATGACCTCGCGGACACAGTCGTTCTTGTCGGCCTCCAGGACCATACGGGCCAGCCGCGGGTCGACGGGCAGCTGGGCGAGCTTGCGGCCGGTGTCCGTGAGCCGCTTGCGCACGTCCTTCTGCGCCGGGTCGAGTGCGCCCAGCTCCTGCAGCAACTGCACGCCGTCACGGATGTTGCGGTGGTCCGGCGGGTCGATGAAGGGGAACTTCTCGATGTCGCCGAGGCCGGCGGCGGTCATCTGCAGAATGACGGAGGCGAGGTTCGTACGGAGGATCTCGGCGTCGGTGAACTCCGGCCGCCCGTTGAAGTCGTCCTCGCTGTAGAGCCGGATGCATACACCGTCGGACGTACGGCCGCAGCGGCCCTTGCGCTGGTTGGCGCTGGCCTGCGAGATCGCCTCGATGGGGAGGCGCTGCACCTTGGTGCGGTGGCTGTAGCGCGAGATACGGGCGAAGCCGGGGTCGATGACGTACTTGATGCCCGGGACGGTGAGGGACGTCTCGGCGACGTTCGTCGCCAGAACGATCCTGCGGCCGCCGTGGGGCTGGAAGACGCGGTGCTGCTCGGCGTGCGAGAGCCGCGCGTAGAGAGGCAGCACCTCGGTGAAGCGGTACTTCTTCTTCTCCAGAGCGTCCGCGGTGTCCCGGATCTCCCGCTCACCGGAGAGGAACACGAGGATGTCGCCCCGGCCCTCCCCCATCAACTCCTCGACGGCGTCGGTGATCGCGGTGATCTGATCCCGGTCCGCGTCCTCGGAGTCCTCCTCCAGGAGCGGCCGGTACCGCACCTCCACCGGATACGTGCGGCCACTGACCTCGACGATCGGGGCGTCCCCGAAGTGCCGGGAGAAGCGCTCCGGGTCGATGGTGGCCGAGGTGATGACGACCTTGAGATCCGGCCGCTTCGGCAGCAGCTGGGCCAGATAACCCAGCAGGAAGTCGATGTTGAGGGACCGCTCGTGGGCCTCGTCGATGATGATCGTGTCGTAGGCGCGCAGCTCGCGGTCCGTCTGGATCTCGGCGAGCAGGATGCCGTCCGTCATCAGCTTGATGAACGTGGCGTCCGGGTTCACCTGGTCGGTGAACCGCACCTTCCAGCCGACGGACTCGCCGAGGGGGGTGTCCAGCTCCTCCGCGACGCGCTCGGCGACGGTACGGGCGGCGATACGGCGGGGCTGGGTGTGCCCGATCATGCCGCGGACGCCACGCCCGAGCTCCATACAGATCTTCGGAATCTGCGTGGTCTTACCGGAACCGGTCTCACCGGCGACGATGACGACCTGGTGGTCGCGGATGGCCTCCGCGATGACGTCCTTCTTCTGGCTGACCGGCAGCTGCTCGGGATACGTCACGGCGGGCACGCGCGCACGCCGCTTACCGATCCGTTCCTCGGCCCTGGCGACCTCCGCCTCGATCTCGGCGAGAACGGCGGCCTGGGCCTCCGGCTTACGGATCTTGCGCGCGCCTTCGAGCCTGCGCCCGAGCCGGTGCGCGTCGCGCAGGGACAGCTCGGTCAGGCGGGGGGCGAGGGTGCCGAGGGCCGGGGTGGCGGGGGCAGGGTGCGTAGACATACGCGACCCAGGATCTCATCCCCCGGAAATCCGTGGCGAACGATTTGTGCCCGGTGCTTGTGCCGGAGCCTCAGGGGGTCCGCTGGGCCGGGGGTGCGGTGGGCGCCGCGGGCTGGTGCCGCGCGGCGCCTTCGCCCAGCGCGATGGACTTGGCGGTGTTGGAGACGGCCTTGATCCCCAGGTAGGCGGTGGTCATGCTGCTCACCGCCGTGAACGCGGCCGTCAGCACGCCGACGATCACCGCCTTGTCCCCGCTGAGCTGCCACACCCCGAAGATCGCGACCCCGGAGATCGACACATTGCTGAGCACGACCGCCAGCAGCCCGTACCGAGCCCGGCGTTCTTCGAGCTCGACCTCCCGAATGGCCTTTGCCTCGTCCCGGCTCATCGTCCCCCGCTCCCCTGCCCCCTACGTCGGCCAGCCAGAACGTAGCGCCACGCGAGCGCGGTGCCAAGCGGGTCACCGCACGTCGACGAAGTCCTCTCTGCCGCTGCCCACGAAGTGCTTGCTGTCGGGGTACAGATAGACGGGCACCCAGGTGCCGTCCTGCTGGGCCTTGAAGCCCTTGCTGAAGGAGCCGTTCGACTGCGTGGTGACGGTGGCCATCAGGTACCAGGTGGTCTTGCCCTTGGGCCGGAAGAGGATCTGCACCTTCTTGTCGCCGTAGGCGTTCCAGCTGGTGGCGCCCACCTTGTGCTCCTGGAGCACGCCCTTCACGGTGATCGTCCTGCCCTTGTACACGGGCTCGGGGGACGCGTTGGCGTCCTTGACCCGGGTGAGGGCGCGATTGCGCCGCAGGCTGTTGCTGATGCTGCCCTTGATGTCCTCGGTGGTGGAGCCGGCGTAGTGCAGCCGCCAGTAGCCGTCGGTGTAGCCCGGCAGCCGCGCCGAGAAGTCATTGCCGAAGATGACCTTGAGGGTCTTCTGGGTGGTCCAGCCCGTCTTGCCGTTGACCGAGTACTGGACGTCGACGTTGGCCGAGTTGCGGCCCTCGCGGCCGGTCACGTCGAGGGTGCCGTTGATCGTCACCTCGGCGTACTTGTCCAGTGACGCCGTGAACGAGCTGAACTTCGTCGTCGCGGTGACCGCGACGGTGACGTCGGCGGTCGTGTGCACGATGTAGGGGTTGAACGGGCTCGTCAGGATGGCGATCTCGTAGACGTTCTTGGCGGCGCCGAACGGGGTCCTCTCGAAGGAGAAGCGGCCGTTCGCGTCGGTCGTCGTGTCGACGGGGCTGCAGGTGCTGCAGTCCTTGTAGTCCATCTCCAGCGGGGTGCCGGTCAGCGGCTTCCACTCGCCGTCGTACTGGTACTGGAGCGTGCCTGCGACAGTGATCTTGTCACCGATGGTGACGTGGAAGTCGCTCTGGTCGAGGACGAACCGGGTCGGCGCCGCCTGCGGCCAGACGTCGACCACGTCGGTGGTGAAGAAGCCGAGGTCGCCGTCGTACTCGGCGCGGGCCCAGCCGCCCGTCGTCTCCCGGGACGCGGAGAAGTGGCCGGCGTCATCGGTGACGGTGGGCGTGTCCTTACTGCCGTTGTCGAACGCGACGTCCACGGTGGCACCGGGCAGTGGCACCGTGTCACGGGTGCTGGGGTCACGGACGACCATGTCGCCGGTGGCCGTGACCGTCTTGTGCTCGATGTCCGGCTCGGTCGGTGTGACGGCGAAGCCGGTGATGACGGGCTGCTTCTGGTAGTGCAGGGTGCCCGCGTTCTGCTGGACGGTGGTCTCGCCCGAGGAGTCCGTGGCCTCGACGTCGACCGTGTAGTCGCCCAGTGTGTCCAGATGGATGGGCTGGGAGGCCCAGGTGCCGTCCCACGAGCTGTAGTCGTACTTGTGCGTGAAGTCGGTGATCGTGGCCACGGGTGCGTCCGACTCACTGCTGCCGACCGGACGGAGCCTGGCGGTGATCTTGTCGATCGAGCCGCTGTAGTTGAGGCGTACGTCGAGCACCGACCAGTCGCGGCCGTCGCTGTACGCGTCCTTGACCGTCGGCCCCGCGGCATGGGCCGTGCCGGGTATGGCGAGCGTGCCGACCAGGACGGCGCCGGCCGTCACCAGCCCTCTGGCGATCTGTCTCAAGAACCCCCCTCAGGTTCCCCGCGCTCTCTGTGAGCGACGACGAAGCCCCCCTCCGGATGTTTCGGGAGGGGGGCTTCGTTCTGGTGGCTGGGGCCGGGGTCGAACCGGCGACCTTCCGCTTTTCAGGCGGACGCTCGTACCAACTGAGCTACCCAGCCACGAGGCTTCCGAGGAAGCCTCAGCGGTCCTGACGGGATTTGAACCCGCGGCCTCCACCTTGACAGGGTGGCGAGCACTCCAAACTGCTCCACAGGACCAAGCTTGCGTGCAACAGTGTCGCACACGATCTTGCGTGCCCCCAACGGGATTCGAACCCGTGCTACCGCCTTGAAAGGGCGGCGTCCTAGGCCGCTAGACGATGAGGGCTATCGGCCCGCCTGGGCGCTTCTCAGCGCGTCGGGGACGTGAGAAGCATATGGGATGGCGGGGAGTATCGCCAAAACGGTTTACGGCCCCGTGGGCGAGGCCGTCCCCGATGGGGTGGTGGGGGCGCTCGGCGTGGGATTCGCGCCAGGCTGGTTCTCCTCCGGGAGATGACGGCTGACCTCGGCCGTCGTCAGGCCCAGGCCGCCCAGCCTGATCTCGTCCCAGGCCTGGAGCCGCCGGGTGTCCCGGTCGAAGTAGAGGATCGACGCCTCGACCGGATCGGGGTACTTGCCCTCCACCGCACGCAGCCCGCTGCCGCCCGTCGAGCCCTCCACCCGCAACCGGGTCCCCCGCTTCATGACCTCCGTCCGCTCGTGGTGGAGGTGGCCCGCCAGCACCAGGGGCACCTCGCCGTCCGTGCGCCGGGCGGCGGAGGGCTCGTGGGCCACGGCCACGTCCACCGGCGTGCCCGCCGCCCGCTGGTCGCGCAGGGCCGTGGCCAGCCGGTCCCCGGCCAGTTCCTCCGCCGCGTTGCCGCCCGGCCGGCCCGCGCGGTCGGGGGTGAACTGGGGGTCGCCGATGCCGGCGAACCGCAGCCCCGCGATCGTTTCCGCCCGTCCGCCGTCCAGGACGCGCACGTTCTTCATCCGCTCCAGATAGCTCTGGGTGAGGAGTGAGTCGTGGTTGCCCCGGACCCATACATACGGCGCGCCCAGGTCCGCGATGGGGTCGAGGAAGCCGTTCTCCGCCGCCGTGCCGTGGTCCATCGTGTCGCCGGAGTCGACGATCACGTTCACCTTGTACTCGGTCACGAGCGACGCGATGATCTTCCAGCTCGCCGGGTTCAGATGGATGTCGGAGACGTGCAGGACCCGGATCGTGCTCGGGTCGGGCCGGTAGGCCGGGAGCGTGGAGGTGACGTCGTAGAGCTTCGTCACGTTCGTCACCAGGCGTGCCAACTCCTTCTGGTAGACGTCGAATTCGGTGACGATGCTGCGCGCGTTGCCGACCAGGGAGGGCGCGGAGGAGAGCAGGCCGGAGAACTTCGGCTCCAGGACCGACTTGGGGTTCCAGGTGGCGTACGCCGTCGCTCCCGAGGCGGCGAGCAGGGTGAGGGCGAGTCCGCCGGCCGCGAGGGCGCGGCGGGGGCGGCGGTAGACGGCCAGGCCGAGTGCGGTCGCGCCGGAGACGACGGCGACGCAGGACCGTAGGGCCAGGTCGAGCGTGCCGTGTTCGACGTCCCGGGCGACCTCGTCCTGGAGGCCGGCGAGGCGCTCGGGGTGGTCGACGAGGGCCTGTGAGCGGACGGGGTCGAGCTGGTCGACGTTCACGTCCAGGCGGACGGGTGCGACATGGCTGTCGAGTGTCAGCGCGCCCAGCGGCGAGACGTTGATCTTCGTGCCACCGCTGAGGGACGGGCGCAGGGCCATCGTCGTGTTCATCGGGCCGACCTGGGTCCTGACGTTGCCGACGATCAGCAGGCCGAGCCAGGCGCCGACCAGGACGACGACCGTCATGCCGAGGGCGCGCTTCCAGGGGTGCGGCAGGGCGGCGAGTTCCGGGGCGTGGCGGTTCGGGCGACGCCGGGTGAGCGTGCGGGTGATCCGGTTGCGGGCTGCGACGGGGACGCGTGCCATTGGTCGCGTATGCCCAAGCCCGGCAGTGGATATGCGGGGGGCGGGGGCCGACGTGTCCGTCGGTTCGCGGCGCTCCTGTGGCCGTCCGGTACCGGACAATGAGCGTGTGCTGGAGATGACGCGCGAGGAGTTCGAGGAACTGGTCGCCGAGGCGCTCGACCGGATTCCGCCGGAGCTGACGCGGCTGATGGACAACGTCGCGGTGTTCGTGGAGGACGAGCCGCCGGCGGACGATCCCGAGCTGCTCGGGCTCTACGAGGGGACGCCGCTCACCGATCGCGGCGAGTGGTACGCGGGGGTGCTGCCGGACCGGATCACGGTCTACCGGGGGCCGACGCTGCGGATGTGCGACACGCGTGAGGACGTCGTAGCGGAGACCGAGGTCACCGTGGTGCACGAAATCGCCCACCATTTCGGGATCGACGACGAGCGGTTGCATGCGCTCGGGTACGGGTGAGGGCCGGGCGCGTGTCTTCTTGAGTCCGGCGGGAGTTGGGCACGGCGACTCCTTCATCCTCCCCCGGAGGTGGCCGCCGTGCGCCCCAAGTACGTACCCGTCCGTCTGGCCGCCGCGGTGCTGGCCGTGACGGCTGCCGCCGGCTGTGTGAACGTGGGCGAGGACGGCGGCCGGGCGACCCCCTCGCACTCGTCGGGGCGCCGGGGCGGCGATACGGCCGACGGGGGGTCGGTGGTGTCGGGGGGCGGTGCAGGGTACGAAGGGGCCGAGGGCGACGCCGAGCGCAGGCGCGGGCGGAAGGCGAAGCACGGGAAGCATGAGCCGGCGTCGTCGGCGCCGTCGCGGGCGGGCAGTTCCTCCGTGTCGCCGGCCGGGCCGGGCGGCAGTCAGAAGCCGGGGGTTCCGGCGCCGACCCAGGCGCCGCCGACCCCCACGCCGACGCCTCCCGATCCGGAGCCTCCGGCGTCGACCCCGCCGCCGCCCGTGTCGACCCCGCCGACGGCCGAGCCGTCGTCGTCGGCGCACGAGGAGGCGGGGCCGCAGCTGGGGGATCGGGAGCCGGCGCCCCAGGCGGGGACTCCGGCGTAGGTCCGCGGGCCGGGCGGTCACCGGCATGGGTACGTGACCAGCGTCTCGTGGGTTGAGTTTGCCTTGGGGGGCGGTGGGTGCGTATGGTGGTAGATCGTTTGATCCCATTTGCCCGGCGCCAACGCAGAGCGCGCCGTGTGGCGCGTACTCTCCTTTGCCGTGGCGGACCGCATTGAGGCGGTCGTATTGCGAATCACGGAGTTGACGGGCGCGTGCCGAAGAGACTCCGGAAGGTTTCGCATTCGCATGTCCGTGTCCAGCACAGATCACATCGTCGTGTCCGAGAACGAGTTCGAGAACGACGAGTCGACCGAGGTCACCGAGACCGCTGACACCCCTCAGATCACTTTCGCCGACCTCGGTCTCCCCGAGGGCGTGGTGCGCAAGCTCGCGCAGAACGGCGTGACCGTCCCGTTCCCGATCCAGGCCGCGACCATCCCGGACGCCCTGGTCGGCAAGGACATCCTCGGCCGTGGCCGCACCGGCTCCGGCAAGACCCTCTCCTTCGGTCTGCCGACGCTGGCCACGCTGGCCGGTGGCCGCACGGAGAGGAAGCGCCCCCGCGCCGTCATCCTCACGCCGACGCGTGAGCTGGCCATGCAGGTGGCGGACGCCCTCCAGCCGTACGGCGACGTCCTCGGCCTGAAGATGAAGGTCGTCTGCGGCGGAACGTCGATGGGCAACCAGATCTACGCCCTGGAGCGGGGCGTCGACATCCTCGTCGCCACCCCGGGTCGCCTCCGCGACATCATCAACCGCGGTGCCTGCTCCCTGGAGGACGTGCAGATCGCCGTTCTCGACGAGGCCGACCAGATGTCCGACCTGGGCTTCCTGCCCGAGGTCACCGAGCTGCTCGACCAGGTTCCGGCGGGCGGCCAGCGGATGCTGTTCTCCGCGACGATGGAGAACGAGATCCAGACCCTCGTCGACCGCTACCTGCAGTCCCCCGTCTCGCACGAGGTGGACGCGGCCCAGGGCGCGGTCACGACGATGTCGCACCACATCCTGATCGTGAAGCCCAAGGACAAGGCGCCGGTCACTGCCGCGATCGCCTCCCGCAAGGGCCGCACCATCATCTTCGTCCGCACCCAGCTGGGCGCCGACCGCGTCGCCGAGCAGCTGCGTGACGCGGGCGTGAAGTCGGACGCGCTGCACGGCGGCATGACCCAGGGCGCGCGCACCCGCACGCTGGCGGACTTCAAGGACGGTTACGTCAACGTCCTGGTCGCCACCGACGTCGCGGCCCGCGGTATCCACGTCGACGGCATCGACCTGGTCCTGAACGTGGACCCGGCCGGCGACCACAAGGACTACCTGCACCGCGCCGGCCGCACGGCCCGCGCCGGCCGCACCGGCACGGTCGTCTCCCTGTCCCTGCCGCACCAGCGCCGCCAGATCTTCCGCCTCATGGAGGACGCCGGCGTCGACGCCGCGCGCCACATCATCCAGGGTGGTGCCGCCTTCGACCCGGAGGTCGCCGAGATCACCGGCGCCCGCTCCATGACCGAGGTCCAGGCCGAGTCCGCGGGCAACGCCGCCCAGCAGGCCGAGCGCGAGGTCGCCCAGCTCACCAAGCAGCTGGAGCGGGCCACGCGGCGCGCCGTCGAGCTGCGCGACGAGGCCGACCGGCTGGTCGCCCGGGTCGCCCGCGAGCGGGGCGAGGACCCCGAGGCCGCGGTGGCCGAGGCCCAGGCGTCGGCGGCCGAGGCGGTGGCCGTGATCGAGGCGTCCGTCCCGGAGCAGCCGGTCGCGCAGGACGTCGACCGCACCGAGCGCCCGGCGGCCTCCGCGCCGTACGAGCGCCGGGAGCGGCGTGACGACCGGGGCGAGCGCGGCTTCGACCGTGGTGACCGTGGTGACCGCGGTGGCCGTTCCTTCGAGCGTCGTGACGACCGTGGCGGCTTCCGCCGTGACGAGCGCCGCCCCTTCGACCGGGACCGCGACCGTGACCGTGGTTTCGAGCGTCGTGACGACCGCGGTGGCTTCCGCCGTGACGAGCGTCGTCCGGACCGTGGCGGCGAGCGTGGCGGCTTCGAGCGTCGTGACGACCGTGGTGGCGAGCGTGGCGGCTTCGAGCGTCGTGACGACCGTGGTGGCCGTTCCTTCGAGCGCCGTGACGACCGTGGCGGCTTCCGCCGTGACGAGCGTCGTCCGGACCGTGGCGGCGAGCGCGGTGGCTTCGAGCGTCGTGACGACCGTGGTGGCCGTTCCTTCGAGCGCCGTGACGACCGCGGTGGCTTCCGCCGTGACGAGCGCGGTGGGCACCGCAGCAGCGACCGCCCGTTCAACCGGGACCGCCGTGACGACCGCCCCGGCTTCCGCTCCGCCGGCCACGACCGCCCGTACGGCCGTCGTGACGACCACCGCGGCACCGGTTCCTTCGGCCGCCGCGACGACAAGCCGCGCTGGAAGCGCAACGGCTGACGCCGAGTGACCTGCGAGGGCCCGTACGACTCCGGTCGTACGGGCCCTTCGTCGTCCACCGCGGCATCCTGATCGTCGTCCGGTCCCTGCCCTTTCCGGCCTGTTCTCCCGTCCGACGCGGCCGGGTCCCCGATACCCGATCGGAGACTCGGCCCCGTCCGGCTATGCTCAGGGGGACAACATCGCCTGGGCCCTTAGCTCAATTGGCAGAGCAGTGGACTTTTAATCCATTGGTTGTGGGTTCGAGTCCCACAGGGCCTACCGAATCACCCCCAGTTCAGAGCAGGTTCGAGCTGGGGGTGAGTCCGTTTTGGGCGGGTCGGTTGATCGTTAGCTCGGCCCAGGCTCGGACGAAGTGCAGACGATCAAGACATGGAGCGGCCCCGGCCAGCAACGGGGGGTGCCGACCGGGGCCTGGTCCCGGGCCCGGCACACCGTCGCGCCGGGTCCGGGAGTCTTACTCCCACCACTCGACGCCGCTCGCGTCCGTGGGGGACTTCCTGCCGTTGTAGTAGTCCACGTGCCGCCGGTCGGCGTGCGGCGACCTGGTGCAGTGCGCGCCGCCGTCGGGGTGCTCCAGCCAGCAGTAGCCAGCCGCGCGGCCGCCGGACTGCGCAGCGCGGGCGGCACGCTCGGAGGTCGGGATGAAGGTGTCGGCCATCAGTTCGTTCCCGTCTGCTCGTTCTCGGCCCGCAGCTCTGCGCACCCGCCGGCCGCGCACTCGTACACGTCGACGTCCATGACGACCGCCCCGATGGAGCCGACGGCCCTGCCTGCCGGGCGGGCCTTGACGTCCATGAGGGAGGTACCGCACCAGACGCAGGCCCAGCCGGTGTACTGGCGGTGGGTCAGGTTGCGCGGGTGGGGGAGCGTGCCGCGGGTCATGACTCGTCTCGCACTTCGGCCCAGACCTCGGGCCGGCCGCTCGCGTCGGTGCTGCCCCACTTGTCGGCGCTCCCCAGTACGTCGAGCAGGAGCCGCCAGGTTTCCCGCCGGTACGCGTCCGGTGCGACCGCGTACAGGCGCGTGGCACCGGGCCTGCTGATGAGACGCACGGGCTCGTCGAGCATGCGTTCCAGGGCGGTGCGTAACGCGGCCGCGCGCAGACTGATGGGCACAGTGATTCCCCTGCTCTCATGCGAGAGAATGACTCTCGCACGAGAGTAGCCGTGGGCTGGCTAGTCTGTCACGCAAGTCACATCAAGGGAGGGCGGAGAGTGAGCACCGAGCCGCCGCTGTACCTGCGCGTCGCCGACGAACTACGCGCACGCATCGAGTCCGGCGAACTCCCACCCGGCGCCCGCCTGCCATCCATCGCCGAGCTCATCAAGGAGTACGGAGGCAGCAACTCCGTGGCGTCCGGCGCCTACAAGGTCCTCGTCGACGACGGCCTGGTCGTCTCCCGCCACGGCGCAGGCCACTACGTCCGCAGCACGGAGACACCCGAGCTGCTCGTGCGCCGGCACAAGCGCCGCAGCGAGGACAGCCCGTTCGCCGAGGGCGCGGCCAGGCAGGGTGCGGTCGGCACGTGGCGGCACGACTCGACCACCGACAGGGCAAGCGACACGGTGGCCGGCCGCCTCGGCATCGAGCCGGGCGCCGCAGTCATGCACACCAGCTACGTCTACCTCGCTGACGAGCAGCCGGTGCAACTGGCGGAATCGTGGGAGCCGCTGGAGGTCACTGGGCAGTCGCTGATCGCCCTGCCCGAGGTCGGCCCCTACGCGGGCGTCGGCGTGGCCGCCAGGATGCGGGTCATCTCGATCGAGGTCGGCGACCCGGTGGAGAAGGTGCGGGCCAGGACCGCGACCCGGCAGGAGGCGCAGGCCCTCGGCATGACGCCGCCTGGGCCGGTGCTCGCCATCGAGCGCACCTACTACGACCAGGCCACCGGGCGTGCGGTGGAGACGGCGGACATTGTGATGCGCGGCGACCGGTGGGTGGCGGTGTACGGGCAGCAGCCCACCGCCTGAATCCGGGCATGACGAAACGCCCCCTGCACGACCGCGATGGCCGTGCAGGGGGCGTCGTCATACGTACTGTCGGCGTGATGGATCGAGGGCCATGGACAGCAGCCCACCGCCGCCGTTCCCGTTTCCGTTGCCCGGGTCGGGCGCGCCGTCTCGCCGGCAGACGAGCGCGTCCGGGTCCCAGCTGGGCGCCTGCAGGCTGTAGCCGTCCGGGCAGTCCGGGCCGACCGGACCCTGCTCGCCCTTCTCGCCGCGCTCCCCCTGGACGCCGGCGGCCCCGGACGGTCCGGGCGGACCGGACGGCCCAGGCACTGTCGAGTCGACGCCGTCCCGGCCTGGAGCGCCGGACGGGCCGGGCGACGGAGTGATGGTCGGCGCGTCCCTGCCCGGATCACCCTTGGGCCCTGGCGGGCCGGGGATAGGCACGGGCACCGCGGCCCGGTCGGGCAGGTCCTTGACGGCCTTGGTCGGGTCCGGCGCGGCTGGGGTTCCGCCCTTGGCCTTGATCTGGGCGCGCAGTACCCGCACGTCGGAGGCGAGGGTGGTGACGGCCGCGCCGCGCAGGTCGGCCTCGGCGGCGAGCTGGTCGGCGCGCGCCGCTTCGGCCTGGACGCGGACGTACACGAGCAGTACGGCGCCGGTGAGGGCGAGCAGGAATGCGAGGAGGGCGATGGGCCTCCACCGTCTGGCGAGCACACTCTGGGTGCGCGTCATGGTGTCCCTCCCAGCGACTGCACGACGAGTCGTAGCCGTGCTGACTCGGCGCGCTCGGCGGCGAGTTCGGCCTTGAGGGTGGCCACCTCGGTGCGCAGCTCCTTGCGTTCCTCCTGGAGCTGGTCCGTGAGCGAGTTGAAGCCGGTCACCGCGTTGCCCTCCCGTTGGGCTCGCCCCGCGACCTTGGAGCCGTACATGGCGACTGCCCCCGTCACGGCGGCGCTGCCGATCACGCCGAGAGCCGCGACGAGGGCGCCGTCCATGCCACCTCCAGGCCGCGTCCATGGGGCAGGGTCAGGACCCCGACGGGGTGCGCGGCGAATGGGCGGCCGACCAGCCGGACAGGAACGTCACGGCGGTCGGCACGAGCGCGATCACGATCGGCTGCAGCCAGGCGGGCAGCGGCTGCAGCAGGCTGTCGTCGGCGACGACGCCGTTGAGGACGGCGATGAGCAGGGAGACGAGGAAGGTCGCGGACGTCGCGGCCTTCACCTTGTTCTCGACGGGTGCGGCCATGGTCAGCCCTTCTTCTCCAGCGCGGTGACGCGCTTCTCCAGGTCGGACACCCGCTGCTCGACGGTGCGCGGGATGGGGGGTGGCGGCGGAGCGGGCAGGGTCGTGGGGGGCGACCAGCTGGCCGCGTGCTTCAGCCGCTCGGCGACGTCCGCGCGCAGCTGGCCCATCGAGAACGTGAACTTGCCGCGGGTGCCGTAGCCCTCGACCGGGCCGCGCGGGTCGATCTTGCCCTCGACGCTGGTCTCCAGGTGGCCGGCGACCGACCCGGCACCCCAGCCGTGGTGGCGGCAGATCGCGGCGTTCCAGCGGACCCAGGTGTCGTACTGGGCCCGCGTGTAGGTGTCTGCGCCGTTGCCGAGGTTCTCGGTCTCGATGCCGTACAGCTGGTCGTTGCCGTCGACCGTGCTGGACTTGTCCTGCTTCGGCAGGGGCGTCTCGGCGACGATCGCGGCCATGACGTTCGCGGCCGCCAGGCCCGCGTGGTTGGCGCGGTGGCCGGACACCATCACGGCGGTCCCGCTCTTGGGCAGGAAGGTGTGGGCCAGGGGGGCGGGCAGGTTGGGCGCTCCGCCCACGGCGACGGCGTGCAGGCTGTCGCTGCCGGCGGTGTGGTGGTTGAGAACGCCGTGGACCGGGCCGAAGATCTTGCCGGTGGCCGCGTCTCTACCTCTCGTGGTCCAACCGTCGTACTCGGTGAAGCGGACACCCTCGGCCTTCAGCGCGGCACGCCATTGGGCAGGGGTCATCGGATCGGACATGAGCGCTCCAGAAATGACGAGAGCCCCGGCCGTCGGCGCGGGGCGTGCGGGGAACCGGGCAGGTCAGGAGGCGGCTTCGTACATGAAGGTGAGGCGGACCTGGTCACCGGCGGCGTGGGTCTCGGGCAGGACCTGGGTGAGGAATGACGCCCGGGTGTCGGCCACGCCTGACGGATAGGTCGGGAAGAACGCGGAGCAGGTGGTGGCATTGGCGGAGATGACGATCTGTCCGAGCCAGCGGTTGGTGCCGAGTAGCTGCGCGTTCCCGATCACGTTGACACCTGCGTTGGCCGCTTGAAACGGCAGGGTCCACGAGTAGTTGCCGCTGCCGTAGGTCGTGGTGCTGCCCGTGGTCAGGTTGATCTCGCAGAGCACGGTGCGGCCGAACTTCATATACCGGCCGACCATGTTTCCGTTGCCCAGCACCGGGTTGGTCGTGCTCCCCGTCCAGGTTGGGGTGTAGGGCGTCCACGCGGCGAACATGGAGTTGAACTGGTCGCGGATCTCCTGGTTCATCAGAGCCGCGGACACGACCTCACCGACGACCCAGGTCCTCGGAGCGAACGTCACGCCGTCACACCTCCTTCAGCGGGCCCGGGTCGGGCGCCGGGTCGGCTGGCGGCCGGTCCGGATTGTTGGGGTCCGCTTCGTTCCACCAGTTCCGCAATGCTGGCTTGGGCTCCATCAAGCTGGCCTCGATGGCGGCCACATCGGCGGGGAACAGCAGCGTGCACCAGCCCCATCCGCACTCGACGCACGCGTACCGCGGGTCGGCCGGGGAAACGATCTGCGCGGATCCGCAGCTGCTGCAGTCGGCGATCCATCGGTTCTGGTTGATGCGCGCGAAGTACGTGTCGGTGACCGTCTCGGCGGGCGGGGTGACGCGGCGGCCCATCCGGTACTCGTACCAGCGCCAGACCAGTTCAGCGGCGGGCACGCCTGCCCATAGGTCCGCGGGCTGGCCGGGCGGTGGCGTGTAGAACGCTTCGGCCCGGACCACGGCGATCGGCATGCAGGGCTCCTAGTAGGCGAGGCGAGTGGTGGAATCGAGGACGCTGTACGTCGCGTCGTCCAGCACCCACACGTTGTCGGTGGTCGTGGCCGAGGTGTGGAACCGGATCTCGTGACTGTTGTGCTTGATCGTCTCCGTGTAGCCCTCGACCGTGACCCGGATCGACGAGGCCGGTGACTGTGAAGGCATGCTGGTCACGGAGAAGTACGAGGAGATGTCGGCGTCGAGGATGTTGAGGTAGCCGGTCATCGTGAACGCCTCGACGGGAACCTCGCGCAGTTCGGTGCCTGGGTCGGCGTACCTGCTGACCAGCCAATACGCGGCGTCCAACACGCTGTTGTCGCTGGTCTTGAGGATGTTCAGCTGCTGCTCGTACAGGCCGAACGCCAGGATCGACGAGGGCGCGGTGACCCGCTGGGTGGCTCCACCCGGCCTGCTGGCCTCGACGGAGTTGACCATCTTCTGGTCGTCGTCGGCCAGCTCCACAGACCGCGGCTCCAGGTCGGCGTAGGCAATCGTGAACACCTCGCCCGCCGGGGCCGGGTTGTACCGCAGGTCACGAGACTGGAAGGCGATCCCGTACCAATCCCGCTCGGCGAACAGCCGGGCGGACTCAGTCGCTTCGACCTCCCGCATGCGCGTGACGACGCTGGATCCGCCCGGCCCCTGGGAGGAGACCGGGTCGAAGGTGGTGCCCCAGATCGTCACCTCCGACAGGCCCGCGTACCGGGCCAGCCGCTGGATACGGACATCCGCATCCTCGCCTGAGAACCCGGTCGTGCCGGCCGTGTAGTGACTGGCCGCCACCTGGTCACCGACTTGCGCGCTGGAGAACGTCACCGCAAGGTGAGCGAGCTGCCCGGAGAACATCCGCGCACCGCGGTAGCCGCCAACGTGCAGGGTCTGCACCGAGGTGATGTTCGGCATAAGGGCCTGCACCGGACCAGCCGCGCCGTCGATCCACAGCCGCTTGGTGGGGGTGTGGTCGTGGACGATGTGGTGCCAGGCGCCGTCATTGATCACGCGCAGGCTGCCGTAGACGGTGAGGGTGCCGCCGCCGTCGGTGTACTCGATGTTGAGCTCACCCGAGGCGCTCAGGGTGTAGACGACCTGGTGGTCGAGGTTCGGCTCGAACATGCCGAGGATCGCACGGCTGGTCGCCGTGGTCTTGATCCAGAACTCGACGACCATGTTCCAGCTGGTCGTGTACGTCTGGAACGTCGTCCCCAGATCACCCACCAGGTATTTGCCCGCGCTTGAGCTGGCGGGCGTGAACGTGAGCGCGGTCTCGCCGGTCTCGGTCAGCCCGTCCGTACCGAAGTCGAGCGATCCGCCCGTGCTGACCTGGGTGAGGGCGAGCGCCCCGCCGCCGCCACCGGAGATGTCGCCAGCCGCCGTGGATCCGGACGGCTCGGTGAGCGGGTAGTACACGCCGAGGAAATCGGTGGCGCCGGTGAGGTCCTCGCTGAGGATCTCCTCGGCCAGCATGCTCCGCATCGGCGGCAGCTTGTTGAGGCGCTTGAACAGGTCGGTGCACGAAATCCTGACCTTGCTGGACAGGCCCTCGAATTCGACGGGGAACTCGTTGACCACGCCCCAGAATCTGGGGCGTACCTCGGCGCCGACCAGGTCCCACTCGATGTACCCGGACGTGCCGCCCGTCCTGGTGGTAGGGAAGTCCACGGCGTGGGTCTGCGACGTGACCCAGCTGGGCGTGGCCAGGGTGCGGCGCACGGTCCAGCCGTAGCCGTTGCTCGATGTCTCCCAGTAGACGGTGCCGCCCGACTCCCGTACCCGCAGCCACGCGTGGTCGATCGCGCTGTAGGTGAGGTTCGTCGGGGTGCCGTCGGAGAAACCGGCCTGAGACATGGCGGCCAGGACACCGGTGAGGGCGTCGTAGCGCCAGCCGATGCGGGTGCCGGACGTCGTGCTGAGCACCCACATCGAGGCGGCGCAGTTCGAGGATCCGTTCGCGGCGGGCACCGTGGTCAGCTTCGCGGTCAGCTTGCTGCCCGCCAGGTTCCACTGCCGGGCTGAGGTGAAGTTCGTGTCCACGCCCGGGGCGACGGTGATGCGCAGGCGCCCGTCCCCGGTCTCGGCGCCGGCGCCCCCGGTGTTCGTCGGCCATAGCGAGGTGTTGACCCGGCCGTCATCGAAGTCGTCGCCGAGCATGGCGAGCGGGTACGGCGCCGATCCCGACAGGGTGGGAATGACCGCGACCGCGATCCGGATCGGCGCGAGCCGCCGCACGTAGGGCCAGTACGGCGACCCGGAGTTGCCGGGGGTGAAGCGCCCGTCGCTGTTGTCGAGCACGAGCGTGGCCGTTCCCGGCTGCGTCTCGCTGAGCTCGTCGCTCGCGCCGCGGGTGATGGCCACGCCCTGCACCACGTCGACGGCCGACGTGATGTCCGTCCACGTGATCGTGTTGGGCAGTTGCACGAGGCCGCCCCAACCCGCTTCCACCAGCAGCGGCATGGTCACCCCACCTTCAGGGACACGGTCGCGCCCTGAGCGCGGCCGAACTGGAGAAGGACCCTTTGCACCTCGCGGCCGACAGCGACCGGATCCATGGCTTCGTGCACGTCGACCTGCACGTTGTAGATCGTGCCCCCGCCCCCGCCCGCCACGGCGGCCCGGCCGAGGACGGGCTGCGTGGCGGCCACCCGCCCGGACACGACATCCAGGGCGCGGTCAAGGTGCGGCATCGCATCGACGAGACCGCGCGCGAGGCCTTGTGTGGAGTAGGAGCCGAGCTGCGCCATCACCGTGCTGGGGCTCTTGATCCCGAGGGCCTTCTTGATCGCCTTCTGCATGGACCGGGCGATCTTGAGCATCAGGTTCTCGATGTTCTTCTGCTGGCCCTCCAGACCCTTGAGGAACCCACGCCCGGCGTTCTTGCCCGAGTCGTACAGGATGTCGGCGCCCGACCGCCCGAGGGAGGTGGTTGCCTTGTCGATAGCTGACTGGGTCTTGTTCACCGACGCCAGCGTCGCCTTGTCGGCGCCCGCCAGCGCGGACGCGTAGGCGTAGCCGGCCTCCGGCCCCATGTCGAGGATCTGCCTGATGAGACCCTTGTTCAGGCCCCGCTTGGCCAGCATGGAGACGTAGCGGGCGAACTGCTGGATCCGGGCGAGCTTGGATTGCAGCCCGCCCTTGATGCCGCCCGCGGTGACCTCGTCGGCGTCCATGCCGAGGTTGGACAGGGCCGCCGAGTCACGTGCGGTCTTCGTGGTGTCGGCTGCGTACTTCTTCGCCTCGGCGATCTTCGCGGCGATCTTGTCCCGCTGGGCGGCGTAGTCCAGCAGCTTCTTGGTCTGCTTGTCGACCATGCGCAGCAGCGAGGATTCCCGGCGCCCGGAGAACGCGGTCTTGATGTCGTTCGCCAGGTCACGCGCCGTGGACTTGATCTTGTCGCGGGAACCGGTGAGCCCCTCGATGAAGCCCTTCGCCACGTCCGTCGCCAGCGCGCGCGTCTTCTTGCTGGGACTGGCGATCTGCAGCTCACCCTTGACCCCGAGGGTGACCGCCGCGGCCATCTGCGCGGCGGCCGACTGCACGACGCCGAGAGAGCCGAGCAGGCCCGCGGCGAGCCCTCGCCCGGCGTCCGCGCCGGCCCCGTTGTAGCGGCCGGAGTTGATGGAGTCGAGCAGGCCCGTGCCGTACTTCGACACGGCGGACGCCCGCACGACGTACTCGCCGTTCGACAGCATGGCCGGGATGCTGTCCGACGTCGCCGACCCAGCACCACGTATCAGGCCGGGCATGCCACCGCCCGCCAGCCGGACCGGGCCACCCCGCCACTGGTGGAAGCGAGGCGACGCGTGCGACTCGGAGCGCACGGTGTTGACGTAGGTCGTCGCGACTTGCCCGTTGAGCTGGCTCAGCAGCCGCTGCACGAAGCTGAGCTTCCCGCTCGCCTGGTCCTGCGCCCGGACCGTGGCTGCCTTCTTCTGCTTCAGACCGTCGAGCCGCGCCTGAGCCGTCGCGACCGCGATCTCCAGCTGCGCCTTGTCCGCGCCGACCGCTGTCTTCCGCTTTTGTTTCAGGGAGTCGACACGCGCCTGAGCGGTCTTGATCTTCGAGTCGAGGTCGCTGATCTCGCCCTTGAACTTGATGTCGGTGGGCATCCGCTTGGCGGCCTCCGAGTAGCCATCGATCTTGTCGATGGCGTCCTGGAACGACTTGTTCGTGCCGGTCCGGAGGTCTTCGGCCGCCTTGGCCGCGTCGCGGAAGTAGTGGCCGACGCCCGGCAGCTTGCCGAACATGCCGTTCGCGCCCTCGACCAGGGCGACCATCGCCGAGAGTGCGCCCTGGGTGAGGCCCTGGAAGCCGAGCAGGATCAGCTTCGCCTGCGTGAGCACCACCTGGGCGACGCCGGACATCACCTGGGATGCGATCTCCCGGAAGCGCTGGGACTTCTCCCACGCGGTCACGAACGCCGCCGACAGGCCGATGACCGCCAGCGCTGCGAGCGTCACCGGGTTGGCGTTCAGCAGCGCCAGGGCGGCGCCGATACCCATCGCCGCGACCTTGACCGCGAGCAGGCCACCGGCGATCGTGGCGAGCGCATCCGGAGGCAGCCAGCGGATGAACTTCGCCGCGCCCTCGGCGATGTCGACCCACGCGCCGGTGATCGGCCGCAGCGCGTCATACAGGTTCAGCGCGGCACTGGCCAGGTTCGCCAAGGACCCGCCGCCCGTGGCAGCGATGTCCATGAACCTCTTGAAGCCATCGCTGTCCCCGAGGCCCTTGCCCCACTTGGCGAACGCCTCACTGCCCGCCTCCAGGCCGCCAGTGAATTTGTCGCTGGTGGGCAGGAACGCGTCGATGATCCCGCCCAGTCCGATGAACACGTTCTTGCCCGTGTTCAGCAGGTCGGGCAGGGTCTTCTTCGCGGCCTGGTTGATGCGGTCGAGGAAGCCCTTGAGGCCCTTGCCGTCGAGGCCGTCCATGAAGTCGGACAGCGCGTGCGACGCAGTCTTCACCAGCGGCGTCAGGTACGGCAAAGCCTTGCGTGCCCCGTCCAAGCCCTTGGTGAAGATGGGCATCGTGTCCTTGGCCAGGGACGCCGACCACTTCTCGTGCGCTGTCTTCAGCTTCGCCAGCGCCAGGGAGGCGTCCGCGGTCGCCTTCGGCATCCCCTTGGTCTGCCGTTCATACGCCTTCTCGGCGTCGGCGGCCGCCAGCCTTGACGAGGTGTAGGCCGACTGCGCCTTCTTCGCAAGGTCGGAGCCCTTGGCCGCCAGCTGGTCCGCGAGCTGCTTCTTGCGGGCCATGTTCTCTTGCGCGTCCGCCAACTTCTTCGCGGCGGCCGCATTGTTCGTCATCAGCTTGATCTGCGGTTGGATCGCAACGCCGAACGCGGCCGCGGCCCCGCCGGCGGAAGCGAACCCGGCGACGGCCGCACCCGCCATGGCGGTGATCGCGGCAGCCATCGGGCCGGCGCCGGCCGTACCCGCGAGCGCCGCCATGCGGAGCCGCTTCTCCAGCGTCCCCGCGGACCGGCCCGCCCGGTCGAGTGCCTGGGAGAGGTTGTCGCGGCCTTCCAGGGTGAAACGAAGGCGCCGGTCAGCCATCCCTGTTCGCCTCCTCCTGCTGTCGCTGGTAGTCGTCGATCCACGCGATGGCCCGCTCGAACTGGTCGAGGGTCAGGCGCTCGATCTCCCACGGGCGGATGTGCAGGAGGTTGGCGAGCAGCGGCTCGTAGGTCAGGCGGCGGTGGGCGATGCTTCGTCGCCCGAGGCTTTTGGGACCTGCTCAGGGTCGTCGGCCGTGTGTTCCGCGGTCTCGGCGGCGTCCAGGGCGGCGTCGGCCTCGTCGAGCTCGGCGAGGATCCCCGCCCGCTCCTCCTCGGTCAGGTCCTCGTCTGTCTCGATGTTCGCGCGGATCACGGCACGCTCGTCTGCGTCGTACTCGAAGCCGAGCTCCCCGGCGGCCGGATCGAACTGCGTGTAGCGCAGGGCGGGCTGGGAGCGCTTGAGCAGCACCCAGGCGATCGCGCGCAGCGCCAGCATGCTGCCCTTGACGACCTTGCTGCGGGCCGTGGCCCAGTCCAGGTCCGTGACCCGCTCGACGGCCTCCGCCTCGGTGGCCAGGATCCGCGCGGTCTTCAGGTCCCAGCGGTGCGTCTGGCCGTCTTCCGGCGCGTAGACGATGATCATGCGTTGCTCCGTTGCTCCATGAATTGCGTGTCAGTCCAGGCGGCGGATCACGTCATCGATGACCCGCTCCACTTCGCGCGCCATGCGCTCCTGGTGGTCCCTGATCGGGCGGTCCCACCACAGCGGCGTCGCGTTCTGCTGGGCCCACCTGCGTTTGTTTCCGAACACGGGGTGCCTGAGCCTGCCTTCGTTCAGCCGGTCCAGGACGCCCATCGGGATGTCCGGGGGCAGCAGCCCTTTGTCGACCCAGATCCGGGCGCCCGGGTTGCCGGTGTTGCGCACCGAGATGCGGATGGCCTCGGCGATCGATGCCCGCAGCGGGCGGGTGGTCGGACTCGGGCCGCCGCGCTTGCCGGCGCCGCGGCCCTGCGAGCTGATGTCCAGATGGCGGATCGAGTCCTGCAGGTCGTCGCGCAGCGGCTCCGCAGCCCGGCGGATACGCCGCTGCATCGACTGCCGGATGTTCTCGTGCCCGGCCCGACGCAGCCGTTTCTGCAGCTCCAGCAGCTGGCCGGTGCCGGTGATCCGTACATCGCGCACGACTCACCTCACAGGGTGACGTCCGTCGACAGGTATTCGATCTTCGGCAGGTTGGTGCCGTCATAGAGCGCGGTGTAGGTGAAAGTGGGCTTGATGACCCCGAAGCCGTCCACGACGGGCGGGCCCTCGTCGAGCTTCACCGCGGGCAGCGTGATCCGGAACGTCTCGAAGTACGTCGACGCGATCAGCGGGCCAACGAACTCCCACACGAGGCTGGTTGCCCCGTCGGAGGTGTGCAGGTCGTCCAGCGTGGTGGCGACGTAGTCCGTCTCCAGCGAACCCGTGATTTTGACCTGGTCGTTCTCGATCGGTTCTTTCTTCAGGGCCGCCTGGTTCGCGTAGAACCGCTCGACGTCCTGGGGCCTCTCGATCTTGCAGGAGACCTTGCGGATGCCGTCCAGCGCAGTCTCTGCGCCGAAGGTGCCCGTCTTCAGCGCCATCTGCCCGAAGTGGAACGGCGACATGTTCGAGTAGCTGGCGACTGCCAGCGTCTGGCCCTCGTCGCTGTCCCGGCCGTCGATCTCGAAGCTGCCGGTGAGCATCTCGCCCATGCCGCACGCGAATTCACCCGAGGTGAGCTTGCAGCCCAGAAAGGTCTTGTCGGTCACCGTGCCGCTGGTCAACGGCACGCCCTTCTGGATCGTGAGGCTCTTGCCGGCCACGCTCGCCAGCGTGTGAGTCTGCAGGTACGCGGCCGTCGCCGCCTGCTGCACGGGAGTGACCGTCGTCCCCATCAGGGTCTGAAGGATCAGCCCCATCCCCTTGTTGGAGATCTCCATGTCGAACGACCCGGAGACCTCCTTGCGGGTGACGACGCGCCGGGAGGAAAGGGGCATCAGACGGCCGGCCGCGATGCCCGCGCTCTGGGCGGTGGTCTTCTTGAGACCGAGGCTCTCCTTGGTGAACTCGATGAACTTCGTGGGCGCCACGAACGTGCCGTAGCTGCTCTCGGCTGCGATGCCGAGCTGGGCGCCGAGTCCGGATCCGATCGCCATGGATCAGCCCTCCTTCTGCGGCGCCTTGGCCGCGGTCTTCTTCGCCGCGGCCTTGCCGGGCTCCTCGACGGACTCCCACGTGCCGGGCTGGCACACGTAGCCCTCGAACCGTTCGTCCGGGACCTCGACGACCTCGTCGGGCTCGACGACCCGGCTTCCGAGCTCGGGCACGGTGACTGGCTCCGGCCCGATGAAGCGCACACGCGCCATGGCTGTTCTCCCTTGCTGATTGGTCAGATACGGGCCTGGCAGGTCACCGTGAAGGCCAGCCCGGCGAGGCTGCCTTCGGCCTGCACTTGGGTCAGGTCGCCTGCGGTCAGGTGCGCCCACAGCACCGCGCCGCCAAGGGTCGGCGCCTCGGGCGCGACGTTCGTGGCGCGGAGCGCCGTCTCCACCTCGCCGACGAGCGCGAACACCTCGTCGCGTCGGGACTTCATGTCCTTGTCCCCAGCGCGGGCCTCGGCGTAGCAGGAGACCGAGAACATCTCGTCGCGCGTCCTGGCGCCGGCACTGTTGAAGGCCTGCTCAAGCGACACGGCACTATCGGCGCCCGGCTGCCATCCGACATACACACGCCTCAGTTGCGTGTAGTTCATGGCGGACGGGCCGTCGATGATGGCCACCTCGGCGAGGGCGGGTGCGGCCCGCAGGATCGCCAGCAGCGCATCCACGGCCGCGGGCACGCGGGACGTCATCATGCGAAACCTCCCGGCTGCCGGTCGGGCTGCAGCAGCTGCAGCGCACGGTTGGGGATCGCGTAGCCGAAACCGGGCACCTGCTCGGTGACGGAGAAGTCGTCAGCGGCCGACGGGCCGCGGGCGGCGCCGTACTGGGTGCGCCACAGGTGCTGCAGGATCAGCTTCCCGGCGAGGCTCACGTTCGGCCGGACCGCGGTCCGGCCCGCCGTGTACGTCACCCGGTAGGTGCCGGAGTAGAACCACAGGCCGTCCGTGCGGCGCACGATGCCCGTCTCGGCATCGACGTCCAGGACCTGCACCGGGACGTCCAGCTGCCAGGCCTGCACGGCCGCGACAGAGCTGATCGCCAATACCGGCGTGGTGTGCAGCACCCAGGCCGCGCAGTCCCCGGACAGGACTTGCTGCACCGTGCGCTGCACGACCGGGCCGACGAAGTACTCCACCGCCGCTGTGGTGGCGGCGATGTAGTCGAGGATCTCCTCGTCGTCGCCGGTCGAGGCAGCCGGGATGTCCAGCTGCCCCTTGGCGTCCGCGAGGGAGAACAGCATCGGCGGCGCGGCCGGGCGGACGTCGAGCACGTCCGTCGAGGCGCCGGCGTTGGCGCCCGTGGCCAGCCACCGCACCTGGTGCAGTCCGGCCTGCACCGTCTGGTAGGCGTGGGTATAACTGCCCGTCGAGGCCGGCGCCACCGGGTCCACGACCGTCGTGGTGCCATCGGGCAGCGTGACGGTCAGCCGCATGTTCCCGGCGTTGGCCGGCGCCCCGTTGGCGTCCTTCACGCTCGTGCTCAGCGGGACGACCGCGCCCAGGTCGTAGCTCATCGGGCCCCCTCACCAAGGACGTTGTGCGGGCAGAGCCCGGCCCGGCGGCCACGCTGGAGCGGGCACGGCCCCCGGGCCGGAGATGGACAGCGCCCTACTTGGACGGGGGCTTGGCGGTACGCCGCGGCTTGGACTCGACGGCTCGCTCCTGGCCAGCGCCCAGGGCGCCCCGGATGCGGCGAGCCTCTTCGGTCGCCTCACCGGCCAGGGCGTCCTGGCCCTGCTCGGTGTGCTGCTTCGCCTGCTCGTCCAGGCCGGCCGCCTGCTCCTCGAGCTCGCCCCGCACCCGGGAGATCTCGGCCCGGACCTCGTCCGCGGCCTCCGCCCGTGTGCCGCGGCGCGGCCCGTTCTCGCAGTTCGCGAGCTCGTTCTCGAGCCCGCGCAGTTCGGCAATGCGATCGTGCATCGCGCTCTCCGTTCCAAACGGCGCAGGCCCGCCCGGATGGACGGGCCTGCGAGAGGGGGTGGGATCAGTAGCCGGACGGCGCGATCAGGCCGGTGCCGGAGATGACGGAGATGGTCTCCGGCCGCCGGTCGGGCATGAACGCCGCGTAGTTGTAGACCTGCAGCCGCACCTGCAGCGTGTTGGACAGGACCTCCTGCAGCACGCGGGTGCGCATTGCGCCCTCCCACAGGTACAGGTCCGAGGTGCGCATCGCTGCGATGCGGTCCTCGTTGGTGCCCGCGCCGAGGTTCGCCGGGATGTTGCCGTCGGCCAGCAGCGGGAAGTTGAGGATCCGCCCGACCGGGCCCTCGACGTCGCCGCCGGTCTGCAGGGCCAGCGGGTTGAAGGGGGCGTTGGTCTCCGGGAGGATGAACGGCCGGTTCTGCGAGTCGAGCTGAGAGGCCATCCAGAACCAGCGCGACGGGGTCAGGAAGACCGCGGTCGGCATCATCTTGCGGTTCTTCGCCGACAGCGACAGCGCCTGCATCGCCGGTGCGTACAGCTCGGGCAGCGTCGGCGTCGCGTCGGTGTACGTGACCGCGTTGATGCCGGAGACGTTCAGAACGCCCTTGAGCTGGCCGGAGCTACCGGAGCCGTTCCAGCACTGGGTGTCCAGGCGCTGGTTGTAGTCGGCGATCAGGTCGGCGAACACGATCTCGTCGAACGCCACGGGGCTCTGGTCGAGCAGCTGGATCGCGATGTCCTGCTGACCGGCGATCGTGCGCACCGGCGCGGTCACGAACGTGTCCGTCATGTCCGTGGAGGTGACGGCCGCGGCGTCCGCGGTCTGCACGCCGGTCGCCGTACCGGTGGCCACCTTCGGCACGTTCACCGAGTCAGTGCCGGCCGGGAGCGGCAGGTTCTGCACGGTGTTGGCGAAAGTGCGGCCGAAGCGCGGCAGGTCGATGTACTGGTCGACCAGCCACAGCGGCGGCACGAAGTAACCGCCCTGCCCGTCGGTGCGGTTGGGGTTGACTCGCTTCTCGAACACGCTGCCCCGGTCGACGGCGCGCAGCTCCTTCTCCGCCAGCTCGGAGCGCCGCTTCTCCCGCTTGGGCATCTCGACGTCGAGCTCCTGCGAGTGGCGACGCAGGCGGTCCTGCGCGGCTGTGACGCCGCCGTCGCCGTCGCCGCGGCCGAGCTGGGCGCGGACGACGTCGAGGAAGTACGAGTGCTTGGTGCCGCGCTCGTAGGTGCGCGGCTCGGAGATGACCTGGACGGACGGGCTGGGCTCGGGGGTGTTCTGCCCGTACTGGGCGCGCAGCTGGGCCGCCTTCTTGCCGCGCTCCTCGACCTCCTCGAGCTCGGCGACACGAGCCTCGACGGTCTCGATCTCGCCGTCCTTGGCCTTGATGGCGTCGCGCTTCTCGGCGAACGCCTTGTCTTCGGCCTCGGTCAGGTTGCGCTTCTCCGCGGTCGGCGCCTTGAGGACCTCGTCGAGTTCGGTCTTCAGCGCGGCCCGCTGCTCGAGCAGCTCCTGCAGCTGCTTGCGCAGGAATGCGAGCATGGCTCACTCCTTCATTCGGTGATGGGGATGGGGTCGCGCCCGCGAACCGTCCGGGTGGTGCCCCAGGTGGTGGCGCGCCGAGGCGCGCTCCGGCGTGGGGTCCGGCGCGTCAGGTGATGCAGGCGAGTGTGGCTACAGGGCGAGGGCCTCGGCCTGAGCCAGGTACAGCGACAGCGGATGCCCGGCCGGCGGCTCGGGCTCCACGGGCGGCGCAAGACGGCGCTGCAGGCGCTCCAGGAGCGTGCGGGCGTCGTCCTCGCCGAGCTTGTCGAAGTCGGCCGCCCGCAGCGCGGGGGCGACAGAAGTGGCGGGGTTGGCCCCAAAGTTGACGACGCTGACATCGCCGCGGTGCAGGTCGACCTCGAGGATGTCCCGCTGGTCGTAGTCGGGGGACCACATCTGCCGGGTCACCCGGAACGCGAACGACATCTCGTCGACGCTGCCGTCCTCGAGGGCCAGCAGCATGTCCTGCACGTCGGAGCGGGCGGCCGTGACGTCCGCCTCCATGTGTAGGCCGGTCTCGTCCTCCGCCAGGCGCAGGCTGCCAGCCTTGGTGTACGCCATCGCCAGGCCGCCATGGTTCAGCAGCAGCTGCACCTGCGGGTTCTCGCCCAGCGTCTTGGCGAACGCCCCGGCACGCACGACCTCGAAGTACGAGCCGAGCCAGTCCCACATCTCGTAGGGCTCCTCGACCACCGACGCGTACCCGCTGATCGTGGACACCCCGGACGCGCCGGCCTTCGCGCGCACCTCGAGCTGCACCGGGTAGGCGCGGTGCAGCACTCCGGTGGCCTTGGCACGCTCACTCTTGTCTGCCATCAGTCGCCTCCCATCGGGCTGATCTGAACCTTCGACGGCGAAGGCGGCGGCGCGGTGGGCTTGTCGCCCCACTCCACGGGACCCTGGTCTTCCTGGTCGCGGACTTCGTTGACCGTCTCCCACTGGTTCTGCAGGGCCAGCGTGTGCGCCTTGAACCGGGTCAGCAGGTCCGTGCGGACCAGAGCCTTGCGGTCGAACTTCAACTCGCCGACCGGCAGCAGCTTGGACAGGGCGCGCTCGATGCGCACCAGCCACGGGTCAACGGCGTAGGTGAGCAGGTCCAGGGAGCGCTGCTCGATGTTGCTGTAGGTCAGCGAGCCGCCTGTCTCGTAGCCGAAGATCTCGGCGAAGCCGGGGCCGAAGATGCGGCAGCACTCGGCGGCCGTGTAGTTGTTCGTCTCCAGGAACTGCGACTCGTTCGGGGCGATCTGGATCTGCTGGTACTTCCAGCCGCCGCCGAGCACGGCGGGCTCTCGACGGCCGTGCACGGCCGCCATGAACCGCTGCTTCGCGGTGTTGGCCTGCTTCTGGTCGAGCTCCCGCTCCGACGTCAGGATGCCCGAGGGGTGGCCGCCCTCCCGGAACCACTGGTAGCCGAACTGCAGCGCGGCGATGCCGGTGCTGATCGTCGTGGCCTGCAGGCCGATCGGCGAGAGACCCATGAGCCGGCCGGGCGCGGGGTGCACACGCCGGTGCCACACCTGGTCGGTGTCGACCTTCTTGCCGTTGATCGTCCACTGCGGCATGCCGTCCTGATCGGGCACCACGTGCACCAGGTCCGGATGCTGCAGCACGATCTGCCGGGGCGTGCCGCGCAGCGGATCCCGCGCTCCGATGAGGCCGGTCGTGTTGCCGCGCAGCATCGCCGAATACACGTACTGGTACAGCCAGTCGGGCAGTCCATGGCCGTCGCCGCCCAGGTCCGCCATCCACTCCGGCAGCGGCTGGGGATCCCGCGGCCGCGGCAGGTAGAAGGTGGGCAGCACCTCCGCCATCGTGGCGACCAGGTTCACACACGACCACACGGCGACCTTCTGCAGACTCGCCTCGGTCTGCGACAGGTTGACCTGCGCGTAGCTTGAGGTGCCGCCGCCCGCCTGCGAGTTCGGCGGGATCGGCGGACTGGGGAACATCGCGCGCCGCTCACGGCGCCCCAGGAGGTAACTCATTCAGGCCCCCTCCGGGTGGCGCGATCGGCGACCTGGTCGGCCAGCAGCAGCGCCCCGGCCGTCAGGAACCCGGCAGGCGGCCACGCCAGCCACGCCCCGAACGACACCAGCACCCACCCCAGCAGCACCGGCCACGCGCGCCACACGGCGCCTACAGCTGCGCCGACAGGCGCCGCGAGGCGGACCGTCAGCGACTCCCTGCCGGGCATGAGCGCCCCCCTTCACCAGATGTTGTTCATCGGGTCCGACACCTCTTCGACCACAGCCCCCAGGCCCCACTTGGCCAGCGTGGCGGCGACCAGCGGGCTGATGTCCACGCCCACCGTCCGCCGCGCCCACGCCCACGCATCTCCCAGCGGACGCTTCTGCGCGCCCGCCAGCGCGGACGCCATGGGCGCCTGGTCCAGGTGGGACAGGCTCTGCTCCGTGACCGCGTCGTAGAACTGACCGCAGGCTGCGGCGACTTCCCGCGACTTGGGCGAGACGATCTCCACACCGAGCCGCTCCGCCAGGTCGGCGATGAGCGACCCGGCCGGGCCGCCGGCATCCACGACCCAGCACCGCGGCTTCCACTTCTCGTGCAGCTCGGCCGCGCGGTCGAGGATCCAGCCCGTGCCCGGCCGGTGGTCGACGACCTCGACGTGCGTGCCGCCGCGCCACTCTCCGGCCACGCAGATCGCCGCATGGCTGCGCTCGGGGGTCATGTCGATGGCGAAGGACACCGGATCGCTGGGGGAGCTGTCAGCGGCCGCCAGGGCCCGCCATGCTTCCTCGCCGATGACCTGCCAGGTGTCGGCCTCGTCGGACGGGTAGTCGCCCACGCCGAGTCGCTCCCGTTCGAAGATGCCGCTGGAGCCGAGGGACGCCCGTTCGTTGCGGACGAACTCCGGCGTGATCAGGTGGCCCAGGGACGGGTTCGCCTTGGCCCACGACGCGAGGTCGTCCGGGTCGTCGTGCGCGGTGCAGCCCGGCGGGCACTCGTCCACGTGCGGGTCCACCGACCACTCGAAGTAGGCCAGCGACGGGTCCGGGGTGCCGGACTCCAGCGCGGCCAGCGCGCGGCGCCGCAGCCGGGCCAGCTGCACGGACGGCGAGCCGATACCGGCGCTGCCCATGTACCAGAGCTGCGGGTTCTCGACGGCGGACATCGTCGGCATCAGCGCGCCCATCGCGTCGTCGCCCAGGATCATGTCCTCGTCCAAGATGTTGCAGTCGCCGGTCCAGCCGCGGCCGGAGCCGCCCGAGCGGGCGATGAACTGCAACGACTCCCCGGTGACCAGCGTGATCGACGTCTCCGTCGTGTTGCACAACATCCGCTTGACGCGTTTCCGCAGGTCAGGGCACCCGAGGATCAGGGACTGGATCCGCTGGAACGCGACCCGGCTCGTCTTGAACTCGTGAGCCGAGTGGATGATCAGCCGCTCCCGCAGCAGGAACAGCCCGGCCAGCTCGCGGGCCTCGATGATCCCGCCCTTGCCGTTCTGCCTCGGGACGTTGACCGCGACCTCGAACGCCGACCACTTGCGGTCCGACCGCTCGCGCATCCCGACGTCCAGGACGTGCTGCTGCCACGGGAACAGGTCCAGCCCGGCGAGCCTCGCCAGCTCGACGGCCTCCTGCCCGGCCGACGACAGGAACGCCGGCGGCGCCGTGAACAGCCGCGGCGTCTGCAGGCCCGTGGCCACCTCAGAGGCGGCGAGCACGGACACGGCGTTCCTCCCCCTGCTTGGCGAGCTTGTCGACCCCGTCGTCCTGCTGGTCGACCGGGGCCAGCTTCCGGAGGGTCTCCATCACGGCCCGTAGCTCGCGCCCCGCGTTCGCCTTCGCGGTGGGGCCGCCCTTCTCATCGAGCGACTCGGCCAGGGTGAGGGCGAGTTGCGCGAGGCCGGGCGCGATGCCGCCGACGCGCAGCTGATCAATTTCGGCGGAGGTCGCTTCGACGTTCTTACTCATGATCACCCCCGAGTCGTCACAGAGCGTCACGTCACGCAGGGTGACCGCCCGCTAAATCGCTGGAGTTCGCTCCGGCGGATTAGCGAGTACAGGCCCCGTGTAAAAAATCGGGCGACAAGGGCGTTTGGGTCGCCCGGGAAGGCCACCAAAAACTGGGTCGGCCACCCGCGTCGATCATGCTCACCATGCCCGTGACGACTGCGGCATGGCCCCGGGTGCGGCGGCCGGCCGTTGCCGGTACCAGCGGGTGACCACTCTCTGCATGTCGGGGTCGCGCATGGCTGCTACGCGTTGCATGATCACGTCGCGCCCTGGGTCGACGGTGACGATGCGTGCGTCGAGCCGCTTGTACTTGGCCATGGCCTTGCGGCTGGGCATGGTGTGGATCAGGTAGACGTCGACCTTGTCACGCAGTGCGAACGCCTCGTCCATGGCTGCGTACCTGGCGCGGTGGGCGACGCGCAGCTGCAGCGGGTCCTGGTTCCAGCTCGGGGCGCCGGGGCCGGAGAGCGCGCGGGTGATCAGGTCCAGGTCGATGACGATGTCACGGGCCGTAGCGTGCGCCTGGATCCACGAGCTCTTGCCTGCGGCCGGTGGTCCGGTGACGACGATGAGCACGGCGCGTCACCACCTGCGCGAGGCTCGCACGGGCTGAGCTGTGGGCGTCCGGTCGCCCTTGCGGCTGTTGCATCGCCGGTGTGCGGGGCGGGCGTTGGCGGGGTCGAGCAGGAGGTCGGGGCGCTTGGACACGGGCACTTCGTGGTCGAGGGTGAAGCTGAGTGGGTGGCGGGCGTCCAGCTCGTAGCCGATCTCGTGGCCGCAGAGCCAGCATGGGAGGCGTTGGGCTCGGAGCCAGGCGCACAGCCTGCGGTAGGGGCGCCCGTTGCGGGGGTTGCCGGCCACGGGCGCCACCTCCCTTACGGCTGGGCGGTCTCCAGGTCCTTGACGGCGTCGTCGAGGCCCTCGCGCAGCTTCTTGTCCATGATCTCGCCGGTGATCTTCTCCAGCGTCTTCTTGTCGAGGCCGATGCATGCGGGGGGCGGGTCCTGCATCCCTGGGTCGCGGCCGGCGGCTCGCTCGGCGTCGTAGCGGTCCCAGCCTCGTTCGAGGGCGGTCTTGCAGGCCGCCGCGCTGGGTTGGTTGTCGCGGGTGGTGGTGGCGATGGCTCCACCGATGCCGAAGGCTGCGGCGGCCGCGGCGGTGGTCCAGATGGCCCACTTGGTCCAGTTGAACTGTCTGGGCGGCTGCGGCGGTGGCTGGTGCGGGTACGGCTGGCTCATGGTCCCCCCAAGGCCGTTGAGGCGCTGAGGGGTCATCATGCGGCTTGTGGGGGTGGCGTGGAGGGCGTGTGGCCGTCCTGTGACCCGACGGGCTGTGGGCACGACGAAGCCCCGGCCGGGGGGACCGCGCCGGGGCTCCGTCGTGTGTCTGTGGTGCCGTGTGAGGGCACAGTTGTACACCGAGATCGTTACACGCTGTCTGACCTGCGGTCAAGCAGCTGAGCGCTCGGTGCGCTTGGCGAGGAGGGCGGCGACGTCCTCGGCCGCGTACAGGGGGTGGCGTTCGGTGCCGGCCGTCCGGCGGAGCTGGCCGCGGTGGACGATCAGGCGGACGCTGGCGGGCTTGATGCCGAGGGCTCTGGCGACGTCGCGGGTGCCGTAGTAGCCGGGCGGGGTGTCCTCGGTGTGCATGAGCCCATGATGCGGCAGTGAGTGAGGCTGCGGCGGACGCCGGAGAGGCCGCCTGCGGGGGTCAGGCTGACCCTCACAAGCGGCCCCACTGCCTCACTTGATCGCCGTTTGCGCTGATCAACGCCAGTGAGGCGGGGCAGTGATCCCCTGAGTGGAAAGTCACTGCCCACTGCCGGGTCACTGAGCCTCGGCGAGCTCCTCCGCGCGCTGTTCGAGGGCCCGCTGGACGCTCTCCAGGCGCACGACGGGGTAGCCGTCGAGGACGCCGGTGTCCTCGCCGTACTCGGCGAGCAGGGCCTTGAGGCGGGCGCCGGTCCAGTGCTCGTACACGGCGTGGTTGCGGGCCTTGAGCCGGTGCAGGACCTCGGTGGTGCGCACGCGCTTCTCGGCGCCGACGACGGCCGCCAGGTCGGCGAGGTGGTCGACGTCCTGGGCGACCTCCAGCTGATGGACGGTGGCCACGCCGCCCTCGCGCAGCTGGCGGGCGCGGTCGGCGATCTCCCCCGCGGTGTCGGTGTCGATGAAGTGGGTGCGGACAGTGATGGACGGCTCGCCGGCGGGGACGTCGATGCCGTCGCCGGCGACGACGAGCGTGCCCTTGTCGAGGCCCTGGCGCAGGAGGTGCGGGGCGGCGCCGGCGTTCACGGCCTTGTCGCCGAGCGCCATCTTGGCCTGGGACTCGGTGCCGACGACGAGGGAGGCGCGGATGTGGGCGCCCTCGCGGACGAGCTTGGGCAGGTTCTCGTCGGTGGGGTCCTGGGTGCCCTGCCAGAGGGTGACGGAGACGGCGCGGCCCTGGTTGTGGAGGCGGCGGCAGGCCATGAAGTAGCGGCTGGTGGCCTTCTTGCCGCCGTAGGGCCGTCCGTCGTCGCCCTTGAGGGGGTTCATGAACGCGACCTGGGCTTCGTCGACGATGACGACGAGTGGGTCGTGGACGGTGCCGGGCGGGTCCTGGAGGCGGCGCTCCATCTCGGTGACGGCGGCCTCGACCATCTCGGTGACGGAGCAGGCGTGTTCGTCGGTGGGGCCTTGGATGAGGAGCTTGGCGATGCCTTCGAACATGGCCCAGTCGCCGACGCCCTTGAGGTCGCCGATCCAGAACTCGACGGCGGGGTCGAAGGCGAGCCAGAGGGCGATGGCGCGCAGGGAGGCGGTCTTGCCCTGGTTGGACAGGCCGGTCATGAGCAGGTGCCGCTGGTAGACGGTGAGGCTGGCGGCGTCGCCGCGCAGGGACTGGCCCCAGGGTGCGCGGCCGGTCTTGTAGTTGGCGGTGGTGTCGGGGTCGGTGACGAGCGGGGATGGGCCGATGGGCTCGTCGAGGGCGCCGCTGTCGGCGATCCACAGGCGGACGGTGCGGGCCGCTTGCGGGATGGTGATGAACACCTCGTGTTCGTGCCGGTTGAGGTTCTCGGCGAGCTTGCGCCGCTTGGCCTGGATCTCCTCGGTGGAGACGCCGGAGGGCAGGGTGACGTCGAGCTCGACGCCGCATCCGGCGATCTTGATGGGGGACAGCATGGCGGCGCCGACGTCGCCCATCGCCTCGATGGACTTCCGGAGCGGGGAGATGCCGAGGTCGCGGAAGGCGGTGACGACGATGGACGGGGTGATGGGGCCGCCGAGGTCGCGGGCCTGGGCGGGCAGCGCCCACTGGGGTGCGGTGTGGCGGTGGCGTCCGACGGCCCAGACGGCGGCGAGGCCGATCCAGGGGGCGGCGAACAGGAACGGGTCCCAGACGATGCCCGCGATGAACGCGACCCAGCGGACCAGGTCGACGACGGTCTCGGTGGGAGTGAGGACGTCGTGGACGTCGTGGTTGGCCCAGGCGAGGAGGATGCCGAGCATGAGGAGGATCCCGCCGGTGCCGACTGTGGCGGAGGCGACGGCCTTGGGCGCGTTGAGGGCCAGCTGCAGGAGGTCCATACGCCTCTTGTGGCGGGCGGCACGGAAGGCATTGCCGCGGGCCTCCCACTCCTTGACCTCGTCGAGGAGTCCAGCGGCCTCGGCGGCGCGGATCATCCGCTCGTACCGGGACGCGGTGCGACCGTCCCAGGCACGTCGGGCGGTGACGCGGGTGCCGCCGGCGATGTAACTGGTGTGGCGGACGGCGAGGCGCCATCCGATCTGTACGCGTTCGTCGGCGAGCGCGGCCTTGGCGATCCGCTGGTAGCGGGCGCGGCGCCGCTCAGGACGCGTCGAGGACGCCTCGGCGGTGGGCGCGTCCTGGGCGTCCTGGCGCGCGTCCTCTGGCGGTTTGATCAGGGTGACGGTCATGCTGGGCTCTCCGGTCGTTCGTTGGGCGGTCCGGGGCCCGGGGACGGCGCCTGCTTGGTCGTGGTGCCGCCGTCCCCGGGGTGTTACTTCTTGCGTCCGCGGGCGTCCTCGCGGGCCTGGGCCTGCTCGCGGATGCGCTCGACCTGGCGCTCAAGGGCCTTGGTGGGCTTGCCGTAGGCGCGGCGGCGTTCGATACGCAGTCCGAGGGCGATCACGGCGGCCATCTCGCGGGCGTTGTGCGGGTCGTGGGGCGTGAGCGCCATCAGTCCTCCAGCAGCGCGGCGAGGTCGGTGTAGGTGCGGGAGACGTCCGCCCACGCCGAGCCGGCCGCGGCGTACCGCTCCGTCTTGTGGTGGCGGTCGAGGCTGTTCACGGCGCGCTCGGCCTCCTCGGCCAGCTTCTTGGCCTTGGCGGCGGCCTCGCGGGCCTCGGTGAGGGCCTGGTCGCGGGTCATGGTCACTTCCCCTTCTGGGCGTCGCGCCAGATCTGGCGCAGGATCACGAAGCAGCCGGTCGCGCAGCACGCGGCGATGGCCACGGCGAGGAAGCCGAGGGCCAGGCCGATGCCGCCGACGCAGACGGCGCAGCCGATGGCCAGCCACTCGCCGGCGCTGCGGCCGGGCTTGTGCTGGTGCTGACAGACCTGCTGCTGGGAGGGCTGTTGCTGTACGGCCTGCTGCGCGGCGAGGACCGCGGCGACGATCCGGGCGACGTCGGTGTTCTCGGCGGCCTCCCGCGCGGCGGCCTCGGCCTTCTCCAGTGCGTCGCTCATCGCGCCCAACTCCGGATCCGGGGCAGGTACGGGCGGGCGGCGAGGCCGGCGGCGAACGCGACGACGAGCGGCTTGGACAGGAGCGCGGCCGCCACCGTGATGACGACGGCGAGGAGGGGCGGGTACAGGAGGAGGAGCCCGAGCAGGGCGCCGAGGAGGAGCCAGCGCATCACGCGTATCCGCCTTCCATGGGCTTGGCCGGGGTCTCGGGCTGGGGCTTCTTGGCGGCCCGTGAGAGGGCGGTGCGGATGTAGGGCTCGGTGACGACGAGGCGCCGGTGCCGGGCGATGTGCTCGGCGATGTCGCGGGCGGATGCGTCCGGTCCGAGGATGGATGCGGCTTCGGCGACGGCGCCCGCTACGTCGACCGGTTCCAGCTCGTTGACCTGCGGTGCATCAGCCGCATCAGGTCGATGCACCTCGTACTCGGGTGGGCGGGTGCCGAGGACCAGGGCGACGGCGACGGGGTCCACGTGGACGTCGTAGGTGCCGAGGATCGCGGCGAGTTCGGCCGGGGGTGCATCAGGTCGCGCATCAGCGGCGAACCGGATGGCATCCGCCGGGTCCATGTCGGCGAAGCGGGCCCGCAAGACGTCCGTCGCGGAGCCGGACCGGGGCTGCTCGGCGGGACTTACTTCCTTCGAGGAAGTCTGTCCGCCGTACATGGATGCGAGGGCCGCATCAGCTCCGTCGCGGACGCGGACGCGCTGGACGTCGACGAGGCCGGCGCCGAGCTCGGTGTCGCCCACGCCGACGTAGCGGGCGAGGCGCCAGTAGCGGCGGACGGCCCACTTGGCCTTGCGCTCGCTCGGGTGGCCCTCGGCGACGGCGCGGTGGAAAGCCAGCTGCCGCGCCACGTCGGCGTTGCGGCGTACCACCTCGGCGTCCGTGCCGGTGCGGTAGACGACGATGCGGCGGGCGATCAGGCCGAGGCCTTCGGCGGCTCCGCTCATGGCGAGCGGGGTGACCGCGTACACGACGGCGTCCGTGCGGTTGGTGGCCACGGACAGGCCGGTGAAGCAGGCGCTGAGGGGGGCCAGCCACAGCCCGGCGCGGATCACGGCGGGCGCGGACTGGCCGAGCATCGTCAGCCCGAGCATGGTGAGGGCGAGGATCAGGGTGAGGCCCTCGCCAGCGGCCACGACGCCGGCGGCGGTCGCCTGCCGGTGGAAGGCGGCCATCACGTTGCTGTAGGTGCCCCAGGCGCCGAAACCTCCGACGGCGGCCATGACGACGGCGGCCGTGCCGAGGACGGAGGCCTGCCCCTTGGTGAGGTTGCGGGAGGTCATCGCTTCCCGTCCTCTCGGAACGTGGCGTACTCGCCGGGCGGATAGACGTAGACGGACAGGGCGCCCTCGGCGGCCACCGCGGCAGCGCCGAGGGCGGCGACCGTGGCGGCCGTACCGGTGTGGCCGTGGTTCGATGCGGCCTGTGCGAGCACGGAGGCGGCCGTCGTGGCGCGGCGGGGTGCCGCCGGTTCGCCGTCGCTGGTGGTCGCCGCGCTGTAGACGGCGTCTCGGATGCGGTCTCGGATGCTCACTGGGCACCTCCGCGGACGCGCTCCAGTTCGGTGGCGAGTTGGTCGAGGACGTCGCAGTGGGCGCGGACGAGGTTGGTGAAGGAGCGGACGCCGTCGGGGTCGCAGCTGAGGGTGTCGGCGCCGACGTTGATGGCGAGGATGGGCTGGGGCTCGGGGGCGAGTTCGCCGTAGGGGGCGTGGGAGATCCAGGCGGTGAGGAACTTGGCGGGCCCGCGGCGGAGGTCGATGCGGGCGGAGACCTCGGGGCCGTTGTGGGTGAGGTCGGGCCGGAACTGGGCGTGGTCGTCGCGGTGACCGACGCACCAGTCGGGCTCCTCGATCTCCAGCGGCTTGGTGACGAGGAGGTTGACGGTCACGGTGCGGGGCTCGGTGCTCACGGGCGCTCGCCCCGCTTGACCCATGCGTAGGGGAGCGTGGTGGCGGCGGCCTTGAAGGTGCGGATGGCTGCGCCTTCGGAGGCGTGCGGCAGGGCGTAGACGCGGCCGCCGTCGAGGGAGGCGAGGAGCCGCGCGCCGTGGTGCTCGCACCCGCTGGCGCCCGCGTTCTCGCGGTCGAGGATGGTGACGGCGACCGGGCCGACGCACGGGGTGGGGTCTTCGGGGTGCGCGGCCGGGCACCGGAGTGCGGGCGGCTGCGTGCCGGTCACCTGCTGCTGGGACTCGGCGCCGAGTGCCCGGAGGAGGAGCCTCAAGGCTTCCCGGAGCGAGGGGATCTGGTCGCTGTCGAGCAGCTGCTGGGCCACGCTGATGGCGACCTCAAGGTCGCTCGGCTCGGCGGGCCAGGTGGTGTTGTCCGCGCATGCGGACATGGAGTTGGTCATCGCGCACCACCGGAGTTGCTCACCGTGCGGATGCGAGCCTTCCCGCACGCCCGGCAGTACCGCCCCTTGCTGTTGGTGCCGGTGTTCTCGGGCGTGTACTCGTGGCCCTGCGGGCAGTGCGTCTTCCGGGCGTTCCTTCCGGCCACGGTTCGGCGCGAGCGCAGCAGATTCTCCTGCGCGGTGACAGGCTCCAGGTGGAGAGGGTTCACGCACCGCCTGTGCAGGCAGGAGATGCCGCCCGGGCAGCCGTCGTCCGCCGTGTGACAGGTGTGATCGAGATGGGCGCCCGGCGGGATCGGCGCGACCAGCAGCTCGTAGGCCGCCCGGTGGGCCGAGGTCCGCTTCTTGGCTGAGATCGTGAAGCAGCCGTAGCCGGTGTTCTTGTGGATGTTGCCGGTGTAGATCCAGCAGCCGCCGTGCCCGGGCGTCACCTTCGTCAGGAGGCGAGCCAGCGCGGGGCGTGGACGGCGGGCCGGTTCGGCGAAGGCCGCGTTGATCAGAGCGCGCGTGCGCGCGCTAATGTGCTGGTTGTCCATGAGGAGCTCTGATCTCTCTCGTGGGAAGTGGTGGTCCCCGGCGGGCGGTAGGGTCGCCTAGCCGGGGGCGGCCCGCTGTACGGGCCTATTCGGTTGTGGTCGGGCGATCGGGCGGGAGTAGGGTTCCCGTTCCGTAGTCGCGGATGGATCTTCTGACTGCGCTGACGTCGATCCCGACTTCTCGGGCGACAGCCGACTTGCTGCCGAGTTCTCGGACGCCCTCTTCGAACGCTGCCGCTCGTCTTCGGGCGCTGGCCGCGATCTCTGCCTGCAGGTCCTGCTGCCGCCGGTTCTCGGCAGCAACGCGCTCGCGCCAATTGGGAGTTGGCACGCAGACCAGCGTACTAGGACCCAGTGTCCTAGGCAACGCATTCACGCGGTCTTCCTGGACTGGCGGCCGCGCTCCCGGGCGTCCTCGACGAGGCGTATCGCCTCGCCCAAGTGCCGGACACAGATCTTGAGTTCCGCGTTCGGGTCGACCGCTTCGGCCGTGCACTGAACGCCGCGCCCGGACAGGACCCGGCAGGTGACGATGCGGTCAGGCATCAGACGTCTCCCTCGGCTGGTAGTGCAGGAGCAGCAGCAGGTCCTGCTCGCTGCTGTAGACGCAGTGGCACCAGTCGCACACGAGCCTGGTCTGGCCCTGCCGGTGGCGGATCACGGCGCCGCAGATCACGCCGGAGGAGTCGACCGCCACGCACTGCCCGATCCGACGGCCCCGCTCCGGCAGCGCGCCGACGATCGAGAGCGCGGCGCGCTCCATCTCCCTTATCTCCCGAGCGAGATCACCGGCCGCCGGGTACGCGGCGGCGATCCATTCCAGGTTGGAGTGGAGGGAGCGGGCGGCCCGCTTGACGCGGTCCTCGATGCTGCCGGTGATGGCCGGTTCGCCCCAGCCGCGGGCCTCCTGGACGGCGGACAGCCATCCCTCGACGACCAGCGCGATACCGCTGTACCGCAAGTCCAAGACGGCCTCGTTGACGGGCAGGGTGGCGGCCGCGTGGCCGCTGGAGACGCGTTCGCCGCCCGCGTGGCCCGCCGGGGCGAGGAACGCCCCGAGGGCCTTGTACGCGACGGGCAGACGCTCCAGGCGGTCGCCGAGTGCGCGGGCGTCCCCGGGGCACAGGTAGCCGTGCTCCAGCTGGCGCTCGCACAGCCCGCAGGATGCGGTCACGTCGCCGCCCTTTCCTCTGCGGCCTTCAGCTTGGCCTCGGCCGCACGGACGGCCCTGCGGTCGCGGCGGTCGTCGAGCAGGCCGAAGACCATCTGCAGCAAAAGCATGAAGTCCATGCCCGCGGTGAGACCGAGGGCGAACATTTGGATGTCGTGGTTGCTCACGTCGATCTCCCGGGCCTAGAAGGGGGGCTCGTCGGAGTAGCCGGCGCCCTGCGCGGCGGGCTGCTGCTGGGCGGGCGGGTTGCCCCAGCCGCCGCCCTGCTGCTGGCCGTTGGCGGGCTTGGCCCCGGCCCAAGGGTCCGGACTAGCTCCGCCCCCTTGCCGCTGGCCGCCGCCCGCCGGGTTCTTCTCGACCTTGGCCGTGGCCCGGGTGAGGCTCGGCCCGACCTCGTCGACGTCGAGCTCGTAGACCGTGCGCTTGATGCCCTGCCCGTCCTCGTAGGAGCGCTGCTTGAGGCGGCCCTGGACGATGACACGCAGGCCGCGGGCGAGGGACTCGGCGACGTTCTCGGCGGCCTGCCGCCACACCGAGCAGGTCAAAAACAGGGTCTCGCCGTCCTCCCACTGGTTGGTGGTCTTGTTGAACTGCCGCGGGGTCGACGCGATGCGGAACTTGGCGACGGCCACGCCAGCCGGAGTGAAGCGGAGTTCGGGATCGTCGACCAGATTGCCGACGACGGTGATCACGGTCTCGCCTGCCATGGCGGACTCCTTCGACATGAGACAGGGGGTCAGTACGACCCGCTGTGCGGGATGCTGGGCGGGTGGCCGGGCCCGATATCCGCGGGCCCGGCCGGTTGCGTGCGGTCAGGCGCGGGTGGCGAGGTGGCGGTGCTCGGCGGGCAGGTCGGCTTCGCAGTAGAAGCCGATGCTCAGGACCAGGCCGCGGGACTCCACGACCTTCCAGACGGCCATGTCCGTGCACGGCGGCCGGCCGTCCTGCTGGCGGTGATAGTTGGTGGTGCACGCCTCGGGGGTCGGCGAGTCGCCCATCGTCCAGCCGTCCGCGCGGTGGAAGACACGCACACCGGGGCCCTCGTCCTCGCCCGTGCCGTTCGCGCCGCCCAGGTCCTCGACGACCTCGAGGTCGAGGGTGGCGGCGATGTCGCCGAGCGCCACGTAGGTGTCCTCGTCGAGCTTGCCGGCGAGGGTCTCCGCGACCTGGTGGATGGCGGCCGCGGCGTAGGCGCGGCCGATCTCGTCGAGTACGGCAGAGAGGCCGACCTCGTGTGCGGTGTTCTCTTCAAGGTTCAGGTGGTTCAGGGCGCTGTGGTGCGCGCGGCTGTACGCCTCAAGCGCCCTGGCGTGGACGCGGTTGTAGGCGAGCTTGCTGCAGGGGCCGCTGTGCTCGTTGAGGACGTACTGGGTGATGGCCGCGCCGCAGTCGGTGTGAGCGTGGATCGGGTCGCCGGCCTTGAGGCCGCAGGCGCAGCACTGGAGGAAGTTGCCGCTCTCGCGGGTCTCGGGGTTGAACCAGCTGCCGAAGTGGACGCTCTCGGTGGTGCCGCAGTCCTGACAGTTGGTCGGCCCGGTGTGGCCGTGGGCGCGGGCGATCTCGGTGGTGGTGGTCACGGGGTCTCCTCGGTCGTGGTGGACCCGTCATCCGTGGTGACGGGTGTTCCGTCCGTCGTGCGGACGGAAGCCTGGTTGCGGAGCCGCTGGGCGTGCCGGAAGGCGAGGCCGCGCTGCCGGGCGGCGGCGAGGGCTGCGCGGCGGCGCTTCGCCGCCTCGGCTCGGGCGCGGGCGGCGGCGATCTTCTCGGCCACGACGTCGTCGACGTTCATGAGTCCTCCCGCGGACGCTGCTCACGGAGGCGGCGCACGGCGTCGCTAATGCGGCCTGCGGTCAGGGCCCGCCGCTGGGCGGCATTTGCGGATCGAACAGAGCCGATGACGCTGCTGTACGGGACAGGGCGAACCTCGATGCGGTAGCCGGTCGCGTGGTACCCGCTGTCGGGGGCGTAGCAGTGGGCGACGCGGTGCGCGGTGGTGCCGACGGGGTGTGGGCCGTGGATGTGCCAGTGGCAGCACCATCGGCACCAGACGCGGAGGTCGGCGTGTTGGCCGCGCTGGTCGATGTAGCCGGGCAGGACGGGCGTGTCGTCTGTCGGTGGGACGGGCATGGCCGGGTCTCTTTCTCTAACCTCCACCGACCCGCCGCTCCCACTTTTCCCACTTCCCACCCCCCTAAGAGAGGGGGGGTGGGTGGGAATTTGGGCGGGCCGTTGGGAAGAACTTGGGAAGTTGGGAAGTGCGCAGGTCAGTGGTTGTGCCGCAGTTGGGAAGTAGCCGGGGAGGGTGGGAAGTTGGGGTTCTCAGGCAGGGGAAATTCCCACGGCGAAAATGGGAAGTTTTCTCACGCAGCGTCACCGTCCTGTGTACTGGCGGTAGCGGTGGACAGGCGCCAGCAGGGCCGCGACTCACTGCCCGTCTTCACCAGGTAGCCGAGCCGTTCGAGCTTGGCGACGGACCGGTACACGGTGCTGGACGCCATCTCGGAGATGTCGACCAGCCGGGCCCGCGAGACGGCCTCGTTCGGGAAGACGTCGTGCATCACGTCGAGGAGGCGCTGCTCGGTCTTCGACAGCTGGCTCTCCTCGACCGGACTGGCGACCCGGTTGATCAGTACGCAGGATTCGAGGACGGGCTGCATCTTGAGGAACACGGCGTCGAAGTCCTCGACGTCCTTCTGCTTGTCGCACTGGACCTCGACGTACTCCTCGCTCTTGGTGACCTTGATGATCGAGGTGGCCGCGCCGTCGAACGCCGAAGCGCCGCGCATGTTCTCGCCGTTGCGACCGGAGTGATGGATCAGCAGGACACACGCCCCGGATGCTTCGCGCAGCTGGTCCGCCGCCGCGACGACCTGCCCCATCTCGCCGTTGTCGTTCTCGTTCGCACCGACCGTGCAGCGGGCCTGCGTGTCGATGACGATGAGCGCCGGCCGCATCTCCTGTACGAGCAGCCCGAGGGCGCCCCGGTCAGTGCCGTGCAGCAACTGCACGGCGATCGGCAGGAACGTCACGTCCCGCATGGGGATACCGGTGTGGCGCTCCCAGGCTCGGACCCGCTTGCGAATGCCGGAGGTGCCCTCAGCCACCAGGTAGAGGACGGAGCCCTTACTGACCTCGTGGACACCAGCCCAGGGCAGACCGTTGGCGACGCACCCGGCCCAGTCGATGCCGACGAACGACTTGCCGGAGCCGGGCTTGCCGTAGATCCAGGCGAGGGAGTCCCGGAAGAGAACGCCCTCGATGAGCGGGACGGGGTCGGGCAGGTTGTCGAGCCCGTCGGTGTCGACGAGGGCGCCACGGAGCACGGCGAGCCGGGCCTGGGTCGGGTTCTCCCCGCCGCCCTGGTCCGCAGGCTCCTCGGGTGGCGGCTCCTCACCGAAGAGCCGCTCGAAGTCCTCGTCGAAAGCGGTGCTCACGCCGCATACCCCTTGTCGCTGGGCCGGTTGGCGGCGCTGTCGAAGGATGCGCGGGCCTCGGCATCGGTGAGGCCGACGAGGTCAGCTGCATGGAGCAGGGCTGCCTCGGCCTCCGCGAGGTCGATGAGACCCTGCGCGTCCAGTTCGTGAGCACGGCACGCCGCGAAGTACAGGGAGTTGTTGCGGCCTCGGTTCCGGTCGCCGGCCACGGAGTCCATAACGTGCTGCACGAGCTGGTCGACGGTCCACAACTTCCCGCCGCCGGGCCGCCGGGCCGTCCGGTTCCAGAACGGATGGTTCAGGTCGCCCGGGCGCGGCGCCGAACGCGGGGTGGGGACGGGCTTGCGCTCCTTGCGGGGGAGGAGCGATGCGGGCCAGGCGATCTCCGGCTTGTAGAAGACGCTCCGGGTGCCGGGCCACAGGTAGCGGACGCCGGACTTGTGGACGGACGGGGCGAGCAGGATGTAGCCGTTGTGCTTGAAGTCGATGCCCTCGAAGGGTTCGCCGGGCAGGTCGAAGTCGGGGGACAGGTAGATCATGTGAAGGCCGTCGCCGCCCGTGATCTGCACGGTGGTGCCGGGCAGGACGCCGACGCGTTCTTCGAGTCGACGCAGGGACTGGTGGCCGCCGTTGCGGGGGTCGACGTCGACGACCGCCCAGCCGTTCAGCTTGCACGGCGCGCCGATGTTGGCGGTCGGTTCCTCGCGCCACCACTTGCGGACGAGGTCGACGTCGGTGGTGGCGGCGTGGAAGCCGTGGCAGGTGGGGACTCCGCACTGGCAGTCCTCGGGGCGGTGCTTGGTGTACAGGCTGCTCTGCCGGTCGCAGCGTGGACAGTTGGCGTAGGGGGTCTTGTTCCGGCGGACGCGGAAGACCTTGATGCCCGCTGTCGCGTAGGTCTCGGCGGCGGCCGGGAGCTCGGCGGGGATGCGGATACCGACGGTCACGAACGTGCTCTCTTCTACGAGCTGGATCAGAAGTTCGCGGGTGTGCGGGCGGGCGCCGGGCGGGGGATGGCGGCGCCCGCCCGCGGTCAGGCGGCTTTTCGCTTCTCGCGGGCGATGTCCTCGGCGGCTGCGGTGATGCGGCTGCACCAGTCGCGGGCGGCGGTGAGGACGCACACCGGGCTGGGCTGCTGCTCCAAGTCGTGCCGGATGGAGCCGAGGACCATCTCGTGCAGGGCCCGTTCCTTCTGCCGCCGCATGTACAGCTCGTCGAAGGTGGGCTCGGTACCGCCGAGGGCGTCGAGGTCGACGGGCTGGTCGACGGGCCACTCGCCGGTCACAGCTGGCCCTCGCCCCGGTAGGCGCCGTAGGGCTTGCCACCGTTCGCGATCCAGGCGAGTTCCTGTTCGTCGGACCGCTCGGGCAGAGAGAGCCACGTGCGGGCCCAGTTGTCGTCGGGCAATCGTGTCGGCGGCGGGTACCCCCAGGCGTGGGCGAGTGCGTCGACCGGGGTCATGGTGGCGTTCCACCGGCCGCGGGCGTCGACGAACACCCAGAGGTCGGTGGCCTCCTCCATGCATGCGGCGGTCTGCCGGTATCCCTCGATGATTCCGGGGTTCGTGCGCCCGATGTCTGCGACTCCGGCCAGCGACTCCGCGGCGAGCATGGCGTCGCACCAGTGCCGTCCGTGGATGTCCTCGAACAGTGCCCGCACTCGGACGTCGCCGACGATGTACGTGGGCCCGTCGAGGCCGAGCCACCGGCTGGCGGTGGTGAGCATGAACTCCTGTCGCTCGGCCTGGTTGAAGGTGCGCAGAGCGTCGTCGAGCTGTTCCTTGTGGCTGTTCACTGCACACCGTCCACGTTCGTCTCGATCCAGTCGGCGAGGTCCTGGAAGGACTGGGCGCGCGTTCCCTTGGCGAGGGCGTAGAGCGCGCGCATGCTGAGTTCGAACTCCGCGGCGTTGGCGGTCGCGGCCTTCGGGGTCGCGCCTCTGGCGGCCAGGTATCGCTCGGCCGCGAGCGGGTCCGACTGGGCCCAAGGGGCGGCGGTCTCGGACTCGGCTTCGCGGACGAGTTCGAATGCGGCCTGCGGGATCTCGTCGCCTTCGCCCATGCCCTGGACGGTGGCCAGGAACTGGGCGCGTTCGATGTACGTCAGGTCGCTCACTTCGCCTCCTGGGTGCGGCGGGCCGGCCAGCCGGGGCCGGGCGGAATCTCGGGCAGGCCTTGCAGTGCGCGCGGGGTGTGGGCCGGGCACCGGTGGCCGGGCAGGAAGTGACGGACGCCGTCGACCTCGCGGCAATAACGGCGCTCGGCGCCCAACCAGTGGCGGCACTCGGGCCGCGGCTTGTCGTCGGCCGGGCGGCCTGGGGTGTCCACGAGCTGCACATCCCCGGCCGTCGCGGTGTTCTCCTGGGTGCTCACGCCTGCTCCGCCTTGACCACAAGGTCGAGGACGAGGCCGCGGATGGCGGCGAGCCGCTCGACGGGGGCCTGTCCCTTGGGGACGACGACGGTGAAGGTGTTGTCCTTCTTGAGGGCGGCGAAGGCCTTGAAGCCGGCCGCGAGGTCGGGGTCGATTTCGGCGAGCCCGTCGAGGCTGCTCTCGATCAGTTCGATGCCGTAGTGCTTGATGAACGCGGGGATCACGGACGCGGCCGCGTACTCGTTGGCGAGAGCCTCGATGCGGTCGAGCTGGGCGCGGGCCTGGTTGACCTTTGCCAGCAGCTGGGCCGGGGTGACGACCTGAACGTCACCCTGGTTTCCCTGCGTGCTGGCGACCAGCGTGGGCTGGCCGTTGTCGAGGTCGGTCATGATCTCGGCGGTGAGGCTGGCGGTGATGCTCTGTTCGGTCAGGGTCGATGGCGCCGTTGCCACCGCTGAGGGCTGTGCCATAGTTGCCATGAGGACGTCTTCTTTCCGGCGGCGGCACTGATGGGGCGGGCAAGGCCCTGGGTGCCGCCGTCTTGCTGGGTAGCTCTGGTGTGGATTGGTTCGTTCTCAGGCGGCGTCGGACGAGCAAGGTCCGGCGCCGTCGCCGTTGTTGGGGGAGATCTGGAGGACGCGCAGCAGGTCGGCGGTCACGGCGCGGTAGGCCTTGCCGGCGCGGATCACCCGGCAGGGGAACTCGCCGCTGCGGGCGAGGGTGTATGCCGTGGTGCGTCCGACGCCAAAGGCGCGGCCGGCGGTGACGAGGTCGACCGTGGGCGGGAGCTCCAGCAGCTCCTGAGTGGTCATGGGCGTGGTCACGTTGGTGAGCCTCCGTGCATGCGAGATCAGATGCGGGCAAGGCTCTGACCTGCGAATATGCTGCAAGAGGTTGCGATGTGAACCTCCTGGGGACCCACTGTGGCATGTTGTCTAGTGTTGGGTCAAGCCGTCTGAGGTTCGCCAGTTCAACCTGAGATCGGTTAACCGGTGCCCTTGAGTGCCCATGTGTGGGCATGTGTATGCACCTGTGTCATCCAATGTCAGGCCAGGTTGCCCTAAGCTGTTCTAGGTTCTACGCTCGAACCTCATGAAGGTTGATCCGGCGGTCGAACAGGCCATGAACGACACGGAGCTCCGCATTGGGCGCAACCTGCGGCGCATCCGCGAGAACCTCGATCTCTCCCAACAGGACATTGCTCAGCGGCTGACCGAACTAGGGTTTCGCTTTCATCAAACCCAGGTCGCAAAGATTGAGCGCGGCGAGCGCGCGGTGCGAGTCAATGAGTGGATCGCAATCGCCGAGGCGTTGGGTGTAATGCCAATGGCCCTAATGGCGGGTGGGCTCGGTACGGACGACGCGGTGTTTGAAGCTCGGCTGAATTTCGAGCGCATGCGAATCAACGTCGACAACGTCAGTGCCAAGCTCTATGACATAGGCCGTGACCTCGAAGCCGCCTTGAAGCTATATCACGAGGCCCTGGAACACTACGTCCGGACGGCCAACGAGGCCGGAGAGCCCGTGACAGGGGAGGCTGTCGAGCTTGGCAAGCAATGGATTCTCAAGTTCCAGGAACGGCCAGGCACGGCAGAATACGTAGAGGACCTGGAAGCGGCGATGACTAAGGCCGAAGCACTGTTCACTATGCAGCGCCGCGAGGAGGCAGAGGAGTCCTAATGCCCGCATCTCGCCGCGCCGGCGGCATCAGTAAACGGTGTGAATGCCGCGGCCCGGACGGGAAACGGCTTGGAACGAAGTGCCCGCAGCTGGCCAAGCGCACCCACGGCAACCATGAGCTGCACCAGGAGCTGCCCGTCGACGCCGAGGGAAAGCGCCGGCGTTTCCGCCGCACCGGCTACGCGGGCGTCAAGGAAGCGCAAGCCGACCTCGACCGCATCCGCGCGATCCTCGACCTGGCGGGCGACGACGAGGACGGGCAGCGCCGCGTCGGCGACCTGCTGCAAGACCTGATGAAGACGCGCGGCCCGATCCCCGAGCCGACCGAGGTGTCCCGCAAGTTGGGCGTCGGCGTACCGCTCGACGGCAAGATGACCGTCGCTGAGTGGCTGGACGTGTGGATCGCAGCGAAGAAGACCCGCAAGACGACAACGAACAGCTACGCCTCGCACGTGCGCGTCCACCTGAAACCGCGCCTCGGGCACCTGCGCCTGGACCGCCTCAACGTCGGCCACCTGGTGGAGATGTTCGACGGCATCGACGAGGACAGCGAGACCATCGCCGCGGAGAACGCGGCCCGCCGGGAGCAGGAAGCGCTCTGCACCCGCGGCCGGCCTGGCGCACCGAAGGCCAGCGAGCGGGCGGCGCTGGCCGCCGAGCGGGCCAGGCTGGCGGAGATGAAGCCGTACCGCCGTATCACGGGCCCTGCGTCGAAGCAGTCCATACGCCGCACGCTGCGGACCGCTCTGAACGCGGCCATCGCGCGGCAGCTCATCACCTTCAACGCCGCTGCCCATGTCGAGCTTGGCTCAGGCCGTCGGCCGAAGCCGCAGCTGTGGACCGACGAGCGCGTGCAGCGCTGGCGGGAGACGGGTGAGAAGCCGGGCCCGGTCATGGTGTGGACCCCGGCCCAGTTCGGGGCGTTCCTCGACGCGGCCGAGGGCGAGCGGCTGTACGCCTTCTTTCACCTGGTCGGCTTCCGCGGCTTGCGCCGCGGTGAGGGCGTCGGGCAGGACTGGGCCAACGTGGATCTCGGCGAGGGCCTGCTGACTGTTGCGAAGGAGATCGTGGTCGACGGCTGGACGCCGCTTGAGACGGAGCCGAAGACGGACGGCAGCGCGGGCACGATCGGCCTGGACAGCGTCACGGTGCAGGTGTTGCGCGAGCACCGGGCCCGGCAGCTGCAGGAGAGGGAGGCGGCCGGCGGCAAGTGGGTGGAGACGGGCAAGGTCTTCACGACGGAGCTGGGCGAGTGGCTGCACCCCGATGTGGTGTCGAAGGCGTTCCGCCGGATCTGCGGGGGCACGGATCTGCCGCCGATCAACCTGCGGGACCTGCGGCATGTGTCGGCGACGGTGCAGCATGCGGGCGGCGGCGATCTCCACTCGATCAAGGAGACGTTGCGGCATTCGACGATCACGCTGACCTCGGACACCTACACGTCCTTGCTGCCCGAGGTGGACAAGGAGATCGCCGAGCGGGCGGCCGCGTTGGTGCCGCGGGCGCGGCGGGGTGACGCCAAGGCGCCCGTGGAGTAGCGTTGTTGGTGGACAGCATGAGGCCTCGTCACTGCAGGTGGCGGGGCCTTTCTGCTCGGCCATTGCTCGGCCGAACGTCCCGGAACTAGGCGACACGGACTGACACGGGATGGCATGACGAGGGGTACTCAGATCGTGAGTACCCTGCCGTGACCAGCGCAGTTCGATACCGCGCGACACGGGGCGGCATTGGCCGGAATGGGACGGTCCGAGGGGGCCGCAGACTTTTAATCCATTGGTTGTGGGTTCGAGTCCCACAGGGCCTACGGGAGAGCCCCGGTCCGGATCTCGTCCGGAGCGGGGCTCACGTCTTTTCCGCCGTGGTGTGCGCGGGGTCAGCCCGCGCTGAGTTCGGTCAACTGGCCCAGCGGCAGCGTGTGCTGGGTCTGCAGGACCTTGGCCCGCAGATAGCGGACGTTGTGGGCGGTGGTGAAGACGCCCGTCGGGACGCGGTCGTGGACGGTGACGCCGAGGGTGCGCAGCTGTTCGGCCTTGTCGGGGTTGTTGGAGAGCAGGTCGAGTTCCCCGATGCCGAGGGCGCGCAGCATCTGGGCGGCGGCCGTGTAGTCGCGGGCGTCCTCCGGGAGGCCCAGCGCGGCGTTCGCCTCGTAGGTGTCCAGGCCCTGGTCCTGGAGGGCGTACGCGTCGAGCTTGTTGTAGAGCCCGATGCCGCGGCCCTCCTGGCGGAGGTAGAGCAGCACGCCGCCGCGGTCGGCGATGCGCTCGACCGCCTCGCGCAGCTGCGGGCCGCAGTCGCAGCGGGCCGAGCCGAAGACGTCGCCGGTCAGGCACTCGGAGTGCAGCCGGACCAGGGGGACGGGTCCGGGGTCGCCGAGGACGACGGCGATGTGTTCCTGCCCGTCGGCCAGGCCGTGGAAGGTGACGAGTTCGGCGTCGACGCCGTAACCGTCGTGGAAGCGCAGCGGTACCCGGACGCGGGCGCGCGGTGTGGCGGCTGGGGTGTCGGGCATGCGGGTTCTCCGGGGTTCAGGAGTTTCAGTTTTGAAGCAGTTGCCGGGAACCCTACCCCATGCTTTAAATTTGAAGCAACGGATTTGCGGAGTCTGTCGCGGGCGTCACGAGCAGGACTTCGGCGACCGGCGGCGCCATGGCACGTCGTCCGGCGCGCACCGCGCGTCCTCGCCCTGGAGCGCCTCGGCGATCCCGCCGAAGATCTCCTCCAGCTGCCGTACCTGCTCCGGGCCGAGGTGATCGAAGAGGGAGGCGCGTACGGTCGCCACATGACCCGGCGCCGCACGCTCCAGCACGGCCCTGCCCTCGTCGGTCAGGACGGCGATGCTGCCCCGCTTGTCGGAGGGGCAGCCCTCGCGCCGTACCAGGCCGTCCTTCTCCAGCCGGGTCACTGCGTAGGTCAGCCGGCTCCGGGTGATCTTCGACTTCTCGGCGAGGTCGGTCATGCGCAGACTGTGCTCCGGCGCCTCGGAGAGGTTGGCCAGGATGGAGTAGTACAGGTGCGGCATGCCGGTGTCCTGCTGGAGCTGCCGGTCGATCGCGTCCTCCAGGAGCAGACTGCCGGCGATGTACGCGCGCCAGGCGCGCTGCTCGTCGGGGGTGAGCCAGCGGGTCGTCATACCGCCAGTGTAAGTTTGTTTCAAACTTGAACCAAGCCCGCACGTCAGTCGCAGTACATCAGACCTCGTCAGGGAGAGCGCGCCGATGCCGTACCCGTACGTCCTGTTGTCCGCGGCCGTCTCCCTCGACGGCTTTCTGGACGACACCGGCCCCGAGCGGCTGCTCCTGTCCAGCCCGGCCGACTTCGACCGGGTCGACGAGGTGCGGGCGTCGGTCGACGCGATCCTGGTCGGCGCCGGCACGATCCGTGCCGACAACCCGCGGCTCCTGGTCAACTCGCCCGAGCGACGCGCCGCCCGCGTGGCCGCGGGCCGGCCCGAGTACCCCCTCAAGGTCACCGTCAGCAGCTCCGGCGAGCTGGACCCGGACGCGAAGTTCTGGCACACGGGCGGCGAGAAGGTCCTCTACACGACGGAGAAGGGCGCCGAGCGCGCCCGCGGACTGGGCCTCGCGGCCGATGTCGTCCCGCTCGGCCCCGACCTCGACTGGCCGGCGCTGCTCACGCACCTGTACGAGGAGCGCGGGGTGCGCCGGCTGATGGTCGAGGGCGGCGGCACCGTCCACACCCAGCTGCTCCGCCAGGGCCTCGCCGACGAACTCCAGCTGGTCCTCGCCCCGCTCCTGGTGGGAGACCCGGCGGCGCCCCGGCTGTTCGGCCCCGGGGGCTACCAGGGCGGGCGGCTCCGGCTCCTGGAGACGCGCCGCATCGAGGACGTCGTACTGATGCGGTACGAGCCGACGGCACCCGGCACCGGGCGGTCGGTCGCCGCGGCGGACCGGCACTGGATGCGGATCGCCTGCGACCTCGCGGCGCTGTGCCCGCCCTCGGAGACCGCCTTCAGCGTGGGCGCGGTCGTGGTCGCCGCCGACGGCACCGAGCTGGCCCGGGGGCACTCGCGGGAGGGCGACGACCCGGTCGTGCACGCCGAGGAGGCCGCGCTGGCCAAGGTCGACCCGGCCGACCCGAGGCTGGCCGGCGCCACGGTCTACAGCAGCCTGGAGCCCTGCGCCCGCCGGGCGTCCCGGCCCGCTCCCTGTGCGCGGCTGATCCTGGACGCCGGGGTACGACGGGTGGTCACGGCCTGGCGGGAGCCGGACACGTTCGTGCAGGGCGCCGACGGCAGCGGGCTGCTGACGGGCGAAGGCGTGGACGTCGTCGTACTGCCCGAGTACGAGGACCTGGCCACGGCGCCGAACCGCCATCTGACGGCCCGCGGATAAGCCCTGGATAAACCCGTGCGCTTGCACCCCTGAGCATGGCGTATGCTTAAGGCACACCGACGCGGGGTGGAGCAGCTCGGTAGCTCGCTGGGCTCATAACCCAGAGGTCGCAGGTTCAAATCCTGTCCCCGCTACTCAAGGCTCAGGGCCGGAATCCAGTTCATGGATTCCGGCCCTGAGTGTTTTGGCGACGACCGGGCGACTATCACGAAGAGTGACCGGACGAAAGCCCTCCGCATAACATCTGAGTCACCATCAAAAACGTCGTGACTCATGTACCGCGGTCAACTCGCCCGATTTCCACCGGTCATGGTGTGTAAGTCCGCCCGTAAAAACGTTAATGATCAAGCAGAACGGCTTGGAATCTGACAGCCGGGTCTATTAACGTTCGATAACGCAGCGCGGTCGTCCCAGCCGTCACAAGAGTCGGCTCCGTGCGCACGCGCCGAATCCCGCAAGGGAACCGGGGAACCACCACCTTGGGGTGAATCACGCGGATGCCGCCGTGGAGGCACGGCCGGTATACGCGCGTAGGAGACCTTCCTGCTCCGAACCCGTCAGCTAACCCGGTAGGCGACGGAAGGAAAGGAGTACGCCCGCGTGGCGTCCAACCGGCCTGCCCCCACAGCCCCATTCGTGCCGAGCGAGCACACCGAGACCTTCGGCTACGGCAGCTACCGCACCGACGAGGGCCCGTGGGAGGAGTGGAACCCCACCGAGGAGTCCCTCAGCCCGGTACGCGGCCGGCACCGTGTCGTCAAGCAGCGCGGCGGCGGACTCGCCCGTAGCTCCACGGTCCTGGGCGTCGGCGTCATAGCCGCCGTCGGCGCGGGTGGCATGGCCAGCGCCCACACCGGCAAGCCGCCGGTGTCCATCTCCATGCCCGACCTGCCCTCCGTCGGCTCCCTGCTCGGCGACAGCACCCCGGACGAGGCCCCCGACAAGGGCTCCGCGACCGCGCTCAGCAGCGTCGGCATGACCTCGGCCGACAGCGCACAGGGCGCCTCCGACGCCGGTGAGGCACTGCGCAACCGCATCATGGCCCAGGCCGAGAAGCAGCAGGGCCAGGTCGAGACCAAGGCCGCCGCCGCTGCCGTGGCCGCCGCGGACAAGCAGGTCGCCGCCGCGGCCGCCAAGGCCGAGAAGGCGGCCGCCGCCAAGGCCGCCGCCGCCAAGGCGCAGGCGGAGGCCGAGGCCGAGAAGAAAGCCGAGGCCGCGCGCCTGGCCGCGCTGGCCAAGCAGTACACGCTGCCGACCTCCTCGTACACGATCACCTCGACCTTCGGTCAGGCCGGCGCCATGTGGTCCTCCGGCTACCACACCGGCCTCGACTTCGCCGCGCCCACCGGCACGCTCATCAAGGCCATCCACAGCGGCACGATCACCGAGGCGGGCTGGGCCGGCTCCTACGGCTACCGCACGATCCTCACCCTCGACGACGGCACCGAGCTGTGGTTCTGCCACCAGTCCTCGATCAGCGTCTCCGCCGGGCAGAAGGTCAGCACCGGCGACGTCATCGGCCGCGTCGGCGCCACCGGCAACGTCACGGGCCCGCATCTGCACCTGGAGGTCCACCCGGGCGGCCAGGCCACCGGGATCGACCCGATGACGTGGCTGCGGGGCAAGGGCCTCAACCCCTGACCCACCCTGTCGACCGCCGGCGGTCCTGACGACACCCCCCGACGTCAGGGCCGCCGGTCAGGTGTGTGCGGGATCTCCGGTCAGGTGTTCGCGGGATCTCTTCCGAGCGGGATCTCTTCTGAGCCGGCGCTGCTGACGCACGCGTCGGCGTAGCGGCGTGCCACGCCTGTCCGCGGCGGTCTAAGGCCGATAGGGGTTGTACGCGGGATACGGTGCCGCCGGGTACCCGTACGGCACGGGCATTCCGTACGGCGCCTGCATTCCGTACGGCGCCTGCGGCCCGTACACCGGCCGGGGCGGTGCGGACATCCGGGCCGCGTACTCCATCGCCGGACGGGCCACCTGGCGCCGCTTCCACAGCTCGGCCAGCAACTCCCGTTCCCGTACGACGTAGTCGGCCCCCGCGCGGCCCCGGCGCCCGCGGTGGCGCAGGAACGCCAGCGCCGTCGCGTCCGCCTCGTACTGCCCCACGGCGCGCGCCGCCTGCTTGCCCAGGTGGTGGCCGGCGTAGTCCCGGGCCATCTGCCGCGCCCGCATCGAGCCGAGCACGAACGGCTCGGCGGGGCCCAGCCACCCGGCGAAGACATACACGGGCAGCTCCTCCCGCACGGTCCGCAGCTCGCGCTGCCGCGTCCAGATCGCCAGCCAGGTCAGCAGCCCGAACGCGGGCACCATGAACGCCCCGTACACGGCGAAGAAGCCGTACGGGCCGAAGGTCGAGGAGCCGTTCCAGAACGCGTGCATGCTCATCGCGAGCAGCAGCCCGCCGAGCGGCACCAGCACCCGCCGCACATGCTGCCGCTCGGCGGAGAGCGCGGCGATGCCGAAGCCGATGCCGGTGAGGACGGTGAACAGGGGGTGCGCGAACGGGGACATGACGACGCGCACGAAGAACGTCGCGGCCGTGACGGAGGCGATGCCGCGGTCGCCGGTGAGCTGGTCGGTGCCGAAGGCGGTGCCGAGATAGAGGATGTTCTCGGTGAAGGCGAAGCCGGTGGCGGTGACGCCCGCTATCACCACACCGTCCACGATCCCGGTGAAGTTCCGTCTGCGGAACAGGAAGACGAGGAGCACGGCCGCCGCTTTGGAGGACTCCTCCACGATGGGCGCTATGACGGTGGCGCCGAGGGTGTCGGCGCTGGACGGATCGGCGGTGGTCGTGGCTATCCAGCGCGTCGCGAAGCTGTTGGCCACGATGGCTATCAGCGCCGCCGCGCAGGCGCCCCAGGCGAACGCGAAGAGCAGGTTCCGCCAGGGCCCCGGCTCGACCCGGTCGAGCCAGCGGAAGGCGGCTATGAGCAGGGGCACGGGCAGCACGGCGAGACAGATCCCGACCAGGAACCCTTCCGTGCCGGTCTGTTCGCGGACCAGGGCGAGGATGACGAGCCCGGAGAGCGCGAGCAGGGCGATGAGCGCCCCGTACCGCACCCACCTGCGCTGCCACCAGCGCGGGTGCCGGAGCGCACCGCCGTCGGGGCCGGCGGGGTGCGTCGGATACGGGGGGAAGGTGGTCACGGCATTGACCCTAACGTCGCTGCTGCTCCCGGTGCTGTACGCGGCGGAAGAGCAGATCGTTCACCACATGACCCTTGTCCAGTCCCTGACCCTCGAAACGGGTCAGCGGCCGGAAGTCGGGGCGCGGCGAGAAACCGCCGTCGGGGCGGGTGTTCTCGAAGTCCGGGTGCGCGGTCAGCACTTCGAGCATCTGCTCGGCGTACGGCTCCCAGTCCGTCGCGCAGTGCACGATCGCCCCCGGTCTGAGGCGGGTGGCGGCCAGGCCGAGGAACTCCGGCTGGATCAGCCGCCGCTTGTGATGCCGCTTCTTAGGCCAGGGGTCGGGGAAGTAGACGCGCAGCCCGTCGAGCGAGTCGGGCGTGAGCATCTCGCGCAGCAGGATGATCGCGTCCCCGTTGCCGACCCGGACGTTGGACAGCCCGTTCTGGTCGCAGAGGTTGAGCAGGTTGCCCTGCCCCGGGGTGTGCACGTCGACGGCGAGGATGTTGAGGTCGGGGTTCTGGGCGGCCATCTGCGCGGTGGCCTCGCCCATGCCGAATCCGATCTCCAGCACCACGGGCCTGTCGTTCCCGAACAGCTCGCCCAGGTCGACGACCCGCTGCCCGTCGATGTCGAGTCCCCACTTGGGCCACAGCCGCTGCAGCGCGTCGGCCTGCCCCGCGGTCACCCGGCTGCGCCGCGGCTGGAAGCTCCGGATCCGCCGCTCGAAGTGCGACCCGGCGGGGTCGGCCTTGGGGCCGTCCGGGAAGCGCGGCTCACCCTTGGCGCGGGTGTGCCGGACGGAGACGCCGGGGACGTGCCGGGGGGATTCGGGGGTGTTCAGGAACTCAGACACAGTGGTGACGATTTTACGCGAGCCGGGACACGGGGAACCGGTCAGGACGAGCCCAGCACGGCCAGCGCCCGGCGGGCCACCGACCTGCCGATCGGCAGCGAGGCCGTGGCCGCCGGAGACGGTGCGTTCAGCACGTGCACGGTCCGTGCTCCTTCCCGGATCAGGAAGTCGTCGACGAGCGTGCCGTCCCGCAGGACGGCCTGAGCGCGCACTCCCGGGGCCGCCCGCACCAGGTCGTCCGGCCGCACGGCGGGCAACAGTCTGCGCACCGCCTCCGTGAACGCCGGCTTCGACACCGAGCGCCAAAACTCCCCCGCCCCGTACCGCCAGTGCTGCCGGGCCATCGCCCACGCGCCGGGCCAGGCCAGCGTGCCCGCCACCTCACGCGGCCGTACGACCCCCCAGCCGTACCCCTCCCGGGCCAGGGCGGGCACCGCGTTGGGGCCGACGTGCACGCCCCCGTCGATCCCGCGCGTGAGATGCACGCCGAGGAACGGGAACGCCGGGTCCGGCACCGGATACACCAGTCCGCGCACCAGTCCGGGCCGCGCCAGCTCGTAGTACTCGCCCCGGAAGGGCACGATCCGCACCTCGGGCTCGTCGCCGGTGAGCCGGGCCACCTCGTCGCAGTACAGCCCGGCGCAGTTCACCAGCACCCGCCCGCGCACGATGTCCCCGCCCGCCGTACGCACGGCGACCCCCAGCTCCGGGCGGCGGTCCACCTGGACCACCCGCGCGCCGTACCGGATCTCCGCGCCGGACGCCTCGGCGAGCTGCCGTGCGACCCCGGCGAAGTCGGCCACGCCCGTCGTCCCGACGTGTATGGCCGCGAGGCCCCGCACCTGAGGCTCGTACTCGGCGATCTGTGCGGCGCCCAGCTCCCGCACCGGTATCCCGTTCTCCCGGCCGCGCTGCACCAGGGCGTGCAGCCGGGGCAGCTCGGATCGCTCGGTGGCGACGATCAGCTTGCCGGTGACGGCGTGCGCGATGCCGTACTCGGCACAGAACTTCACCATCTCGGCGGCGCCCCGCACCGCGTACCGCGCCTTGAGCGAGCCGGGCCGGTAGTAGATCCCGCTGTGGATCACGCCGCTGTTGCGCCCCGTCTGGTGCCGGGCGGGCCCCGGCTCCTTCTCCAGCACGGTCACCCGCGTGCCCGGCGCGGCACGCGTGATCGCATACGCCGTGGACAGCCCGACGATCCCACCGCCGACCACCAGCACGTCGCAGTCGTACGCGACCTCCCGCACCTGCACCACCTCCTGGCATCGATAGTGCACTGCGCCACTGACAGTGTCTTCAAACGCAGCCGGAGGGGCCGGCGCAGCCGTGCCCCAGGGGCACGGGGCTGTGACATCAGCGGCTGCGCCGCGGGGCGCGACCGGCCAAAGGCGACCCGCGGTCCCGGGGACCACCGCGACCCGGCAGACGCGAAGGACCCGGCAACCCAGCGGAGCGCCTACGCCGGAGCCAGGAGTGGTCGTGCCCGCTCCCGCAGCTCGACCACGCGCGGTTCGTCGCCGTACGGCTCCAGCCGGTGCAGCAGATCCTTCACGTACTCCGTGGTGCGCGCGGACGATATCCGCCCCGCGACCTCCACGGCCCGCACCCCCTGCTCGCACGCCGCGTCCAGATTGCCCGACTCCAGTTCGGCGACCGCCGAGACGACCAGCCGCAGCCCGTGCGACCGCACGAACTCCTCCGTCGGCTTCGACAGCGCCTGCTCCGTGAAGCGCCGGACCTGGCGTGGTGCCTTCAGATCGCGGTAGCACTCCGCGGCGTCGGCGGCGAACCGGTCGTAGGAGTAGAAGCCGAGCCAGGTCGGGTCGTTGTCGCCCTCCCTGGCCCGCTCCAGCCAGCCCTCGGCGGCCTTGAGGGCCGCGCCGGCCGCCTGCGCGTCGCTGGCGCGTGCGTGCGCGCGTGCCTCGACCAGGCGGAAGAAGCTCATGGTGCGGGCGGTGGCCAGACCCCGGTTGCGCTCCACGGCCGCCTGCGCGAGGTCGACGCCCTCGTCGCCGAAGCCCCGGTAGGTCGCCTGCAGGGACATGGAGGCCAGGACATAACCCCCGAGGGGGACGTCGGCGGCCGCGCGGGCGAGGCGCAGCGCCTGGATGTAGTACCGCTGTGCGGCCTCCTGCTGGCCCGTGTCGAAGGCCATCCAGCCTGCGAGACGGGTGAGTTCGGCGGAGGCCCCGAACAGGGCGCGGCCGACCTCGTCGGAGTACGAGCCGAGCAGCAGCGGTGCCGCCTCCACCCGTAAACACTCGGGCACCATGGACGAACGCCAGTCGCCGCCTCCGTATTTGGAGTCCCAGCGCCTGGCGTCCTCGGCGGCCTCCCGCAGTTTCTGCACATCGCTGTGGCCGACTTTGATCGGTGCGCCGGAGCCCTCGGAGGGGTTCGCGTCCCGTGCGACCGAGCTGTCGGCGGGGGTTATCAGCCACCGTGAGGCGGGCGTTGCGTATGCGCTCACCGCGAATGATCCGGCCAGGGACTGCCAGATGCCTCCGGAGCCGGCCCGGCGGCCGGCGAGGTCGAGACGGTACAGCTCCGTCGCCGACCGCACCGCCTGTGCTACGTCTCTGGGGAAGGCGAGGCCCACTTCGGGTGCGGGGTCCGCGTCCGCCAGGCCGATCTCGTGGAGCGGCACCGGGCGGCCGAGCTTCTGGCCGATCGCGGCCGCGATGAGGTGGGGCGCGGCACCCTGCGGCACCATGCCCTTCGACACCCAGCGCGCGACCGAGGTCTTGTCGTAGCGAAGAGTCAACCCGCGTTGAGCGCCAAGATCGTTGACGCGTCGCGCGAGTCCTGCGTTGCTGATTCCCGCGAGGGCGAGAACGGCGCCGAGCTTTTCGTTCGGCCCGCGTTGCTCCCTGGACATGCGCCACCCCTCGACACAGACGGCTGCCGCGCTGGCATAACCACGCGGCATTCGTAAACCCAGCGTAGTTCGCCGCATCCCAAGCGTTAAGGGGCATTGTTCCGGTTGGCGGGATTGTGGTCCGTAGGGATGTGCGGGCCCTGTACGCACCGTGCACGGCATGTCGCGACGTGCCCCCGTCGTGTGGCCGTGCGCCCGTCCGTGCGCTCTTCTCCGGCCACGTGGGGAGCGGTTCCATGGATCGTGCGTGGGTCGGCCCGCTGTACTGGATCCAGTGGGCTGGGGGACACCGCCACCTTCATCCCCGCGGGTGGCGGACCGGTCCGGGAGGCGGTGCCCGCCTCCCGGACTGTGCGCTGTCGGCGCGCCGCGCCGAGCCTGTACGGAGCGTGCTCAAACCTGTCTCCGCGTCCGTGATTTGGCCGAAAATCGACCCTGCCTCTCGTGGGCGATTACCGCTCCTACCACGGGACTTGAGGGCGCGAAGGGCGTTTTCGGGGAGCATTTCGGGGGCGCATTCGAGTCGCAGTTCCCCTGTCCCGTACGGGGGTTCGCTTCCCCATGGGCACGCGCGCGTGGGCGCATTCCATCGGCGGAAGGAGGCGCCGCCGCACCTCGGGGGCGCGTTCTTCATGGCAGCATGGTGAACCGGTTCGTACCGTGCACTGGTTGTCCACAGCCTGTGGAGGCGTCGATGCGGTGGTTGGTGGGATGGAGCAGCGCCGCCGCCGGTGCCGCCGGGATCGGCTCCGCGGGCGCGACCGGACACGACGGCGAGACCGTGCACCCGATCGGCTCCCAACTCCTGTGGGGCGACCCCGATCCGCTGTGGGCGGTCGGCGACTGGCGCCCGGACGAAGTGCGCGTGATCAAGGCCGACGCCCAGAACCGCATCGCCGTCCTGGGCACCTGCGGCGCCTCCGACGAGGAGCTGCGGCTCGGCCTGTTCGCCGCGCGCGGAGGGGCACTTCGGCATCTGACGGCCTGGTCCGGCAGTTACACGGCCGTCGTCCAGGTCGGCCGCCGCGTCACCGTGTGCGGCGATCTCGCCGGCGCCCGCCCGGTGTTCTACACCCCCTGGGCCGGCGGCACCGCGTACGCGACGGCCGCGCTGCCGCTCGCCGACCTCATCGAGGCCAACCTCGACTTCGGCCACCTCGCGGCGCTGCTCGCCGCTCCCGACGTACCGGCCGCGCTGCACGATTCGACGCCGTACGACGGCGTGCGGCGCGTTCCGCCGGGACACGCCCTGATCCTGCGTGCGGGGGCGCGCGAGATCGCCGGGTACGAGCCGGTCGCCTCCCTCGCCGTGGCGGCGCCCTCCGCCGACCCCGACAGGGCGGTGGACGCCGTGCGGGACGCGCTCGTGGACGCGGTGCGCGCCCGTCTGTCGGCACCCCGGCACGTCCCCGACATCGACCCCGGCCCGGTGCCCGGCATGGGCCCGGCCGAACGGCGTGCCGCGCGCGGGATGCCCGTACCCGGGATCGGCGCGGACCTGAGCGGCGGCCCCGCCTCGGGCACGCTGGCCCTGCTGGCAGCCGGCCTCCCGGGGATGCCGGGCACGATCCTGGGACACGGCACCGGCGCCGGTGAGCGGCTGCTGGCCGTCACCTTCAACGACCTGGCCGTCGGGGGCCGCGAGGCCGAACTGGAACGGGCGGGGAGCCTCGCGTCCAACCCGCGCCTGCACCACGTCGTGGTGGCCGGCGGCGAGGAGGTACTGCCGTACGCCGACCTGGACGGCCCGCTCACGGACGAGCCGGCACCCTCGCTCGTCCTGGCTGCCCGGCATCGGGCGCGCCTCGCGTCGGGCAGCGCGGACCACTTCACCGGCTACGGCGCCCGCCAGGTCCTGGACGCCCACCCGGCCCGCCTGGCGGACCTGCTGATGGACCGCAAACGGCGCCACCTGGTGCGTCCGGTCGCGGCACTGGCCAAGGCGGACGGTTCGGTGATGGTCCCCGCGCGCGTGTACAGCGCGGCACGGCGGCTGGCGCGGACGCCGTACCGGGCGGGCGTGGAAGTGCTCGCCGAACGCCTGCTGCGCCGGCGCTTCGACGAACCCGGAGGCGCGGTCGGAGCGTCCCTCGCGGCGCTCACCTGGGCCAGACCGGGGCCCGCGGCGCGCTGGCTGACCGGAGAGGCACTGGCTGAAGTATCGGTTCTGCTCCAGAGCTCGGCGAACCGCTCCGGAGTGGGCCCCGGCCAGCGGCCCGGCGACTACCGCGCGCGTGCGGCGCTGGCCCGGCACGCGGCGGACATCCGGGTGCTGGAACAGGCCGCCGAGATCCGCTCCCAGCGGCTGCACGCCCCGTTCCTCGACAACCAGGTGGTCCGCGCCTGCCGCGAACTCCCCGAGGCCCTCAGGGTCCAGCCCGGCGCCCGCGCCGCCATCCTCCGTACGGTCCTGGAGGGCGCCGGCGTCACCGACCTCCCGCCCGGCTGGGGCGCCCCCTCCCACGCCTCCTCGGCCGCCGCCGCCCGCACGGGCCTGCGCGTGGCCGCCGACTCCCTCGTCTCCCTCTTCACCACCCCCCTCCTCGCTGAGGCGGGCCTGATCGAGGCCCGCGTGGTGCGCAAGGCACTGCGCGGGGCCGCCGCGGGCGAGCCGCTGCCGCTGGACGGCCTGGCCGACCTGGTCTCCCTGGAGCTGTGGCTGCGCCGACTGCTGGCACGCAGGGGCACCTGCTGGACGGGCACCCCGGCACGCGCGCGTGCGGTGCCGGCGGGGATCACGCCCCAGCGGGGGGCGCTGGGGGCGGGGGCCGCCGCGCGACGGGGATAGGCCTCTGCAACCAGGCACCGCTGCAACCAGGCACCGCCCCGAAGCGGGCGACGCCGTACCGGCGCCGGGTGCTCCTCGGCGCCGGTCCGCCGCAGCGGGACGACCCCGCCCCGAAACTCCGTGCCCCCGCTCGCCACCCCGGCGACAATGACCCGGTGCGGTACAGAATCCTGGGCGTTGCCCGAGCCACGGACGACCAGGGCACCTCCATCCCCCTCGGCGGCGCCCGGCTGCGCGCGCTGCTCACCGCCCTCGCCCTGCGCCCCGGCCGCACCACGCCCCCCGACACCCTGATCGACGAGGTCTGGGCGGACGACCCGCCCCAGGACGCCCCGGCCGCGCTCCAGGCACTGGTCGGCCGCCTGCGCCGTACCGTCGGAAAGCACACCGTCACCTCCGGCCCCGGCGGCTACCGCCTGGAGGCCACCGCGGACGACGTCGACCTGCACGTCTTCGAGCGGCTCGTGCGCGACGGCACCGCCGCCCTCGACCGGGGCGACCCGGCCGCCGCCTTCAGCGCCCTCAGCGAAGCCCTCGCCCTCTGGTACGGCCCCGCCCTCGCCGACCTCCCCGACCGCACCGCCGCGACCCGCCCGCAGGCCCTGCGCCTGGAGGCGACCCGGGCCAGGGCGGCCGCCGCCCTCCGACTCGGCCGCGCCCCCGAGGTCGTACCGGAACTGACGGAGCTGACCACGGCCCACCCGTACGACGAACCGCTGCACGCCCTCCTCATCCGCGCCCTGCGCGACACCGGCCGCACCGCCGACGCCCTCGCCGCGTACGACACAGCCCGCCGCACCCTCGCCGACGGCCTCGGCGCCGACCCCGGCCAGGAACTCCAAGCCCTCCACTCGGAGTTGCTCACGCAGGAGGCTCCCGCTGTCTCCCCCCTCGGCCGGTTCCGCGAGCGCACCGGCAATCTGCGCCCCCGCCTGACGTCCTTCGTCGGCCGGGAACCCGAGCTCGCGGCCGTTCGTTCCGAATTGCGCAGGGCCCGCCTCGTCACCCTCACCGGACCGGGCGGCTCGGGCAAGACCCGTCTCGCCGAGGAGGCCGCCGCCGGGCTCCCGCAGGCATGGCTGGTCGAACTCGCCCCGCTCGACCGGCCCGAGGCGGTGCCGGGCGCGGTGGTCAGCGCGCTCGGCCTGCGCGAGACCGTCCTCATGACCAGCGAACTGGCCACCCACCAGGACGACCCGGTCGCCCTGCTCGTCGAGTACTGCGCCCCGCGCAGCCAACTCTTGATCCTTGACAACTGCGAACACGTCATCGGCGCGGCCGCCGACCTCGCCGAGACACTGCTCACCCGCTGCCCGGGCCTCACGATCCTCGCCACCAGCCGTGAACCCCTGGGCGTCCCCGGTGAGTCGGTGCGCCCGGTCGAACCCCTCGTCCCCGAGCAGGCGCACCGTCTCTTCGAGGAGCGCGCGGCGGCCGTCCGTCCCGACGCCGACACCGTGCTCCACGACAAGGAGGCGGTCGACGAGATCTGCCGGCGCCTCGACGGCCTCCCCCTCGCCATCGAGCTCGCCGCCGCCCGGCTGCGGCTGCTCACCCCCCGGCAGATCGCCGACCGCCTCGACGACCGCTTCCGCCTCCTCACCTCCGGCAGCCGTACGGTCCTGCCCCGCCAGCAGACCCTGCGTGCCGTGGTCGACTGGTCCTGGGAGCTCCTCGACGAGCGGGAGCGGACGGTGCTGCGCGAGGTCTCGGTGTTCGCCGGCGGCTGGGACCTCGCGGCGGCGGAGGCCGTGTGCACCGGCCCGGCGGCGGAGCTGATCGGGGCGCTCGTCGACAAGTCCCTCGTCGTCGCCGCACCGGACGGCCCCGACGGCCTGGACGGCATGCGGTACCGCATGCTGGAGACCATCCAGGAGTACGCCGGAGAGCGTGCCGCCGAGGTCCCCGAGCTGCGCGCGGCGGCCGAACTGCGGCACCGCGCGTGGGTGCGCGCCCTGACCGAGCGGGCGGAACCGCTGCTGAGGTCCGGGGCCCAACTGCCGTGGATCTCCCGCCTGGAGACCGAACTGGACAACATCCGCGCCGCCCTCGACCGCACCCTGCGCGACGGCGACGAGGAGACGGCGGGCGCGCTCGTCCTCGCGGTCGGCTGGTTCTGGTGGCTGCGCAACTACCGCCAGGAGGCCGTGGACTGGGTGGGGGCGGTGCTGCGCCTGGGTGTCGCCTTGGACGCCCTGCCCGAGGACGCCACGGCCCGGGACCGGCTCGCCGCCTCCGCCGACCCGGTGGGCGCCTTTCTCGCGGCCCCCGACGCGGAGGCGCGCCACCCCCTGCACGAGCTGCGCATGGACCTGCGGATGCTCCATATGTTCCTGACGTCCGAGACCGGCGCCCCGGACCTGCTCACGGACGAGCGGGCCCCGGAGTACATCGCGCGCGTGCGGGCCGTCTTCGAGCACGGCGGGCCGCGGTCCGCGCGGCTGCCGGGCATCGTCTGGCCGCTCACCGCCTACTACCTGGGCGGCCCGGCGGAGGTCGGCCCCGACATGGATGCGGCGGTCGCCAACTGCCGTCTCCACGGCGACGACTGGGCGGTCGGCGTCAGCCTGATGTACCGCACCCACGTGGTCGTCGACTCGCCCGGCAATCTGCGGGGCGTCGACGAGGACCTGGCGGAGCTGCGGGTGCTCAGCCGACGGGTGGGGGACCGCTGGATGCGGGCCCAGGTGTGCAGCGCGGCCGGCGAGGCGGCCATGGCGCGCGGCCGGTTCGAGGAGGCCGGGCGCGAGTACGAGGAGGCGCTGCGACTCGCCTACGAGGTGGGCGGATACGCCGAGTCACCGTTCCTGATCGCGCGGCTCGCCGAGATCGCCTACCGCTCCGGCGACCGGGCGGCCGCGCTTTCCGCCCTGGACGAGGCGGCCGCGGCGGCCGACCAGTACGGGGTGGCGGAGTCCCGGGCCTTCATCCTGCTGCTGCGGGCGCACATCGCCCAGGACGCCGGAGACATGGTCCGCGCGCGCGAGCTGTTCGAGGCCACGCGCGCGACGATGGCGGGCGGAAACGCCCCGCCCCAGTTCACGGCGGGCCTGGGCGCGGTCGAGGCCCTGATCACGGCCGGCGAGTCCGGTCCCGCGCACGGGCTGCCGGTCGTGGCCGAGGTGCTGCGCGAGGCCGTGCGGCGGCGGTGCGCCGAGTCGATCACGGCGGGGCTCGTGGACATCGCGGCCGACCTGCTGGCCCGGCTCGGCGATCTGGCGGGTGCGGTACGGCTGTTCACGGCCGCAGACCACTGGCGCGCCGGCCATCCACGCCCCGAGCCGGAGCGCACCCGCGCGGCGGCCGTCGACACCACCGCCCGCGCGCAGCTGACCCCCGCCCGGTACGCGGCCGAGCGCGCCCGGGGAGCGTCCTGCACCGCGGACGACGTGCTGCGGGAGCTGGACCGCACTCCCACCGCCACCGGCGGACTCGACACCGCCTAGCGGCAGGTGAACCTCGCGTCGGCCCAGTCGGCGAGCGCCGTGGCGTCGAACGCGTTGCTGTGCGGCTCGACCACCAGCCGTACGGTGCGGTGCCCGGCCAGGTTCACATGGACCGGGACGGCCGGGTCGCCACCCTTGACCATCCCGGAGCGCCACAGCCGGACGCCGTCGGCGTAGACGGAGAAGTAGACCTTGCCGAGTCGCAGGGTCAGGTCGTCCACGCCGGCCATCGCGTCGTACGCGGAGCACTCCCGGTTGAGGTCGACGGTGACGGAGGAGACGCCGTGGACGGTCACACCGCGCGCGTAGTGCTTGTCGGCGACGGACAGGCCGTAGCGCCGCCACACCCAGCTGCTCTCGGCCAGCCGCATCTCGGGCTTGCTGCCGTCGCCGGTGATGTCGTACCGCAGATCGCTCCACTGGTAGACGACCGGTTCTGGCGCCGGAGGGGGTGCGGGCGTCGTGGGCGGAGCGGGGGTGCGGGTGGGCGTCGGTGTCGGTGTCGGCGTGGGCTTCGGCGAGGGGGCCGGGGTCCGGCTCGCCCTCGGGCCCGATGTCGGGTTCGGGCTCTGTCCGGGTGCGCTGGACGGGGTGGGGGCCGGCGTCGGGGCGGCCACGGGGACGATGCCCGGTGCCTTCGGCGTGGGCGGCGTCTTCGAGGGCGTGGGGGCCGGCGCCTGCGGCTGGGCGACCGACGGTGGGGACGACGGCTTGGCGACGTCCTTGGCCGGGTGGCCGTCGTTCAGGAGGGCGAGCGCCACCGTGGCGACCCCGACCGCCACCACACCGGCCGCGATACCGGCCTTCACCGACCCGGCCAGCCCCTCGGCGGCCGCCGCGCCACCGCCCGCCCCGCCGGACGAGCCGGCACCGGCCGTGGCGGCCGCGCCCGCGGCGCCCACTCCGGCGCCGGTGGCGATGATCCCGAGCGCCTTGGCGTACCCGGCGGCGCCGAACCAGCCGATGACCGCGACCGGGACGACCGCGGGGATCCCGCTCGCGACCTCTTCGATCTGGGCGGCCGCCAGCCGGCAGCCGGCGCACTCCGCCAGGTGCTTGCGCAGGCCCCGCTCGGCGCGGATGCGCAGCTTGCGGCGGGCGTACGTGCCGAGCTGGTCGGCGTAGCGCGCGCATTCCGCGTCGCCGCCGAGCGTGGCGCTGACATGGGCCTGGAGATAGGCCTGCTTGAGGCCCTCGCGGGCGCGGCTTGCGAGCACGCGCGTGCCGTTGGCGTCCAGCCCGAACAGGACGGCCACCTCGCTCGGCGACTCGTCCTCCACCTCGGTGTGCCACAGCACCGCCTGCCAGCGCTCGGGCAGCGAGCGGAAGGCACGCATGGCGAGGGACTGCTCGGCCTCGTGCAGGGCCCGCACATCGGCGCCCAGGGCGAGGGTGCCGTCGCCCGGTACCTCGGACGCGCGCGTGGCCTGAGCGGCGAAGACCGCGAAGTCGTCGACGAGCTGCTCGCGCCGGGACGACTTCGTCCAGTGCGCGGCCACCCGCCTGACGGAGGTGAGTAGATAGGCGCGTACGGCGTGCTCGGGTCCCGAGCCGCCGCGCACCGCCTGGAGCATGCGGGCGAAGACCTCGGCGGTCAGATCGTCCGCGGTGTGGGCGTCGCGGCAGCAGGAGCGCGCGTAACGGCGCACAGCGTTCGCGTGGCGCCGGTACAGCTCCTCGTACGCCGTGTCGTCGCCCGCGCGCATCCGCTCGATCAGCTCACCGTCGCCCGGCGCCGCCCCACGCGACGGCAGGGGGCCGCTCTCGCGCTGGGCCGGGACGCTGTCCTTCGCCGAGGCGCCGGAGCGCACCGGGGCGCCGGAGCGCGGTACGTCCGCCGGGCCGCCCTGGCTGGGCACCTGGGGCGCGGTCAGCCCGCCGGCGTCCGCGTCACCGTCACCGAGGGACTCGTCCCACCCGTCAACGCTCATCGCGGAAAGCCCCCGACGCCTGCATGCCCGACCCGATCACCGGGTCAGAGTGCCATACCGGCCTTGGTTCGGAACCCCCGAGTACGAGCCATCCACTCGTCCGAGCGGACCTGCCGTCCGGTGGTACCGGCCATCACCCGGACGGGGAGGCTCAACGAGCCGACCCCGCCGGGTACTTGATCGGCGTGCGCAAAAGCCGCAAAGCTCACGCGGGACGCGAACGCAGCCCCTCCAGCAGGATGTCCAGCAGCCGTGCCGAGGCCGCCGCCTGCTGGGCCGCGTCCGGCAGCGACGGGGCTGCCGTGGCGATCACCAGCAGAACGTCGGACACCGACACGTCCGGCCGCAGTTCGCCCGCCGCACGCGCCCGCTCCACGAGCCGGCCGACCACTTCGAGCAGCGCCGCCGCCCCCGCGTCGTCGTCCGCGGCAGCGGCCGGCTCCTCGGACACCAGCCGCAGCTCACCGCCGCCCGGCTGGCTCCGCTGCTGCGGCACCCGCGCCTCCTCGGCCGCGGAGCCCGCGTCCTCGGTGCCGTCCTCCTGGACGCCGACCCGCAGCACCTGCGGCGGCAGCAGCCGCCCGGCCCCCGAGGCCACCGACGTGCGCAGGAAGCGCGACAGCGCCGACCACGGCTCGTCCTCCTGCCCGAGCGCCGCCCGCGCCTGGTCGGTCAGCCGGGAGGTCTCCTCCTCGGCTATCCGCCGGACCAGGACGTCCTTGCTCGGGAAGCGCCGGTACACCGTGCCCACACCGACCCGCGCGCGCCGCGCCACGTCCTCCATCGGCGCGCCGTAACCCAGCTCGCCGAAGACCTCGCGCGCCGCTCGCAGCACGTGCTCCAGATTGCGCTGTGCGTCCACCCGCAGCGGCGTCGTGCGCGACCCGTCCGCGCGTCCGTTGCCCACCGCCGCGCCCATAGCACCGCCGGCGGGTGCGATGGCGTTCGCCGAAGACCAATGCGTGTCCTGAATATGCATAAGCGTTCCCCCGGTTAATGACGTCTCCCCCCGGAGACTCCCCGCCACTGAATCCGGAGTGCGCGGAACTGGCACCGTTCCCTGAGCGGGACCGCCCGTCGCGGACCCGTTCGACCACAGCCCCTACACCCCGTCGACACACGAACATAGTTGAGTGGGAGTCAATTCAGAAGGGGCAGGTTCCGCACGGAGCGCCCCCCGATCGGAGTACGGAGCGCATACGTCCCGTTTGCGCACTCTGGCGCCCTCGTGTCCGCCCCCGCTGACCTGCCCGCTTTCTCCCGGCTTCGACAGCCCCGGCGCCGCCGCGATCACCAGATCGCCGGTCACACAAATTGTCGAGGCTGTGGACAAACAAGAGCGCCGGGTGCGTCATGGGATGGTGAAGGAACGTGCGCGCATTCTCGTTGTCGGCGGTGGCTACGTCGGGATGTACACCGCCCTGCGACTTCAGCGGAGGCTGAAGCAGGAGCTCAGGCGGGGCGACGTCGACATCACTGTCGTCACTCCGGATCCGTACATGACGTATCAGCCGTTCCTGCCCGAAGCGGCCGCCGGTTCGATTTCTCCTCGTCATGTCGTCGTACCGCTGCGCCGTGTCCTGGACCACTGCCACGTCGTCGTCGGCGAGGTGGTGGCCGTGGACCACACCACGCGGACGGCCACCCTCACCACGCTCGCCACCGAGGAGGAGGGCAGGGGCGCCGAGCACCTCGCCTACGACGAACTCGTCCTCGCCCCCGGCTCGATCGCGCGCACGCTCCCCATCCCCGGCCTCGCCGAGCACGCCGTCGGCTTCAAGACCGTCGAGGAGGCCATCGGCCTGCGCAACCACGTCCTGGAGCAGATGGACATCGCCTCCTCCACCCGCGACCCCGCGATCCGCGACGCGGCCCTCACCTTCGTCTTCGTGGGCGGCGGCTACGCCGGAGTCGAGGCACTGGCCGAACTCGAGGACATGGCTCGCTATGCCACGCGCTACTACCACAACGTCCGGCCCGAGGACATGAAGTGGATCCTCGTCGAGGCCGCCGACCGGATCCTCCCCGAGGTCGGCGCGGAGATGGGCCGCTACACCCTCACCGAACTGCGCCGCCGCAACATCCAGGTCCTCCTGGAGACCCGCCTCGAATCCTGCGTCGACCGAATCGCCGTACTGAGTGACGGCCAGCGCTTCCCGACCCGTACGGTCGTGTGGACCGCCGGCGTCAAACCGCACCCGGTCCTCGCCGCCACCGACCTCCCGCTCGACGGCCGCGGCCGCCTCAGGTGCACCGCCCAGCTGACCGTCGACGGCGTGGAACACGCGTGGAGCGCGGGCGACGCCGCGGCCGTCCCCGACGTCACGGCTCAGGAGCCGGGCACGCAGACCGCGCCCAACGCCCAGCACGCGGTACGCCAGGCCAGGGTCCTCGGCGACAACATCGCGCACGCCCTGCGCGGCGAGCCCCTCGACACCTATGCGCACTCCTACGCCGGTGCCGTCGCCTCACTCGGACTGCACAAGGGCGTAGCACAGGTCTACGGCCGCAAGCTGAAGGGCTACCCTGCCTGGTTCATGCACCGCGTCTACCACCTCAGCAGGGTGCCCACCTTCAACCGCAAGGCTCGCGTACTCGCCGAATGGACCCTCTCCGGACTCTTCAAGCGGGAGATCGTCTCCCTGGGCTCGCTCGAACATCCCCGCGCGGAGTTCGAACTCGCGGCCGGTGGAAAGCCTCATCACAACCCCTCGGACGACCCGAAGGGGTCGTCCTGACCGGACCGAGGAACTCCCCGAGCCGCTCCGGCGTCTGACGGATGTCGCCGCGGTCGGCCAGCCTGCCAGACTGCCCCACGACTGCCCACGACCTTGGACGGGCATCCGCCCGCCCGCAGCACCCATGAGGCTTTTCCCGAGCACCGCAATTCCCGGGGACAACCCCCGGACCCCCGGCCGGATCCGGTGCCGGCCGACCACGACGACACGAGGCAAGGATTCGTGAACTTCACGCGCTGGAGCGCCCGGCTCCCCGGAACGCAGCGCCGCGCCGCAGCGCGGACCGAGCACGCGGTCACTCCGGACCGGCGGGGGGAAGGCTCCGTGCCCGCGGCCCGCGCCGAACAACTGACCGACGACGCACCGTCCGTGCCCGCCGTCGACGAGCTCCCCGCGCGCGAGGTCCTCGACCGCGTCCCGGCCCTCGTCGCCCTCCTTCACGGCCCCGACCACCGCATCGCCTACGTCAACGACGCCTACGCCGCGGCGTTCGGCCAGCGACCGCTCGGCGAACCCGCCCGCGAGGGCCTCCCGGAGCTCGCCGAACTGGGCCTGCTGCCCCTCCTCGACCAGGTCCTGCGCAGCGGCAAGCCCCGCACGCTCAAGTCCCGCAGGGCCCCCGACGGCCGCTCCTACACCTTCACCTGCACCCCGGCGGCCGAGAACGGCGTCCGGGACGGCGGCGACGGCGCGGTGCTGGTCTTCGCCACCGACGTCACCGACCACGCCGAGGCCGCCGAACGCCTCCGCGCCAGCGAACGCCGCCAGCGCGAGACCGCGGTGACCCTGCAGCGGAGCCTGCTCCCCCAGGAACTGGAAGAGCCGGACGACCTGAGGATCGCGGCGACCTACCAGCCCGGCGGCACCGAGTCCGCGGTCGGCGGCGACTGGTACGACGTGATCACCCTGGGCGGCGGCCGCACGGCCCTGGTGATCGGCGACGTGATGGGCAGGGGGGTACGGGCGGCCGCGGTGATGGGCCAGCTCCGCACGGCGGTCCGCGCGTACGCCCGCCTGGACCTGCCCCCGCACGAGGTCCTCCAGCTCCTGGACGGCCTCGCCACGGAGATCGACGCCAACCAGATCGCCACCTGCGTGTACGCCATCCACGACCCGAACGAGGGCCGGCTGGTGTACGCCTCCGCCGGGCACCTGCCCATCCTGGTCCGCGACGAGAGCGGCATGGTGCTGCGCGCCGACGAGCCGACCGGCCCCCCGCTCGGCACGGGCGGCTGGATGCACGCGTCGGGCTCGATCCCGCTGGGCCCCGGCTCGACCGCGGTCCTCTACACGGACGGCCTGGTCGAGCGCCGGGACGAGGACCTGGACGAGGGCATCGCGTCACTGGAGCGGGCACTGGCGGGGGCGACGGGGACCCCCCAGGTGGTCTGCGACCGCCTGGTCCGCACGGCGGGCGTCACGGCCGACCACGACGACGACGTGGCGGTCCTGGTCCTCCAGCACCCGGCCCGCACGGGCCCCGACGGCGATCTCTTCCGCAACGCGGCCCTGGAACTCCTCGGCGGAGTGGAAGCGGCCCCACGCGCGCGTGCGTTCGCCTCCGGAGTGCTGACCAGCTGGCGTTTCCCCGCCGACCTGCACGACCTGGGCGTCCTCGCCACCAGCGAACTGGTCGCCAACTCCCTGCAGCACGGCACCCCGCCCATGCGCCTGAGACTCCGCCGCACCGACCGCCGCCTCATCGTCGAGGTCACCGACGGCGACGACCACCTCCCGCGCCGCCGACGCGCGGAACCGGGGGACGAGTCGGGCCGGGGCATCGCCATCGTGGCGACGATCGCCTCGAACTGGGGATCCCGGCGGACCCCGGGCGGCGGCAAGGCGGTGTGGTGCGAGTTCGTGCTGCCGCGCGCCATCTAGGCGAACCCGCTCCGCGGTGCTAGTAGCTCCCCATGGCAGACGAACCGGGATTTCAGCTCAAGGGAAGCGCTCCCGAGCGCTATGAGGAGTATGTGGCGCCGCTGATGGCGCCCTTCACGACGGCGTTGCTCGACGCCGTGGACCTGTGCCCAGGCGATGTCGTCCTCGACCTAGCCTGCGGCACCGGCTTCGCCGCCCGCGCGGCCGCCGCCCAGGTCGGCCCCGCCGGCCGCGTCCGCGGCGTCGACGTCAACACCGGCATGCTCAAGGTGGCCGTCGCCCACCATCCACGCCTGTACCCCGACATCGAGTTCACCGAGGCCTCCGCCGACCGGCTCCCCTACCCCGACGCAACCTTCGACGCGGTCGTCTGCCAACAGGGCGCCCAGTTCTTCCCCGACCTCACCGCGGCACTCACGGAGACGGCCCGTGTCATGCGCCCCTCCGGTCGCTTCGCGGCCACCGTCTGGGCCGACATGAGCCTCTCGCCGTACCTCACCGCCCAGTACGAAGCCATCAAGGAGTACGGCGGCGACGAAGCCGCGGCCGCCTTCGGCACCGCCTTCGCCTGTACGGCCGACCGGCTGACCGACGCCCTCGGCAAGGCCGGCTGCCACGACGTCACGACGCGCGAGATCACCTTCGGGATCGCCCTGCCCCCGCTCGCGGACTTCGCCCCGGGCCATCTCTCCGTCCTGCCCTGGGGCCAGCGGCTCGCCGACACCCACGGCGAGGAGACGCTCGTCGCCGCGGGCCACTCGGTCGCCGCCCGCCTCGCCGACCGCACGGGCCCCGACGGCAGGCCGACCCTCCCCTTCACCGCGATCCTGGCGACCGCGATCCGGTGAAGCAGAAGGCGGCCGCCACCCCAAGGTGACGGCCGCCTTCGCCGGGCTCACGCCTCGGCGACCACCGGCTCCACGGGCGCCGCGCCCCGCGCCACGACCCGGCTCCTCGCCTGCCAGGGCCGGTCCTGCGCGGCGGTGAGCTGCCGCCCCAGCCGCAGCGCGAGGGCCGTGATGCCCAGCGAGAACAGCAGGAACGTCACGATGTACGGCGTGTGCAGCGAGGCCGCCATCGGCCCGCCCACCGCCGGCCCGACCGCCAGCGCGAGCTGCTTCACCAGGGCGAAGGCGGAGTTGTACTGCCCCGCCATCCCCTCCGGCGCCAGATCGGCCACCAGCGGGGCGACGGTCGGCGACAGCATCGCCTCACCCAGCCCGAACAGCGCGTACGTCGACACGAACGCGGCCGTGGCCATCTCCCGACTGCCGTGCCCGAGACCCGCGTACCCGGCCACGACCCACGCCACGGCCCAGATCAGGCCCACGGCGGCGATCACCCGGGAGCGGCGACGGCGCTCGACGAACTTCAGCACGGCGAACTGCGCGACCACGATCATCAGCGTGTTCGCGGCCAGCGCCGTACCGAGCGCGGAGGTGGAGATCCCCGCGGCCTCGACACCGAACGCGGCCAGCCCGGACTCGAACTGTCCGTAGCAGGCGAAGAACAGCACGAAGCCCAGCACGGACAGCTGCACCATGGCCCGGTTGCCGAGCAACTGCTTCCAGCTGCCCTTCGCCGACCGCGCGGGCGCGTCCTCGATGCGCGGCGAGTGCGGCATCCGCACCGTCGACATGATCACGACGAGCAGCAGGAACATCGCCGCCTCGATCGCGAACAGCAGCGTGAAGGAGGAGACGTGCGTGGTGTCGACCAGATGACCGCCGATGAGCCCGCCGACCCCGAGCCCGAGGTTCTGCAGGAAGAACTGCGTCGCGAACGCCCGCGACCGGGTCTCCGCCGACGAGCAGTCCACGATCATCGTCGCCAGCGCCGGCTGCATCACGGCCTGCCCGGCCCCGAGCGCCGCAGCGGAGAGGAGCACGGCAGGCGCGTTGCCCGCGAGCCCCAGGCTCAGGGCGCCCAATGCGGCCATGACCAGGGCGGCGAGCAGGACCGGCAGCGGGCCGCGCCGCACGATCGCCCGTCCGGCGAACGGCAGCACGATGAGCGCGGCCACGGCGAAGACGGCGAGGACCAGCCCCGCCGTCATGGCTCCTAGGCCCCGCACCTGCGCCACATAGACGTACAGGTAGGGGACGGTGAAGCCGAGCCCGAACGCGCTGAGTGCGTTGCCCACGTGGATCCGGCGCATCGCTGCGCCCATCGCCCTGGTCACGTTCACCTCTCTCAGGTAGTTGGAGTGTCTCAGTACTTAGTACCGAAGACTTCGAAGATAAAGTTCGAAGCTAAAGAGTACACATCCAAGGACTTCAACGCCAAGCGGCCCCATGCGATACTTGCCCCCATGGGCGACACCTCCGGCACCATCGGCATCGGCGGCGAGCCGACCCTCGAAGAGCAGATCGCCGCCTACCAGCGCGAGTTCCAGGACCTCGACCCCCAGGTCGAGAAGATCGTCTCGGCGCTGTCCCGCCTGAACCGCCGCATGAACGTCGCCTACGGCCGCCAGACCGCTGCCCTCGGCATCAGCAACGCCGAGTGGGAGGTCCTCAAGGCCCTCGTCCTCTCCGGCGCCCCCTACCGCATGGGCCCCAGCGACCTCGCCAAGCGCCTCGGCCTCACGCCGGCCGCGATGACCCACCGCATCGACCGGATGGTGGCGGAGGGCCTCGTCACCCGTGAGCGGGACGAGTCCAACCGCGTTCGGGTGATCGTGGAGCTGACTCCCGAGGGCCGCGAGAAGTGGCTGGAGGCCATGCGCCTCGCCTCCGTCTTCGAGGAGGACCTCCTCCAGGACCTCTCCGCGGAGGAGCGCACGGTGCTCGGGGAAGCCCTCACCCGGCTGCTCCGCAGGGTGGAGCACGCCCAGCCGGATGCCGGCGGGCGCCTCTCCGACCTGGACTGACGCCCGGCAGAAAAGATCTTGACAGAGGGTGCTTGACAGCCCCTTGCCGGATCCGTAAAGTTCTTCGGGTTGCCACGGGGCCGTAACGGTTCTGCGACAACACCTCCCGCCGCAGCAGCGGCAGCCCAAACCATCAGCACGATCACCCAGCCGGGTTGAATTCGGCGTGCCCGAATTCAATTCGATTCGGACACGGCAGCTCGATTAGGAACTGTCGGGAGGATCCGCTAAGGTTTGAGACGTCGGAACGGCCCAACGGCCGCGAGGACAAACCCCGCTGACTGGGAATCAGGCCCGAAAGGATCTGGTAGAGTCGGAACCGCCGGAAAGGGAAACGCGAGAGCGGGAACCTGGAAAGCACCGAGGAAATCGGGTCGAGAAAAGATCTGATAGAGTCGGAAAC